>CAVCUM010000003.1:0-175206 GCA_963605385.1 Lachnospiraceae bacterium
CTAGAGCGCCTGGTTTGGGACCAGGAGGTCGCAGGTTCGAATCCTGTCACCCCGATTTTATAATCCTTGCGGGTGTAGTTCAATGGTAGAACACCAGCCTTCCAAGCTGGATACGTGGGTTCGATTCCCATCACCCGCTTTTATTACGTTTATTATCTTAATAGAAGCGTGATATGGTGGCTGTAGCGTAGTTGGTTAACGCGCCAGATTGTGGTTCTGGAGACCGAGGGTTCGAGTCCCTCTAGCCACCCTTTCCAATGGGTATCTTTTGGAGCAGGCTTTGGGCTATCGCCAAGCGGTAAGGCACAGGACTTTGACTCCTGCATTCGGCAGTTCGAATCTGCCTAGCCCAGTTGGTAATAAGGGCTACTAGCTCAGGTGGTAGAGCACTTGACTTTTAATCAAGTTGTCGCGGGTTCGAGTCCCGCGTGGCTCACGAATTTCACGTATCCGATTTCTCGGGTACGTTTTCTATATAAGCGGATATGGCGGAACTGGCAGACGCGCCAGATTTAGGTTCTGGTGGGAGACCGTGCAGGTTCGATTCCTGTTATCCGCATTCAAAAAAGGCTTTTCTGTACAAAGAAGGGCCTTTCCTTTTTTCTTTACTTTTTTTAAAATGTCTTGTTATTGATTTGCTAATTTACAAGGTATATACTTTTTGAGTCTCTTTTTTAATGAGTATATCGCAACAAATTGCACTTTTGAAAATAGTGATAAATTTTTTTCTCGGTTATGATTTATAAAAGCTTAAGAAAATCCACTGCCTTTAGGCGATGGGTGCTCCTTACGAGTTTACTGGGGCAAAAGCCTGGTACCTCGTAAGGCACGTAGTGCCTTTTTTGGAGCTGCAGCAAAGTGGATTGCGAATATCATTGACATTTGTGCCCAAAGTGTTTAAGGGGAGGTGATTTGTTGAACGGTAGTTTTCCTACAATCGGTAACTATCTTACCAGTACATTCTTTTTGATTATCATTCTGGTCCTTTTTATAGTGCGTGCGAATTCGCATTTTGATACATCGGGTAATCGCAGACGTATCATTTTTTTGATATCGGCTACGCTTTTTTATGTATTAATGGATGGAATATTCATTGCCTGCGACCTTGATGATAATTGTTCCGTAACTGTTTTCAAGGTTGTAGTTTTCTTTTTCTATTTATCTTATATACTTCTTCCTTTCTTTTGGCATTTGTTTTTGCGTAGTTATGTCGGGATAGATTATGGCATTATGCTTAAGATCATGGAAATGATACCTCTTGCTGTACTGCTTCGCTTTGTATTACTGTCTCCCTTTGACGGGTTACTTTGGACGATTGAGGCAGATAAGACTTATGTCAGAGGAACGTATTTCACATTCTTTACAATTCTGAATTATTTCTACTATGTTGAACCGATTTGTGACGGTGTTGTTGCTTGGATAAGGGGGAATCGTAAAAACGAAAAGTATATTATTCAGGCAATTGTCATTTCGCTGGTGCCTATTATATCCGCTATCGGGAATAATTTCTTTATCCCTATTTACCAGGTGTATCCTTTTCAGCCTTGTTGCCAGGTTGTTGTAGTAATACTCGGTTTCTTTTTTATGGCAAACCGACATGATGTTTATTCAAAACGTGAACAGGCAGAGGAACTAAAAAAGGCATATAAAGAGGCTGAAATTGCAAAGGATAAGGCAGAGGAAGCAAGTGCGATAAAGACTACCTTCCTTTCGACCGTGAGTCATGATATTCGTACTCCCATGAATGCTATTGTCAACTTAACACGCCTTGCCAGAACTGAAGACGACATTGAGACTGTCAGAGGCTATCTTGATAAGGTCCTGATATCAAGCGATTTTCTTTTAGGACTTATAAACGATATCCTTGATATGAGTAGGATTGAAGCGGGGATGCTTACACTCAATAAAGAAAGACTTTCGAGAACTGAGTTTTTGAAGTCCGTCGAAACGGTAATCAATCCTCTTATGGAGGCAAAGCATATCAACTATCATCAGGAGTTAAACCCGGGGGAATACACGATTCTTGTCGACAAGCTCAGACTTAATCAGATCTTCTTTAATCTTCTTTCAAATGCGGTAAAATTTACACCCGAGGGCGGAGACGTTTGGTTTGAGGTTACAAACGGCGAGCTTTCGGACGATGTGCTTGAGATACAATTTGTGGTCAGGGATAATGGCATCGGAATGAGCGAGGAATTCCTTAAGCATTTATTCGAACCCTTTACAAGGGAAGTAAACGAGTCGACTAAAAAGACACCCGGTACGGGTCTCGGACTTTCAATAGTAAAGAGCTTGGTTGATGCAATGGACGGAACCATTTCCGTCACGAGTGAGCTTGGTAAGGGTACCGAGTTTGTCGTGACATTAAAAGCTCAGATTGTTGAGAAATGTGATGGCAATGTGCCTATTGTTGAAAATAACAAAAAATCTGATTTGAGCGGTTTACGTGTCCTATTGGTGGAAGATAATGAATTAAATACCTACGTTGCAATGCTGATTCTTTCAAATATGGGGTGTTTGGTAAAGTCAGTGGATGACGGAGAGAAGGCTGTCGATGTATTTAAGGATTCACCGATTAATTATTATGACGCAATTCTTATGGATGTAAGGATGCCCATAATGGACGGGCTTTCTGCAACAAGGACCATCAGGAGCTTAGAACGTGCTGATTCAAAGACAATTCCGATTGTGGCTATGACTGCTGATATCCTTGACGAAAGTGAGAAAGAAGCCTTTGATGCCGGCATGAATTTCCATCTTTCAAAGCCTGTGGACATTTCAAAATTAAACGATATTCTTACTAAGTGCGCAGCAATGCCGAAGGCGAAATAGTGAGTCTTGCTTGTAAAAGGAACCCTGTGGGGTTCCTTTTTGTATAGGAAATTGCTTCACAATCCCCTATACAGGAAAAGCACCGCGTGCCACGATGCACACACGCACGAAAGATATATGTCGCCCGGGCGACTGCACTCGGTGCACTCGTTTTGCAAGCGAAACTATTTGTGAAAACTCAGAGCTTTATGAGATTTTAATAATTTTGATGATGAAAGAAGGGACCTTCATATGTTAAAATATTACCGAATAAATTTTAAGAGGATAAACATATGATGAAAGCCCTTCTTCTAAAGCTCAAGGAAGCTGTGACTTCAGTGTTGCCCGTTGTACTGATAGTACTCTTGATAGCGGCAACTCCGCTCGTGGATTTAAGCGCGCGGGAGGTAATTGTTTTTTGTATTTGCTCTTTATTCCTGATTATCGGAATCGCACTATTTAATCTTGGAGCCGACCTTTCGATGACTCCCATGGGAGAGTTCATGGGAGCGGGTCTTACCAAATCAGGAAATCTTAAGCTTCTTTTAATTGTCAGTTTTTTCATGGGACTGCTTATCACTATAGCCGAGCCCGATTTGTCCGTTTTGGCGGGGCAGGTAAGCGCGGTTATGAACGGAACGATGCTTATTGTTTCCGTCGGCCTTGGTGTGGGTCTTTTCTTGGTAATAGGCGTTTTGAAGATGATATTTAAGAAAAGCCTTCCTTCACTTTTGATGCTTTCCTATCTCATTCTTTTTGCCCTTGCATCACTTCTTATTGAAAACGGCAAGTTTGAATTTCTTCCGCTTGCGTATGATTCGGGTGGTGTTACTACCGGCCCTATTACAGTTCCCTTTATAATGGCACTGGGTGTCGGTATTGCACATACAATCGGCGGTAAGGATGCCGGGGAAAATTCCTTCGGTTTTATCGCACTCTGCTCGGTTGGTCCCATGCTTGCAGTTATGCTTTTGGCGCTTGCCTCAAGCGGAGATCTGACCTATGCAATGAGCGATTATTCCCTGCCGGATAGCGTACTTTCAAGCCTTTTTAAGACTATATTAAGTACATCCGGAGAGGTGTTTAAGGCACTGGGACTTATAGTTGTTTTCTTTATCGCAGTCCAGATATTTATACTGAAGCTTCCAAAAGAGCGACTCATTCAGATAGCAATCGGAATCGTATATACCTTTTTGGGACTGGTGGTATTCCTTACAAGCGTATCGGTAGGCTTTATGCCAATCGGATTTAAGCTCGGAAGCCTGCTTGCGGGAGAGCATGAGGTGTTCCTTTGCATATTCGCTTTTGTAATCGGGCTTGTTACAGTTCTTGCAGAGCCTGCGGTTCACGTACTCAACAAGCAGATTGAGGAGGTTACCGGCGGAACGGTTACGAAGAGGTCTATGCTGTTTGCACTTTCCATTGGCGTCGGCATTTCAATTCTTCTTTCCGTAATCAGGGTCATTTATGGTTTCTCGGTACTTTACTATCTGATACCGGGCTATATACTTTCGCTGCTTCTGTCCATATTTGTACCGGGTATTTATACCGCAATCGCATTCGACTCCGGCGGAGTTGCAAGCGGACCCCTGACCTCAAGCTTTATACTTCCCTTCGTAATAGGAGCGTGCTATGTCTTGAGGGGAGAAAGTGCCATATTGAGCCTTGGCTTTGGTGTGGTTGCTATGGTTGCGATGACGCCCCTTATCACCATTCAGGCACTTGGCTTTAAGGCGGTTGCTTCGAAGGCAGTCAGAGAAAGAATCGTCATGAAGCGTATCCTTGATGCCGACGATGAACAGATTATTTATTTTGAATAGGAGGAAGCATGGCAGAGACTAAACAAAAACAGAAAAATGTATCAACAAACAGGCTTGTGCTTCTTGTTACGATAGTAAACAGACGTAAGGCGGAATTTTTCGCAGATCTCTTGCAACAGATGAATGCCAATTTACAGTTTATGGCGCTCGGAGAGGGTACGGCCGATGAGAAAATGCAGAGTATGCTGGGACTGTCCGATACCGAGAAGGCGGTTTTACTAAGTGTGATCAGAGAGGAAAAAGCTACCGCAGCTTTGGAACTTTTAAACAGCAAGTTTTATTCCATCAAGGACGGAAAGGGAATAGCGTTTACAATTCCTTTTTCAAGCGTAATTGGCGCACAGGTATTTAATTTCCTTTGCGACAATCGTCAGACCTTTAAGTAGGAGGGCTTATGAACAAGAATAAATATGAGATGATTTTATGTATAGTAAACGCCGGCTTTTCGGATCTTGTAATGGATGCGGCAAAGGCAGAAGGTGCCAGGGGAGGCACTGTGATTCACGCAAGAGGAACGGCCAATAAGGATGCCGAGGCCTTCTTCCACATTACGATTCAGCCCGAGAAGGATGTCGTAATGCTGATTGTACCCAAGAACATCAAAGACAAGGTGCTTCATGCAATCTACAAGCATGCCGGTCTTGATTCGGATGGACAGGGAATTGCATTTTCAATGCCGGTTTCCGAAACCGCGGGAATTGAAAAAGAGGAGCCTTGACGGCTCCTTTTTGAGATTAAAGGAATTGGAGAGGTATTTTCCTGTTTGCGAAGGCTAAAATCCGGCACTGGGATTTGTAGGCGAGCCATGACATGTTACTACGTTAATCCGATTGTAACGATGAAAACATATAATTCATTTACTCATTTAGTGTAAAGCGCTTTGCGCCGGGAGTTGATTATGACTTCTATTTTACTTGTGGCGGGCTATGCAATCGTGTGCTCGATTGCAATAGTTTTCGGAATTTTGTCCTTTAATAAGAGAACTGACCTTGGAAAATCGTTAGGTCTTGGGTTTTTGGGCTCCCTTTTATTAATAGTTTTTCACACGATAAATCTTCTTTCGACCAATCCGTTTGTGATGAAGGAAGCTTGTGCCTGCGAACATGCTTTGAATGCATGGACACTTGCTTTTTTGACAAATGCTGTCATCATAATTAAAGGAGACAAAGTAAAGTCGAACATTCAGATATTTATCTTTGGCGTAATCGTTGTCGATTCAGTTGTTAATTTATCAAATCCATTCAATGAATATGCATATTCATACGTACCGATGGAAGACGGGCCGTATGTTTTTACCTATTCGGAACCTAAGCTTCTGTTCTATGTACATTGTTTTTTGTGCATGTCTATGATTTGCATCATGTTTGTTTGCATGATCAAGAAAACGCTTGACAGTCCGCGTTTTTATAAACCTCGTTACTTAATGATTGCCCTCGCCATTTTATCGGTGGTTCTTTGTTACTTTATTTTTATCGGAAAAGGCTTCCATGTGGATTATTCAAGATTTGCTTACATCCTTGTCGTGGTGCTTTTCTACTATGCTGCTTTTCTTTATCAGCCGAAGGCTCTTATAAGCGATATGCAGACGTTTGTAAACGACAATCTTACGGATGCTTTTATCTTTTATGACTATCGTGGAAATTTGATACGTGCAAACGATTCGGCAAGATTTTTATTTGGGGACAAAACACTTGCCACAAAGGAGACTTTTCTTGAAAGTCTTGATTTTGACATATACGAAGGATATTCGACCAAACAGATAGGCGACAAGATTTTCGAAATCCTATACAAGGCATATTATGATAATTCCAGTGATTATGTTGCCTGCATATACATTTTTGATGATATCACGGAGTCGAAGAAGCAGATTGAAAAAGTACATAAGGCTTCCGTAAAGGATTCGCTTACCGGCGCAAACAACAGAACGGGCTTTATCGAAGATGCTACATCTTTCATAACAAGACGGGCTGACTTTGATGCAGGCTACGCAATGATGGTCACAGGAATCAACAATTTCAAGGGAATAAACGGTCTTTACGGAACACGTGCCGGTGATGGGGTCTTAAAGCATCTTGCAAGTGTATTCGCAGAATATTCCTTAAATTATCCCATGGTATACGGAAGAACGGGAGACGGAAAGTTTTCGTGTATTATTCCGGTTGAATATGTAAATACCATAGTGAGCGAATTGAGTCACATAAGGGTTAAGCTGGACGAAAACATTGAAGTCCCCGTAGACTTAAGCCACGGCTATGTGGTCATGAGAGATGCATCAAAATCCGTGGAATATTACTATGAACTCTCGCTTCTTGCACTTGCAAAGTGTAAGACCGTGGGTGTACGCGATGCTTTGGAATATTCTCAGAGCATGGCAGATGAGCAGAACAAGAAGCAGCTGCTTCTTTCCGAGATGAATGAAGCAATTGAAAAAGAAGAGTTCTTTATCGAATTGCAGCCACAGATTGATCTTGACACAAATAATGTGACCGGAGCGGAGGCTCTTGTAAGATGGAATCATCCGATTTTGGGACGCATTCCTCCAAACGATTTCATCCCGCTTTTTGAAAGTAACGGTTTTATCACAAAGCTTGATACTCATGTCTGGGATATGGCAGCAAAAGCACTCAGGCAGCTTACGGATGAAGGAATCTATTTTGGATCCGTATCGGTAAATGTGTCGCAACGCGATATTATGTCGATAGATGTTGCGGACGAGCTTGAGAAAATTGTGAACAAGTATGAAATTGCCCATTCAAGATTCCATGTTGAGATTACCGAGAGCGACTGCGCAAGCAATAAAGAAGCACTGATACTCACACTTGAAAGCCTCAGGGAAAAGGACTTCTTAGTTGAAATCGACGATTTCGGAAGCGGATATTCATCACTGAATGCGCTTGTTCATATTCCGTTTGATGTCATCAAGCTTGATATGGGCTTTATGAAGCAGGTAGCCGACCTTGAAAAGGACAAGGTAATAATGTCATCTGTCACGGAAATGATTCACAAGCTAAATGCCAAGGCCATTGTCGAAGGCGTTGAAACCAAAGAAAATCTTGAAAAGGCCAATTATATTAATTCCGACATGGTTCAGGGCTACTTCTATTCAAAGCCTCTGCCTTTAACCGGGTTCGTGGATTATGTGAAGAAGTTTAACTAAGAGACATTTTACATAGAGCGTACAACAGACATAAACATTTAATTTGAGTGCTATGGAAGTGAGACTCAAAAATCGTGGAGACCGTACCCGAACACGATTTTTGCCTTAATGGGCTCACCGGAATGGTTAGCACGTCTGAAAATGTTTAGTCTGTTGTACGCTTTTGGTATATGGTTATATGGTATTTCTTTATGATATAATCTTCACATGCGTATTCGTTTGCGGAAGATAATCAGCAATTTAATACTGGTCTATTCTCTTATAATTTTTGCGTCTTTTCTAAATTTTGTATCGTACAGGAGGGCATACGACAGGTATTTTAGTATTATTGTCGTGTATGCAATCTATATTGGGCTGATTATTTATTGGGGCATAAATGTTTTTAAGAGAATCATGAACAGGCTCATCAGGCGGTACCTTCTGACATCCGCGTTTATGCTTATTTTACTCGTCTTTTTAAGGACACTTAGGCTGTATGTGGCAAGAGATGCTATCAGCGAAAGATTCCTTCTTTATTCATATTTTTTTCCAATGCTTGTAATTGAATACTGTTATTTCATGATTGCTGAAACCATTCATGAGAAAGAAAGAAGAACTGCAAAGGCAAGAGGCATGATGATATTCATTCCAACGTTGTTTTTGCTGATGCTTGCCCTGACAAATGAGTTTCACGGGCTGATTTACAGTATCAACCCTGTGACGGGGGAGGTGGTCCCGTCGTACGGATATGCCACGATAATTCTCTGGATCGGAATCGTCACACTCATTTCTACGCTTATTTTGCCAAGAAAAACCTCTAAGGGTACCTTTGACAGAAGATTCCTTGCACCAACAGTGGTTTATTTGATAAGCGGCGGTTATTTTTTGCTTCTTCTTTATTGGCAACTGACCGGAAAAAGAATGTTTATAGAATTCACTGCTGCTTTCACACTTTACATCATAGGCTATTTTGAAAGCCTGATTCAGACGGGCATCATACCTTCAAATACAGATTACGGGTGGTGCTTCAGACATTCTTCGATTAAGGCGCAAATTACGGATGCAAACGGTCACGCAGTTTACAAGTCATTTCGCGCAAGGGATCTTTCGGAAAAAGAAATAAAAGAGCTACTTAAAAAATCGAAAATCAAAGTCGACGAAAATACGGAAATTACAGCGACAAGGATCAGGGGTGGCTTCATAATCGCAGAGCATGATTATAAAGATATGGCTATGCTGATTAAGGAGCTTTCGGATACTCAGGCTTCCATAAGAGATGCAACAGGTTCTTTGAAAGAGGCAATTCGCATGGAGAGCGATAACGCGAGAATTGCGGAGGAAAATCGTCTCTACGGCCTTGTTTTTAAGGAGACCTCGAAGGATTTTGAGAGACTTGACGACATCATTGAAAGAATCAGGACGACGGAAAACAGAGACGATTGCTTTTATCAGCTGTTGAAGCTTGATATTTGCGGAGTTTATGTAAAGAGAAAAAGTAACTTTATCCTGCAGCATGAAGCGGGTCTTTGGGATTTCTCAAAGGAGCTTAAGCTAAGCTTTAAGGAAACCTTTGACAATCTTAAAGACGGCGGAATCGAGGCTTGTTTTTGCCTTAATAAAATTCCGAAGCTTACCTATGAAGAAGCTTTACTCGTATATAAATGCCTTGAACGCACACTTGAAAAAATTATCGAATATACGAAGAGCTTAACTGCAATACTATCCTATGACGCGGAATGCAATATTATAAACTTAAATATCAATGCCATGCTTTATAAGGCCTTTGAAGATACGGATATTACCCCACCGGAGGGAGTGTCAGGCACGGTAGAAGCCTCGGGCAATTTGGAACGTGGAATAGCATTTAAAATCAGGAGGGGAACACTATGAAATGTGAGATAGTCATTGTTTTCCTACTGGTTGATGTTGCACTTTTGATGATGATCTATTCACTTTGGTGGTTTAGGACCAGAAAGTATATTGCTCTTTTGTACCTTACTTTGCTGCTCGTTTTTCCGACTTTTGAGTTTATTACTGACTTCATCTGTCTAAACGGAGATACGGGTTCAAGGCTCGTGCAAGCCTGGGGAGAGGCACCCTTCATATTGCATTTGATATATCCGACGGCACTTTTCTTTTTCTGTGTGTTCTTTATCAATAAGGAGCGAAAAAGAAACCTGACATCCATCAACAGGACTACGATTTACCATGGTATCAATGAGGTAGATGAGGGTCTGATGTTTGGAATGGAAAACGGCGATATAGTCCTTATCAACAGAAAAATGGAAAAACTCTCCGAAAGGATAGTTTCAAGAATTCCGACTGATGCTAATATATTTTGGGAGTGGATATCAAATTTTGAAAGTACTTATGACTGCAGAAGGCTTTCAGAATACAAAAACCCCACTTTTTTATTTGACAACGGAGAGGTATGGACCTTTGAAAAGCGCATCATTGAGGATGAAATGCGCAGATATTCCGAGATAGTTTCAAGAAATATTACGGACATGTACAACAGGTACACAAAGCTTGTACGTGAGAACGAAAAGCTAAAGCAGCTTGAAAAGGAACTTTCGGAAAGCCTTAAAAATGTAGCGGAGAAAAACAATCAGGAGGAGCTTTTAAAATATAAAGTACGGGTACACGATCAACTCGGGACGGCAATTACACAGTCGAGACTTTATTTAAGAGAGCCTGATTTCGAAAATACAGGCATTGAAGAAATTCTCAGAATATGGGAAAATACTTCTAAGGGATTTAGGGAAAATACCCACAAGGAAGAGACGGATTCGGACGCCGATTATCTTGAAGAGGTAATGAGTCAGGCAGAGGCATTTGGCGTAAAGCTTGTAATCGCAGGGCCATTCCCTAAAAACAATAAGCTTTGCACGCGGATTCTTAAGGAAACGATGTACAACTCCGTGCGTCATGGATATGCGCATGAAATGAAGATAGTTTGCTATCACAGTGATGGCTTTTTGCACATAAGGATTGCCGATGACGGAGTTGCAAAGGAGTCAAGTATCACCGAAGGCGGAGGACTTTCTTCTATCAGAAATTATGTTGAGAATAACGGGGGAACAATGCGCGTTACGGTTAGGAAGGGCGTAGAGCTCGAATTTGATATTCCGGAAGTATTGGCAAAATAGTATGACAAATGTTTTGATTGTGGATGATGCGATCACGATAAGGACCTTGTATAAGGCAACGCTTGATGAAAGCGATGAGTACAAAGTTATAGGAACACTTGAAAATGCAAACGCGGCACTGCCTTTTTGCTTACGTAATCCGGTTGATTTGGTCTTGATGGATGTATATACAAAGGATAAAGAAAACGGACTGAAGGCGGCTGGAGAAATAAAAAAAGAGCTTCCTCATATCAAAATAATTATCGCCACAAGCCTGCCTGAATGTTCCTTTATAGAGAAGGCAAGAGAGTTCGGATGCGAGAGCTTTTGGTACAAAGAGCTCGGACAGATTGAATTAATTGAGATAGCAAATCGTACCATGGCTGGCGAATCGGTTTATCCGGACTCGTCACCTACAGTTTGCGTGGGAAGTGCGAAAAGCATTGAATTTACAGCAACGGAGATGAAGGTTTTAAGGGCACTTTGCGATGGAAAGCTCAACAAGGAAATAGCGGATGAGCTTTTTATGAGTGAGAATACCGTAAAGTTTCATATCGCCAATATGCTTCAGAAGGCAGGCTATTCGAACAGATATCAGCTTGCAATAGACGCAGTTGAGCAGAAGCTTATTGTTCCGGGATTCTGATTGGATTTCGGAAATAGTTACATTGAAATTTTCCTGCATCGGCAGGTAAAAATATATTTAAAAGGAGAAGATTATGGGTTTAATAAGAGCAGCATTGGGAGCAGCAGGAGGCGCACTTGCAGATCAGTGGAAAGAGTTTATTTACTGTGAAGCTCTTGACAAGGATGTGCTTGTAAAGAAAGGCTCCAAGCGTACAAAAGGCAACAACAAGGGAGATGACAATATCATTTCAAATGGTTCCGGAATTGCGGTTGCGGACGGACAGTGTATGATTATTGTAGAGCAGGGCAAGGTAGTGGAAGTTTGTGCAGAGCCCGGTGAATTTACATATGATACTTCAACTGAGCCTTCGATATTCGCAGGCAGTCTCGGCGATTCCATTATTGCAACATTTAAGACAATAGGTAAGCGTTTTACATACGGCGGAGATACAGGTAAGGATCAAAGAGTTTATTATTTCAATACAAAAGAGCTTTTGGACAATAAGTTCGGAACTCCCAATCCTATTCCTTTCAGAGTCGTGGATTCAAAGATAGGTCTTGATATCGACGTATCCTTAAGATGCTCGGGTGTATATTCATATAAGATTTCCGACCCGCTTCTTTTCTATACAAACGTATGCGGAAATGTTTCACAGGAGTACAGACGCAGCGAGCTTGATACAACTCTTAAGACAGAGTTTATCGCTGCACTTCAGCCTGCATTTGCAAAGCTTTCTGATATGGAGCTTCGTCCCAATCAGATCATAGCCCATAATACCGAGCTTGCGGATGTAATGCAGTCGGAGCTTTCAAATAAATGGTCCGGTTTAAGAGGACTTTCCGTAGTAAGCGTTGCTTTGGGTTCCGTAACTCTTCCTGATGAAGACGCTGAGATGATTAAGAGTGCCCAGAGAGCAGCTATCAACAAGGATGTCAATATGGCAGCCGCAACAATGGTTACCGCTCAGGCAGAGGCTATGAAGACCGCAGCGGGAAATGCAAATGGCGCTGCAATGGGCTTTATGGGTATGAACATGGCAGGCCAGGCAGGCGGCTTTAACGCAGCCAACCTCTTTGCGATGGGTGCAAATCAGGCACAGGCACAGGCACAGCCTCAGCAGGCAAACGGATGGACCTGTTCCTGCGGAAGCGTAAATCAGGGTAAGTTCTGCACCAACTGTGGCGCAAAGAAACCCGCAGGCGCACCTATATACAAGTGCGATAAGTGCGGCTTTACCCCCGCAGATCCTACAAATCCTCCGAAGTTCTGCCCTCAGTGCGGAGATCCTTTCACGGATGCAGATGTTACGCAATAATTTGGTAATCATCGGTTAATGGGCCGGCTTTATAGTAAGACCATACCCCATAACCCCAATGTACCATTCTCAAGTAAGGCCCCGAAGACATTTGTCTTCGGGGCCTTGCACGTTTAGGGATACAATACAGAAACCAATTTATTTTTCTTTTGGCATTACGATTGCGATGTGAACATCGTCAAGCTGTTTTTTGTCTACCTCTGATGGAGAACCCATCATAAGATCCTGGGCGTTTTTGTTCATGGGGAAGGGAATGATTTCCCTAATGGTCTCATCGCCGGTAAGGAGCATTACCATTCTGTCGACACCGGGTGCGATGCCTGCGTGCGGAGGAGCTCCGTAACAGAAAGCGTTGTACATGGCAGGGAACTTTGCCTTCACGTCATCCTCACCGAGTCCGACAATTTCAAAGGCCTTAACCATGATTTCGGGATCGTGGTTTCTGACAGCTCCGGAGGAAAGCTCCACACCGTTACATACGAGGTCATACTGGTATGCATTGATGGTGAGCGGATCTTCTTCACAAAGGGCCTTCATGCCGCCTTGTGGCATCGAGAAGGGATTGTGACAGAATTCAATCTCACCGGATTCCTCACCGATTTCGTACATGGGGAAATCTACAATCCAACAGAATTCATATCTTTCCTTGCGAAATACATTGTCACATACGCTTCCGAAGGTCTTGATAACGGCACCTGCGGTCTTCAAGGCGGGAAGCTTCTTGCCGGCGGAAACAGCGACAAAATCGCCGTTCTTAAGGTCTAAGGCTTTTATGACGTCGGATTTTCTATCCTGCAAGAATTTAGCAATTCCGCCGACGAGCTCTCCATTATCGTCAAGTCTGAACCAGTATACCTTATTTGCGGTAGTAACAAAGACCTTATCACAAAGAGCGTCGATTTCCTTACGAGTCTTTGTAAATGCCGGAATCTTAACTGCCTTTATAAGATTTCCGTCAAAGGGCTCAAAGCCGCAACCTAAAAGGACATCGGTCACATCAGTGATGGTTAAATCAATTCTTAAATCGGGCTTGTCGGAACCATAGGTCTCCATTGCATCGTTGTATGCGATACGTCTGAAAGGCGCCTTGGATGCCGTATTGTAGGTTCCGTATTTTTCAAAGATGGGAGGAAGTACATCCTCGATTATGGCAAAGACATCCTCCTGAGAGGCGAATGCCATTTCCATATCAAGCTGGTAGAACTCTCCGGGAGAGCGGTCTGCACGTGCGTCCTCATCTCTGAAACAGGGAGCAATCTGGAAATATCTGTCAAAGCCCGAGGTCATGAGCAACTGCTTAAACTGCTGAGGAGCCTGCGGAAGAGCGTAGAATTTACCGGGATGGTTTCTTGAAGGAACGAGATAGTCCCTTGCACCCTCGGGGCTTGAAGCCGTCAGTATGGGAGTGGTAATTTCAAGGAAATCATGTGCCATCATGGCTGCTCTTAAATCAGCTACGATTTTGGAGCGAAGAACGATTTTCTTTTTAACCTCGGGATTTCTCAAATCCAGGTATCTGTATTTTAAGCGGGTATTCTCATCGGCTTCCTTGGAACGGTTAATTTCGAAGGGAAGTTCATTGTAAATGCACTTTCCGAGTACTTCAACACGACTCGGTACGACTTCGATATCACCCGTAGGAATTTTAGTATTTTTACTCGAGCGTTCTCTTACTTCACCTTCGACAAGGAGAGTCGATTCGCAGTTGACGCTTAAGAACTTCTCCATCATTTCTTCGGTTTCGGGAACAATCTGGGTGGTGCCGTAAAAGTCTCTTAATACGACGAACCCAAGGTTCTTGCTGACACGGCGGATATTTTCGTACCAGCCGACAAGCGTTACCTTTTTCCCGACATCGCTTAATCTTAATTCATTGCAATTATGTGTCCTTGACTGTATCATATAGCCTCCAAAGTTGATCGGATTAAATTTCATCACGCCTTATCGTACCTTTTTTGTGTCCAAAAATCAACCGTAATTGCCATTTTCCGAGATAGTTGTTAGAATGTATACGAATAAGGTCAGGGTAAGGGAGGTAGTATGAAAGATAAACGATTCACAACATTTTCCATACATTATTTTTCTGCTGCCTTTTTGATTGGCATTTTAATTTTTCTGCTTCTTACAAAGTTTGTTAAGAGCAATTTCAATGTTAAGATTAAAGATAACATTGATTTTGTTACCGGAAGGATAGAAACCTATGAAAGGCTGACAGAGGAAAACAGGGCTGCAGTTTCCATAGAGTTTCTTTTTGCGGGTTTCCCCTTTGAATCAAACGGGATTATCGTAGTAACCGATACGAAGAGGGTTGTGGCTTCAAATGAAAACGAGCTGATTGGGACGAGTCTTGAAACGTTTCGTAAGGAATATCAAATTGAATATGAAATGGATTCGAAGATTTTGAGAGTGAGAAGCGATACGGGTCTTTGCTACGGCGCGTCATCGAATGTTCTCGAATATACGGTTTATGTTTTTTATCCGTCGCAGGAAGTTTTTAGCGAAAGAGCAGAGGCCGTTACCACCTATATATTCGGCATCATCATCCTTTATCTGGTGTCGGTGATCATCAACAGTTCCGCCGAGAAGGAAAATCTTAAACAAAATCAGAAAAAGATTCGAATTATTAAATCACTGGGTGTTATTTATTCGTACATTTGTATTGTAAACATCAAAAAGCATACCGTAGAAATCCTGCGTGCAAATGGCATTTCATCCGACAATCAGGTGAAGCATTCCTTAGATAAAGAAATGCAGCGCTGGCAAATTAATACATTGCTGGATTCTGAGTATTGTGAAGAGTTTGAAAAATTCGTCGACTTTGACACGGTTGAAGAAAGGCTGAAGAATCAGGTATGCCTCAGTTACACGGCAAAGCGTAGTGACGGCGGCTTTTCACTCTACCTTATCATTCCACAGAGATATGACGATGCGGGCGGGCTTTTAAATGTAATCATCTGCATGAGAGATGTCACAGAGCAGATGCAAAGGGAAGAAGAAACCTTAGACAGGCTTTCAAAGGCCTTAGAGAGTGCCAAGGAAGCGAATACGGCAAAGACAGTTTTCCTAAGCAATATGTCACATGACATTAGAACACCCATGAACGCGATTGTGGGATTTTCTTCGCTTGCGGCTGACAATATCGACAACAGGGAAAAGGTTGCAGATTACCTTGAAAAAATAAAGACCGCAAGTGATCATCTGTTAAGACTTATCAACGATATCCTTGACATGAGCCGAATAGAGAGCGGAACCGTCAAGGTAGAAAAAAACGAAATCGATGTTATTCAAACGGTTGATGACGTATGCAGGATAATGGGAGAGAGCTTTAGGACCAAAGAAGTTGACCTTAAATTAAGTACCGAGGGTGTCACTCATAGGAAGGCAATAACCGACAAATTAAGATTGGACCAGGTGCTCTTGAATATCATCGGAAACGCCTGCAAATTTACTCCGGAAGGCGGAGACGTATTGATAACGGTTACGGAAGGAAATGCCGCAAACCGGGAACATGCCATGTACCGGTTTGTGATAAAAGACAACGGAATCGGCATGTCTGAGGAATATTTAGGCCATATATTTGAATCATTTTCAAGAGAAAGAACTGTTACAGAATCCGGAATCGAAGGTTCGGGTCTCGGAATGGCAATCACGAAGAGTATCGTCGATTTGCTCGGCGGTGATATTAATGTGTTAAGCGTTAAGGATAAAGGCACCGAATTTACGGTAAATATTCCGATGCGTCTGTGTATGGATACGGTTGGGACTAAAGAGTATAAGGACAAGGGCGGAAAGAAAGCGGTAAACATAAAACGCTATGCAGGAAAGAGAGTGCTTCTTTGCGAGGATAATGAGTTAAATTGCGAAATTGCCGAGGAAATCCTCAAAAAGGCGGGGATAGAGGTTGATTCGGTACCTGACGGGGTCTGTGCCGTAAGCTGTATTGCAAATGCTCCGGACGATAAATACGATGCAATACTCATGGACATTCAGATGCCGAGGATGGACGGTTACACGGCAACCAGAGAAATACGAACGCTTCCAAACAACAGGAAGGCAAACATCCCTATCATTGCCATGACAGCCAACGCCTTTGAGGAGGACAGACGTAAGTCCTACGAAGCCGGCATGAATGCCCACATCTCCAAGCCTATCGATATAGGTACCATTTTGGATGCATTTGATATGGTTGAAATATAGAAATTTCTTTGAAGTATTAATTTTAGATATTTAGAAAAATCGTAAATAGGCAAATAAAAAAACATATAGTTTTTTTATTTGCCATAATAGGATTTACTTAAACTTCACTTCCATATATGCCTTAATGGCTTCAAGGCACTTGTCATATCCAAGCTTTGAAGAATCAAGGCAGAGGTCGTAGTTGCGCGCATCTGTCCATTCACGACCGGTGTGAAGAGCGTAGTACTCGGCTCTTTCTTTATCCGTGCGTAAGATGTAACGTTCCAAGTCCTTGTCGGACATGGAAAGCTTTGTGGCTGCCTGCTCTTTTAGGTAGGGCATTGGAGCATGTACGAAAACGCTGATTAAGTCATCACGGTCTTTTAAGATGTAGTCTGCGGCACGTCCGATTATGATGCAGGATTCCTTCTCAGCGAGATCCCTTATGATTTTAGCCTGATAATTGAATATATTTTCTTCGGAAGTAAACTGTGAGCTCGAGGGAGAAAGAACCTCACCGCCATAGTTTTTCTTTTTAAAGCGCTTAAAGAAGCTCTTGTTCTTTTCATCGGCCTTGGCAAAGAGATCCATACTGATGCCGCTTTCTTCGGAAGCTTTTACTATAAGGTCCTTGTCATAATATTCAACCTGCAAATCCTTTGCGAGCATTTCGCCGATGGTGCGCCCGCCTGAGCCGTACTGACGTGCAATTGTAATAACAAACTTGTTCATGGTTTATTCTCCTAAGTATGCCTTCTTTATTGCATCATTGTTCATAAGATCGCTTGCCTTGCCGTCAAGGACGATTTTGCCTGTCTCGAGTACGTAGGCGCGGTCTGCGATTGACAAAGCCTTCTTTGCATTCTGCTCTACGAGAAGAACGGTAGTGCCCTGAGCACTGACTTCCTTGATGATATCAAAGATTTCATTTACGAAGATGGGAGAGAGACCCATGGAGGGTTCGTCCATTAAGATGATGGAGGGTTTACTCATTAGGGCTCTGCCCATTGCAAGCATCTGCTGTTCGCCGCCAGAAAGAGTACCGGCAAGCTGATTCTTACGTTCTAAAAGCCTTGGGAAACGCTTGTATACCATTTCAAGGGAATCTTGAATTTCTTTTTTGTCCGAGCGGGTATAAGCACCCATTTTAAGGTTCTGTAAAACGGTAAGCTCGGCAAAGACACGTCTGCCTTCGGGTACGTGTGCCATACCCATCGATACGATTTTGTGACCGGGGGTCTTGGTGATGTCCTTTCCTTCAAAGGTAACAGTACCTTCGGAAGGGGCTATAAGACCGCTGACGGTATGAAGGGTTGTTGTTTTTCCGGCGCCATTTGCACCTATAAGGGCAATGACTTCACCCTGATTTACATCAAAATTAATGCCCTTTATTGCTTCGATAACACCGTAATGTACATGTAAATTTCTTACTTCAAGCATTGCCATGGCTATTCTCCTAAGTACGCTTTAATAACTTCGGGATTGTTAAGTACCTCACTTGTAGGTCCATTAGCAAGAACGCGACCGAAATTAAGAACGGTAAGGCGTTCGCAGATACCCGAAACAAGACGCATATCATGTTCAATAAGAAGTATTGTCATAGAGAATTCCTTTCTTACGAAAGAAATTGTATCCATTAGCTCCTGGGTTTCGTTGGGGTTCATGCCTGCGGCGGGCTCGTCTAAGAGCAGTAGCTTCGGTGAAGTAGCAAGGGCTCTTGCAATCTCAAGCTTTCTCTGCTTACCGTAGGGGAGCTGGGAAGCCTTGTAGGAAGCTTCTTTATCAAGGTCGAATACCTTTAAAAGCTTCATTGCAGCCTCGTCCATTTCTTTTTCCACCTTAAAGTACTTTGGCAGTCTCAAAACAGCAGTGGCTGTGGAGTAGGGGTGGTGGTTGTGAAGACCGACCTTGACGTTATCAAGAACGGAAAGGTCCTTGAAAAGACGGATGTTCTGGAAGGTCCTGGCAATACCTGCCTTGTTAATCTCAATCGTGGAAAGACCGGTTATATCACGCCCGTCAAGGATTATTTTGCCCTGATCCGGCTTGTATACACCCGTAAGGAGGTTAAATGCCGTTGTTTTTCCAGCACCGTTGGGGCCGATAAGCCCGTAAAGTGCGCCCTTTTCAATCTGAATGTTAAAGTCGTCGACGGCTCTTAATCCGCCGAAGGAAATGGAGAGATCGTTTACTTTGAGCATAGGATTACTTTGCATCGTTTATGACCTCCTTCTTTTTGAAAATCCTTCTAAAAGTTTTCGTAAATTTAAGCTTCATGCGCTCCTTAAAATCGCGGGCTTTAGGAGACCAGGTAAAGAGCATTACTGTAATCAGCACGATTGAGTAAATAAGCATACGATAGGTCGAGAAGCCTCTCAAAGCTTCGGGAAGAATCGTAAGAATTGTGGCTGCAATGATTGAGCCGGGGATAGATCCGATTCCACCGAGCACTACATATACTAAGATCATGATCGACTGGTTGTAGCCGAAGTTTGATGAGGTTGCGGTAACCGTTGAAAGGTTGTGTGCATAAAGAACACCTGCCGCACCTGCGATGGCTGCCGAAACAGAAAAAGCAAGAAGCTTGTATCCGGTAATATTGAGTCCGACGGATTCGGCTGCGATACGGTTGTCTCTGATGGCCATAACCGCACGACCCGTACGGGAATTCACAAAGTGATAAATGAGCAAGAGCGCGAGGACAATCAATACAATGCCGATTGTAAAGGTTGCAAGCTGGGGTATCTGGGGAAGTCCTAAAGGTCCGTCCAGGATAACCTCTTTTGTGGCCTCGTCAACGACCATATTGTTCTTGTCACCGAAAGCAAGGTGAAGTCCGTTTGCATCTCTGTATATATAAAGAACATTTACGATGCCTTTTATAATTTCGCCGAAAGCAAGAGTTACGATTGCAAGGTAGTCCCCGCGGAGTCTTAAAACCGGGATGCCGATTAAGAATCCGAATATTGCAGCGGCAATAACACCGACAATAAGTGCACAGATGAAAAGTAAAATGTCATTTGAAATGACAGGTTTTAAAAGCTTTGAGGTAATTACTCCGAAGAATGCTCCGATACACATAAAGCCCGCATGACCGAGGGAAAGTTCGCCGAGTATTCCTACGCAGAGGTTAAGCCCCAGGGCTGCAAGCGAGTATACACAGACAGGAACCAGAATCCCTTCGATAAGGCTTGAAACGGCGCCTGCCGAAATAAGAATCTCCATTATGATATAAGCAAGTATTACGCCCGAAATGGTAAGTATGGGTGCGCGCTTTGCTTTGCTATAAGATTTAAAATCAAAAAATTTACGCATTGCCTTCACCTCCTTAAACCTTCTCGTGAATCTTCTTACCCATGATACCCGTAGGCTTGATGAGAAGAATGATAATCAAAACGGCAAAAACAATCGCATCGGATAACTGCGAGGAAATATAGGCACGACCGAAAATCTCGATGACACCGAGCAAGATTCCTCCGATAAGTGCTCCGGGAATCGATCCGATTCCACCGAATACTGCGGCGGTAAATGCCTTAATACCGGGCATCGCACCTGTGTAAGGAGTTAATGTGGGGTATGCGGAACAGAAGAGCACACCTGCAATTGCCGCAAGTCCCGAGCCGATTGCAAAGGTTAAAGAAATCGTTGCGTTAACGTTTATACCCATGAGCTGAGCCGCATCCTTGTCCTCGGATACGGCAAGCATTGCCTGACCGGCTTTGGCGGTCTTAATAAAGATTGAAAGACCGATCATTATGAGGATACATACGGCCACCGTAACAATGGCGGTTACAGATATTGTGAGCTGCCCATCTGCAAGCTTTAAAGGCTCAGCTGTAATAATCGATGAAAAAGAAACCGGGTTTGCTCCGAAGATGATGAGAGCAAGGTTCTGAAGGAGATAGCTGACTCCGATTGCTGTAATCAAAACAGCAAGGGAGGTGGCACGCCTTAAGGGCTTGTAGGCAACTTTTTCTATGATAATTCCCAAAAGAGTACAGGAAATAACGGAAACCATCACCGATACGTAAGGGTTAATACCTAACTGGTTCATACATATAAAGGAAATGTAGGAACCGATCATGATTACGTCGCCGTGAGCGAAGTTCAGCATCTTGGCAATTCCGTAAACCATTGTATAGCCTAAGGCAATAATTGCGTAGACACTGCCAAGGCTTATGCCATTGATAAGATATGACAGAAAATCCATAAAAAACTCCTTTTTCAAACTAAAAGTCAAATTATTTTAGCATAGAAAATACATGTATACAAGAAAGAATCAGAGCCTGTATCAGCTTCACAAGTCAAAATTCCTTCGATATGAAAGATTGTAGGGCAATCTCCCATATCGAAAGAAAGACGGACCGAGTCGCCTCAGCCCGTCTTTGGACTTTTATTTATCAGTCTTCGGGTGTAACGTAAGCACCATCTTTGATAACTACTGCGGTAGGAGCCTTGGATACGGCACCGGTTGCATCCCAGGTCATGCCTTCGCCGGTAAGACCGTCAACAGTGATTTCAGTCATTGCAGGGATTGTTGCGTCGCCGATTTCCTTTGCGGACATCGAAGGCGTGCAGTTTGCTTTTTCAAGTGCTGCCTTGATGGTATAGATTACATCGTATGCATCTGCTGCAAACTGATTCAAGGTATCGCCGTACTGTTCTTTGTACTTGGTAACAAATGAAACGGTTGCATCATCCTTTGCGTCAGATGCGAAAGCGGTAAGAAGATATACGCCCTCGGCAAGTGATACGTCGAAGTTTGTAACACCGAGGATACCGTCCATACCGTCAACACCGAATACGGTTACATCATAGCCCATGGTGTCAATCTCGGAAAGAATTACGGAAGCTTCCTGATAATAATAAGGATAGAAGAGAAGGTCAACACCTGCTGACTGGCACTTCTGAAGCTGAGTAGTGAAGTCGGTGTTGGTATCTGTTGTAAATGCTTCCTCTGCTGCGATGTTTAAGCCCTTTTCTGCTGCTTCTGCAACGAAGGTATCACGGATACCGGTTGAGTAAGCATCGTTTGAGCAATAAAGCACGCCAACGGTTGCATCGGGGAAGTGCTCTGCAATGTAGTCTGCAGAAGCGATACCCTGGTTAGGGTCTGTAAAGCAAACCTGGAATACGTTGGGGTTGGTGATTACGCTTGCTGCCGAAGCGGAAGGAGTAATCTCAAGCATTCCGTCCTTGTAACTCTTGTCTGCAACTGCAAGACAGGGAGTTGTGGTAACCGTGCCTGCAAGAATCTGCATGCCCCAGTCCTTAAGTGAATTGTACGCGTTAACCGATTTCTCAGCATCGTGAGCATCGTCCTGAGCAGAGAACTCAATCTGATATCCGTTGATGCCGCCTGCAGCATTGATTTCATCTACTGCAATCTGTGCGCCGTTCATGGCTGCGATTCCGTAAATTGCTGCGGAACCGGTTAAAGGTCCGATTGAACCAATCTTAAATGTGTCTGATGAAGAAGTGCTTGAAGTACTTGAAGTACTTCCACATCCTGCGAGCATACCTACAGTCATTGAAGCTGCAAGTACAACGCTTACTACCTTTGATAACTTTTTCATAAACTGCCTCCTTGAAAAAAAGAACTTTCTTGTTTATAGTCACGTATGTTAATACAAAAAAAACACTTTGTCAACGTAAAGTGTTAAAATTTTACAGTGTAAAATTAAACAAAAATTTTTGTCTTCCGGACGAGATACGAAGTCTAAATCCGAATCAGTTGAAAAAGAGGAAAAAGAAACTTATAATCTTTACCATAAATATGGAAGATTTCGAAGAAAAAATTAGAAAATCTGACTAATTTCGGAGGAAAAATGTATTCATTTCATGCAGCCCTCATTACGATGATATATCTTGCAGACCTCATACTATTCGTACCTATTTATACAAGATCGAAGTTTGATGGCTCCAAACGGAAAAAGAAACTTTTATGGAAGGGCGCCTGTGTGGGCCTGCCTTTTCTGGTACTCGTAATCGAAACCATCCTTGCCGGCTTTTCAAAGGAACTGACGATTTCCAATTATATACTGATACTTGCGATGCTTCTTTGCGGACTTGGGGACATTGTCCTTGAAATTAAGTTTGTAATGGGCGGAATACTTTTTTTCTTTGGACATGTGGGTTATATAATTTCGATGATTCTGCTGACGGAGAAGATGAATCCTTCGGTCTTTTTGGTATTTGCGCTTATGATAGCAATCGGAACGCTTCTCACGGTATCGAAGCTCAGTAAAAAGTACAGGTTCTATCTGATCGTATACAATATCGCAATCAGCGGAAGCTTTGCTTTTTCACTTCCATTAATAATGACGGGGAATCCCGCACTTGTGCTTCTGGGACTGGGAGCATGTTTCTTGATGATTTCCGACTGGCTGCTTGCGAGAAACAAAAAATACGGAAATACCTTTGGCTGGTCGCTTATTTCACTCCTTTTTTACTTCGGAGGGCAGGTACTTATTTCAGCATATCCGTTCTTGATGTAATTTCACTGTTAAAAAACCGAGGTGTCAAACGAAGGTAATGCTTTTTAAAATTCCATAAGGTATTTTCCCTGATAAACAAACCCGAGGCGTCAAACCTCGGGTTTATTCTTACTGTATAGTAAATCGCTTCGCAATATCCTAATAAAAGGCACTTCGCGTAAGTGTGCACAATCCGCTTACACGTAAGTGCGCACACTTACGCGAAGGGTATTGTCTGCGAGGCGACCACACCAGATGTCGAGAGCTTCACAAGCGAAACTTATTTCTTGAATCCGGATCTCTTTCTTTGGAGAGAATCGAGGATTTTCTTTCTGATACGAAGCTTTGTGGGAGTTACTTCGAGTAACTCGTCGGTATCGATAAAGTCAAGTGCCTGCTCAAGACTTAAAATCTTGGGAGGGGTAAGCCTTAAGGCATCGTCTGCGGAAGAGGAACGGGTGTTGGTAAGCTGTTTCTTTTTGCACACGTTTACTTCAACATCCTCGGACTTGCCTGTCTGACCGATTACCATACCGCCATAAACCTTTTCACCGGGTCCGATGAAAAGGATACCGCGTTCCTGAGCATTGAAGAGTCCGTAGGTAACCGCTTCTCCCGATTCAAAGGCAATGAGCGAACCCTGACTTCTGTAGGCAATGTCGCCCTTGTAGGGAGCATAACCGTCGAAAATCGTGTTGATGATGCCGGTTCCCTTCGTGTCAGTCATGAAGTCGCCGCGGTAGCCAATGAGTCCACGGGAAGGGATGGAGAAGATAAGACGGGTGTATCCGCCACTTGCATGCCCCATTTCGCGAAGCTCGCCCTTACGCTGAGAAAGCTTTTCGATAACTGAACCGGAATATTCTTCGGGAACGTCTACGTAAGCAACTTCCATAGGCTCTAAGCGCTTGCCGTTTTCGTCGGTCTTATAAAGCACCTCGGCCTTGCTGACTGCAAATTCAAAGCCTTCACGGCGCATATTCTCGATAAGAACGGATAAGTGAAGCTCGCCGCGACCGGAAACCTTGAAGCGGTCGGTCGAGTCGGTTTCCTCTACCCTTAAGGAAACGTCTGTATTAAGTTCTTTAAACAGCCTGTCGCGAAGGTGACGCGAGGTTACGTATTTTCCTTCAAGGCCGGCAAGAGGAGAGTCGTTTACGCAGAAGTCCATGGCGATGGTGGGCTCGGAAATCTTCTGGAAGGGAATGGGATTTGGTGCATCAACCGAGCAGAGGGTGTCGCCGATGTGAATGTCAGCAATGCCGGAAATTGCAACGATGGAGCCGATATTTGCTTCTTTGACCTCTGCCTTATTTAAGCCGTCAAACTCGTAGAGCTTTGAAATTTTTACTTTTTTCATCTTGTCGGGCTCGTGGTGGTTGACAATTACAACCTCCTGATTGACAAAAACCTTACCGTTATCCACCTTGCCGACACCGATTCTTCCTACATATTCATTGTAGTCGATGGTGGAGATGAGTACCTGGGTGCCTGCATCCGGATCGCCGGTCGGTGCGGGGATGTAGTTTAAGATGGTATCGAAAAGGGGCATCATGTCCTTGCCCTTTTCTTCATAATTTAAGGAAGCGAAACCTCCCTTTGCAGATGCAAAAACAAAAGGACAGTCAAGCTGTTCATCTGTTGCGTCAAGCTCTAAGAGAAGCTCAAGTACTTCATCGATTACTTCCTTGGGACGAGCCTCGGGACGGTCGATTTTGTTTACGCAGACGATGACGGGAAGGTTTAATTCCATTGCCTTTCTGAGTACAAACTTAGTCTGGGGCATGGGACCTTCAAAGGCGTCTACCACAAGGATTACGCCGTTTACCATCTTGAGTACACGTTCAACCTCACCGCCGAAATCGGCATGGCCGGGTGTGTCGATGATGTTTATTTTTGTACCCTTATACATAACGGCAGTATTTTTTGAAAGAATGGTGATGCCTCTTTCACGTTCTATATCGTTTGAGTCCATGACACGTTCTGCCACTTCCTGATTTTCTCTGAAAACGCCGCTCTGCTTTAAAAGCTCGTCTACAAGGGTGGTCTTGCCGTGGTCTACATGGGCAATGATTGCTACGTTACGAATGTCTTTTCTTTCCTGCAACATAAAAGTTCCTCTTCATATAAATGCATACTTAGTCAACCCACGCATTATATCACCGTAAAATTAACCTTACAATGGAAAAATAAACAAAATTTGGCGATTTATACAAAAATAAAGTATGAAAATCAGTAAAAAGAGCCCATTGACAGTAATACTTTACTATGCTACATTGACAAAGAAAAACACATAAGCACGGTAGAGGTTGCGTCCAACAAGAGTACTTAAGCTGATGCGTCGAGCGCAGGAGAGGCTTAGGGAAAGGGAAGGACGCCGAAGGAGTACGGAATCGGACCGTATGTCCTGGGCATACGTTTAATAAGCGTATGACTGTCATCCTAAAAAGGATGGGGAGCTATCAGAAAACGTTAGGATCTTAGCCGGAGCTTTTTTGAAGTTCCGGTTTTTTATGTATCAAATATAGGAAAATCCATTGGAATTCCAGGTTACATAAAAAGCCCTGCCGGGTAGGATCACACTGCGGCGGAAAGGCAGATGACGCTTAAAGCAACGCGCTGCAGGTTAAGAATTCTGTAAAGAAGGATTCTTTATTTTAAAACGCTTTTCTTTTTAGACCGATGCTGCAAAGGAGGATTTTATGAACAAACCAATTTTTACGGGTGCTGCAGTTGCACTTGTGACACCCATGTGTCAGGACGGCTCGGTCAATTACGAAAAGCTTGACGAGCTGCTTGATTTTCAAATCGCAGGAGGTACCGATGCAATCGTTGCCTGCGGTACGACAGGTGAGGCTTCGACACTTTCACATGAAGAGCATTTGAATGTAATCAGACACACGATTAAGAAGGTTAACGGACGTGTTCCGGTTATTGCGGGAACCGGCTCAAACAGCACCGAGACAGCCATTTATCTTTCGAGGGAAGCCGAAAAGGCAGGAGCGGACGCACTGCTTTTAGTTACTCCTTATTATAATAAGGCGACACAGAAGGGCTTAGTTGAACACTTTGTAAAGACTGCAGAGGCAGTAAAGATTCCCTGCATCCTTTATAATGTTCCTTCAAGAACGGGCTGCAACATCTTACCTGCAACCGCAAAGAAGATCAATGAACGAGCAAAAAACGTAACTGCCATCAAGGAAGCAAGCGGGGATATTTCACAGATTGCGCTTCTTGCTTCTATTATGGATGAGGATTTCACCATTTATTCCGGAAATGACGATCAGATTGTTCCGATTCTTTCTTTGGGCGGAAAGGGCGTTATTTCGGTTCTTTCAAATGTGGCTCCGAGACAGACTCACGATATAGTTGCAAAGTACCTTGAGGGTGACGTTAGGACTTCATGCAGGCTTCAGCTTGAGGCAATTGACTTGATCAAGAGCCTCTTCTGCGAGGTAAATCCTATTCCGGTTAAGGCTGCTTTAAACCTTATGGGCATGGAGGCAGGACCTTTAAGACTTCCTCTTACCGAGATTGACGGAGCAAACGAGGAAAGACTTAAGAATTCTCTTATCAATTACGGCATCAAGCTTCATGACGGCGCTGTTATCAAATTTAACGATCTGACAAACGATTAAGGTGGGACTATGACAAGAATAATAATGCATGGCTGTAACGGTAAAATGGGACAGGTAATCACAGAGATTGTGGCAGGTGACCCTGATGCCGAAATCGTTGCGGGAATAGATATAACGGGTGAAAAAAGAAATGATTATCCGGTATTTGCAGATCTAAAAAAGTGTGAAGTTTCGGCGGATGCGGTGATAGATTTTTCTTCCTACAAGGCTACGGACGAATTGCTTGCATGGTGTGACAAAAAGAAGCTTCCTCTTGTTCTTTGTACAACGGGACTTTCTGAAAGCCAGATTGAAAAGGTAAAAGAATATTCAAAGTCCTATGCAATTCTTAGAAGCGCAAATATGTCGCTTGGCATTAATATGCTTCTTAAAGAGCTAAAAAACGTGGCAAATGTGCTTGCACCTGCGGGCTTTGACATTGAAATCGTTGAGAAACATCACAATCAAAAGCTCGATGCTCCGTCGGGAACCGCAATTGCTCTTGCAGAAAGTATTAACGAATCTCTAAATATGGAGTATAATTATAAATACGATAGGACTCTTACAAAGGAGAAGAGAGATCCAAAGGAAATAGGGATCTCTGCTGTAAGAGGCGGATCGATAGTAGGGGAACACGAGGTAATATTTGCGGGACGTGATGAGGTGGTTACGATTACCCACACCGCATACTCTAAGGCAATATTTGCAAACGGAGCGGTTGAAGCCGCAAAGTTTATGAAAGGTAAGCCTGCGGGACTCTACGATATGGGGGATGTGATCGGGTAGTTTAAGGAGGAATTCGTGAAGTTTCGACCTTGTATTGACATTCATGACGGATTTGTAAAGCAGATAGTAGGTTCCAGCCTCAACGATGAAAAGGGTACGGCTTTGGAGAATTTTGTATCCGAAAGGAATGCGGCGTTTTATGCGGCTTTATTCAGAAAAGACGGCTTGCGTGGTGCTCATGTAATAAATCTAAACGGCAAAAATTCGGACGGGTATCATTCAAGCAAGACTGAGGCTTTGAAAGCCTTAAAGGAATATCCGGGCGGGCTTCAGATAGGCGGATCAGTGACTAGCGTGAATGCGGGAAGCTTCATAGATGCGGGCGCAAGTCATGTAATCGTTACAAGCTACGTATTCAAGGATGGGGAGATTTTATTTGACAATCTTCGTGCTTTAAGATATGCAGTCGGAGCGGGCAGGGTAGTGCTTGACTTAAGCGCCAGAAAGTCAGGACGTGACTATTACGTCGTAACCGACAGATGGCAGAAGTTTACGAACTTCCGTGTGACTCCGCAGGTATTTAAGAACCTTTCCGAATATTGCGATGAATTTTTAGTACATGCCGTCGATACCGAAGGAAAGGGCGAAGGGATAGATACGAATCTTATAAAGATTCTATCAGATGCGAGAAAGTCGGTAAACCGCGAGATTACCTATGCCGGCGGAATATCCTCCTATGATGACATCAAGGCGATAGATACCATTTCAAACGGTACCCTTAATTTCACCGTCGGAAGTGCACTCGACTTGTACGGAGGGAAGCTTTCGTACGAGGAAATAGTTAAAAAATATAAGTAAGATTTTGACTCCGAAATGAAAAAATTTCGGAGTTTTTTTCTTAAGTTTAATGGTGATGATGGTGGCGTGGCGAAAGCTACGGTTTTTCACTATTTATGTGCCCTAATTCGGTCTTTTGTGATATACTCTTTTAAATAGAAACGAGGTGCCTATGAGCGTAGCGGATAGAATTTTTATTGATATGTGCAATGATATATTGGAAAACGGAACGAGCACGGAGGGTGAGAAGGTAAGGCCACACTGGCCGGACGGAACGCCTGCCTATACCATAAAGAAGTTTGGCGTGGTGAACAGATATGATTTAAGAAACGAGTTTCCGATTTTGACCCTGCGTCGTACCGCACTTAAGAGCGCAACGGACGAGATGCTCTGGATTTGGCAGCAAAAGTCAAATAATATCAAGGATTTACATTCTCACATCTGGGACGAATGGGCTGACGAAGACGGTTCCATCGGTAAAGCTTACGGCTACCAGCTCGGCGTAAAGCATGAGTATAAAGAGGGCATGATGGATCAGGTCGACAGGGTGATTTACGATTTAAAAAATAACCCATTCAGCAGGCGCATCCTTACCAATATTTATGTTCATCAGGATCTTCACGAGATGAACCTTTATCCCTGCGCGTATTCGATGACCTTCAATGTGACGCAGCGAAAGGGAGAGGACAGATTGACTCTCAATGCCATCTTAAACCAGCGCTCACAGGACGTGCTTGCGGCAAATAACTGGAACGTGGTGCAGTATGCTGTCCTCGTACACATGCTTGCACAGGTTTGCGACATGAACGTAGGTGAGCTTGTACATGTAATTGCCGATGCCCACATCTACGACCGCCATATCCCTCTCATCAGGGAGCTTATAACCCGCGAGCCTCTGCCAGCTCCGACATTCTGGCTCAATCCCGACATCAGGGACTTTTACAAGTTTACGAGAGACGACGTCAGAGTAGACGGCTACGAGACCCACGAGCAGATAAAAAACATAGAGGTAGCTATATAGAAATCATGGTAGTCGGCAACTGTGTACGCTGCAGATGCTGCGATAGCTCATACTTTCGGGCGGCGATTGGCACAAGGGAAGAACCGCCACAAGGGAGGAATCACCGCAAGGAAAGAATCGTTGCAGGGAACAAACAGAAAGGCTTGAGGAATGAACATCATCGCACTCGTAGATTCAAATTTTGCTCTTTCGAATAAGGGACGGATATTGGCTTCGATACCTGCGGACAGGAAATTACGGTTTAAAGAGACAAGAGGAAAGGTCATAGTGTACGGAGCAGGGTATATACGTGAGCTTCCCGGCCAGCAGCCGGCGGCAGATTCCGTGAATGTGATTTTTACGGATGGAGTAAAGACGTCTTTAAAGCAGGCAAAGAATGTGATATTGGCAGATACCCTTGCTGAAGTCAGGAAAGCTTTGGAAGCATTTGATGACGACGATATTTATATCATTGACAACGAAAAGCTTTACAGAGAATTTCTTAAGGATACCAAGGTTTGTCATATTACGAAGATAGACTATGAATATGAGGCGGATGCTTATATGGACGATCTTGACAAGAATCCCGACTTTGAGATAACCGCGGATTCGGATGAGCTTTACTGTTTTGACATCGTATACAATTTTTTAAAGTATGAAAGAAAGGCATGAAATGACATTAGAGGAAATTAAGGGAGAATACCCTTATTTATATGAAACGCACATGCATACTTCCGAGGCAAGCGCCTGCGGAAAGAGCGACGGAAGGAGTATGGCAAGAGCGTACAAAGAAAATGGATATACCGGAGTGATAGTCACCGACCATAACTGGGGCGGAAATACAGCAATAGACAGAAGCCTTCCGTGGAAAGAGTGGATCGATGAGTTTTTCAAAGGCTACGAAGCGGTAAAGGCGGAAGGCGAAAAGATTGGTCTTAAAGTATTCCAGGGATATGAAGCGGGCTATCACGGACCGGAATTTTTGATTTACGGCTTTACTACGGAAATTTTAAAACGATTCCCCGAGATAAGGGAAGCCACAGTCGAAGAACAGCTGCAGATTGTTCATTCTTTTGACGGAATGGTCATTCAGGCTCATCCTTTCAGGGAGGCAGACTATATCGACAAGGTTATTACCTATGAAAAGTATGTCGATGGACTTGAAATCGTAAATGCATCACATTCAAATCCTGCGGACGGATCGCGTAACAGGTGCGTATACGATGAAAGGGCAATAGCACTTGCAAAGAAGTATAAGCTTCCGGGTACGGCAGGCTCCGATCAGCATTCGACCGTACCGTTACTTGGCGGTGTGGCATTCAAGACACCCTTAAACGATATTCATGACTATATCTATCGCATTAAAAATAAAGAGAATTACGTCATTACAAACGGACGTCAGTGGTTTACCAAAGAGGGCGATTTACTGTTAACATGCAAAGACTGAAAATTTTAAAGGCAATATCTTTAATATTGTGTGTATGCATTCTGTCCGGCTGTTCTAAGAATTTCGTGGTGACGACAAAGCTTGATGACAAGGAACTGTTCAGAATAGAAGACACCTCGGCCTCACTTTCCGAGATGATGCTTTACTTAACAACAATTCAAAATCAGTACGAAGAGGTTTACGGAGCTGATATTTGGAATCAGACCTTAAGCGGTGAAACCTTCGAAGAACAGATTAAGAGTATGGTGCTTGCAAAGCTTGCCCAGGTGAAGGTCATGAATCTGATGGCTAAGTCTTATAATGTGACGCTAACGGGCGACGAAGAGGCGAAGCTACAAACCGTATCCGAGGATTTTTACAATACCCTTACGGATGCGGAAAAAGAAATCCTTGCACTTACAAAGGACGATATTTATGCATATTATGAGGAACTCCTGATTGCCTCAAAGCTGTACGAATATATAATCCGTGACATAAATCCCGAGATTAGCGACGACGAGGCACGAATTGTCACGGTGCAGGAGATTTTCATAAAGACCTACTTACTTGATGCAAACGGCAACCACATGGAATATTCGGACAGAGGAAAGAGAGAAGCCTACGAAAAGGCCGAGGCCGTGCGTGCCGAGGCTCTTTCAGGCGAGGTTTCTTTTGAATCACTTGCTGCACAATACAATGAATACAAGGAACTTACCCGCACGCTTTCGCAAGGTGAGGGTGATGACGAGGTAGTAAAGACCGCCTTTAACTTATCGAAAGACGAGATAAGCGATATCATTAAGACTGATGACGGCTACTATATTCTTAAGTGTGTAAGTGATTTTGACTTAGAAGAGACCCTTAAGAATAAAGAAACCATCTTAAAAAAGCGTAAGGAGGAAGCCTTTGACGAGGCATACGAGACATATACAGAAAGTCTCACGAAGCTTTTTAACGAAAAACTCTATAAGTCGATTACATTAATTCACAATGCGGACGTCACGACGGATTCTTTCTTTGATGCTGATTTGTAGGTCAGCTTCAAAAATCGATTCATACCTTTCTTTAGAAAACTTTTATAATTTCGAAAACCCTTTAAAATCAGGCACTTCAGGATTTTTGTTAGCACTCAGCACAAATGAGTGCTAATTTTTTGTTGACTTTAGAAAATGATGGGCATAAACTAAGGAATGTAAAAAATGCGTCGTGAAAATTTCTTTTTCCAACAGAGGAATTTACGACATTAACATAGAAAGGCAACTATTATGACAAAGCAGGGAAGTTTATCAATTGACAGTGAAAACATATTTCCGATTATTAAAAAATGGCTCTATTCGGACCATGACATTTTCTACAGGGAAATAATTTCAAATGGCTGTGATGCAATCACGAAGCTTAAAAAGCTTGCAATGATGGGAGAATACGAGCTCCCGGAAGGCTACAAGGGGCGTATCGACGTAGTTACGAACTCTACGGACAAGACGATTACCATTACTGATAACGGACTTGGCATGACAGCGGACGAGGTTGAGGAATACATTAACCGTATTGCTTTTTCCGGTGCGACCGACTTTATCTCAAAGTACAAGGACAAGACGAACGACGACCAGATAATCGGTCACTTTGGTCTCGGATTTTACTCGGCATTTATGTGTGCTTCCGAGGTTCATATCGATTCACTTTCATATAAGAAGGATGCAAAGCCCATTCACTGGGAGTGCGACGGCGGCACCGAGTTCTCAATGGAGGACGGCACAAAGGACACTGTAGGAACGACGATTACGTTGCTTGTAAACGATGACTGTCTGGAATTTTGCAACGAGTACAAGGCAAAGGAAGTAATCAGGAAGTATTGCTCCTTTATGCCTACCGAGATTTATTTTTCAAAGGCACCCGACAAGGGAACCGAGACCATAAAGGCAAGCGAAAAGCTTGACACGGACGTAGTGGTTGAGGCTGTTAAACCCGAAAAAGAAGGGGACGAGGAAAAACTCAAGATTGAGAAGCGCCCCGAACTTTTAAACGAAATACATCCCTTGTGGACTAAGAATCCAAGCGAATGCACGGATGAGGATTACAAGAAGTTCTACCGCGACGTATTCAACGATTACAAGGAGCCTCTGTTCTGGATTCATTTGAATATGGATTATCCTTTCAATCTTAAGGGAATTCTTTACTTCCCGAAGATCAACATGGAGTACGAATCCATTGAAGGCAAGATAAAGCTTTACAACAACCAGGTATTCATCGCCGACAATATTAAGGAAGTTATTCCTGAATTTCTGATGCTTTTAAAGGGCGTGATCGATTGTCCCGATTTGCCTCTTAACGTATCGCGTTCGGCACTTCAGAACGACGGCTTCGTAACAAAGATTTCAGATTACATTACCAAGAAGGTTGCGGACAAGCTCTCCGGTATGTGTAAGACGGATAAAGAAAATTACGAAAAGTATTGGGAGGACATTTCGCCCTTCATCAAGTTCGGCTGCTTAAAGGACGATAAGTTCTGCGAGAAGATGACAGACTACATCCTCTTTAAGAATTTGGACGGAAAGTATAAGACTTTGCCTGAATGCCTTGAAGTAAAGCCTATCGATACAGAAGAAGAGAAAGCAAAGGAAGACTTGGAGGAAGCTAACAAGGAAACCGAAGAGTCAACTGAAAATACCGAGGAAACAAAGGACGAGTCCACAGAAGAAGAAAAGAAAGACAAGACCATCTACTATGTAACCGACGAGCAGCAGCAGGGCCAATACATCAACATGTTTAAGAAGGCCAAGATGGATGCTGTCATCTTAAAGCACAATATCGATCAGCCTTTCATTTCCCAGCTTGAGGCAAAGAATGAGGGCATTAAGTTTGTGCGTATCGATGCCGATATCGACGAAGCCTTAAAGGGCAAGACCTCGAAAAAGGAAAAAGAAGAGCTTGAAGCACTTGAAAAGGATTTGACCAAAGTATTTGAAAAGGCTTTAAAGAAAAAGAACTTAAAGCTTTCGATTCAGAAGCTTAAGAACAAGAAGATTGCTTCGATGCTTACGCTTTCCGAAGAGTCAAGACGTATGCAGGATATGATGAAGATGTATTCAATGCCTGGCATGGATCCTTCAATGTTTGGAGGAGAGTCGGGTGAGACACTCATACTCAATGCAAATCATCCGCTTGTTACCTACCTTACAGGTCACAAGGACGAGGACGTTTCAATCTTTGTACATCAGCTTTACGATCTCGCAAGACTTCAGCAGGCTCCGCTTTCAGCAGATGCAATGTCTGAATTCATTGAGAGAAGCAACGAAATCCTGTTAAAGCTTACCGAAGAAAAGCAGGAGTAAACCAATGATACGTATTATTGCGCGCTAACGCGACCTTGCAAGCTTACAAAAATTCGTGATTTGCGAATTCTTGCTCGGACCTAAATGTACGCAAATAAGCTTGTGTAAGAAGCTTTTGACCTTTTGACCCTTGTATCATTAAATGATATAATGATAGTGTTTGTGTGAATATTTGCACAGGCACTATCATTTTTTTATGGTGCAGGTATGGACGGAACCGTTGAACGTATATTAAACGGAAAATTTGATTATGACAGAGGGACTTTGGAAATTTCGGAGCCCCATTTTGACTTGTCCTTATTTCCGGGCGAGAGCGTGACGGAGAGCTTCTTTATCAGAGGGAGCGAAGGAAAGCTTACCGAGGGCGTAGTCTATACATCAGATTTAAATCTTACCTTACTCACCGATTCCTTTTCGGGTGTAAGCTCCGAAATCGGCTTTACCTATGAGGCAAAGGGCTTATCTGAGGGCGATGTCGTTCAAAGTGAGATAAAAATCATTTCAAACAGAGGCGAATACTATATTCCCGTAACCGTAACGGTAGAAAGAAAGTGCGCCGAAACAAGTCTTGGCGCCATAAAAAACCTTTTTCATTTTACGAATCTTGCAAGATCCTCCTGGGATGAGGCGGTAAAGCTTTTTTATTCGGATGAATTCATAAATATTTTCAGAGGAAACGAACTTAAATACAGGAAACTCTATCTGGGACTTTCACGTTTCTATGGAAACGAGGTAAACGTCGAAGAGTTTCTGATGGCGATAAATAAAAAGCAGCCCATCGAATATATTCCCGAAAAAAAGTCGCTTGACATAGAGGCTCCGATAAACGCTTCGGAGGAGTATTTAAGCATTACGAAAAACGGCTGGGGCTATACGCATTTGAACGTAAGCCATGACGGAGAATTCATAGGACTTCATAAAAATGAGGTCACCGAGAATGATTTTCTCGGAAATTTTCTAAGCTTTCCGATAGAGATTTATCCGGACAGACTCCATGACGGCGTGAATTATGGGAAGGTAACCTTTTTTAACACCTTTACCTCCTTTTCGGTGATCATATCCGTTTCAAAGAACCCTCTTCCGAAGACTGAACTTTCAAAGCTCATGGAGCTTGCAGGATTAAAGACCGACGTCATCATGTATTACGAGGCCTTTAGGGAAAAGCGCATCAGTACTGACAGCTGGCTTACCGAGACTTCACACATCATCGACCGTATCCTGGTGCTTGACGAAACCGATATCCTTACAAAGCTTTACAAGGCTCAGATTCTCATCATGCAGGAGCGGTTCAATGAGGCAAAGTGGGTACTCGACCAGGCTGAGGATGTATTTTCAAAGGAAGACGATAAGGGCAACGCAAGGTGGGCGTACTACCTTTACCTTACGACTCTTTATTCAAAAGAAGAAAGCTATATTGATGCCGTAACAGATGAGGTATCGAATATTTATACAAACAATCCGTCGAAGTGGCAGATTGCGTGGATGCTTCTATATCTGTCACGTGAATTTGCCGTAAGCCCTTCGAAGAGATGGCTCTTTGTCGAAGAGGCAGTTTTGCGCGGCTGCAACAGCCCGATTATCTTCGAAGAAGCCGTAAATATGCTTTATGCAAATCCGGAGCTTCTTACAAAGCTCGGACCCTTTGAAATAAAGATTCTGCGCTTCATGGTTAAAAGGGAGCTCTTAAATAACGACCTCATTAACCGCTTTACCTACCTTGCTTCGTCGGAAAAAGAATATTCCGAGGCGGTATTTGATATACTGACCTATTGCTACGGAATTTATCCAGCAGACGATACGGCGTCAACTATCGCGACGCTTCTTATAAAGGCTGACAGAAAGGATCCGGAAGCTTATAAATGGTATAAGCTTTCAATCGAGCATGAACTCAGGGTTACCAAGGTTTATGAATATTACATGCAGTCGCTTGATTTAAACAAGGACTATGATATACCCAAGATGGTATATCTGTATTTCGGATACGATTCGACCCTCCCCTGGCAGTACAATGCCTATCTATATGCGCGTATCATCCTCAAAAAGGACGAGCTTGCGGATATTTTTGGGACCTACAAGTCCACAATCGAAAGCTTTGCTATAAGCGAGGTCTTAAAGGGACACATTAACAGAGATATGGCGGTTGTGTACAGGTTCGTACTTGAAAATATCAGGATAACTTCGGAAATGGCAGACGTCCTTTCAAAACTTTTGTTTGTGCACAGGGTCGAAGTGAACCGAGGCGATATTTTAAAGGCCGTTATTTATGAAAGCTCGGAGGATTTTGAACAGGTCTATACGGTCGAAAACGGTGAAGTCTTCCTTCCGATTTACGGAAAAGACTATACCCTCTTGTTTGAGGATGGGCTTTCAAACAGGTTTCTGCTTAAAGAAACCTATGAGCTTGAAAGACTCATGGTGCCGGGCATGCTTGCATCAAGAATTTTAAGGCTTTCAAAAGACAATCTTGAGTTTGACGTCTATGCGATTGAAAACAGCCTTGAGATGGTTGAAATAAATGAGGAAACCAAGGAGCGCTACCGCAGAATCCTTGATGCACCTCACATTTGTGCTTCCTACAAGAGCGCAGTTCGTAGTAAGCTCATGGATTACTATTTCAATCATGACGAGATAAAGGAATTGGACAGCATACTGGAAAGCCTTGAACCTTTGAAGCTTACGGGTAAAGAAAGAAAAGAGAGCTTTAGCTACCTCCTGATAAGGGGAATGTATGATACAGCGCTTGACTGGATTAATAAATCGGGCATTAAGGGCTTGGAACATAAGGACATAGCTACCCTTACGGTAAAGCTTATACAGAGAAGCGAGTTTAACTATGATGAGGTGCTCTTAAGGCTTGCGGATTTTTCGTTCTTTTCGGGACGCTCTGACGAAGTTCTGCTTAAGTATCTTTCTGAATATTATAAAGGACTTACGAAGGACTTAAGGAAGATTTTTAACGAAGCCTTAAACAAAAATGTCGAAACCTTTGAACTCTGCGGTCGTATGCTTACACAGATGCTTCATACGGGATATTTTGTTTCCGAAAGAAGCAGGGTTTACAAGGAATACATAAAGGGAAATTATGACGTAAGACTCTGCCTTGCCTTTATCACCGAGTGTGCCTACGACTATTTCGTAAAGGACAGGGTGACGGAGGAATTTGTTTTTGCAAGTCTTGCAAGGGCAAGCCTTAGGGGCGAAAAGATTGATACCATATGTAAGCTTGCTTTCCTAAAGTATTATTCCGAGGGCGGACATGAGCTTACTGAGGAAGTGAGGTTAAACTTAAACTCCTTTGTGGGTGATGTTCTTTCTCAAGGCATATATATGTCGTTCTTTAAGGCTTACAGAGAGTATGCACCTCTGGAAATAGACAAATTTAACGATAAGACCATCATCGAATACAGGACGGACCCTTCGAAAAAGGTATATATACACTATACGATTGACGGAGGGGCAGAGGGCTTTACGGAATATACCACCGAAGAAATGCATCACATGTACGGCGGCGTATTTTCAAAACCTTTCATCCTGTTCTTTGGGGAAAGCCTTCTTTACTATATTACGGAGGAAAATGAAAACGGAATTGAAGAGCTTACGGAGAGCGCAAGCGTTCAGAAGAGCGACCTTGCCGGTGAGATTTCTTCATCCAGGTTTAACGAGGTCAATGACATTGTGATTGCAAAGACCTTAGAGGATTACGGCACGGTAAATGAGCTGCTGTATGAATACAACAGGCATGCTTATATCGTAAATGAAATGTTTAAATTAAAGTAGAGGAAAAGGCGTGGATAGTGCTTTACCAAAAAAAACATACAGCGGGGAAATTGCGATAGGCTTCGATCTGACCGATACCTATTCACAGGTAAGCTACGCCCTTATGGACGCAGATCATGTGGAGACCTTTTCAACGGTTCCAGGGACCTTTTCCTACCGGATTCCCACGGCACTTTTAAAAAGGCGTGAGGTAAATCAGTGGTTTTCCGGAAAAGATGCCGAAAAAAACAAGGATTTTGACGGATATTACATAGACAAGCTTGTAAGCCTTGCAAAAAAAGAGACTGTTAAAATCGGCGACGAGGATTTTAAACCATCCGCACTGATTGCTCTGTTTATGAAACGGACGCTTTCTTTGGTTTCTTTTTCTTTTTCCATAAACAAAATAGTTTCCTTTATGGTGACGGTTGAAGATCTTGACGAAAACATGGTAAGAGTGCTTTCCGAGGCGGTTGCGTCACTTAATTTAAAGACAAACAACATCTTCTTTCAGAGTCACACAGAGAGCTTTTATTTTTACAATATTTATCAGCCGGGCGACCTTTGGAAGAGGGAGGTTTTGCTGCTTGATTTTTCAGGGGAAACGCTTAACAGCCTCAGAATGGAATGCAACAGGAACACAACTCCCATAGTTGCCTTCATAGCGGAGGAACGTTTCAGAAACTTTTACACTGCAAATATTGAGGGACTTTCAGAGGATACGAGCGAGGCTTATAAAGCGGATGGAAGTTTGCTTGAAATAGTTGAAAAGCTTACTGAAGGACGGCTTTTCTCAGCAATTTACTTTATAGGGGATGCCTTCAAACGGGAAGTCTTTAAGGAATCCGTGCGTCTTGTGTGCTCAAAAGGACGAGTTTTTGAAGGAAACAACCTTTACTCTAAAGGTGCAGCTTTTGCGGCAAAGAATAAAATTGCGGCTTCGACACTCAGTCTCGGACATGTATTCTTAGGCAATGAAAAGCTTAAATCAAACATAGGAATCAATGTGTTGAAAAGAGGGCAGAATGCCTATATGGCGCTTCTTGATGGAGGAATTAACTGGTTTGAAGCACGCAAGGAATGTGACATCATCCTTGATAAAGGAAATAAGGTCTCATTTGTAATTACGCCTCTTACGGGGAAAAATCCCGAGGTGGTCGACATAACGCTTGAAGATCTCCCTAAGCGTCCACCGAAGACGACGAGATTAAGATTAAAGCTTGGCATGACTTCTGTTAATTCCCTGGAGGTTACGATTACCGACCTTGGCTTCGGCGAGCTCTTTAAGGGTTCCATGACCGAGTGGAAGGAGGTAATAGGCGTATGACAAGTCAGATTTATGCCTGCACGGGGCAGGTTGCAGCAATACCCTACTATTTTGAAAAAGCGTACGTAAATGTCTATTCGATTGAAGAACTATGCTATGTGATTTATGAAAACGCCTTTTTGATAGACTCGGATATTCTTTCAAGAGATCTCGTAAACTGGATTGACAAAGAATGCGGGCTTAAGGAGCTTTCAAGGGATCTTTACATGCTTATCAACCAGAACGCCCTTCCGAAGGCCTTCGTTGGAACGATTTTGGACTATGTCGGCTTTTATTCAAAGGATGAAATCAAGAAGGTTGAGAGTATTCTGAACCTGAATGTATCCATGAATGCCTTTGAAAAGTGGAAGGCAAAGGCGGATTTTCTCACCGAAAACAGACACTTCCTGCTCGCCGTAAAGGAGTACGAAAAGCTTCTTTCGGGGCTTCCCGAGGGCGAGGTGGATTTAAAATCGCGTATATACAACAATCTCGGTGTGACCTACATGCATCTGTATCTTTCGGATGCGGCCGTAGACTGCTTTAAGAAAGCCTACGAGCTCAATAACGACTGGGATGCCTACAAGAACCGCCTGGCGGCACTACGTCTTACTCTTTCGGATGATGAATACATAAGGCTTGTTTCGGAAGAAGAAAATGCCTACAGGATAAGCGATACTCTGGAAAGTGAGCTTGAGAGAGCAAAGGAAGAGTTTGACGAAAGTCCGGAGGCACTGAATCTAAAGGAAATTTTTGCACTTAAGGACAGCAAGGACGCAAACCTTTACTATGAGAAGATTACGAATCTTACCGAGAGTATGAAATCCGATTATCGTGACATCACCTTAGAAGCGGAAGGATATTGATGGGATTCTTTGATAAGCTTTTTAAAAAGAAACTGAATACCGTGATCGATGAGGAAGCACCTGTTTTGCGTTCGAGTCTTGATTTGAGCGATGCTTATCTGAGGGAACAGTATGTGATAAGCTGCCTTGAGCAGTTGAAGGAAGCAGAGGGCGAAATCGACCATATAAATTCCGAGTATGCTTCCGTCACGGCTAAGCTTACCGACATGGAGGAAATCGAAGGATTAAAGGGTGAGAAGAGGGATTCACTTTGCGCGATAGCAAAGAACATTCACGACTACAAGCTTGCTCATGACAAATTTGTATTAAATCCCGGAAACATGACGGAGAGCGAGTTTGACAGAATTGAATCCCTGGGAGATGAAATTCCCGACGGCATTAAAAAGCTTTCGGAAGAGGAAGAATACAAAGTAAAGGTAAAAAGTGACCTAAACAGAATAGACCGCGAAAAGACCGCCTATACCTACAGGCGCGCGGAGGTTTTCAGAAACCTTGAAAATATGCGTGGAATTTCGATAATAGCCATTGTGGCGGCTGTAGTACTCATGGTCATCCTTTTTCTTTTGCAGCTGCTTCTTTCTCTGGACGTTTCGATAGGGTACTATATCGGAGTCATTGCGGTTGCACTTACCGAAACGGTTGTTTATTTAAAATACACGGACTATTCCAAGGAAAAAAGAAAAATCGAATCGACCTTAGGCGAGTTGATTCTTTTGGAAAATAAAGTTAAAATCCGCTATGTCAACAATAAGAACCTCCTTGACTATCTTTACGCGAAGTACGGGGTGGAGAGCTCAAAGGAGTTAAAGGAACTGTACGAGAAATTTTTAAAGGAAAGGGAAGCAAGGAGAGCCTTTGAAAAGAATGAGGCTTTGTATGCGGAGGAAATTGCCCGCCTTTCGAAGAAGTTAATGACTTTAAATATTCAGAATCCCGAAATCTGGCTGCATCAGTCGGATGCTATATATGACAAGCGGGAGATGGTCGAGATACGTCACAGACTGATAGAGAGACGTCAGAAGCTAAGAAAGCAGCTTGAATACAATGAACAGGTTGCCTTGGAGGCTTCAAACGAAATAAGACAGGTGGCAAATGATTATCCTGAAAGCAGTGCTTCCATAATGGAAATGATAGATAAATATACTAAAGGAAAATAAGCCGGTCGACTGACCGGACATAAAGGAGCAGGTTATGGCAACAGACGTTTATTCAAGTCCGCTTTCCGAAAGGTATGCGAGCAAGGAAATGCAATACATTTTTTCTCAGGACTTTAAATTCAGGACCTGGAGAAAATTGTGGATCGCCCTTGCGGAGACGGAAAAAGAACTCGGACTTAACATTACGAATGAGCAGATTGAAGAGTTAAAGGCCCATGCAGACGATATCAATTACGATGTCGCAAAGGCACGTGAAAAGGAAGTCCGTCATGATGTCATGAGCCATGTATATGCTTACGGAGTTCAGTGCCCAAAGGCAAAAGGTATTATTCACCTTGGAGCCACAAGCTGCTACGTAGGCGACAATACGGACATCATCACCATGAACGAAGCTTTAAAGCTTGTTAAACGAAAGCTTGTAAACGTGATTGCAGAGCTTTCGAAGTTTGCCGACACCTACAAGGATTTGCCGACTCTTGCCTTTACACATTTTCAGCCGGCTCAGCCCACGACGGTCGGAAAGAGAGCTACTCTTTGGACTCAGGAATTCTTGATGGACTTGGAAGACCTTGAATACGTACAGTCAACCCTTAAGCTTTTGGGCTCGAAGGGTACGACGGGTACCCAGGCTTCCTTTAAGGAACTTTTCAACGGAGACGATGAGACCATCAACAAAATTGATCCGATGATAGCAAAGAAGATGGGCTTTAAGGAGTGCTATCCGGTATCCGGACAGACTTATTCAAGAAAGGTCGATACAAGGGTACTCAATATCCTTGCGGGAATCGCAGCCTCCGCTACGAAGATGTCGAACGACATTCGTCTGCTTCAGCATTTAAAGGAAGTGGAGGAGCCTTTTGAAAAGAGCCAGATCGGTTCTTCTGCAATGGCATATAAGAGAAATCCCATGAGAAGCGAGCGCATAGCATCACTTTCCCGCTATGTGATAGTCGATGCTCTCAACCCTGCAATCACTTCGGCGGTTCAATGGTTTGAAAGGACACTTGATGATTCTGCAAACAAGCGTCTTTCGATTGCGGAAGGCTTCCTTGCAATAGACGGAATCCTCGATTTGTGCTTAAATGTGGTCGACGGACTCGTTGTCTATCCTAAGGTCATAAACAAACATCTGATGAGCGAGCTTCCCTTCATGGCAACCGAAAATATCATGATGGATGCCGTTAAGGCAGGCGGAGACAGGCAGGAGCTTCATGAAAAAATACGTACGCTCAGCATGCAGGCGGGAAAGAAGGTAAAGGAAGAAGGTCTTGACAATAACCTTCTTGAACTGATTTCCGAAGATGAATCCTTCAATCTTTCGCCTGATGAGCTCAAGGCCTGCATGGACCCTTCAAAATACACGGGGCGCGCAGCATATCAGACAGAGGAATTTTTAAGGAATGTCGTAGAACCTGTACTTACAAAGAATAAGGAGCTCCTTGGTATCAAGGCAGAAATAAACGTCTGATGATAAAGAATATTATTTTTGATATAGGAAATGTCCTCGTTGACTTTAATTGGAAGCCCTTCATAGAGGGCTTTGGGTATTCGCCAAAGATAAATGAACGGATATTTGATGCAACCGTCAGGAGCAAAGCCTGGGCAGAGTGCGACAGGGGAGTGCTTACCGACGATGAAATACTTGGAGCCTTTATAAAGAACGATCCGGGGATAGAGACAGAGCTTCGGAGAATATTTGAAAATTTTAACGGTCTTTTGCTTCAGTTTCCATATGCAAAGGGCTTTATAAAGGATCTTCAGAATCATGGATTTAAGGTCTACGCGCTTTCAAATATGAGCTACAAGGCTACAAGAGAGTGCGCTGATGCAATGGATTTTCTTCCCATGCTTGACGGATATGTGTTAAGCTGCGATGTTAAGGTTATAAAGCCCGACGAGCGCATCTATGCAAATATCTGTGACAAATATTCTCTTAATCCTTCGGAATGTGTATTTTTGGACGATGTGAGTGAAAACGTTGAGGCAGCAAGAAAATTTGGCATGAAGGCCATTTGGTTTAAGGATTTAAAGTCGGCGGTTAAGGAACTTGAAGGAATTGTAAAGGAATCCAAAGACAAGACCTTTAAGTCAAAGTATTCAGGAAAGCAAAGAGCAGGTGCAATTGTCTGCCTTGTAATCATAGGACTTATGTATCTTGCAACCTTCGTTCTTTCTCTGATAAATGCGCCCTGGGCAGCAAGGATGTTAAAGGTGAGCCTGGGTTCGACACTTGTGCTTCCCATCCTTGCGTGGATATACATCTGGATGATAGGAAAGCTTACGCATAAAGAAACCATCGCCGATTTTAACTTTTTTAAGGATTACGAATAAAGTTTTTGCAAAGAAAAGACACTTGTGCTACACTACCGTGGTACAAACCTTTCATAAGGAGAAACATAAATGGCACAGACATTACTTGAAAAATGGAGAAATACCGCATATTCTGAGGAACAGGACACAAAGACCCTTCAGGCTCTTTGGAACGACTACTTTGAAAAGGAAAAAGGGATTTACGAAAAGCTTTTAAAGAATCCCGATGAAGTCGTTACCGGAACCGTAGCTGACCTTGCAAAGAAGTACAAGGTTTCTCAGATGATTATGACGGGCTTCCTTGACGGAATCAACGATTCCCTTATAAATCCCAATCCCATCGAAACAATGGATGCGGAAACCGAGGTTAACTTAGGCTTTGAAAAGTCGCTTCTTTACAAGAACATGGTAGCCGCCGGAGCAGACTGGCTTTATGGTCTTCCCGAGTGGAACGATATCTTTACGGAAGAGGAGCAGAAAGAACTTTACAAGGAGCAGAAGGCTTCTCAGACCATCAGAAAAGAAGCAAAGGTTTATCCTAATGATCCTTGTCCCTGCGGCTCAGGCAAGAAATACAAAAAGTGCTGCGGGAAAAATGCTTAAGGGTGTTGACAAACATTAAGCATTATGGTAATTTAATTCAGTACGTAAACATTGCAACCAAGCAGAGCATCCACTCTCACCCCGTGGCAATAAGCTTAACGGGCGTTAACATTTTTAAATACCTCGTATTGTATTTAAGTATTTTGTGGACAGGCTTGTGTTGCCTGTCCTTTTTTGGAGGGTAAAACTATTAGCGAATTAATGATTAACGAAGCCATCCGTGACAAAGAGGTACGTGTCATCGGAGTTAACGGCGAACAGCTGGGGATTATGTCATCACGCGATGCACAGGCACTTGCCGATGAAGCAGGCGTCGATCTTGTAAAGATTGCCCCTAATGCACAGCCTCCCGTAGTCAGAATCGTTGACTATGGCAAGTTCAAGTATGAACAGATGAAACGTGAAAAGGAAGCAAAGAAGAAGCAGCACGTTGTTGAGATTAAAGAGGTGCGTCTTTCACCCAATATCGATACCAACGACTTAAACACCAAGATGAATGCTGCAAGAAAGTTCCTTAAGGACGGAGACCGAGTTAAGGTAACACTTCGCTTCAGAGGCCGTGAAATGGCTCACATGCAGACCACAAAGCACATTCTCGATGACTTTTATGAAGGCCTTTCGGACTGCTGTGTGGTAGAGAAGGCTCCCAAGGTTGAGGGACGTTCAATGTCTATGTTTTTAACCGGCAAAAAGAACAAATAGTTCCGGATAAAATAAGTTAAAGTTTAGGAGGAAATTACAATGCCCAAGATGAAGACAAGCAGAGCAGCTGCAAAGCGCTTTAAAGTTACAGGAACAGGTAAGTTAAAGAGAAACAAAGCTTACAAGCGCCATATCTTAACCAAGAAGACTACAAAGAGAAAGCGTAATTTAAGAAAGCCCGCTATGACGGACCAGACAAATGTAAAGAACATGAAGAAGATTTTACCTTACATGTAAGTAGATTGGATTGGAGGATATTTTAAATGGCTAGAATTAAAGGTGGCATGAATGCCAAGAAGAAGCATAATAGAGTATTAAAGCTCGCTAAGGGATACAGAGGAGCTCGTTCAAATCAGTACAGAACAGCCAAGCAGGCAGTTATGAGAGCTCTTACCTCTTCATACGCAGGTCGTAAGGAGAGAAAGCGTCAGTTCAGACAGTTATGGATTGCACGTATCAATGCGGCAGCAAGGCTTAACGGTCTTTCATATTCTAAGTTTATGTATGGACTTAAGCTTGCAAATGTAGATATGAACAGAAAGATGCTTGCAGAGCTTGCAGTTAATAATGCAGATGATTTTAAGGCTCTTTGCGATGTCGCAAAGAAGGCTTGCGAAAAGGCAGCCAAGAAGGCTGAAGCATAAGCTTTTGAAAAGTAAATCAATTGAAGTTTTTCCCGCAGAGAAATCTGCGGGAAATCTTTATCAGGGGGATTTCTTCTTTTGGAGGTCTGAATGAATACATATCTTGATTATTTTAAGGAAATCTGTGCGATACCGCACGGTTCCGGAAACACAAAGGCGATAAGTGATTATCTGGTAAAATTTGCCAAAGACAAGGGGTTAGAGTATCATCAGGATTCTTTTAATAATGTAATAATTATTAAGGAAGCCGCAAAGGGGCTTGATAAGAAGCCTGCGGTCATCATCCAGGGTCATATGGATATGGTGGCTGTCAAAGAACCCGATGCTACTATAGATATGGAAAAAGAGGGGCTTAGGCTTTTATCGGATGGAGATTTTCTTTATGCAGAGGGTACAAGCCTTGGCGGAGACGACGGTGTAGCGGTTGCTTACGGTCTTGCGATACTTGACGATGACTCGTTAAAGCTTCCGCGTATCGAGCTTGTGGTAACCGTTGATGAGGAAATCGGAATGCTTGGAGCCGACGCAATCGATTTGTCACCCTGTAAAGGGCAGCTGTTACTTAACATCGATTCGGAGGATGAGGGAATCTTCCTCGTAAGCTGTGCAGGCGGAGCAAGAATCGATTTAAAGTACCCCTGTGAGACCTTGGAAAATCCCTCGGGTGATGTTTATAAAATATCGATTTCGGGACTCATCGGTGGACATTCCGGCACAGAGATAGATAAGGGCAGGGCAAACGCAATCGTGCTCATGTCAAAGATCCTAAAGAAGCTTTCCGATGCAAAGAAGATTTCGGGAATTGAATATATAAGCGGGGGAACCGCGGACAATGCAATCTGCAATGCCTGTGAGGCAGTTATTCTTTCCGACGAAATAGAACCCGAGCTTTTCGAAATTATCAAATATGAAGTTTTAGAAAAGTATCTTTCGACAGAGAAGAATGCTTTGATTGAATTAAAGAAGTTAAACGAATCGGCAGGTGACCTTACCTGGCTTAAAGACAGTGAGGGTGGATTGGAAAAATTCTTAACGTCTCTTCCAAATGGCGTTATAGCGATGAGCAGAGACATAGAAGGCCTTGTTGAAACAAGCCTAAATCAGGGAATTATTTCTACGAATGAAACGGGAGTGAGCCTTTCTCTGTCCGTAAGGAGTAATGTTGACGATAAGAAGACCGAGCTTATCAGACAGATACTTGATATAGCAACGACTCATCACACGATTTCATGCGTAAGAGGCGATTATCCCGGCTGGGCTTACAGGAAGGACTCATACCTCCGCGAGAAGATGATAGAGGTTTACAGGAATATGTACGGATGTGATCCAAAGGTGGAAGCACTTCATGCAGGCTTGGAATGCGGAATCTTTAATAAGAAGATTGCAAACCTTGATGCAGTAAGCTTTGGACCGAATATACTTGATATACATACTACAAAGGAACGCTTAAGCCTCTCAAGTTTAGAAAGGGTTTATGACTATCTTGTAAAAGTACTTAATGCAATTTAACTTAATGTAATTTAACTTAAGTCAGGTTAAGCTTTAACTTGAGTTAAATGTGAAGCTTAAGCACTGATTCGAAGCTATAATGTCGGTTTGCGCACTTGAATATGTCGCAGGGATTTGCAAACGGGTTTTGACAAAATAAATAGAATTCAGGAATGATTTCTTCTTTTCTTGTTAGTTATGCACAAAATTAAGCATCGATTTTCGGTGCTTTTTTTTATTGTTTTTAGTATGCTGTTTTGTTAAGATTTAGGAAACCGAGAAACAAAAAATAGTTTCCAAGTTTCCAAATGACCTTAAGGAGTAAACAATGGCTAAGATTACAAAAAGCCCCAGGGAAATAAAAACAGACATAATGCAGGCCTGTGTGCTTTTATTTAATGAAAAGGGACTTAAGTTCACCATGGACGACGTTGCAAGGCAGTGCCATATCAGCAAGAAGACCATGTATCTTATTTTTGATGATAAAGAAGAACTGTTTCTTGCGATGGTTGATTATGTGTTTGACAACGTAAAGTCAAGTGAGAGCGAGGTCGCCTCGGATGAGAAGCTTTCTTTTGAGGATAAACTGAAAAAACTCCTGGGTGTTCTTCCCGAAGGCTACACGGAGATAGATTTTACCCAGCTTTATTTACTGAAGGATAAATATCCGAGTATTTATGAAAAGGTCGCTATAAGACTTGAAAGTGGATGGGATGCCACGATAGCGCTTATCGAGGAAGGAAAGCAAAAGGGACTTATACGTAGAGATGTTCATACCTCAATCATCAAGATGATGTTTGAATCATCCCTCGAGAAATTTTTCCAAAGCGATGTGCTTGTTAAGAATAAGATTTCGTACAATGACGCCCTGAAAGAGGTCGTGAATATTATAGTAGACGGAATAATGATTAGGGAGAAAGAAGCATGAATGACAGATCAAAGGTGATATTTAATAATGTAATGCCTAAAAAGGTTTACAGAAAATCTGTAAAATCAAAGAAAAAGTATGCAAGAAAGTTTGGCGATGATTTAAATGCCAATTATCCTGTAAAGGTCGAAAAGAACAAGTACATCGGGGACAGCCTGGGTGTAAACAATATTCTCGTAGGCTCACTTGAAACAAATGCACACTACGATGCAAATGATAACCTACCTTCACTTGAATTTGATACTGACAAGGGAATTATAGTCGGAAATATCAGAATGGGCTTCGGTCATTACCGTATTTCGATGGCAATCGCTTCTGCGGCAAAGTCCATGGGCTACACACCCTATTGGATGGATTTAAATTCGTATAAAGAAACCACCTGCACGAAAGTAATCGGAGCACAAAACGATTTATATTCTTTAGGCTCACGACTTTCAAAGAACGCACTTTTTAATAGGCTTATATGGGAACCTATGAATTACGAAGGCTTCAGGGCTCTTTCCTATAATTCTTCGGACCAGAAGAATGCAGAGCTCATGGCAGCGGTATTTAAAAATGTCCCGAAGGACATTCCCGTTGTCGGAACCCATGTATGGCCCGCACAGGCCGCAATCCATGCTGGTATGAAGTACGTGGTAAATGCAATTCCTGACAACTGGCCGATGGCTCTTCACTTGTCCGAGGGAAGCGTTCATACGATTCAGTGTAAGAATGCTTACCAGGGCTATCGCATCTTAAATGGCATGAACGGTAAGGCAGTTTGCAAGCCCATGCCCGAAGAGGCCCTTGTTTATACGGGTCATTATATCGATCACGAGCTTGTAGCAAACATCGAGGAAGACTGCAAGGCACGTATCAGGAGAAAAGAAACCGGCGCACCTATGCGTTTCCTTTTGACAATAGGAGGTGCGGGAGCGCAAAAAGAAATTTTTGCCGCAATCATTAAGTATCTGCTCCCTTATATAAAGGATAAGAAGGCAACTCTTTATGTAAATGTCGGGGATTACAAGGGCGTATGGGACAGCTTAAAGAGTGAAATCCCCGATATGGCAGGATTGGTTACGGAGCATATGGACAATTGGGAGGATACGGTTAAGCTAACAGAATCGGCGCTGCAACCTTCAAATGACAAAGAAATAACCGGAATTCATGGATTTTATCATAAAAATATTTTCGAAGCGGTTTATTGTACGAACTTACTTATGAGAAGCGCGGATGTACTTGTAACAAAGCCTTCGGAGCTTGCTTTCTACCCCGTGCCGAAGCTCTTTATAAAGAGAGTCGGGAAGCATGAAATGTGGGGAGCAATCCATTCAGCTGAGATGGGTGACGGAACTCTTGAGTGCAGAGACATCCCTCATACTCTTCAGATGGTTGATATTTTCTTAAATTCGGATAATGAGCTTAAGGATATGTGTGAAAGTATCATAGCAAACAAGGCAACGGGACTTTATAACGGAGCTTATGAGGTCGTAAAGATTGCAATGGGGTTAAAGAAATGATTACTGTAAAGGACAACAATTTCTTTCTTTCTACAAAGGATACCTCGTATGTGTTCAAGGTAAATGACGAGGGCCTGCTTGAGCATATGCATTACGGAGGACTCATAGGAAGCCCTGACCGCGAGGATGATGGCTCGGTAAGAGCACTTTCCGAAAAAGTAAGCCATATGAAGGGAAACACCATTGCTTACAAAAAGGGCAGCTTGCTGCAGCCGGAGGATATGCTCTTAGAAGTATCTTCAACGGGAATGGGCGATTACAGGGAACCCTTATTAGAGCTTGAATATGCAGATTCGTCAAGGACTTCGGACTTTATCTTTAAGGAAGCCAAGATAGCAGATGAGGCAGAAAATTTAAAAACCCTTCCCAATGCCCTTAATGCTTCCTCACAGCTTAAAGTCACCTTACAGGAAAGAAACAAGGATGCGGAGCTTGATTTATATTACACGGTATTTGAAGGATGCAATGTGATTACGAGGCGCGCGGTTCTTAGGAATACAGGAAGCGAAAGCCTTAAGATACATAGGCTCTTAAGCCTTCAGTTAGACCTTGATTCCTGTGACTATGTTCTTTCTTTATTCACGGGTGCCTGGGCGAGAGAAATGCACAAAAGGGACATCAGGGTTTCTGCAGGAAATATCGTAAACAGCACAAACTGCGGAGTTTCTTCAAGCAGGAACAACCCTTTCGTGATGCTTTGCAAAGAGGATGCAAGTGAGGCTTTCGGAGAAGGCTACGGATTTAACCTTATTTATTCGGGGAACCATTACGAAGCAGCAGGCGTGAACGGATTCTTTAAGACGAGATTTGTATCGGGCATCAATCCTCAGGGCTTTTTGTGGGAATTAAATCCCGGAGAAGAGTTTGAAACACCGGAAGCGGTCATGACCTTTTCGGACAAGGGCTACAGAGGAATTTCACTCAATATGCAGCATTTCGTAAGAGAGCATATTGTAAGGGGTGCATACAAAAAGAAACCTCGTCCCATCTTACTGAATTCATGGGAGGCCGCATACTTTAACATCAGCGAAAGCAAGCTTTTAAGCCTTGCAAAGAAGGGCAAGGAAGCCGGTATGGAGCTTTTTGTAATGGATGACGGATGGTTTAAGGGGCGTAACAGCGATACGTCGTCCTTAGGAGACTGGACGGTTGATGAAAAGAAGCTCCCGGGCGGAATAGAAGGGCTTGCTAAGAAGATACATGAGATGGGTATGGACTTTGGTATCTGGGTAGAGCCGGAAATGATAAACGAAAATTCGGATCTTTACAGAAATCATCCCGAGTACGCAATGCAGGTACCGGGACGTGAAACGGCACTCGGCAGGAATCAGTTAAACCTTGACCTTACAAACGAAGAGGTTGTTCAATATGTGATTTCGGCGATGAGGAAGATTCTCTCTGTGAAGGGCGTCAACTATGTAAAGTGGGATATGAATCGTACCTTTACGGATGTTTATTCAAAGATTTATTCAAATCAGGGTGAGACGATGCATCGTTATTACATCGGACTGTACCGGATTTTAAAGACACTTACGGAAGAATTCCCGGATATTTTGTTTGAAGGGTGTGCCTCTGGCGGAAACAGATTTGATTTGGGCGTTCTTTGTTATTTTCCCCAAATCTGGGGCAGCGACGATACCGATGCTTTGGAAAGAATGGATATTCAGACAGGCTACAGTTACGGCTACCCGATGTCAGTCATGACGGCCCATGTAAGTGCGGTTCCAAATCATCAGACTTTGAGGGTCAGCCCCATAGAGACGCGTTTCAATATTGCTTCTTTCGGCGTGCTCGGATATGAGATTAATTTAAATGAAGTTTGTAGCGAGGAGTTTGAGAAGATTAAGCTTGAAGTTCAGACCTACAAGGAATGGAGAGAGGTTTTCTTTTTCGGTGACTTCTACCGTGTAAGGGATGATGAATGGATGGTTGTAAGCCCGGATAAAAAGAAAGCGGCAGCAGTTTTGTTTAACAGACTCTGTGCGCCGAATGATTTTTATAGAAAGCTTCGCAGCGTCGGACTCTCTGAGGACACATACTATCATGTATACAATGTGGCCTTAAAGCATGACATAAAGCAGTTCGGAGGCCTTATAAATCAGGCATCGCCGATTCACATTAAGTCAGATTCCCTGGTGCTTAAGGCCGTATCAAAGTTCTACAAGATGGACGGCGAGACGGAAGACTACATCGTCAAGGGACTTACGCTCAACAATGCAGGCATTAAGCTGACTCAGGCCTTCGGTGGCACGGGCATCAACAACGAAACAAGACTGTTTCAGGATTTCGCTTCGAGAATGTATTTCTTTGAAGCTGTGGATTAGTACATTACCGGAAGGGTAAATATAAAGGAGGAAAGAAATGAGCAATTCTAAAAAACGTAAGCCTATGTCGCAGGAAAAGAAAAATCTGATCTTCTATCCGATAGGTACCATAGGACGTGACGCAATTTACCAGCTGTTTGCAAATTATTTGTACACCTATGCTTTGTTTACAAGGCAGCTTACGGATGCACAGCTTGTGGCCATTACGGCAATTATGGTCGGAGCAAGAATTTTCGATGCTCTTAACGATCCCGTTATGGGAAATATCATCGAAAGAACGAGGACAAAGTGGGGCAAGTTTAAACCCTGGTTATTGGCAGGAATCTTAAGCACGGCCTTTGTCGTAATATTCATCTTCAATACGAATCTTCAGGGGTGGGCATTTATCTGGGCCTTCGGAATCTGCTATTTCCTTTACAGCATCACCTACACCATGAACGACATTTCCTATTGGGGAATGGTTCCGTCACTTTCCGAAGATGCAAACAAGAGAAATCAGTTTACTTCACGAGCAACCCTTTTTGCGGGTATCGGCGGAACGATGGTAACAGTACTCGTGCCTATGCTTACGGCAGGAGACAAGGCAATCGGTGGAAACGCACAGACAGCATACGGAATCATTGCCTGGGTAATCTGTATTTCAGCACCTGTATTTATCAGTTTCTTACTCCTTGGGGTTAAGGAAAACAGAAACTACGAAAAAGAAGCTGTTCCTCCGGTTTCCTTTAAGAAAATTATTTCAACCTTTACAGGAAACGATCAGCTTATGTGGATTGCCCTTGCATTCATACTTCAGCAGGTTGGCAACGGAATCATCCTTGGCGGTATCGGTTCGACCTTTATCTACTTTGACTTTGGCTATGACGGAGCAAAGTATTCACTCTTCTCAACGGTAGGTATGGCGGCAACGGCGATACTGATGGTAGCTTACCCCGCAATCTCACGTAAGATTAACCGTAAGCCTCTTATGAGATATATGACGATAATAGCGGTGATTGGATACGCGCTTATGCTTGTTCCGGGATTAATGCTTCCCGCAAACAACGCAAAATTCTGGTGCCTTACAATCGGATACATGCTTTCGAATTTCGGTCAGTATTGCTTCTATCTGATTATGATGATTTCAATTTTCAATACAGTTGAGTATAACGAGCTTAAGAAGGGAACCAGAGACGAGGCCATCATTACTTCACTTCGTCCCTTCATCACAAAGTTAGGCTCCGCACTTGTGGTAATTATTACAACCTTAAGCTATCTGATTTTTGGCGTTACAAAGTATACCAACCAGATTTCTGACCTTGAGCAGCAAAGCTCAATGGGTACGATCGCAGATGATGCAAAGGCAGCAGCCATTGATGCCGTAATCACTCAGGTAGGAAAGGGTCAGACGGACGGATTGCTTATCTTCATGACCGTCATTCCCTGCGTACTGATGCTCGGTGCGTACTTTATCTACAAAAAGAAGTACAAGCTTGACGAGGATACCTATGCCGATATCGTAAAGCAGTTAGAAATGAGAAAACAGGCCTAATTCAAAAGCTTTTGGGCATTTTAGGTGTTTTGTACATATTTTTTAAAATACTAAAAAAGTAAAATTTAACTATCCGAGGTTGGAAGAATCGACTTCGGGTAGTTTTGTTGTTCGTGATTTTAAAGGAGATCTGAGATGGCAGAGTATTTGGTAATGTACAATCCTCTTTCCAATAACAAAAAGGGTTTGGAAAGTGCGCGTGAAATCGAAAAGGTATTTGAAGACAGTACCTTTGAATACAAAAGCGTTCTTGAGATAAATTCGTATGCGGAGTTTTTTGAAAGTACCCCCGCAGAGAAGGTCTTAGTCCTTGCAGGAGGAGACGGAACCATCAATCATTTTGTAAACGATACGGACGGACTTGATATAAAAAGAACGATTCTTTACTTTCCTGCAGGATCCGGAAACGACTTTATGAGAGATGTATCCGAGAATGGCAAAGAGAAATACATTGAATTAAATCCCTATATAAAGGATTTGCCCTTCGTAGAGGTAAACGGCATAAAGAAGCGTTTCATAAACGGAATCGGCTATGGAATCGACGGCTATTGCTGTGAGGTGGGTGATAGGCTTCGTAAGGCTGACAGTGACAAGCCCATTAATTACACAAGCATTGCGATAAAAGGACTTTTGTTCCACTTTTCACCCGTTACGGCAACTGTTACCATCGACGGCAATACCTCGGTGTACAAGAATGCCTGGCTTGTACCTACCATGAACGGTCGTTTCTACGGCGGCGGTATGAATGCCTGCCCAAAGCAGGACAGACTTTCTGGTAAAAAAACTCTTTCGACAATGGTATTCATGGGAAAGGGGCGCCTCAAGACACTTATGATATTCCCAAGCATTTTTAAGGGCGAACATATAAATCATGAGAAACAGGTAAAAATATTTGAAGGCAAGGAAGCAATCATCACCTTCGACAGACCCTGCGCACTCCAAATAGACGGAGAAACAGTGCTTAACGTTTCATCATATAGAGTATATAGGTAGAAAATTAAGGTTGCCAAGGAATTGCATAGATTTGCAAAGGAATGCAAGTCTTTATGTCGTGACGCCGAGGCTGGCACAAGCGCCGTCCAAACTCGCCGCGAAGCGGCGAGTTTGGGTAAGGCGCTTGTAAATAGGCAGCGAGGCGGAGCAGGAAAGGTAGCTCTGACGTGCAAACCATGCAATTCCGGGGCGGCTTTTTTACTTTCCGGGTATCCATTTGTACTGTTGAAAACTTCAACCGAATAGATTAAAATTCCTTGTATGGGAATTATTAAGGAAATAAAAGAAGAAATCAAAATAATCAGGGAGAGAGATCCAGCCATTCATTCGAATATGGAGGTCTTTCTTTATCCGTCGTTTAGAGTAATGCTCAGCTACAGACGTGCACATAAGGCTTATCTGAAGGGACATTATTTCAGGGCGAGACTTATTTCGCAAAGAGCGGTCAGACGTACGGGAATAGAGATACATCCGGGTGCCGAGATTGGGAAGGGACTTTTTATTGACCATGGAAACGGGGTCATCATCGGGGAGACCACCATTATCGGTGACAACTGTACGCTTTACCAGGGTGTTACCTTAGGAGGCACTGGCAAGGAACAGGGGAAGAGACATCCGACACTTGGTAACAATGTCATGGTTTCTGCAGGTGCGAAGGTGCTGGGATCCTTTAAAATCGGCGATAATTCAAAAATAGGCGCAGGCTCCGTAGTGCTAAAGGAGGTTCCTCCGAATTCTACCGTAGTCGGTGTGCCGGGCAGAGTCGTAAAGAGAACGGATGTAAACCTGCCTCAGGATGAATTGAATCAGGTAGATTTACCTGATCCTGTAAGAGAAGATATCACAAACCTTCAGAAGGCAAACTCAGAGCTTATTAACAGAGTTCTTGAGCTTGAAAGACAGGTAAAGGAGTTTTCGAAGCTTGGAGGTAAGCTTCCAAACTCGACTGGCGATTCAAATACGAACTCGTGCCTGAATCCGGAGGGCAAAAATGGGTGATTGTTACAGCAGTATAAAGGAAAGCTTTGCCCTTAAGGATGTGGTTCCGGGTGAAGTGGCTCCCCTGATACTTGCCCATATTGGGGATGCGGTTTACGAGGTGGTACTTCGGACGATTGTTCTTTCTGACGGAAACAGGGCGATGGACAGGGTACATAGGGACGCTTCGTCTTATGCAAATGCAAGATACCAGAGCAAACTCGCGGATTACCTTGCAGACGAGCTTACTGAGGAAGAACTTTCCATATACAAGAGAGGTCGGAATGCAAAGTCCGGCTCGAAGGCCAAAAATGCTACGCTTGGCGATTATAGAAAGGCAACCGGCTTCGAAGCACTTGTGGGATATTTATACCTGTGCAAGAGAGAAGAACGTTTGCTTGAACTGATACATAAAGGAATTGAAAATGTCAAAAAATGAGTCAATGATAGAGGGAAGAAATGCCATAATGGAGGCATTTAAGTCGGGAAAGACCATAGACAGGCTTTATGTCCTTGACGGTTGTCAGGACGGTCCTGTTCTTTCTATAAAAAGAGAGGCAAAAAAGCAGGATACGATTATCAAATATGTGGATAAAGAACGCCTTGATCAGATGTCGGAGACAAAGCATCATCAGGGTGTGATTGCGGTCAGCGCGGCTTATGATTATGCAGAGCTTGACGATATTTTAAAGAAGGCCAAGGAAAAGAATGAGCCACCTTTTGTAATCATTCTTGACGGAATAGAAGATCCTCACAATTTAGGAGCAATTTTAAGAACTGCAAACCTTGTGGGAGCACACGGAGTCATTATTCCGAAGAACAGGGCGGTAGGCTTAACAGCTACGGTTGCAAGGACCTCTGCGGGAGCGATTAATTATACGCCGGTCGTAAAGGTTACAAATCTTTCAAAGACCATCGAAGAGCTTAAAGAAAGAGGGCTTTGGTTCGTTTGTGCGGACATGGAGGGTGACCTTATGTACGACCTTAATCTGACAGGGCCAATCGGACTTGTAATAGGCAATGAGGGTGAAGGCGTTTCGAGACTTGTAAAGGAAAGATGCGATTTTACCGCACGTATTCCCATGAAGGGTGATATAGATTCCTTGAATGCCTCGGTAGCAATGGGAGTTTTGAGCTTTGAAATTGCAAGACAGCGACTCAAGAAATAAATATGACGGTCTTACGGACGGGGAACTGATAGAAAGACTTCGTGACGGAGAGAAAGGCATTGCGGATTATATCTGTGAGAAGTACAAGCCTTTGGTAAAGAAAAAGGCAGGCTCCATGTTTATAATCGGCGGAGATTCCGACGACCTCATACAGGAGGGTATGATCGGACTCTTCAAGGCTATCAGGGATTATGACTTCGGACGTGATGCTTCTTTTTCCACTTTTGCGGAGCTTTGCGTGTCGAGACAGATATATACCGCCGTCAGAAATTCCGGGCGCAAGAAATATATGCCATTAAATTCGTCAATTTCCTTGAATGCCACTGAAGAAACTTCGGATGACACTAAGGATAGGACTTTGGAGGAGCAGCTGTCTTCGGGAGTCAGCAACCCGGAGGCGATATTTATAGATAAAGAAAACACCGAAGACATAGAAAAATTTATCGAAACGGAGCTTTCTTCTTTTGAAAGGGAGGTCTTGGAACTTTACCTTACCGGCATGGGCTATGTCGATATCGCAAGACTGCTTTCAAAGGACGAAAAGTCTACCGACAATGCACTGTCCAGGGCAAAGAGTAAATTAAAAAAGAGATTTAATCCATAGGAGGAAACGGATATGAATTTTGATGATATTACGGGAAAGATTTCCGATGTGAGCGCAAAGGCCATTTCAAAGGGGAAGGCCGCAAAGGAAGTTGTAACTTTAAAGGCTGAGCTTAATACCTGCGAAGATATGATTAAGCGTTCTTATTTGAACATCGGCAGAAAATTTTATGAGTTAAATGCGGGTAAGGAGGTTGATCCCGAATTTGAAAAGAGCATGAAGGAAATCGAGAATGCCAAGAAGGCAATAGAAGAGTTAAATATTAAGATTGCCGACATAAAGGCAAAGGAGTAACCTTTTGCAACGAAAAATTAATCAAAAATCGTTAAAAACCCCCTTGTATTTGTGTACCGTTATGTTAAACTCGCTCTTGTAAACAAACTTTTATTTACCGTGAGGATTTTATGGGACACAAACAAAATAATTTTCCGATGACGAAGTTTGAATGGCTTTGGACCAACATGAAGGGTGCCAGAGTTATGTTCGTATTCGCAATGTTAGGAACCGTGGCTTATAATGTTTTGCAGCTTACGGTTCCTTTTGTTACGTCAAAACTTGTGGATATGTTTCTTTCGGGAGAAGATGCAGCCTACAATAGGGCGAATGACCTTACGACTTTTTATAATCTGTTAATCCTTATGATAGGACTTACTGTTATCAGAGTTGTAATTGTCTACCTTGACTGTATGGCTTATGAGCATGTTTCACAGAGAGCGCTTTACAGGATTAGGAATTTTATCTACGACAAGATTCAAAGGCAGGATATGAAATTCTATTCTACCTACCGCACCGGCGACCTGATGACGAGAGTGACCGGTGATCTTGACGCCTGCAGACATATGATTGCCTGGGTCATCAGGATGATCATCGAGTCATTTTCTTTGTACTTTGCCGCAGCAATATATCTGATGACGATTAACTGGAAGCTTGCACTTTCAATTCTTTTGATATCGCCTTTTATTTTTCTCATAATCGTTAAGTTTAGAAATAACGTTGCTCCCATGCACCAAAGCCTCCGTGAGAAGCTTGCCGGCATGAACACCTATGCTCAGGAAAATATTTCCGGTAACCGTGTCGTAAAGGCTTTCGCAAGGGAAGATTATGAAATAGCCAAGTTCGACGTTGCAAATGCCGACTATCGCGACACCAACAAAAAGACGCAGATGGTCTGGATTAAGTACTATCCCTACGTTGAATCGTTTGCAAACCTTCTAAGCGTTGTACTCGTCCTTTTGGGAGGAATCTTCTTAATAAACGGCGAACTCACGATGGGTGAGTACGTTGCTTTCTCGGGACTTATCTGGGCAATTGCAAACCCCATGCGCAACATGGGTAATATCATGAACGAATTCCAGCGCTTTGATGCAGCCTCCACGAAGGTTATGGAAATTTATTTTTCTAAGCCTGAAATCGTGGATAAAGAAACGACAGTTTCACATCCCGAACCTTTCAAGGGACGCGTTGAGTTTAAGCATGTTTCATTTCAGTATGCGGATGGAAATCTTCCGGTTCTTAAAGATATTTCCTTTACGGCGGAGCCTGGAGAGACTGTTGCCATTATGGGTGAAACAGGCTGCGGTAAGACTTCCCTTATAAATATGATTCCGAGATTTTACGAGCCTACGGAAGGTAAGGTACTGATAGATGGAGTGGACGTATCCGACTACAAGCTTCACGAGCTTCGAAAGAACATCGGACTTGCCACTCAGGATGTACTGCTTTATTCGGATACCATTGAAGGAAATATCGCATACGGCGTGAGCCATCTGACTCAGGAACAGGTAGTTAAGTTCGCAAGGTATTCGCAGGCGTCGGAGTTTATCGCAAAGATGCCGGAAGGATACGATACCATCGTGGGAGAGCGAGGAGTAGGCCTTTCTGGCGGTCAGAAGCAAAGAATTTCTTTGGCAAGGGCACTGGCAATCGAACCGTCAATTCTGATACTTGATGATACGACCTCGGCGGTTGATATGGAGACGGAAAAGCATATTCAGGAAGCACTTAAGGATCTTGACTTTACCTGCACGAAGATTATCATTGCTCAGCGTATTTCAACGACCAAGATGGCAGACAAGATTCTGGTACTTCAGGACGGACGTATTTCCGAGTGTGGTTCCCATGAAGAACTGATAAAGAAAAAAGGCTACTATTACGAACTTGTAAAGCTTCAGACAGGGGGTGAAATGTAATGGCATCGAAGAATACCTATAAGGTTGATGAAACCCTCGAAGAAGAATTTAATATAAAGCATCTGCTGCTTGCTTCAAAGTACATAAAGAAATATTTAAAGAAGATGCTTTTTGCAATTGCCATAAGCGCTATAGGAGGAGCTGCCGGCTTACTTGCTCCGATTATCACGCAGAAGGCACTTGATGATGCAATCCCGGACAAAAACGTTAATTTTCTGCTCACGCTTGTTGCTCTCCTCGTAGGAGTCTATGTTGTGAGTGTTGTTTTTTCAACGATTCGTTCGAGAATAATGGTGAATGTAAGCCAGAACATCATCTATGACATCAGAAAGGACTTGTTTGCACATTTACAGAAACTGTCCTTCCAGTACTATGACGACAGACCGCACGGAAAAATCCTTATAAGGGTTGTAAACTATGTAAACTCTGTTTCGGATATGCTTTCAAACGGGCTCATAAATGTAATACTTGAGATAATAAATCTTATTTTCATCGTGGTATTCATGTTTATGGTTGACGTACAGCTTTCCCTTGTGGTAATGTGCGGTGTGCCGATACTCGCAGTGTTTATGTTCTGGATAAAGGGTAAGCAGCGACGCGCCTGGAGAGCTGTTTCCAATAAGAACTCAAACCTTAATGCTTATCTTCAGGAAAATATCGTAGGCGCAAGAATCACCCAGATTTTTGCAAGAGAAGATGAAAATGCCGAAATATTTGCAGGACTTTCAGATGACTGCCGTACTACCTGGTTTCAGGCGGTCAGATGGAGCAACCTTGTGTGGCCCGGCATTGATACGATTTCGGTATTTGTAAGAGCTGCAATTTATTTATTCGGAATCATCATTTTCATTGGCTTTGATAAGTCGGTAGGTACGATTGTCGCAATCTCAGGTTATGCCAGCAGATTCTGGCAGCCTATTATGAACCTTGGCAATATTTTCAACAATTTCATCAACAACATGGCATATCTTGAACGTATATTTGAAACCATGGATGAAAAAGTAACGGTTGACGACTGCGAGGATGCAACCGAAATGCCTCCCATAAAGGGTGCAGTTACCTTTGAAAATGTACATTTCAGCTATGAACCCGGAAAGGAAATTTTACATGACGTTTCCTTTAGCGTTCGTCCCGGGGAAAGCGTGGCTTTGGTAGGCCCGACAGGCGCCGGAAAGAGTACGATTGTAAATCTTGTTTCGAGATTTTATAATGTTGATTCGGGGCGTGTACTCATAGACGGAGTCGATATTTCGAAGGTTACACTTAAAAGTCTTCGCTCGCAGATGGGTATAATGCTTCAGGATTCGTTCATTTTTTCAGGCACCATCGAGGACAATATTCGATACGGAAAGCTAAATGCCACCCTTGATGAGATAAAGAAAGCAAGCGATACGGTTTGTGCATCTGCTTTTATCGAAAAGTTTGCGGACGGCTATAAGACCGAGGTTAAAGAAAGAGGTTCGCTCTTGAGTCAGGGTCAGAAGCAGCTGATTTCCTTTGCAAGGACCCTGCTTTCAGATCCCGCAATTTTGGTGCTTGATGAAGCAACTTCAAGTATCGATGTTCAGACGGAAAAGGCACTGCAGCAGGGCTTAAATGCAATGCTTAAGGGACGTACTTCGTTTATAATTGCACACAGGCTTTCAACTATCAGAAATTGTGATAAAATAATGTACATTGATGACGGTGGAATCGCCGAATGCGGAACTCATGATGAGTTAATTGCGCGTAAAGGACTTTATTACAAGCTTTACACGGCACAGATGGATGATATCAGATAAAGAAGGAATAGAATTGAAAAAGAAATTTTTGATAATGGTGTTATGCGCTTTGGTGATGCTGCCTGCATGCGGGAATGAGGAAGCTAAGACTGACACTTCCGTATCGGTATCCGAAAGCAAGATAGTCGAAAGCACAGAGGAAACAGAACCGGATGTATCGGGTGAGCCTGAAGAAGCCTTGCCCGAGCCTGAACCTGAACCGGAAGAAACCTTAGTCGGCGACTTTATTATTTCGGGTGACAGAAAAACGGTAACCGGCGGCGTATATGAACAGGACGGAAATCCCGATAATGGATTGGAAACGATTACCTGGAGGGTGCTTTCCGAAGAAAACGGGCATATGCTTCTTATTTCCGAGTGTGTATTGGATATGGTTCCGTTTAATTCTTCATACGAAGGAGTTACCTGGGATGATTCCTATGTAAGGACTTATTTAAACGATACCTTTTATAACGGAGCCTTCAGTGAAACGCAGAAGAGCATTATCTGCGATTATGTCACGACTGCGGCGGATGTTTCTGCAAATGTAGCCGAGGTTACTGACAAGGTGTTTCTCTTAAGCTACGACGAGGCAAAAAAGTATTTTAAGAATACCGATAAGGCCTGCGAGGAGAGAGCTGCAAAGGTCACCGAGTATGCAAAGAGCAACGGCGTATATTACATTGATGAAGAGGATTTCAAGCTTTTCGGATATGAGGAAGACGGCATCAGCGAAAAGACAATAGGCGCCGGAAACTGGTGGCTTCGTACCAATGGCGGTAAGCTTACCGAAGCTATGGATGTAGGAGCAACGGGCATTATCAGGACGGTGGGCCATGATGTCGGAAGCGTTAAAGACGGTATTCGTCCGGCTATCTGGATTAGTATCGATGGTTGAAAGTAAATTTCGAATGTAGTATCATTTAAATAATTCGGAGGTGTGTAATGGACATAGGCGTTGTAGTTGCAATTTCGATTTTCGGACTTTTCGCTCTTATCGCGGTTATCGCGGCAGTTGCGGTTGTAGCCTCTGTTTCGTCGGTCGAAACACGAGACGGTGAAGGCGAAAAAGAATGATATTAAGCTCCTGCTTTATAATAAGCAGGAGCTTTTAATTTATTTGTAATTTTTCTTTAACGGTCCTTTAACCCCTTGACTTTAAACTTAAGTCACCTTAAGAAAGGGAGGGTTACCTGATGTTTAAGGAATCGAAGAGTTTGAAGAGCACGATTTTGGGAATGCTCATGGTTGGAGGCTTTTTGGTGGTCATTCTTTCAGCAGGAATGATGCTTTAATAAGCTTGTGAAGAAATAATATTTTTTGACCGCATTTTTGAAAGTGACCTTGAAAGGCTTGAAGGTCATTTTTAAAAGTGCGGTTTTTCTATTAGGAACTTCGTTTCCGGTACCCCCGAGAGGATGCACACGTGCGTAAAGAGGAAATATGTCGCTGGCGAAACTCTTTACTTTTTGCTTCCGTATTCACAAAATCTTAAGATAATGCTAAAATTCATACTTAGGGGACAAAAAGAGGGTTACGATATGAAAATTTTAAGAGGCATGGCCTACGCCCTGATTTTACTGTGTGTAATCGGGAGCATAGGTATACTTACGTATTCCGGAAATGGAAAGAGCGCGACAGATGAAGCGGACAGTGTAACGTCGGATTCTGTTACGGTAAATGCTAAAGAAGTGAGCGCGCAGGATGTAATAAGTGCTGCCGGCACGATCATCTCCGATGTGGCGGATGATGTAAAGGATGCAGTGTCGAATCTTTCAGGTACATCGGGAGAAGTATCCTATGATGAAATTGTAAGGCTTCAGGAAGAAGAGGCATTAGCCGAGCAGAAGGCAGTTGTGGAGGCTTCCAATAAGGCAAACGGCATATCCGCAAATGATACGATATCGTCAAGTACTGTAAGTATTACGAGTACGGAAGGTACGGACTATGCTTATGTAGTGAGCAAATCAAGCGGTAAGATTCATAAGCTTGGGTGCCTGATTGAACCTTCGGGAGTAAATGCACTTTATTACAATACTTTGGAAGCAGCAATTGTGGACGGATATACTTTAAAATGCACGGTCTGCTCACCGTAATAATTTAAGGGAGACTGTTAAGTGAAAGACAATATTGTATTAATAGGTATGCCGGGAGTCGGTAAGAGCACAATTGGTGTCATACTTGCAAAAACTCTTGGCATGAATTTTGTTGATACGGATTTGGTGATTCAGGAAAAAGAAAAAAAGCTTTTGCGTGAAATTATTGCTAAAAAGGGCGTGGAAGGCTTCCTGGATACGGAAGAGACCATAGTTAGTAGTGTCAATGTTTCAAATTCCGTCATCGCAACAGGCGGAAGTGTTGTGTACGGCAAAAAGGCAATGCAGCATTTAAAGGATATTGGCGCTGTCGTTTATTTAAAGCTTTCGCTTGAGGCAGTATCCGCACGCTTAAGCGACATAAAGGGACGCGGGGTCGTGCTTAAACCCGGGCAGACCTTTGAGGCTCTTTATGATGAAAGAGTCAGGCTTTATGCGGACTATGCGGACATCACAATCGATGAAGAAGGACTTACGATTGAGCAGACGGTTGAAATGACCGCCGCTCTTTTGAATAAAGAAAAGGAAGCAGGTAAGTGATATGAAATATACATTTGATGGTAAACTTGAGACAGATGAAGTGGGAAACTATATTTCAATTCCCTTCAACGTTTGGGAAATCTGTGAAAAAGAAGGAAATGTTCCGGCAAAGGTTAAGGCTAATGATATAACCTTTGTATGTAACCTGACACCTTTGGGAAAGGGCTATTACAGAATACCGATTCAGCCCGATGTTGCCAGGAAATTCAGTAAGGAGGATGCCGTACATGTTTCCTTCAGAATTACCAAGTCGGAGGTTGAGGACAGCCCTTATTCAAGTGCGAACCCCATCAGGAAGATTGACTCCATTACCTGTATACGCCAGCCTCAGGACGGTCTCTGCGGACAGAGCTGCATTGCGATGCTTTCAGGTCTTTCGATTGAAAGGGTATGCAACATAATGCATTGTTCCGAGTGGCAGGCAACCATGGGCAGGATGATAGGAGCACTGAATTATTTCGGTTTTGTTCATTCTGAGGAGATTGTTTATACACTCGGAAAGAAGGATGTTAAGCTTCCGAAATGCTGTATTATGATGGAAAAGATGGGCAGGTACAATCATTACCTGATCGGCTTTGAAGGAAAATTCTACGATTCCGGTCTCGGAGTGCTTGACGAGTACGATTTTTCGAAGCTTGTAGGTTACCTTGAGATAGTTGTTTAATGTGAAATCTTTATGAGGTTTTTATGTCTCAGACAAATATACAAAGCTACGGTGAATTTTTAAAAAAGGTTTTCGCTATAGCCGTTCCCGTGGCCTGTCAAAATCTTCTCACGACGACTGGCAGTATGGTTGATACCATAATGTTAGGTTCAATCGGGGAGACAAGTGTTGGAGCCGTCGGCTTGTGCGCTCAATTTTCGTCGCTTATGCTTTCCTGTTATTGGGGAATCCTTGGCGGAGGTATTTTGTTTTTTTCTCAATATTGGGGGAACAAGGACGAAGCAGGCTTAAAGCGTTCGTATGGTATGATGATCAGCATCCTGCTCTTGATTGCGTGCATTTTCGGAAGCCTTGCGGTTTTCTTTCCGAATACCGTAATGGGCATCTATACGGATAAAGAAATATACCGTGAAATCGGGGTTAAGTATTTAAGAATTATCGGCTTTGCCTATCCACTGCAGGTATTTTCGGTCGGAGTCAGCGGTCTGCTTCGCTCGACAGAGGAAGTACGCATACCGCTTGTAGCATCAATCGCGTCGGTCCTTTCAAATATATTCCTAAACTGGGTGTTTATTTTCGGCAATCTCGGCGCAAAGCCCTTGGGTGTCGAAGGTGCGGCACTTGCGACTTTAATTGCGGCCTTTGTAAATGTATTCACTCTTTTACTTTTGTCACGGATAAAGAAACTGCATTTTCTTTTTAGAATAAAAGATCACTTTGCCTGGACCAAAGATTCTTTAAAGCTTTTTTACACAAAGTGCTTTCCGATTATATTAAACGAGCTTGCAATCGGAGTTTCAAACCTCATAATTAATATCGTTCTTGGAAGGCAGGCGGTGGAGGCTATTGCCGCACTCGCAGTTTTTCGTACGATAGAAGGACTTGTAATTGCATTCTTTAGCGGATTTTCAAGCGCCGCCTCGGTACTTGTTGGAAACAGAGTGGGAGCCGGAAAGCATGACGAGGCTCATCTGATTGCAAACAGATGCGTATACCTTTGCGCGGGAACCATTTTTGTAGTGTGTGTCTGCATTATTGCAATCCATACGCCACTGCTTCATCTAATGGGCTTAAACAGTGCTTCCTTTGACTATGCCACCCAAATGCTGTTGGTTTACTGCATCATAGCGGTTCTTCGTATGAGTAACTGGATTTCAAACGACACCTGTCGTGCTTCGGGAGACGCAATTACGGGGACCTGTTTTGAAATCGGATTTATGTATGTGTTGAACATTCCGCTTCTTTGCCTTGGTGGACTTGTGTGGCATCTGCCTTTCCTCGCGGTTTTCGTTTTTTCATATATAGATGAGCCTATCAGATTTGTACTGATGCAGTTTCATATTCATTCCGGCGGTTGGATAAGGCCTGTTACAAAGGAAGGAATGGATGCTCTTAAGGAATTCAGAAGCAGACATCCACTTAAACTATTCTGGACCAGGATGGGGATAAAGAAAGAACTTTGGTAAAAAGGCACCGCATTTTCTTATGCTTTTGCTAATGATGCGAAATCAGCTTCGCTATATACTCATAAAAGCGGAATTACGCGCCTTACGAGGTGCTTTACTTGAATACCGGCATTTTTGCTAAAGAACCTGAATGCTTTTTTAAAGCTGATCGGTTATATATTTGACTACATTTGAAAGCTTGGATTTTTTCCAGGCTTTTTCTTTTTCCCTGTCTGCGAGGGGAACGATTATCTGAAGGTCCAAGGCTTCGCCCGGAACACGGCCGCTTCGTTTCTCTTCAAAGAAATTTTCTTTCCATTCTTCATCGGTGGTGGAAGCTGAGTATTTGTCAGGCTTTAAGAAAATCTGCTGTTTTTTCGTAGCCTCAAGAAAGGCTTTTGAAGAAAGAGGAATTAGGAGGTCATAGTCATCTTTTGTGACATTTTCAAATATCAATGGGAGGTCGGCTCTCTCAATGGTTTCTTTATTCCTGTTTACCCTTATGCCGAGGGGCTCAAAAGTCCAGTCAGTTTCAGAAAGAGTTATCTTTATAAGAACTCCCTTTTCAGTGTTGAACTGGGCACGCTGGTAGTCTGTATCAAATATGAAGTTTCCAAGAGAGTAGAAGATTCCCTTGCCGTTTTCCAAAATTTCATAGTTCATGGGGACATGAGGGTGGTGTGCGACCACAATGTCAGCTCCCATATCAAGGTATTCAAGGTAGCGGTCCCTCGTATACGGAGCGGGGAGAGAGGTAAATTCCTCACCGCCGTGGGAAACCACGATGCACCAACGGCATTTGGACTTGATTTCTTTAATGTTTGAGGAAATTCTTTCCATGTCGCTCCAGCTTAGGCATCCGGGAGTGCTTTCATCCGCCTTTCTGCAGGCACGCTGATAACCGACGGAAAAAATCCCTATTCCACCTGCACCGTTAAGAATTAAAGGCTTTGAGGCTTCATCTATATTCATGCCCGCACCGATTGTATCCATGCAGTGTGTGCGTGCAAGGAGAAGAGTATCGCTTAGCCCCTTGGCGCCAGCATCCATGATGTGATTGTTTGCAAGGCTTAAAATGCTTACGTGAATTGAAGAAAGAAAATCAATAACTTTAGCGGGCATGCTGTGAGCAAGGGCGGCTACCCCATTCTTCGGAAGAGTAATTTCCGAATCCGAGAGTGCGCCTTCAACGTTTACGATTAAATGGTCGCTTGAAAGCAGGAAATCCTTTATGTCTTCGGATAAAAGATTTTCATCCTTGAATCGGTTCCCCATGTAGTGATCAAAGCCTATGTCACCCGTAAAGGTAAGAGTAAGTGTATTTGACAAAGCGGTAAAATCCTTTAAAATTTAATGAGGGTTTGAATAACCCTGATAATTGTAACATATTTGCGAGGAGTCAGACACATGAGATTGTTAGTCCAATTGGTAAGCAAGGCAAAGGTAGAGATAGAGGGAGTTACAAAGGGAGAGATAAACAAAGGCTATCTGGTACTTCTTGGAGCCTGTGAAGATGACACCGAGGAAATTGCCGATAAGATGCTGAAGAAGCTCATAAATTTAAGAATTTTTGCGGATGAAAACGGAAAAACAAATCTCTCGATAAATGACGTTTCGGGGGAACTCTTAATCGTTTCCCAGTTTACGCTTTATGCCGATTGCAGAAAGGGAAACAGACCTTCCTTTATAAAGGCAGGAAATCCCGCACACGCCAAAGGTATCTATGAATACTTTGTGAAAAGCGCAAGAGAAGATTATGGGATACACACAGAAACGGGAGAATTCGGAGCCGATATGCAAGTGTCGCTTACAAATGACGGCCCCTTCACCGTGATGCTTGATTCAGAGGAAATAGTAAAATAAAACTAATTTAAATATGCATTAGCCTTCAAAATCGCAATCTGGGTCTTTCCGTCGGTAATCTTTCCGGAAAGTACATCCTTGACAAGCTCATTTAACGGAATTTCGCAGACGTCTAAGAACTCATCCTCGTCAAGATCGTTTGAGCCCTTATGCAAGCCGGTTGCGAGATACATGGAAATCCTCTCGTCGGAATAAGCGGGAGCGGGGAGATATTCACCTAAGTCAACCCACTTATCTGCCGTATACCCGGTTTCTTCTCGTAATTCGCGTTTTGCTGCCTCGAGCCTGTCCTCATCTTTGGAGTCAAGCTTTCCTGCGGGTATTTCGCTGATGACCGAATTTACGGGATAGCGAAATTGCCGTTCCATGATTACCTTTCCGTCTTTTGTAACGGGAATTACGCAAACGGCACCGATGTGCTTTATGTATTCTCTGGTTGCTTTTTCTTTATTGGGAAGGAGTATGTCATCCTTATAGACGTGAAGAATGTTTCCGTCAAAGAGGAGACGAGAGTCTATTTTTGCTTCACTTAATCTTTCAAATTCCGTCATGATAATGGTTCCTTTTCTTTCTTTTTCCATAGGCATCATAGAACAAAGAAAAATAAAAATCAATCGGGGATATTTGTTTGTTAAAAATGCTTAAAAACACTTAAATCCGTTAGGGCTATGTGTTAAAATATCGTAAAAGGGTTGTGAGGTGCCAACAAAACATTCAGGAGGCAGTATGGTTGCAATAAACTATAAGAGAGGTGTTATAAACGAAGGGGATACAAGTCGCCTTCAAAACACCTTTGTAAAGGCGCTAAAAGGGGAGCCGATTACAATCGGATTTCTGGGAGGTTCCATCACGCAGGGATCGCTTGCATCGGTGCAGGAAAACTGCTACGCAAGCAGGGTCGCAAAATGGTTTAAGGATACCTTTAAGGATTCGGAGATTACCTTTATAAATGCGGGAATCGGAGGCACACCGTCCGACTTCGGCGCGGCGAGGGTTTCCGAAGATCTTCTTTGCTATAAGCCCGATTTTACGATTGTAGAGTTTAGCGTAAACGACGAACCGACGGATTATTTTATGGAGACCTATGAAGGGCTTGTAAGGCACATATTGTCGGAGAGCACCGAAAATGCCCTTATGCTCGTACACAATGTCAGGTATGATGACATGGTAAGTGCGGAGGACAAGCATGTAATAATCGGCAAATACTATGACCTCCCCGAAGTTTCCATGAAATACTCACTTTTCCCAGAGGTAAAGAACGGAAATATAGATAACCGCGAGGTCACGCCCGACGACCTTCATCCGAATGACGAGGGACACAGGATTTTGTCGGAGCAGATTATTTATTATCTTGAAGAGGTGCTAAAGAAAGTAAGCCGCGAAGATGAGCTCATTAAGGTAAGTAGCGTGCTTTTAAAGCCTCTTACCAGGAATACTTACGAACATTCGAGGCGTTTAAGAAACATAAATTCAAATCCCAAGCTTGAAGGCTTTGAAAAGGATTTGACTCCGCAAAAGAGTGTCACGGAATTTTTCCGCTATGGGTTTACCGCCTGGAATGTCGGAGACAGCATTGAATTCGAAGCAGACTGTGCAAACGTAACGGTTCAGTATCGTAAATCAATAGTTAAACCCGCACCCATTGCAAAGGTTACGGTTGACGGCGAGTGCGAGGCGATACTTGACGGCGAGTTTTCAGAGAACTGGGGCGACTGCCTTTACACACAACCGATATTGGTTCATGGGGTAAAGAAGCATCACAGGATAAAAATTACGATTATTAAGGATCATTCTAAAGAGGAGATTAAGGATGCGGTGCCGTTCTATCTGGTTTCCGTAATCGTGAGTGAATGACATGAAGGATTTTTCAAAAGATTTTGTATGGGGAGTTGCTACAAGCTCCTTTCAGACGGAAGGCGCATTAAATGAAGGCGGAAGGGGTGAAAGCATCTGGGATTTGTTCGTAAACGAACCCGGCAGGATTTGGAACGATTGTAAGCCTGAGCCTTCCTGCGATTTTTACCATAGGTATAAGGAAGATATTGCCTTAATGAAGCAGATGGGAATTAAGGCATACAGGTTTTCTTTATCCTGGCCGAGAATTCTTCCAAACGGGACAGGCCGTGTCAATGAAGAGGGCGTAAGGTTCTACAGGGACGTAATTGACGAACTTTTAAACAATGGAATTGAGCCATACATCACCATGTACCATTGGGACTACCCCGAAGCACTTCAGAGGCAGGGCGGATGGGTAAATCCTGAATCCGTAAATTGGTTTGCTGAGTATGCACGTGTGGTAGCAGAAAGCTTTTCCGACAAGGTAAAGTATTTCATTACTCTTAATGAGCCTCAGTGCTTTTCGGGAATTTCCTTCCTGCATAAAGAACACGCACCGGCACTTGAACTTAGTAAGAAAGAACAGTTTCTGCAGGTCCACAATATGCTGAAGGCTCACGGTCTTGCCACAAGGACCTTAAGAAAGTACGCGCATCAGCCTATCAAGGTAGGCTTTGCCCCCACCTGCGGAATGCCTTATCCTTTGACAGACAGCAAAGAGGATATTGAGGCTGCAAGACAGGTAATGTTTTCAATTAACCCGTACGAGTCAAACTGGACCTGGACTGTTGCCTGGTTTTCGGACCCGGTATTCTTGGGTAAATACCCTGAGGACGGCCTGGAAGCCTATAAAGACTATCTTCCTAAGATTACAAAGGAGGATATGGAGCTTATCTCAACCCCTTTGGATTTCATGGGTGAGAATATTTACAACGGCTATGCGATTAAAATGGGCGCGGATGGTAAGCCTGAGTACTGTGACAGAGATCCCGGATATGCAATTACCGGAAATGACTGGCCGATGACGCCTGAGTGCTTTTACTGGGGACTCAAGTTCCTGTATGAAAGATACAAGACCCCTATTTACGTAACCGAAAACGGCACCTGCGTGCGCGACTGGGTTTCAGCGGACGGACGTGTTCATGACCCTCAGAGAATAGATTTTTTAAAGAGATATATACTCAAGATGCGTAAGGCTATAGATGAAGGCGTCGATATAAGGGGATATTTTGAATGGACCTTAACCGACAACTTTGAATGGAATTTGGGATACAGGGACCGCTTCGGTATGGTTTATGTGGACTTTACAAACGGTCGTCGCATCAGAAAGGATTCCTCATATTTTTACGAGGAAGTCATCAGGACAAACGGAGGCTGTCTTATGGAAGAAAAACCGCTTTTGTTCTTTAAACCTGTCTTCAAGACCATGATCTGGGGCGGAAACAAGATGAAGGACGTGTTTAACTACGATATACCCGCAGACAATACGGGCGAGTGCTGGGCGATAAGCGCTCATCCAAACGGAGACTGTGTCTGCGAAACAGGTGAATACAAGGGAAAGACGCTTTCCTACCTTTGGAAAAACAATCCCGAGCTTTTTGGTAAACCGGATTCCGATCGCTTCCCGCTTCTTTTAAAGGTAATCGATGCAAAGGACGATCTTTCGATTCAGGTTCATCCGTCCGATGAATATGCAATGGAAAAAGAAAACGGTTCTCTCGGAAAGACGGAGTGCTGGTACATCCTCGACTGCGAGGATGATGCACGTCTTGTAGTCGGTCACAATGCAAAGACGAAAGAGGAGCTTTGCTCGATGATTGATGAACACAGGTTTACAGATCTCATCAGAGAGGTAAGCATTAAGAAGGGCGATTTCGTACAGATAAATCCCGGTACTGTTCATGCAATAAAGGGCGGAGTCATGATTCTTGAGACTCAGCAGAATTCGGACATCACTTATCGCGTTTACGATTACGACCGTTTACAGAATGGCAAGCCCCGTGAGCTTCATATAGAGAAGTCAAAGGACGTAATTACCGTTCCTGCGGATAAGGGCTCAGTAAAGGAAACTAGCAAGGCTGAAGGCATAGAAGAACTGGTTACCTGTAAGTACTATTCGGTTTATAAGGTCAATGTCGAAAAAGAAATTGTATTTGATAAAGCTGCACCGTTTGAGATAGTATCCTGTGTGGAAGGCTACGGTGAGGTAAACGGCACCATGGTTAAAAAGGGCGACCACTTCATAGTGCCTAACGGATATGGCAAGCTGATCATTAATGGAAACGCAACCTTTATCATCTCAATGCCAAGGTAAAAATATAAAAGTTTAAGAAAACCCACAGCCTTTAGACGGTGGGGTGCTCCCCTACGAGGTGCCGGGGCAAAAGCCCAGTACTTAGTAAGGCACGCAGTGCCGCTTTTAGCAGAGCCGTAGCGAGGCGGATTACGAATATCATTTACACACAGATATTTTTGAATTTGTCGGAAGTTAGAAATAGCTTCCGACGATTTTTTAAGGAATAAGTATATGGAAGAAAACGGTGCGGTTTTAATACAAACGGAAAAAGGTCTTGCACTTAAGGATGACGAACTTTTGATAACCGGAGATTTTTCAAAGCTTTCCAAACGCCTTAGGACTTCAAATCTTGAGACGGAGCTTATAGTAAGGGCCTGCAGGGGAAAGGAGGGGAGAACCGGTCAAACGATTATCGATGCGACGGCGGGACTTGGAGAGGATTCCTTTATCCTTGCGGCAGCAGGCTTTAGGGTAAAGCTTTATGAAAGGGATGAAATTATCTTTAAGCTTTTAAAGGATGCCCATGAAAGAGCAATTGACGATCCAAAGCTTTCTTTATACGCGGGAAGAATGGAAATTTTTAACGAAGACAGCATTAATGCTTTGATAAATCACATAGGTGAAGCCGATATAGTTTACCTTGATCCGATGTTCCCAGAGAGGAAGAAGTCTTCCCTGGTAAAAAAGAAGTTTCAATTAATCCATCAGCTTGAGGCCCCGTGCGACGAAGAAGAAGAGCTGTTTAATGCTGCCAAGGCTTCAAAGCCTTTTAAAATTGTCGTAAAAAGACCGCTTAAGGGAGAGACCCTTGCGGGACAAAAGCCTTCATACTCCTTGAACGGGAAGGCAATCAGAATGGATGTATATGTGTTTGCGGAAAACAAAAAGACAAAATAACAACATATGAACAAATAATCATATATAAAATTGTGAAAAATGTATATTGAGCAACACAAGATTATACTTCATAATAGGTGCAGTTAGCAGAAGCTAACTGCACCTATTTTTGTAAACGGAGGATTCTATGGGTTTTGTTGAAGTTAATGAATTAAAAAAACATTATGGCGAGGGCGAGAGTGAGGTAGCTGTTCTCAACGGAGTGAACTTGGAAATTGAGAAAGGAGAAATATGCGTCTTACTCGGACCTTCGGGATCGGGAAAGTCAACTCTTTTAAACATCATAGGAGGAATTGATACTGCAGACTCCGGATATGTCTCGATTAACGGAGAGAAGACTAAAGACATGAGCAGACGAAATCTTACAAGGTACAGAAGAAATCATTTGGGATACGTATTTCAGATTAAGATGGTGCTTTAGGGTATATATTTACAGGATGATGGCAGGATACCTTCCCTATATGGTAGATTCAAGCTGTTATGTGAAGCTCTTTGTGTACGGAATGATTTCTTATGTGGGAGTTGCCTGTGTGATGATGTTTAAGATTAATAAAATACCCATGAGCGATGCTTTAAAGAATGTTGAGTAAAAATAGGTTAATAAGGCAACAGTTTGCTGTGCCTGTACTTGTGAGGAGACATTCCGGTTCTTTTTTTAAAGGCGGCAATAAAGCAGGAAGGGTCGGAAAAACCGGACAATTCGGAAATCTCTTCGATTGAACTGTCTGATTCAACAAGGAGTCTCTTGGCTTCATTTATGCGATAGTTCATGAGATAGGCATGCGGCGTAAGACCGGTCTTCTTCTTAAAAAGCTTTATGAAATAATATTTTGAGAGGTTTACGTAATCGGAAAGCATATCGATGCTGACGGGCTTTGCGTAATTGGCGTGTATATATTCAATTGATGAATCGACGGGTGAAAAAGAAGGAGTATCTCCTTCTTTTTCTTTGCTCAAAAGTTCAAGAAGCTTGAGAATGCGGACGGAGCTTGAAAGCAACGAGGGTGCAGTCTGAATGTGAAAGGTATTTAAAAGCTCGAGAAAAATGCTCTGAAACTTTGCCTCTGTAACCGGAGTGGGGTAAGGGCTTTTTTCTTCTGTCAGGACGTTTATAAGGCTTTCGACGGAGTTCCCGCGAATATGAAGCCATGAAAAGGTCCACTCAACGTTGTTTGATTCGTATCGGTGAGGCTTATGACAGTCAAAAATAACCGCATAACCTTTTGGAAGGGTAACCGATTTACCGCCTACAGTGACGATTCCTTCTCCATTAACCGTAAACAGCAAGAGAAAGCTATCGTGACAGCTTCTTTCAACCAGGTAGTCAGGCTTTGCTTTAAAAAAACCTGCCTCGAGCACATAGAAGGGCATCTGCAGTGCAACTTCAGAGGGGGTCGATACATTCCAAATGGAATCGGAATAGATTGCTTCGGTGAAATTTATTTTTCTCATAAGGGAAACATACAGCAATTTTTCTATATTTTCAAGCAACAATCCTAAGTGAAACGTGAAAAATACGAGAATATAATAAGAGCAACAAAAAACAATCACGTCCAAGGTAGGTTTTATGAATAAGGTAACTGTAGAAAGAAAAAAAATAGTTATTCCCACTTACGAGATTAAGGAGTATGACAAGAATCCTATGTTTCTTGAAAAAAGAGTTTATCAGGGATCTTCTGGGCGCGTCTATCCGCATCCTATTTGTGAAGGCGTTTCGGATGAGAAAATCGACAAGGAATATGATGCCATTTTTCTTGAAAACGATTATCTCCTCGTAATGCTGCTTCCTGAGCTCGGAGGAAGAGTACAGAGACTTTACGACAAGACAAACGGTTATGACGCAGTCTATTACAATGAGGTAATTAAGCCTGCACTCGTAGGACTTGCGGGTCCGTGGATTTCCGGAGGAATTGAATTTAACTGGCCTCAGCATCACAGACCTTCAACCTTTGATCCTGTTAGCGCTTGCATCAAAGAGCATGAGGACGGTTCTGTTTCCGTAGTGACGGGAGAGATTGAAAAGATGTTTCACACAAAGGGTGAGGCTGAATTTACGCTTTACCCGGACAAGGCATATCTTGAGATAAAGGGAAAGCTCTATAACGGGACGGACCGTGTGCAGACCTTCCTTTGGTGGGCAAATCCCGCAGTGAGCGTAAACGATTATACACGTTCAATCTTTCCTCCGGACGTAACCTACGTATTCGATCACGGCAAGAGGGATGTTTCAAAATTCCCAATTTCGGACAGTGTTTATTACAAGGTAAATTATGCGCCCGGAACCGATATTTCCAGATATAAAAATATTCCGGTTCCGACCTCATATATGGCTGGACATTCGGACTTTGATTTTATAGGTAATTATGATGATTCAAAGGAGGCAGGGCTTCTTCATGTGGCAGATCATCATATTTCACCCGGCAAGAAACAATGGACCTGGGGCAACGGTGACTTCGGACGTGCGTGGGATAGAAATCTTACGGATGAAAACGGACCTTACATCGAACTCATGACGGGAGTGTTTACGGACAATCAGCCCGACTTTACCTTCCTAAAGCCCTACGAGGAAAAAACCTTCACCCAGTACTTCATGCCGTACAAGGCTGTCGGGGCGGTCAAGAATGCAAGTAGGGAATATGCGCTTAATGCAGAAAGAAACGAAGAAACTTTAACCCTAACAGTTTATTCTTCGGTCAATCATTCAAAGGGCGATTTGATAAGAGTAAGCTCATGTGAAAAGGTTATTTACGAAAAGCTGCTTACACTTAATGCAGCTAAGAGCTTTAAGACATCGGTAGAGGGAGTAATATCAGACGATATAAAAGCAGAAATTATTAGAAACGGCAAGGTGATTCTTTCCTATTCACCCGTTATAAAGGATGAAGAAATGACTGCAAAGCCCGCAAAGGCCATGCTTTCTCCAAGAGAAATTAAATCAAACGAAGAACTGTACCTGGACGGAATGCATCTTGAACAGTACAGACACGCAACCTTCAATCCGGAAGACTATTACCTTGAAGGCTTAAGACGCGATCCTTTAGATATCCGCATCAACAACGCATACGGACGCCTTCTTTTTAAAAACGGATATTTCAAGGAAAGTATCGGATATTTTGAGACGGCAATTAAACGCTCGACATTTAGAAATCCCAATCCTTATGACTGTGAGCCGTATTTTAATCTGGGTCTTTCATATGAAATGTGCGGAGAATACGAAAAGGCATATGACGCATATTATAAATCTGTCTGGGATGAAAATTTTAAGGCAAAGGGCTTTTATAAGCTTGCAGGTCTTGAACTTAGAAAAGGCAATTTAGACGAAGCACTTGGATTTTTGGATGCATCCTTAGAAAAGGGCATTAACAATTTAAATGCCCGTACACTTAAAGCCTGCACATTAAGACTGCTTGGACGGGCAGATGAATCAGAGAAATTTGTAAAGGATTCGTTAAGGAGAGATTCACTTGACTTTGGAGCGCTTTACGAGAATGCCGTAAACACCGGTGATTTTGAAAGCTTCAAGTCCGCTATGCTAAATGACCCCGCAAATTTCATAGAGCTTTCTTTATGCTATATTTTTGCAGGGTTGTACGAGGAGGCTGCAAGCATACTTAAGATGGCACCGTCAGGTAATCCGCTTGTTTCATATTATCTTTATTACTGTACGGAGGATAAAGCTTACCTTAAAGATGGGGAGAGCGCGCCGAGCCTTTACTGCTTCCCCAACAGGACGGAGGATATCAATGTACTTAAAAAGGCCGTAAGCGCGGGAGGTGCAATGGCGGCTTACTACCTTGGATGTCTGCTTTATGACAAGGGAAATTTTGATGAGGCAATTTCTTTGTGGGAGAGCGCCAAGGGACAAATCGAATTGCCCACGGTTTACAGAAATCTGTCGATCGCCTATTACAACAAGAGGCATGATAAAGAAAAAGCATTAGCCTGCATGGAAAAAGCCTTTTCAATGGACAGAACCGATGCAAGAGTGTTCTTTGAGCTTGACCTTCTTTATAAGATTACTGACAGGACCCTGGAGGAGAGACTTTCACACATGACTGAAAACCTTACACTCATGGAAAAGACCGATCCGTTATTTACGGAGTACATTTCGGTATTGAACGGGGTTGGAAGGTACGAGCTTGCCTACGAGCTTTGCACAAGTCACAAGTTCCACCCCTGGGAAGGCGGAGAGGGAAAGATAACGGGCGAGTACAAGAAGGCATTGATAGGACTTGCAAAGAAAGAATCAGACGACGAGAAGGCAGTTATACTATTGAAAAAAGCGCTCACTTTCCCTGAAAACCTAAGTGAGGGCAAGCTTATCGGAGCACTCGACAATGATATCTATTATTACCTCGGAGAAAGAAGCAGGGAGCCTGAGAGGACAGAATATTTTAAGCTTGCCGCAAGGGGAGATTTTGACCTTTCAAGTGCGAGATACTATAACGATCAACCGCCGGAAATGATGTATTTTAAGGCGCTTGCCATGGATAAGCTTTCAGCGCATACTGAGAGTGTAAGAGATTTTAAGGCAATGACAGAGTACGGTGAGAGCCATATGAATGACGAGATAATACCGGATTTCTTTGCGGTATCGCTTCCGGATTTTCTGGTATTTGATGCAGATTTAAACAAAAACAACAAAAAGCACTGTGAGAAGATGATTGCACTCGGAAAAGCGGGGCTTGATTTGGTCGGAGTTTGAACCTGACTAAGTTAAGCTTGAAGTATAAACGCTGGCTTCGAAGATGCAATGTAACTTATCTGAAATTGCGAAGCAAATTTGGAGTAAAGGCGCATGAAATGCGCGTGCTTCGATTATGGGAAACGTTTTTTGTTTCCTATTAATATTAGCTAATGCAGATTCGAATATGACGCCGGTAACTTTAACGCGAGGCATGACGACTATCGGAGGCAAGAATGCAGACAATTGATATAAGTGGAAAGTGGCATTGCACCTCACCTGACGGCGAGGTAGACAGGGAGGTCAGACTTCCGGGCTCTGTATGTGAAAACGGAATCGGGAAGAAGCAGGAATATTTTAAAGAATATGCCAAAGAGGCAGTCAGGGCTCCGAGGGAGAAATACGAATATATCGGAAAGCTGGTGTACGCACGTGAAATCGATATTCCTGCGGAGTTTGAAGGAAAGAATCTCTGCGTATTTTTAGAGAGGGTAAATATTGCTTCAAAATTGTGGTTTGATGACATTCCGGTAGGAAGGGGAAGCATCGAACTTTCAACCCCTCATATCTATAGGCTTAGCGATCGCGTGGATACAAAGGGTGAACCGCTGATTAAAGATTTCACAGGAAGGCATACACTTAAAATTGAAGTTGACAATTCAAATTTTCTGAACCTCGGTGATATGGCAAGCGGCTACAGCGTGGATACGGGCGGCTACTGGAACGGCATCATCGGACGGATGGAGATAAATGCTTATCCGAAGGACTATATTGAAAACGTTAAGGTGTTTACTCGCGAGGACGGAATAGACTTCGAAACGATTATCAGGACAGACCGCCATATTCCCATGGACATTAAAAAGGGAAGTCTTGAATTTGAGGTCATATCTCCAAACGGAGGCGTCAGTAAAGCTACTAAGGATATAGAACTTTTTTCCTCGAGGTTTACGGATCATTTCTTTATACATATTGACGATATTGAAAAGTGGGACGAATTTGACAGGAATTTGTATTCCGTAAGGGTAAGGCTTTTATGCGACGATTTTGCGGATGAATATGTGACGGAATTTGGCTTTAGGGACATTTGCGTCAAAGGCAAGAGCTTTTATCTAAACGGAGAGGTTCTTTCTCTAAGGGGTACCATAAATTGTGCCCAGTATCCGCTTACGGGTTATCCCCCGATGGACAAAGAAACCTGGATAAAGCACTTTACGGCATTTAAGGAGTACGGACTGAATCACGTCAGGTTCCATGCCTGGTGTCCTCCGGAGGCGGCGTTTACGGCAGCAGACCTGCTCGGACTCTATCTTTCAATTGAGATGCCACTATGGCTTAACAGAGATATTGCACCCATGGAGTTTGGAGACGATGAATGGCATGAGCTCTACTTCAGGACGGAAGCTCTGAGAATATCAGAAACCTACGGAAATCATCCGTCATTTTTGTTTTTCTCAAACGGCAATGAAAATATGGGCGACTTCAGTCTGCTTGAAACCATTATCCGCGAGACTAAGGCGACAGACAACAGGCGTCTTTATACGATGACATCGAATTTCGATCATCCTTTAAGTCCTTACGAGGATTATCTCTGCGCTTTTGAAATATTTCACAAGAGTGCGAGACTTCAGTTTTTACATGACGAGGCGGCAAAAGCCACGGACGTTAATTACGACGAAATGCGTAAAATTGTGCCGACACCTTTTACGTCCTTTGAGGTCGGGCAGTACTGCGTTTATCCGAATGTCGATTTGGCCGATGAATATACCGGCAACATGCTGGCGGTAAACTTCGATATCATTCGAAAGGAAATGCAAAAGAAAGGCGTTTACGGAAAGCTGACCGATTACATAAAGGCTTCGGGTGATTTGGCTGCAAAGCTTTATAAAGAAGATATAGAGGCTGTACTTCGCACAAAGGGAATGGGCGGCTTCCAGCTGCTTGCACTTACAGATTACACCGGACAGAGTACGGCAACGGTCGGCATGCTCGATATCTTCCATAGGGACAAGGGCGTTATTTCGGCGAGCGAATGGCGTAGGTTCTGTTCCCCTGTGGTTCCGCTTTTTATAGCGAAGAGAATATTTAAGAATACTGAAATTTTGGAAGCAAGGCTTTCTTTGTACGATCACGGGAAAAAGAAAATTACGAATCCTTCTTTTAAGCTTTTGATGAAGTGTAAGGGCGAGACTGTTTTTGAGACTACTCGTGAGGGTGAAGGAAAAGTATTAATTCCTCTAAGATTTATAAAGGAAAATTCGCTTATCAATATCGAGCTTTCCGTGGCGGAATATACGAATACTTACAGAATCTTCGTGTTTACGGATGAAGAGGAAGAGCTTGACGAAAGCGTTATCGTGAGAAGCGCGGAGGAGCTTTCAAAAGCGGTTTTGAATGGAAGAAACGTGATCGCCTTGAAAACCGCATTGGATGAAATTACCTACAAAAACAGCTTTATCCCCGTATTCTGGTCTCCCGTTCATTTTCCGAGCACGGACCCCTGCGGAGCATGGCTTAAGGAAACTCATAAGGCACTTAAAAGCTTTCCCACCGGCAAGTATATCGATTACCAATGGAAGGAACTTTTGGAAAATTCGGTTTCTTTTGACATTACAAAACGAACGGATGACGATATAATAATGGAAATGGTTCCGAATTTTGTTGACAACATTCCGAAGTCGCCTTTGTTTGAAACAAAGATGGGAGAAAGTCATGTACTTGTCTGTGGATTTGACTTAGACAGGGAAGATTTGCCGACAAAAGCTTTTAAAAAGAGCCTGATTCAATATATCACTGAGGCATAAATGTATTACACGTATATGGTAAGGTGCAAAGACGGCACCTTTTACACGGGCTACACTGATGATATCAAGAAACGTATAAAGGTTCACAATTCGGGGAAGGGCGCAAAGTATACAAGGTCCAGACTTCCGGTCGAACTTGTTTATTTTAAGGAATTTGAGACAAAGTCCGAGGCCATGCGTGAAGAGTATCGTATAAAGCAGCTTAAAAGAACGGAAAAAGAAGCACTAATAAAAGGTTGTTTATGCTAAGAAAAGATTTTTGGAAAATAGTTTCTTTTTGCTTGAGGTGATACCATCAAGGAAAGAGAGGAGCAGTCAAACATGGAAAATCTTACCTATCTATCAACCGATCACGAAATAATTGCATACTGGGACCTGCCTTTTTACGAAGGGGAAAGACCGCAGTTTACGATTTCCCTTAACGAAGAGACAAAGTCGACTTACAAGACTCATTGCAAGTTTACGGGGTTAAAGCCCGAGACGGAATATATACTTAAGTATTCCGATACTCTCGGCACGCACGGGGAGCTTAAATGCATCACTAAGCCTGTACGCAAGCGCCTTGACATAACAGATTTCGGTGCAGTCGGTGATGGAGTTACGTTAAATACCAGGGCGATTCAATCAGCAATTGATGCCTGCAAAGAGGACGGGCAGGTTTATATTCCGAAGGGTAACTTCTTAACGGGCGCTCTGAGGCTTCATTCCGATATGGAGCTTTACGTTGAAAAGGATGCGGTTTTGCAGGGTACATCCGAGGTCATTGACTACAGCCCAAAGATTAAGAGTCGTTTCGAGGGAATCGAGATGGAATGCTTCCAAAGCTTACTTAATTTAGGAGAGCTTGACCATGCTTCGGGACCAAATTGCGAAAACGTTGTGATAAGAGGCGAAGGCTCCATATACGGAGGCGGAGTTAAGCTGGCCAAGAATATTGCAAAGAGTGAGGAAATAAGGCTTAAGGAGTTCATAGACTCACTCGGAGACCGCATTAAGGAATACGAAAAGCCGGAAACTCTGACTCACAGGGCAAGAGGCAGGCTCATAAATATGAGTAACTGTAAGAATGTCTGGATTCACGGACTTACCATAGGCAAATCGCCTTCCTGGAACGTGCATTTCATATATTCCGACAAAGTTGTGACGGACGAATGTATCTTTGAGTCGCAGGGCATCTGGAATGGTGACGGGTGGGACCCAGACTCCTCGGTAAATTCAACGATTTTCAACTGCCGTTTCTATACCGAGGATGATTCCGTTGCCATCAAGTCCGGCAAGAATCCTGAGGGAAATATAATAAACAGACCGACGAAGAACATAAGAATCTTTGACTGCATCACCGAGTTTGGGCACGGACTCTGTATGGGAAGCGAAATGTCGGGCGGAATCGATACGGTTAAGATCTGGGATTGTGAAATGGGGCCAACCTGGTCCGGAATAGAGATTAAGGGTACGAAGAAGCGCGGCGGCTACGTGAGAAACCTTGAGGTCAGAAACGTTGTGACCTCGCATGTTCAGCTTCATTCCGTAGGCTACAATGATGATGGCATAGGCGCAAGCGAGCCTCCGATATTCGAAAACTGTTTGTTTAAGAACATGCACATACTCGGAAGATACCTTGACAACAATTCCGGGAGAAATGAGTGGCACCCTTGTGCGGCAATCGATTTGCAGGGCTTTGACGAAGATAAGCATGCCGTAAGCAACGTAAGATTTGAAAATATTGAAATCGAAAATCCTGAAGATAACGCACTTGGCAGCATCCGGATGAAGTATTGTAAGAATGTTTCCTTTAAAGATATCAGGAATGTGTAAACATTGATTAAAGAAAAAGAAAGTCGTGTCAGACTTTCTTTTTTCTTTTTTTTATTAAAAAGTTATTTGTAATGTATAAGCTTTTTTAGTAGAATAAGTTGAACTTTAGGAGAGCCGGGTTTTATGGACGAAAGAATTTTAAGCATTTTAACGGAATCACTCGGAAAGATATTGCTTGCGGGTATTAAGGTTACGATTCCGCTTACGATAATAGGCTTTTTTCTTGCAATGGTCATAGCTTTGCTGATGGCCCTTTTTCAGTATGCAAACGTAAAGGTTTTAAAGACTGTTGCAAGGCTGTATATATGGATATTCAGAGGCACACCTCTTTTGGTGCAGCTGTTCCTGGCTTACTTCGGCCTTCCGAAGCTTGGCATAGTGATGGATGCTTTTCCTTGTGCGGTTATGGTCTTTGCATTAAATGAGGGCGCATATTGCGCCGAAACCATGCGTTCGGCACTTGAAGCGGTCCCGAAGGGACAGATCGAGGCCGGATATTGTGTTGGCTTAAACTATTTCCAAACAATGATTCATATTGTCCTGCCGCAGGCTTTCAGAACAGCCTTTCCTCCGCTTTCAAACTCGGTAATCGGAATGTTAAAGGATACGTCTCTTGCGGCTACGATTACAGTAGCTGATATGTTTCAGCAGGCAGAGAGAATCGTCGGTCGTACCTATGAGCCTTTGTGGGTTTATTCAGAGCTTGCACTTATTTATCTTGTCTTTTCCACGCTTCTTACCATTTTGCAAAGAAAGAGTGAGAGAAAGCTCAATGCTTACAATGACAAGGATGCTTCAAACGGAGGGGAAAAATGAGCATGATAGAAATCTCCGGGGTGAAAAAGTCCTTTGGAGACAGCCAGGTGTTGAAGGGAATAGACTTAACAGTTGATAAGGGAGACGTCATAGCAATTCTCGGACCTTCCGGTTCCGGAAAAACAACCTTCCTTCGCTGTATCAACTTTCTCGAAAGGGCGGACGGCGGAAATATCACCTTTGACGGAGAAAAATTTGATTTAAAGAGCATTCATAAAAGAGACATCAACAGGCTTCGTAAAAAGACGGCCTTTGTATTTCAGAATTATAATCTTTTTGCAAACAAAAGCGTTTTGGAAAATGTTTCGATAGGCCTTAGGGTAGCAAGAAAAGTAAGCAAGGCCGATGCAGAAAGAAAAAGCCTTGAAATGCTTAAAAAGGTGGGATTAATGGATAAAGCCGCAAGCTACCCGATTCAGCTTTCGGGAGGACAGCAGCAGAGGGTTGCGATTGCAAGAGCACTTGCGACCGACCCGGAGGTCATTTACTTTGACGAACCGACTTCAGCACTCGATCCCGAACTGATCGGTGAAGTGCTGTCGGTCATGAAAAATCTTGCCGATGAGGGTATGACAATGCTGGTGGTGACGCACGAACTCAACTTTGCCAAAAATGTTTCCACAAAGGTGATGCTCCTTGAGGACGGAATTACGGTTGAGAGCGGTGCCACAAAGGATTTCTTTGAAAATCCGCAGGAAACGCGATCAAGGGAATTTATAAAGACAATATCGACGATACATGAATGAGGAGGATTTTTACTGTGAAAAAGAAATTTTTATCGATGATGCTTGCACTTACGACGGCACTTTCCTTTTGCACGGGGTGCGGAAATAGCGATTCATCAAAAGACCTTCTTTCTGAGATTAAGGAAAGAGGTTATATAACGGTTGCGATGGAAGGAACCTGGGCTCCGTGGACCTATCACGACGAGGCGGGAACTCTTACGGGCTTTGACGTAGAGGTTGCGACGGCAGTTGCCGACAAACTCGGAGTCTTGGTGCAGTTTGAAGAAGGCGAGTGGGACGGCTTGCTTGCCGGAGTACAGAGCGGTCGCTACGACATAATGGTTAACGGCGTGGGCTACACGGAGGAGAGAGCAGAAGCTTACAATTTTTCAAATCCTTACTGCTTTAACAAAACGGCTCTTATAGTTCGTAGTGACAATGAGGAGATAAAGTCGCTTGAAGATTTAAACGGAAAAACAACCTGTAATTCTGCCAATAGTACTTACCAGCTGACGGCTGAAGAATACGGGGCAAATGTTCTTGATGTGGAAACGCTTGACGGTACACTCGAAATGGTGCTTGCCGGTACCGACAGGGCGGATGCGACTTTAAATGCCGAGGTGTCTTTCCTTGACTATATGTCGGAGCATCCGGATGCAAACCTTAAGATTGTTGCGTACGCACCCGATGTGGAGAAGGTTTGTATCATAATGCCCAAGGAGAATACGGACGAGCTTAAAGCTGCAATTAACAATGCAATAGATGAGCTTCGTGAGGACGGAACTCTTAAAGAACTTTCCATCAAGTATTTCGGAGGAGATATTACTTCCGAAGAGTAAGATAGTATGGAGAGAAAGGTGCAAGACGCCTTTCTTGGCAACATAAATGAAAAGGTAGAGAAAAACATGTCTAAGGCATTTTTGCTTGGAGCCCTTGAAATAGCAAGGGTCAAGGATACGGAAGATTTATTGATAACAGGTTTCGGAAAAGGAAAGGTAGGTGCGGGTACGGCGGTTTATGCCGTAAATGCAGGGGATGATTATCCTGTGAGCACGCTTTTCAGGATCTCCGAAGTATATGTGGTCGAAGATTCCAAAATGGTTTCGGTCGACGAGGCAAACGACCGAGTTATGACGATTAAGATCGAAAAGGGTATTCACTATAGGTTTAAGAGAGGGAGCGTTCTTTTTACAAGAGAGGCAGAAGACGGAGAAATTTCCGATGCTTACTTAAATGCACTTGGAAACAGCTTCATAAAAACCTTAAAGCTTGACATAAGGGACGCGGAGCTTAACATTCTCTCGGTAACGGACCTCTTCGAGATATGCAGGTTAAACGGTTTCTTCCTTGCTGAGAAGGGTAAGACGCTTGCTGACGAAGAAAAGGCCGTCAATAAGGAACGCTTAGAGACAGTCTTCAAGAAGCTTTGTGAGAAAATTTTAAGTGTTGACGAGATTTACTGTCTTTATTCACGTGTTACGAATGAACCATTTCTTTTTACAAATGTCGTGAAAAAGAAAGAAGGCTTTCTTTGTACTCCTTTGAACATCAGACTGATTCCGAGAGCATACAGGGATAAGTTTGCAAAAGAATATCCGAATGACAAGTACGAATTCAGACTAATTAAAAACGGCGAAAGCGGAACGGGAATAAAGGATTTTCTTTACGAGGCTTTCTATTGTAACGGAGCGGACGGGGTTGAAATCGTATCGGCACAGACACCGATTTCGGCAGGCGCTTTTGTAAAGCGTGATGAGTCGGACAAGGCTGTAACCAACCCGGATTCATTAAAGTGGATGCTGCTCTTAGCAGAGCAGGGAAAGCCCGAAAATGACGAGGAAGAGATTAATTACAATCTGTATTTTCAGTTTATGTGCATAAATCTTGTAAAGGGTAAGTTCTTGATTCCTGCACGTCTTGAAGGCAGTGAAAGCATTAAGGGCGGTGTGCTTAGTCCCGGTAAGGACGACAAGATAATGTTTGCGACGCAACCCGGTAAGGACGGGAAGCTTGCGGTAAGGATGTATACGGATCTAAAGCACCTTAACGCATCGTATCCGGGTGAAGCTTACGTGATTCAGGGAATCGACAAGCTCATAGACAAGTTTGATGCGGCCGTGAATATCGGTCAGGATCAGAAGGCCGTGGGCTATATTACGAAAGAGCTTTACGATAAGTGTAAAGCGGTCGTAAATAAATAGAAATCAATCCTTGCGTGCCGGGTATTTTGGCGCGCAAGTAAATACTCTGCGAGGAAGCGCACGGGACATTTGCTGTAATGTCAGCTAATGATGAATTAAATCCGTCACTAAAACTCGCGAGCAAGTCTTGATGAAAGAAGTGTTTTTTAATGACGGAAGGTTCTATTTCAAAGAAAATCCTTTTGTTTGCCCTGCCCGTATTTTTGGGGCAGTTACTTCAGCAGCTGTACAACGTGGTTGACTCGGTTGTTGTGGGAAATGAGCTTGGCAAGGAAGCATTGGCGGCTGTAAGTTCTTCGGGCAGTCTTATTTTTTTGGTCGTAGGGTTTGTAAATGGTCTGTTTGTAGGTGCCGGAGTTATAATCGGAAACAGGTACGGAGCGAAGGATTACGGGGCCGTGCATACTGCTGTCCATACGGCGATTGCCTTTGGACTGATATCAGGTCTTGTGATGACGGTACTGGGAGTTTTACTTTGCCCTTATATACTGACATGGATGGACACGCCTTCGGATGTATTTTCTAATTCCGTTCTTTATCTGCGAATTTATTTCTGCGGCGGATTGTTTAACGTAATGTACAATACCTGCTGTGGTATCTTTCAGGCAGTTGGAGACAGTAAGCATCCGCTTTACTACCTGATCTGCTCGGCAATAGTCAATACCGTTTTGGACATACTGTTTGTAGTGGTATTTGATTTTGGCATTGCGGGAGCTGCAATCGCAACGGTTCTGGCACAGGGAATGAGTGCATTGCTTGCCTTTATAAAGCTTACTAAGGTAAACGGAGTTGAAAAAGTAACGTGTAAGGATATAAAAATCGATCCGGAAACTCTTGCTGCCGAATTAAAGCTCGGTATTCCCACAGGAGTTCAGAATTCAGTCATTGCAATAGCAAATGTAATAGTTCAGTCAAACATAAATGCTTTCGGTTCGGTGGCAATGGCGGGATGCGGAAGCTACTTTAAGCTTGAAGGCTTTGCCTTCCTTCCAATCACAAGCTTCTGCTCGGCACTTACCACCTTCACAAGCCAGAATATGGGCGCAAACAACATGGACAGAGCAAGGCGCGGAATGCGTTTTGGAATCATTTCGGGAGTTTCCTGCGCGGAGGTTATAGGAATTGTTCTTTTTCTGTTCGGCGCTGTATTTTTAAGGATGTTTTCAAGTGAGCCGGATGTTATTGAGTACGGTGTTTCGCAGATTCACGTGGAAGCGTTGTTTTATTGTTTTCTTGCCTACTCGCATTGCATGGCGGCAGTGCTTCGCGGAGCCGGAAAAACAACGGTTCCGATGTTCGTAATGCTCGGCTGCTGGTGCCTGTTCAGAATTACCTACATCACCGTGGCAGTTAAGCTCTTTCCGGTAATCAGAACGGTATTTTTAGCCTACCCGATTACCTGGAGCATGAGTTCGCTGATATTTACCATTTACTATTTAAAGGTGAAAATCTTTAGAGTAAAGGCAGCCTGATTGTTTTTTTTTAACAGCGAAGTGGTACTATTTTTAATAAAAAGAGGAAAAGCGTGAAGAATTTTATTTTTGATATAGACGGCACACTCTGGGATACGACCGGTGTGGTCGCAGGGGCCTGGAACAGGGCGGTTTCGGAGAGCGGAATTTCCGAAATTAAGGATATTTATATTACGAAAGAAATGCTGATGCGGGAATTCGGAAAGCCGATGGATGTGATTGCCGATGACCTGTTTGGAAATATTGATTCCTCAAAGAAGGCAGAGCTTTTAAAAAACTGCTGTAAGTACGAACATGAAGCAATCCTTGAATGTAACGACGACCTCACATATGTGGGAATGCGTGATACATTGAGAACACTTTCAAAGACGCACAGGCTTTTCATTGTGAGCAACTGTCAGGACGGCTATATTGAGCTTGTGATAAAGAAAAACGGGCTTGACGGTCTGATTGACGATTTTGAGTGTTTCGGACACACGGGTCTGTCAAAAAGCGAAAACATTGCACTTGTTATAAAAAGAAACAATCTGGAAGTTAACGAAACAGCTTATGTAGGGGATACTCTCGGAGATTTTGAGGCGGCGAAGCCAAATGGGCTTTACTTTATTTTTGCGTCTTACGGATTCGGAAACGTACCGGATGCCGATTTAACGATTAAGGGGATAAATGAGCTTGTAAGCGTTTAGAGAGATATGGATATGAGAGATTTTGAAAATCTCGCAGCCTTCACGTGCAGGATGCGACAGAAAATTCAAAAGTCGACATCCTTAATCAATTGGGAATCATAGGTGAATGTATATGGAATATGGATTTAAGGAATATAAACCCTCCGAAATCATGAGGCAACATTTTAAAGTCGGAGAAAAAAACAGATTCGGCAGCGAATTCGACGCAAACAGTCTTTATTTTACAAAGGACGGAAGGCCCTGGATAGGTGTAATGGGCGAATACCATTTTTCAAGAGACAATAGGGAAAACTGGAAGACCGAGCTTTTAAAGATGAAGGCGGGAGGCGTTACGATTGTCTCAACCTACCTTTTCTGGATATACCATGAAGAAATCGAAGGCGAGTGGAACTTTGAGGGGGACAATGATTTAAGAGCCTTCTTAAAGGAAGCCGCAGATTCAGGCCTTTACGTTTTTTTGCGCATTGGACCCTGGGCACACGGAGAATGCAGAAACGGAGGCTTTCCGGACTGGCTTGTAAATAAGGGAATCAAGTTAAGACAGGACAATCCTGAATATCTAAGCTACGTTTATAAATGGTTTAAGAAGATATACGAAAACTGTAACGAGTTTTTCTTTAAGGACGGAGGTCCCATTATCGGAGTTCAGATTGAGAATGAACTTACAGACGATGCTTTTCATATATTGACGCTTAAAAAGATGGCGGAGGAAATAGGCTTTAGGGTACCTTATTGTACCGCAACGGGTTGGAATGCCCGCTTTGGAGCACACCTTCCGCTTGAGGAAGTACTTCCGATATTCGGAGCCTATGCGGATGCACCCTGGTCAGACAAGGTTTCGGAGCTTCCGCTTTCACCGCATTATGCTTTTTACACGGACAGAAACGATGCAGGAATCGGTGTTGACCTTATAAAGGAAACTCCTGAGGATGGCTGGCGTCTTCCTTATGAAAAATATCCTTTCTGTACCTGCGAAATCGGCCCCGGAATGCAGTCCACTCACCACAGACGTGTAATCATGACGGGAATGGATGCATATGCAATGTCACTTGTAAAGCTCGGTGCCGGAAACAATTTAATCGGGTATTATATGTATCACGGTGGGGTAAATAAGCTCGGCAAACTTTCGACCTTCAACGAGGATAAAAAAACGGGCTATCCGAACGATTATGCAAACCTAAGCTACGACTTCGGAACCTGCATCTCACAGTACGGTGAGATAAGAGAGCAGTACAGACTGTTAAATGAGCTTCATTTATTTGTAAATGATTTCGGAGATATTTTAGCTCCCATGGAATCTGTCGGTGCAAGCGAGTTTGTAAAGGAAACGGATACGGATAATCTTCGCTACTGCATGAGAACAGACGGAAAATCCGGTTTCATATTCGTAAATAACTATCAGAGACATGCACACTTAAAATCGTACAAGAATGTGGTATTCAAGGCACTTGATGTGGAGCTTATGCCGATAAACGTAGGAGAGGATACGGCGTTTATTCTTCCGTTTAATTTGAAAATGGGCGGCGATGTTTTAAAGGCTTCAAACTGTCAGCTTCTGTGTAGGGATGACGACACCTATTACTTTAAGCAGATTCCGGGCAATAATCCGACCTTTGAGTTTACAGACGGAAGCATTTATACGGGAAAGACCGTTATAAAAAGAGACGGTTACTCAATAATTGCACTTCCCGAATCCGAGGCGCGTTTCTTAAGAAAGCTTGACGGAAAAGCGATAATTGGCAGCAATGAGGATCTTTATCTTGAAGACGGTAAATTTAAGCCGGTTGAAAGCAAGAATGCCGGATATAGCTTGGAAGTGGTTGAACCCGCAAATATTTCTTTATACGATTATGAACTTACTATCGGCGGAAAAAGAAAGCTTACATGGATGAAGCTCTCTGTAACCGGCCCTGAAGGCTTTGTATCGATAAGGCGCGACGATTATGATGCTGCCCAGATTTATGCTGATGGAAAGCTTGTAGCAGACAATTTCAACGAATTCATAAACTGGAGAGTTCCGGCAAAGCTTCTTTATAGTCACGAGTGTTATCTTGTGTTGAGCGAGCTTAAGGATGATTTCTACGTAAATGAAGACGACGTAGAGAAAGTCTCAAGGGAAAGATAAAATTATTTCGTAACTATTCATTGTATTCACGGTGACGATGCAAAATCCATTCAAAACCGGCTTCGCCGATGGGATTTTGCGCTCCTGAATCACTTTCATACGCCCTCAGCAGTAAAAATGCTTCGGGCTATCCTGAATGGTTACATTATTTCTAAAAAAACAATAAAAATCAAAAATCCCTCTTGCACTTTTGTGTAAGGGGGATTATAAATATATACGTGAAATGAATTAGCACTCAATAAATTCGAGTGCTAACAATAATAAAATAAACAGGAGGTTCGTTATGAAGTTAAATCCACTTAACGACAGAGTCGTATTAAAGCAGCTCATAGCTGAGGAAACTACAAAATCAGGAATCGTTATTCCCGGACAGAACAAGGAAAAACCCCAACAGGCAGAGGTTGTAGCCGTTGGACCCGGCACAGAAGAGGTTAAGATGCAGGTTAAGGTCGGCGACAAGGTTATTTATTCAAAGTATTCGGGTACCGAAGTTAAACTTGATGATGATGAATATATTATTGTAAAGCAGGATGACATTCTTGCTGTGATTATGTAATTTAGGAGGACATTAAGATGGCTAAAGAGATTAAATACGGAGCAGAAGCAAGAACAGCTCTTGAAGCAGGTGTTAATAAGCTTGCAGATACAGTAAGGGTTACACTCGGACCCAAAGGAAGAAACGTTGTGCTCGATAAGTCCTACGGCGCTCCCTTGATTACAAACGACGGTGTTACAATCGCAAAGGAAATCGAGCTTGAGGATTCTTTTGAAAACATGGGCGCTCAGCTCGTAAAGGAAGTTGCTACCAAGACAAACGATGCTGCAGGTGACGGTACCACAACGGCAACTGTTTTGGCACAGGCAATGATAAACGAAGGCTCCAAGAACCTTGCAGCAGGTGCTAACCCCATCGTACTCAGAAAGGGTATGAAGAAGGCAACCGATAAGGCTGTTGAAGCAATCAAGAACATGAGCCAGAAGGTTAACGGACCTGAGCACATCGCAAGGGTTGCAGCAATTTCCGCAGGCGACGACAAGGTCGGTGAGATGGTAGCAAAGGCAATGGAAACTGTTTCCGGCGACGGCGTTATCACTATTGAAGAGTCAAAGACCATGGAAACCGAGCTTGAACTTGTAAAAGGTATGCAGTTTGACCGCGGTTATATTTCAGCTTACATGGCAACGGATATGGACAAGATGGAATCTGTTCTTGACGATCCCTATATCCTCATTACAGACAAGAAGATTTCAAATATTCAGGAGATTTTACCTTTACTTGAGCAGATCGTTCAGGCAGGTGCAAAGCTCTTAATCATCGCAGAGGACGTTGAAGGCGAAGCTCTTACAACCTTAATCGTAAACAAGTTGAGAGGTACCTTCAATGTAGTAGCAGTTAAGGCTCCCGGATACGGTGACAGAAGAAAAGAAATGCTGAAGGATATAGCAGTTCTTACAGGCGGTCAGGTAATTTCTTCGGAGCTTGGACTTGAGCTTAAGGATACCACAATGGATATGCTCGGCCGTGCAAAGAGCGTAAAGGTTCAGAAAGAGAACACCGTAATCGTAGACGGCTGCGGAGACAAGGCAGACGTAAATGCACGTATCGCTCAGATTAAGGCTCAGATTGAGACTACCACATCAGACTTTGATAAAGAAAAACTTCAGGAAAGACTTGCAAAGCTTTCAGGCGGCGTAGCAGTTATCAGAGTTGGTGCAGCTACCGAAGTTGAAATGAAGGAAGCTAAGCTTCGTATGGAAGATGCTCTTGCAGCTACCAGAGCAGCAGTTGAAGAAGGTATCATCTGTGGCGGTGGTGCAGCATATATCCACGCATCCAAGGAAGTTAAGAAGCTTGCAGAGACCCTTTCAGGAGATGAGAAGACAGGTGCAAACATTGTCCTCAAGGCTATGGAAGCTCCTCTTTATCACATTGCTGCAAACGCAGGTCTCGAAGGCGCAGTTATCATCAACAAGGTATATGAGTCCGAAGTCGGCGTAGGCTTCGATGCATACAATGAAAAGTACGTTGACATGGTAAGTGCAGGCATCCTCGATCCCGCAAAGGTAACAAGAACCGCACTTCAGAACGCAACCTCTGTTGCATCGACCTTCTTAACAACCGAATCCGCAGTTGCCACCATCAAGGAGCCCGCTCCCGCACCGGCAGCAAACCCCGGAATGGGCGGAATGTACTAAGCAGTAAACAGGTAATAATCAACCCCATGTCATATTGGCATGGGGTTTTTAAATCAATATTTATTATGCGAAAGTGATTCATCCCTTTGTACGTGGAGGGCAGTTCCGTTTTAAATCCCCTCTTGTAAATAGCATAAAATAATGCTAAGATATCTCATGTCTGCGATTTGCGGCAGACGTTAACCTTTTTCAATGTTTTAAGACACTCCGACTTAGAGCTTTGGAAATGGCAATTTCAGAATCACAGGAGGAAAAGCAATGATTTCTAAAGAGAAGAAGCAGGCAATCATTAAGGAGTATGCAAGAAGCGAGGGAGATACCGGTTCACCGGAAGTTCAGATCGCTGTTCTTTCTGCACGTATCGCAGAGCTTACCGAGCATCTTAAGGCTAACCCCAATGATAAGCATTCCGCAAGAGGTATGTTTATGTTAATCGGTCAGAGACGTGGTTTACTTAACTATCTTATGAAGACCGACATTGAGAGATACCGTGCTTTAATTGCTAAGCTTGGTCTTAGAAAGTAGTAACAAATTAAGGGTGGGTGATAATCCACCCTTTTTTGGATATATAGGGGATTGCTTCGTAACCGCCTACATATCTGAAATGTTTTGTAAAAATGAGCGAAAGACCGCTTCCGAGACCACTGAAAAGTGCTTAGGAGCCTAAACATTTTTCAGTAGTTTCGGCATCTTTCGCTCCTAAAATAAATAAAGGAGATTAAAAATGTACGATTCATTTTCAATGGAACTTGCCGGACGTACCCTGAAGGTTGATATTAACCGCGTCGGCAAGCAGGCAAACGGATGTGCTTTCATGCACTATGGCGACACAACCGTTCTTTCTACCGCAACAGCTTCAGAGGCTCCCAGAGAAGGAATTGATTTCTTCCCTCTTTCGGTTGAGTACGAAGAAAAGCTCTACGCTGTGGGTAAAATTCCCGGAGGCTTTAATAAGCGTGAGGGAAAGGCTTCGGAGAATGCAATTCTTACAAGCCGTGTAATCGATCGTCCTATGAGACCTTTGTTCCCCAAGGACTATCGTAACGATGTAACCTTAAACAATATGGTAATGTCGGTTGATCCTAATTGCCGTCCGGAACTTGTTGCTATGCTCGGTTCGGCTATCGCAACCGCAATTTCGGATATTCCTTTCGACGGCCCCTGTGCTATGACCCAGGTAGGTATGATTAACGGAGAGTTTGTCATCAACCCCACCCAGGAGCAGTGGAAGGTAGGCGACCTTCAGATGACGGTTGCCTCCACAAAGCAGAAGGTTATCATGATTGAAGCCGGCGCAAAGATTGTTCCCGAAGCAAAGGTTATCGAGGCTATTTACAAGGCACACGAGGTCAATCAGACGGTTATTGCCTTCATCGAGGATATCGTTTCAAAGGTTGGCAAGAAGAAGCACGCTTACGAGTCATGCGCTATTCCCGCAGAACTCTTTGAAGCCATGAAGGAAATCGTTCCTCCTTCGGAGATGGAAGTTGCCGTATTTACAGATGACAAGCAGACGAGAGAAGAGAACATTCGTGTAATCACAGAGAAGTTTAAAGAAGCTTTCGCCGAGAACGAGGAATGGCTTAACGTTCTTTCAGAAGCAGTTTACCAGTATGAAAAGAAGACGGTAAGAAAGATGATCTTAAAGGATCACAAGCGTCCCGACGGACGTGCAATCACCGAGATTCGTCCTCTTGCTGCAGAAGTTGATATTATTCCCAGAGTTCACGGTTCCTCAATGTTTACAAGAGGACAGACACAGATTTGCGATGTTTGTACTCTTGCACCCTTATCTGAGGTTCAGAAGGTTGACGGACTTGATGAGAACGTTGTTGCAAAGAGATATATGCATCACTACAACTTCCCCGCTTATTCCGTAGGTGAGACAAAGGTAAGCCGCGGACCCGGACGTCGTGAAATCGGTCATGGTGCTTTGGCAGAGAGAGCACTTCTCCCTGTACTTCCTTCAGAGGAAGAGTTCCCTTACGCAATCAGATGCGTGTCGGAAACCTTTGAATCAAACGGATCCACTTCAATGGGTTCAACCTGTGCATCCTGTATGTCACTTATGGCTGCCGGCGTTCCCATTAAGGCAATGGTAGCAGGTATTTCCTGCGGACTTGTAACGGGAGATACGGATGATGACTTCGTACTTCTTACCGATATCCAGGGTCTTGAGGACTTCTTCGGAGACATGGACTTCAAGGTAACGGGTACTACCGAAGGTATTACGGCCATCCAGATGGATATCAAGATTCACGGTCTTACAAGACCTATTGTTGAAGGCGCTATCGCACGTTGCCGTGAAGCAAGACTCTTCATCATGGACAACTGCATGAAGCCCGCAATTGCAGAGCCCAGACCGGAAGTTAACGAATATGCTCCCAAGATTATTACCGTTGACATCGATCCCGACAAGATCGGCGATGTAATCGGTAAGTCCGGAAAGGTTATAAACGAGATTATTGCCCGTACCGGAGTTAAGATGGACATTTCCGACGAAGGAAAGGTTTCAATCTGCGGAACCGATAAAGAAATGATGGCAAAGGCCAAAGAATATGTAGAGCTTATCGTGGCAGAATTTGAAGAAGGAAAGCTTTACAAGGGTACTGTAGTAAGTATCAAGGAATTTGGCGCATTTGTAGAGTTCGCACCTGGAAAAGAAGGCATGGTTCACATTTCCAAGATTGCAAAGGAAAGAATCGATCATGTAGAAGATGTTCTCACATTGGGAGACAAGGTAACGGTTAAGTGTCTTGGCAAAGACAAGATGGGCCGCATAAGCTTCTCAATCAAGGACGCACAGTAAGGTAAGCCTTTAAGCGAAGCGGCATTTGCGTAAGCAAGTGCCGCTTCTTTTCAATATAGGGAATTGCGTTGAATTCTATTTCATTCATTAATTAACAGGAGGGAGCATGAAGAAAAGTTTAATCTGTGTACTTTATGCGCTTATGGCCGCAGTAATCGTCGTTTGCGATCAGCTTACGAAGAAATGGGCTATAGTTACGCTGAAGGGTAAAGAAAGTCTTAAACTCATAGACGGAGTATTCGAACTTAAGTATCTTGAAAATACCGGGGCAGCTTTCTCAAGCTTTACCGGCAAGCAGGGCTTTTTGATAGTACTCACTTTTATCATACTGATTCTTTGCATTATCGAATTTATAAGAATTCCTGCAGATAAGAAGTATTTTTGGCTTCGCTTAAGCTTTTCCTTTATCATTGCGGGCGCAATCGGCAATATGATAGACAGGGTATTTCAAGGGTATGTGGTCGATTTCTTTTATTTTTCCCTTATTGATTTCCCTGTATTCAATGTGGCGGATATTTTCGTGACCGTCGCAATTCCTATTCTCATCATCACACTTTGTTTTTACTACAAGGACGAAGATATAGACTTTTTGTTAAAGATTAAGAAAAAATAAAGCAGGCAGTAAACTAAAGAAAAGCATCTTATGGTATACTCTTTTAATAGACTTTTTCTTTATATACAAGGAGGCTTGCATGAGTAGGACATTCCTGATAGTTCTTGACAGCTTTGGATGCGGAGAAATGCCTGACGCCGGTGACTTTGGCGATTTTAACGTAAATACGCTTAAGACTGTTTCCGGTAGTTCCTTTTTTAATGCTCCGAATTTAAGTAAGCTTGGTCTTTTTAATATTGACGGTGTGGATTTTCATGAAAAAGAAAAATCCCCGACCGGAGCCTATGCGAGGTTAAAAGAGGTTTCGAAGGGCAAGGATACCACGACCGGACATTGGGAGATTGCCGGAGTTCGCTCGTTAAAGCCGATGCCGACCTTTCCCAACGGTTTCCCGGAGGAGCTGATTAATGAGTTTACTTTAGCAACCGGACTTAAGGTTTTATGCAATAAGACTTATTCCGGCACGAAGGTCATAAATGACTACGGTGACGAACATGTTAAGACGGGTTATCCGATTGTTTATACTTCGGCAGATTCCGTTTTTCAGATTGCGGCTCACGAGGATGTCATTCCGGTAAATGAGCTTTACGATATCTGCAGGAAGGCTCGCACAATTTTAAAGGGTGATTACGGAGTCGGCAGGGTTATCGCACGTCCCTTTATCGGTACAAGCGGCAACTATACCCGTACCGAAAGACGGCATGATTTTTCACTTGAGCCAACAGGCGTTACCATGCTTGACGAGCTTAAAAAGGCAGGAAAGGATGTACTTGCGGTAGGAAAGATAAACGATATCTTTGCGGGGCGCGGTATCACCGAATTTGTGTATACTGCAAACAATGCGGAAGGCATTGAACGGACCTTAGAGTGGATGGACAGAGATTTTGACGGCCTTTGCTTTACGAATCTTGTTGATACGGATATGCTTTACGGCCACAGAAGAGATATAAAAGGTTATGCCGAAGCAATTTCCTACTTTGATAAGTTTCTCCCAAAGATGATGCTAAAGCTTAAGGACGAAGATATTTTGATGATCACGGCGGATCATGGGTGTGATCCGGGGTATTTAAAGACCACCGATCACACGAGAGAGTATATCCCGCTTCTGGTTTACGGAAAGAACGTTAAGCCTGTAAATTACGGAACCAGAGACAGCTTTACGGATATTGCCGTTACAATATGCAAATACAACAATATTACTCCCGAATTTGAGGGCACGGCTCTCTTTTAGGGACAAAGGAAATAAGGTTTAATGGGTAAATTTGACAGCGAAATAAACAGAAGACGCACATTTGCGATTATTTCTCACCCGGATGCCGGGAAGACGACTCTTACCGAGAAGTTCTTGCTTTACGGAGGGGCAATCAACCTTGCGGGATCCGTAAAGGGCAAGGCAACGGCGAGACATGCGGTTTCCGATTGGATGGAAATTGAAAAAGAAAGAGGAATTTCCGTAACCTCATCGGTACTTCAGTTCAATTACGACGGATACTGCATAAACATACTTGATACTCCGGGACACCAGGATTTCTCGGAGGATACCTACCGTACGCTTATGGCTGCCGATTCGGCAGTAATGGTAATTGACGGATCGAAGGGTGTAGAGGCACAGACCAGAAAGCTTTTCAAGGTTTGTGCGATGCGCGGTATTCCGATTTTCACCTTTATCAATAAGATGGACAGGGATGCGATGGACACCTTCGAACTTTTGGATGATGTGGAGAGTGAACTTGGCATTGCTACCTGCCCCATTAACTGGCCGATAGGTTCGGGGAAGGGCTTTAAGGGAATTTATGACAGAGACACAAAGTCGATAGTTACTTTTTCCGATACCGCAAAGGGCACCAAGGAAGGGAAGTCCGAAAGCTTTTCAATTGACGATACCGACCTTGTAAAGAGTGAAATAGGCGATGACGCCCTTAATAAATTAAACGAAGAAATAGAGCTTTTGGACGGAGCAAGTGCAGAGTTTGATCTTGACAGGGTAAGAGCGGGAAAGCTTACACCCGTATTCTTCGGATCAGCACTTACGAATTTCGGTGTTGAAATTTTCTTAAAAAATTACCTGGAAATGGCTCCGACACCATTACCGAGGATGTCTGAAGAAGGTCTCATCGAAGCTGACAGCGATGACTTCAGTGCCTTTGTATTCAAGATTCAGGCAAACATGAACAAGGCTCACAGAGACCGTATTGCCTTCATGCGTATCTGCTCCGGCAAATATGAGGCAGATGCTGAGGTAAAGCATGTTCAGGGCGGGAAAATAATGCGTTTGTCGCAACCGCAGCAAATCATGGCAGACGAAAGAAAAATTCTGACAGAAGCCTATGCGGGAGACATAATCGGCGTATTCGATCCGGGTATCTTTTCAATCGGAGATACGGTGTGTGCTCCTAAAAAGAACATCAGATATGAAGGCATACCTACCTTTGCACCCGAACATTTTGCGAGAGTTCGCCAGGTAGACACCATGAAGCGTAAGCAGTTTACAAAGGGTGTTGAACAGATAGCTCAGGAGGGCGCAATTCAGATATTTTTGGAGCTTAACTCCGGTATGGAGGAAATTATCGTCGGTGTAGTAGGCGTTCTGCAGTTTGACGTCTTGAAATTCAGACTTGAAAATGAGTATAACGTCGAAATAAGACTTGAGCCGCTTCCGTATGAGCATATCAGATGGATCATGAATACGGATATGGATGTAAATAAGCTCATGGGAACCTCGGATATGAAGAAGGTTACCGATTTAAAGGGAAGACCGCTTTTACTGTTTGTCAATGCATGGAGCATACAGATGACGTTAGACAGAAATAAAGGCTTAGAGCTTACGGAATTTGCAAAGAATTAGTATTGATTTGCTTAAAAGCAATTTTTTACGGAGGAATACCATGGAAACCGAAAGAACAGAGGAAAAGTTAGAAACTAAGGTAAAGATTGCCAATGAGGTTGTTGGAAAGATAGCCGCAATCGCCGCTTTGGAGGTTGAAGGAGTTTCCGCTATGGGAAACAACATTACGTCCGAGCTTATGGGCAAGGTCGGCATCAGAAACCTTATGAAGAATGTAAAGGTCGAAATCATTGAGGGTAAGGTTAAACTGATGCTTTCGATTACGGTGGATTACGGCGTAAACATTCCGGTAATCAGCAGCAAGGTTCAGGCAAAGGTAAAGTCAAGCGTGGAAAGTATGACCAATCTTCATGTATCAAGCGTGAATGTGAGAATTGCCGGTATCAATCAGGTGAACTGACGGGAGTTTAAATCATGAGCATGAGTCGAAGTGAAATACGTGAAAATGTTTTTAAACTCCTATTCAGAACGGAGTTTAACACCAAAGAAGAAATGCCTGCACAGACAGAGTATTATTTTGACGTCGATACGGACGGTGAAATAGACGAAAAAGACCGGGAAATCATTTCAAAGAGGGAAGAAGCGGTTCTTTCAAAGCTTTCAGAAATAGATACGGCAATATCCGAAAAGACCGTTAACTGGACTATAGATAGATTCGGGAAGGTTGATCTTGCAATAATCAGGCTTGCTGTCTATGAAATTCTTTTTGATGAGGATGTTCCCACGGGTGTAGCCATCAACGAAGCGGTAGAGCTTGCAAAAAAATACGGTCGTGATGAGTCAAAGGGCTTTGTAAACGGAGTTTTAGCTAAATTTGCAAAATAATTACTATACAGTCTCAACCTTAACTGAATACATAAAGAATATGTTTAAAAATGATTTCTTTCTGAATTCGGTGGAAGTTAAGGGAGAAATCAGTAACCTTACCTATCATGCAAAATCAGGGCACGTTTATTTTACCCTTAAGGATAGGACAGCCGCAATTAAATGCGCAATGTTTAAGCAGTATGCAATGGGGCTTACCTTTAAGCTTGAAGAAGGAATGTCCGTAATTGCTAAGGGCCCTGTCGAAGTGTATGAAAGGGACGGCACCTATCAGATTTACGTCCGTTCGGTCCGCAAAGAAGGAATCGGAGATTTATTTAAGGAGTTTGAACGCCTGAAGGAAAAGCTTTCCGAGGAGGGAATGTTTGACGCTTCCTATAAGCGCCCGATTCCGAAACACGTAAAGACCTTAGGCGTTGTAACTGCACCGACGGGAGCAGCTGTAAGAGACATTATAAATGTTTCAAAGAGACGGGATCCCGGAATACAGATTATCCTGTATCCTGCAATTGTTCAGGGAGATCAGGCACCGAGAAGCATTATTAACGGTATAAATGCATTGAATGCCTACGGTGTCGATGTAATTATTGCGGGGCGTGGCGGCGGTTCAATCGAGGATCTTTGGGGCTTTAACGACGAAGGTGTTGCAAGGACGATTTTCAATTCCGAGGCTCCGGTTATTTCCGCAGTGGGTCACGAAACGGACTTTACCATTGCGGACTTTGTGTCCGATTTAAGAGCTCCGACCCCATCGGCGGCAGCGGAACTCGCAGTTTGCGATGCGATTGAATTAAAAAGAAAAATATCCGAAAAAGCTTACTTACTTAACAGAGATATCAGCCATATTTTAAATACATACAGATCCGATGCGGCAAGACTTTCCGACAAACTTTCGCTTCTTAGCCCGACGGCACGTATTGAGACAAAAAAACAGATGATTTCAAAGTATAAAGAACGCCTGAATCTTCTGATGGATTCTGATATGAAGGACAGACACCACAGACTTGTGCTATTGTCAGAAAAGTTAAACGTTCTTTCTCCGCTTACAAGGCTTTCAAGCGGGTATTCCTATGTGGCGGTAGATTCGGGGAAAGCATTAAAAAGCATCGGCCAGGTTAATAGGGGAGATGCTTTGAAAATATATGTAACTGACGGATGTATTACGGCCAGGGTAGAAGGCTCAGAGGGTAAGCTTGGGAGTAAACTTCCAAACTTGATTGAAGATTCAAATACGAGCGCGTGAGGCATGACTCGTGCATAAATCCGGAGGCAAAAATGAGTGAAGAAAAGAAGGAAACTTTAGAAGATAAGCTTAAGGCATTGGAAGAAACGGTTTCAAGCCTTGAAAAAGAAGATGTGTCCTTGGAGGATGCTTTTACGCTTTATGAAAAGGGCATTAAGCTTGTAAAGGAATGCGAAGGCGAAATTGACCTTGTGGAAAAGAAGGTTTTGGCTCTGAGTGAGGACGGAACATATGAATTTTCATGATGAATTAAGCATACGCGTTGAAAAAATAAATGCGCTCATGGAAGAAATCCTCCCCAAAAATGACGGACTGCAGGAATATCTGATTGAAGCCATGCACTATTCGGTTTTGGGCGGCGGAAAGAGGCTTCGTCCGATTTTAATGAACGAAACCGGGAAGCTTTTTTCGGAAAATGCGGATAAGTCTCTTAAATATTTCATGGCGGCAATAGAGCTGATTCATTCTTATTCGCTGGTGCATGATGACATGCCCTGCATCGACAACGATGAATACAGGCGCGGGCGAAAGACCACCCATGCGGTCTACGGAGAGGCAACGGCTTTGCTTGCCGGCGATGGACTTTTAAACTTTGCCTATGAGACGGCTGCCCTCGGGATGAAGGAAAGCGATGATATAAAGAAGGCTGCGGTTAGCTTTGAAATTCTTGCAAACAAGGCAGGAATAAAAGGCATGGTCGGCGGTCAGGCTGTTGACGTGCGTGCCGAAAAAGAAGATAAAAGGATTTCCAAAGACGAACTTTTATTTATACATGAAAACAAAACCGCAGCTCTGATAGAGGCTTCCATGATGATAGGCGGTGTGCTTTCGGGGGCGCCTAAAGAAGATGTATCAAAGCTTGAGGAGGCCGCCTCCAAAATCGGGATAGCTTTTCAGATTCGCGATGATATACTTGACGTAGAGGGAAGCTTTGAAGAATTGGGAAAGCCGATCGGGTCAGATGAGTCGTCAAACAAGGCTACGTACGTTTCTTTATTCGGCCTTGAAAGGGCAAAACAGGATGTCGAAAAGTATTCGTCGGATGCACTTAATATTCTTTCTTCCTTTGAACATAAAAATGAATTCTTAATCATGTTAGTTGAAAGCCTAATACTCAGAAACAGGTGATTTCACAGTGCTTGAATTAATAGAAAAAGAAAATGACATAAAGAAAATTCCAAAAGAGGACTGGCCGAAGCTGGCAAGTGAAATACGTAAATTCCTCATTGAAAAGATAAGCGTATCTGGGGGACATTTAGGTTCAAACCTTGGTACGGTAGAGCTAACGATGGCTTTGCATCTTTTCATGAATTTTCCTGAAGACAAGCTTATCTGGGACGTCGGACATCAATCCTACACGCATAAGCTGTTGACCGGAAGACGTGACGGCTTTGACAGTTTGCGCTCTTTTCACGGGATGGCGGGCTTTCCGAAGACCTGTGAAAGTAAGTGCGACTGCTTTAATACCGGACACAGTTCAACCTCGATTTCGGCAGGACTCGGAATTGTGAAGGCAAGAGACCTTACAAATCAGGATTATACAGTGGTTTCGGTCATAGGCGACGGCTCCTTAACCGGAGGAATGGCTTATGAGGCCTTGAACAATGCTTCAAAGCTTGAAACCAACTTTATTATTGTTTTAAACGACAACAACATGTCCATTTCCGAGAACGTCGGTGGAATGTCAAAATATTTGAATTCCATTCGTACGGCGGACGGTTACCTTGAGCTTAAAGAAAGTGTTTTAAACAGACTCTTAAGCTTTAAGGGCGGTGATGAACTCGTAAGAAGGATTCGTAAGACAAAGAATACCTTTAAGAGTATAGTGGTTCCCGGAATGTTCTTTGAGGACATGGGAATTACCTATTTGGGTCCCGTGGACGGACACAATGTAGGCAATATTCTTGAGACACTGAAGGATGCCAGAAGATGCAAGGGGCCCGTATTGGTGCATGTCCTTACCAAAAAGGGTAAGGGATATGAGCCTGCGGAAAATCATCCCGCAAGATTCCATGGCACCGAACCCTTCGACATCGAAACAGGACTTCCGAGTAAACAACGTTCAAAGTCCAACTATACAGATGTTTTTTCAACCGTAATGGTGAAACAGGGAGAAAGAAACGAACGCGTTTGTGCCATTACGGCGGCAATGGCGGACGGAACGGGGCTTAAGAGATTCAGAAACTTATATCCCGAAAGATTCTTTGATGTGGGAATTGCGGAGGAGCATGCCGTAACCTTTGCGGCAGGGCTTGCTGCGGGCGGAATGATTCCTGTGGTCGCAATATATTCTTCTTTCCTACAGAGGGCCTACGACCAGATACTTCATGATGTCTGCATTCAGAAGCTTCATGTTGTTTTTGCAATTGACAGGGCTGGAATTGTCGGAAGTGACGGAGAGACGCATCAGGGAATATTCGATATATCATTTCTTTCTTCGATTCCGAACATGACCATAATGGCTCCAAAGAACAAGTGGGAGCTCTCTGATATGATGAAATTTGCAATAGGCTTTGATGCTCCGATTGCAATAAGATACCCAAGAGGTGAGGCCTATGACGGACTCTCTGAATTCAGGTCACCCATTGAATACGGAAAGTCAGAGATGCTTTACGAAGGAAACCGGGTAGCAATTGTTGCCCTGGGTTCAATGGTAAAGACTGCAGAGACGGTAAGAAACCTTTTAAAGGAAGACGGAGTGAATGCAACACTTGTAAACGCAAGGTTTGCAAAGCCACTCGATGAAGGCATGATCGAGTATTTGTGTAAAGATCATTCAATTATTGCAACTCTTGAAGAAAATGTCGCAAGCGGCGGATTTTCGGAAAGGGTGCGGGAATATGTCGCAAGATGCGGACTTAATGTGCGTCTTGTGCCAGTCAATATACCCGATGAGTATGTGGAACACGGAAATCCGGAAATATTAAAAAAAGAAATCGGACTTGATGCCGAATCGATATATAAAAGGATAAAGAGCGAGTTTTAAGAGGTGTTATGAAAGAGCGGCTGGATGTACTTTTGGTTGAAAGAGGACTTGCGGATTCCAGGGAAAAAGCAAAAACCGTCATCATGAGCGGTGATGTCTACGTAAACGGACAGAAAGAGGATAAGGCGGGAACAACCTTCGACCCCGAGAAAGTAAAGATAGAGGTCAGGGGTGAAAAACTTAAATACGTGAGCCGTGGAGGACTGAAGCTTGAGAAAGCCTTTACCTGCTTTAAACTTGATTTAAACGGTCTTACCTGCATGGATATAGGTGCCTCGACAGGCGGATTTACAGATTGCATGCTTAAAAATGGGGCAAAAAAGGTGTATGCTATAGACGTGGGCCACGGACAGCTTGCCTGGAGTCTTCGAAACGACGAAAGAGTCGTATGTATGGAAAAGACCAACTTTCGTTATTTAAAGCCCGAGGATTTGCCGGAAGCCCCGGATTTTGCATCCTGCGATGTTTCCTTTATATCGCTTACCAAGATTTTGGAGCCGGCATTCAACATCATAAAGCCTATGGGAAGAATGGTGGTTCTTATAAAGCCTCAGTTTGAAGCAGGCAGGGAGGAAGTAGGCAAGAAGGGTGTCGTCAGGGACACAAAGGTACATAAAGAAGTTATCAGGAAGATAATTTCTTTTTCCAAGGATACGGGATTTAAAATATTGGGGCTTGATTACTCGCCGGTAAAGGGTCCTGAAGGCAATATTGAGTATTTACTTTATCTTGAAAAGAGTGAAGGAGAAAGCATTGAAGCCGATATTGAAACGGTGGTTTTATCGGCGCATGCTTCTTTGGATAAATAGGGAGAGAAAAGATGAGTCGTTATCTGGTACGTACAAATGAATCAAAGGATTTGAATTTTGAAGTTACAAATTATATCAAGGATTACCTTAAAAAAAAGGGTAACACAGTTGATATTGAGGTAATGGACGACGAAAAGATTTACGGTAAGGAAGAGGCTCGAAGCTTTGGCAAGAATAATCGTCCCGACGTTGTAATCGTGCTCGGAGGAGACGGAACGATGCTCAGGGCGGCAAGGGATTTTGTCGAGGAAGAAGTTCCCTTGCTTGGTGTAAACCTGGGGTCTTTAGGCTATCTTGCGGAGGTTGAAAAAAGTAATCTTAATTCGGCACTTGATAAGCTCACGGATGGTTCTTTCTTTATCGAAGAGAGGATGATGCTTGAGGGTTCGATATTAAGAGACGGACAGTCACTTTCACGTACCGTTGCCTTAAATGATATAGCGGTTTTGAAGGCACAACCTTTCAGAGCCATTAATTTTGACGTATACGTAAACGGACAGTTTTTAAAGTCCTATTGTGCGGACGGGATAATTGTTTCAACACCAACGGGATCGACAGGATACAATCTTTCTGCAGGCGGACCGATAGTGGAGCCTTCGGCTGAGCTTTTAGTCTTGAGTCCGATTTGCCCTCATACCGTAAATACGAGGAGTATCGTGCTTTCGGGGGAAGATGAAATCTGCATTGAGATTAAGGACGCAAAGAATGGGGGCGTTCAGGATGCCTTTGCCATGAGTGACGGAGCCGGACATTTTGAACTTAAGACCGGAGATGCTTTCATAATGCGTAAGAGTGAGATGCGTACCCGTATCATAAAGTTAAATAAGGTTAGCTTCCTTGAAATCCTTAAGAGAAAGATGAATGACTGAGTGAGATCGATTTATGAAGAATTCAAGGCATGAAAAAATTCTCGAACTGATTGCAAATTACAATATAGAGACGCAGGATGAGCTTACCAAAAAGCTTGCAGACGAGGGGTTTAATGTCACGCAGGCTACGGTTTCACGCGATATTGCAACTCTTAATCTATATAAAAAGAATCTCGGAAACGGACACCAGAAATATGCAATAGATGCGGATCAAAGCCATACGCTTGACGAAAAATACAGGCGCGTTCTTCATGACGGTTTTGTATCAATCGATATGGCACAAAATATTCTGGTCATAAAAACCGTTTCAGGAATGGCGATGGCTGTTGCTGCAGCCGTTGATTCCCTTAAATTTGATGAAATTGTCGGAACGATTGCCGGCGATGACACCATTATGATGGCTGTTCGCACCACGGAGGATACGAAGGCGCTGATGGAGCGTATAAAGGCCATGATACAGTAAGTTAAGAGACATTTGCGAGTCCTGTACCGGACTAAAGTCTACACTTGCAGACATAAACGGCTTCGAATCCGTGCGCATCGAAGCTTTGCGTTTGACTCAGTCGAAACTCAAACCGCGACTGAGTAGATTTTGACATAATCCCACCTACATATTTAGTAGAGGCGGGGATTTATCCGACAGAGTTAAAGGCTTGGGAGAGCTTATAATACTATGCTTGAGTACATGCATGTAAAGAATCTTGCACTCATAAAGGATTGCGAGATTCAATTTTCGGAAGGGCTTAACATCCTGACCGGAGAAACGGGAGCCGGAAAATCGGTTCTTTTAGGGGCGGTGAGTCTTGCACTCGGAGGCAAGGCAGACAAGGATATCATCAGACGGGGTGAAAGCGAAGCAAGCGTTGAACTCGTCTTTTCGCTCAGTCCTTTGGTAAAAGCCAAGTTAAAGGAATTGGAACTTTCCGATGAGGATTCGTCTGTTTTTATTTACCGTAGGATCACGGAAAATAAGACTATTTTTAAAATAAACGGTGAAGCGGTTCCGGCAAGGCTTGTAAAGGAGCTTTCGGGGACTTTGCTTGATATTCACGGACAGAGTGAACATCAGTCTTTACTTTCGACACTTAAGCAGCGCGATATGCTCGATGCTTTCGGAGGTGACGAAGTAAAAAAACTCCTTGATGAAACGGCAAAGAAGGCTTCTTTATACAATGCCTTAAAGAAATCCTTGGACGAGTGTCTATTAAAAGGCGAGGGAAGAGAACGCAAAATAAGCCTTTTAAAGTATGAAATTGATGAGATTACAAACGCAGGTCTGTCAATAGGCGAGGACGATACTCTCGAAGAGGAATATAAGAGAATGCAGTCATCCGAAAAACTGCTTGAGTATACAAACGAAGCTATGGAGTATGTATCCGGCGGCTTGGAAGGGGATGCGGGGAGCCTTGTTTCAAGAGCGATTTCCTTGATGAAAAAGGCTTTAAGCCTGGATGAGGGAGCAAGCGGACTGCTTGAAAGCCTTACTGCTGCAGAGGCAATTCTCGGAGATTTCTCCCTGGCGGCTTCCAAATATACGGAAGGTCTTGAATTTTCGGAAGAAGATTTTAAAAAGACGGAAGAGCGTCTTGACCTTATCAACGGGTTGAAGCTTAAATTCGGACAGAGCATTTCCGATATTTTGAAGTATTGTGAAGACAGGAATTTAGAATTGGAAGAGCTTGAAAAGCTTGACGAGACGATAGAAAAGTTTAAAAGCGATCTCATAACCTGTGAGACTGAATATAAGAAAGTGGCGGAAAATCTTACAAAAGAGAGAAAGAAAACCGCCGAAAAGCTTAAAGGCATGCTATCAAAGGAACTTTTAAATCTTAACTTCCTGGATGCGAGGGTAGATGTTTCTTTTGACACGGATACGGATATGATAAGTGCAAAAGGGCAGGATAATATCGAGTTTATGATTTCCGTAAACCCGGGCGAACCCATAAAGCCTATGAGAAATGTGGCAAGCGGCGGTGAACTTTCAAGAATCATGCTTGCACTTAAGACCATTCTTGCAAGCCGGGATGAGGTTGATTCGCTGATTTTCGATGAAATCGATGCGGGTATCAGCGGAAAAACCGCCTGGGAAGTTTCGGGAAGGTTATCGCGTCTTTCAAAAGAGCATCAGGTTATTGCGATAACACATCTTCCGCAGATTGCCGCGGCTTCGGATGCCCACTTTTTAATAGAAAAAAGCGTAAACGACGGAGTGACATCCACGAATATATTCAGGCTTTCAAAGGATGGGGAGATTGGGGAACTTGCAAGGCTACTCGGTACAGATGACTTAAACGAGGCGGCACTCTCAAACGCAAGGGATTTAAAGAAAAAGGCAAAGGAAAGAAAGACTCAGGATGATTAAGACAGGCAGGGTTAATATAAGTAAGTTAGTCTATATTATTTTCCTTCTGGCTTATACCGGGGTACTTGTTTTCCTTTTTTACAATCAGCTTTTATATCCCGAAACGGGACTTTTTGAGTCCGATACCTCGGCACATGTAAGCTTTGCGGTTGAAAAAGGGTATTATCACAGTCTTGCGGCATTTATATATGTGCTTTTTAATAAAATCGGACTTTTAAATGTGCTTACCGCAACAACTCTTTCCGTAATGTGCAGCGGAGCGGTAGTACTTACCGCGCGGCTTTTAAAGGATGTTTTTTTACTTTACGGGGAAGAGGTAAATGAGTCATTTATCTATGTGATTTCCTTTCTTTCGAATGTTGTAATGGGCTTTTACGTAGGGAGTATCAACAAACGACACTATATAGGCTATGAGAACGCAAATATGTGGCACAATTCAACCTATATTTTTATGCGTTTTTTTGCACTTTGCACACTCATTTTCTTTATAAAGCTGTATAATGGGTATAAGGAAAAAGTATCCATAAAAAACTGGATTGTTTATACACTCCTTTTAACGATTGCAACCGGCTTTAAGGCAAGCTTCTTAACGGTTTTTGCACCGCTTTTGTGCCTGATGCTTCTTTATGACCTGATTAAAGGGACGAAGCTTATAAGGGTTTTTGTAATGGCACTGTCGGTTGTGCCTTCACTTTTTGTGATGCTCCTTCAAAGCATTGCCATGGGCGGAGGCGGAGAGAACGGATATATTATCAGTCCGTTTACGGCTCTTTCCATGAGAGGAGAGCACCCGAAGGTAACGCTTGTGCTATCGGTTTTGTTTCCCCTTTTAGTGCTTTTACCGCATTTAAAGGATGCACACAAGGATAAGCCATATTTTTTAAGCCTGATAATGTGGGCAATCGGATTTATGGAAGTTTTTCTTTTTGCGGAATCGGGAGAGCGTGAGCTTGACGGAAATTTCTTTTGGGGATATTCGATATCTTTGTTTTTTGTATTCATGATGTCAATGGTAAGGCTTTATCGCGACTTTAAGGTGAGTTTACGGGTTAAGAAAAAGCTTTACATTGTATATAATTGCTTTACGGCGGTCATTCTTGTGTGGCATGCGGTAAGCGGAGTATGGTATTTGGGTCTTTTGTTAACCGGGGTTACTTATTTTGTATAAACATAACAGGAGAAAAGTATGAAGAAAAAAATTCTTTTTGCGGCAAGTGAATGTGTTCCATTTATCAAAACTGGCGGGCTTGCGGATGTTGTAGGCTCACTTCCGAAATGCATCGACAAGAAATATTTCGATGTCCGTGTTATTCTTCCCAAATACCAGTGCATGAAGGAAGAATGGAAATCAAAGATGCAGTATGTGACCCATTTCTACATGGATTACAATTGGAAGAACGAGTATGTAGGAATCTTATCATATGTTTATGAAGGAATTACCTATTATTTCATAGACAGTGAATACTATTACAGCGGTCCCAAGGTATACGGTGACGATCCGTTATTTGAGATAGAAAGATATGCTTATTTTTCAAAGGCTGTTCTTTCTGCTCTTCCGCTTATTGATTTTAAGCCTGAGGTCATCCATTGCCATGACTGGCAGACCGGACTTATTCCCGTTTATTTAAAGGAACGCTTCCAGGGTAATGAATTTTACAGGGGCATTAAGAGCGTTATCACGATTCACAACCTTAAGTTTCAGGGTAAGTGGGGAGTTAAGGATGTCCAGAACATCACAGGACTTTCAGATTATTTCTTTACCTCCGACAAGCTTGAGTGCTACAAGGATGCAAACCTTTTAAAGGGCGGACTTGTCTACGCAGATGCGATTACCACGGTCAGCGAAACCTATGCTGAGGAGATTAAGACCGAGTTTTATGGTGAAGGTCTTGATGGACTGCTTCGTGCAAGATCGCATGATTTGCGCGGAATCGTAAACGGAATTGATTACGAAGCCTACAATCCTGCGAAGGATCCGTTGATTAAGTCACATTACGATGCAATCACGTTCAGAAAAGAGAAGATAAAAAATAAAATTTTACTTCAAAAAGAATTGGGACTTGAAGAAAATCCCAAGACCATGATGATAGGCCTTATTTCCCGTTTGACGGATCAGAAGGGCTTGGATTTGATAGCCTACGTGATGGATGAAATGTTAAATGACAATATCCAGTTTGTGGTAGTAGGAACCGGCGAAGAACGTTACGAAAATATGTTCAGACACTTTGATTGGAAGTATCATGGCAAGGTTTCGGCAAATATTTATTATTCCGAGGAACTTGCTCACAAGGTATATGCTTCATCGGATGCATTTTTGATGCCTTCCTTCTTTGAACCCTGCGGCTTAAGCCAGTTAATAGCTCTTCGCTACGGCACACTCCCGATTGTACGCGAAACAGGCGGCTTAAAGGATACTGTCATTCCGTACAATGAATTCGAAAGCACCGGAACGGGTTTTTCTTTCGCAAATTACAATGCGCATGAAATGCTTGGCTGCATCAGAAATGCGGAGCGTATTTATTATGACAAGAAGAGAGAGTGGAATAAGCTGATAGACAGAGCCATGGCATGTGATTTTTCATGGGACAAGAGCGCTCTTAAATATCAGGAGATGTACAATTGGCTTGTCGACAATGAATAAATAAAAAATCAATTGTCAACTTCTTTTATCGAAAGAGGTTGACAATTTGCGTAAAAGTGATATTCTTTTGTCTGCAGGATTGCGTGAGCAAGTAAGTATAGCAATCCGGTATCATTTAATCCGCCGGTAGCGGACAAAGGAGATCATTATGGAAAAAACAAAAGCAAATACACATTTTTCTGTTAGGGATATTGCATACATAGGACTTTGCGTGGCTTTAATGGCAGTCTGTTCTTGGATATCAATTCCTTTAACGGTTCCGGTTACACTTCAGACCTTTGCGGTATTTTTAACGGTAAGCCTCCTCGGAGGGAAACTCGGTACTGTGGCGGTCATGGTATTTATACTTCTTGGAGCTGTAGGTGCACCGGTTTTTTCGGGATTCAAAGGCGGAGTCGGTGTGATCTTCGGTACGACCGGAGGCTATATAGTCGGGTTTATTTTTACTGCATTGATTATGTGGCTTTTCGAAAAGCTTTTTAAGAATCGCGCTTGGATTCAGATCCTTTCAATGGTTTTGGGCCTGATTGTATGCTATGCATTCGGAACCGCATGGTTTATGACAGTTTATATTAATTCAAATGGGGCAGTATCGCTTGCGACAGTCTTAGGATGGTGCGTAATTCCGTTTATTATTCCCGATATTGTAAAAATCGCCCTTGCTTTTTCTTTATCAAAGGTACTAAAAAGGGCAATTAGGCTATAGGAGCATTAAATTTATGTCTGATATCTTTATTACGGGACACAGAAATCCTGATCTTGACAGCATATGCAGCGCGTATGGCTATTCGGTTTTGAAGAATACTCTTGATAAGGAAAATAATTACATTCCGGTAAGATGCGGACATTTAAGCGAAAGCTGCAAGAAAATCATCGGGGCACTTAATATTACTGCTCCTAAGTATATGGCGGACATATATCCTAAGGTTAAGGACGTAATGCTTACGGAAACTGACTTTATCGATATTGATGCATCTTTAAAAGAGGTTGCAAAGGATTACAAGGACACCAATCCTTCCGTTATTCCGATTTACGAAAAGGGAAAGTTTACGGGACTTCTTTCGGTTGATGATATTTCATCATGGTTTATGACTCATCTTTCAGGCATGGAGAGCCGTCAGGACATTCCAAAAATCAGGGAGCTTATGCGTAATCAGGAGGAACCTGTAGAGTGCGACGATCTTTTTGACGAGGCAAAGGCTTCTTTATCTATGTCAAAAAAGAGAGGCCTGGCAGTCTTTGACAAGGGAGAGTATGCCGGATATGTAACAAGACGCTGCTTCTTGAAGGCACCGCGTTATAAGGTTATTCTGGTGGACCACAACGAGCCGAAGCAGAGCATAAAGGGAATTGAGAGCGCAAATATCGTAGAAATAATAGACCATCACAGACTGGATGCCGTAAAGACTGATTTACCCATCTTTATAGATGCCGAACCTTTGGGAAGCACCTGCACGATTGTTTACGAACTGTTTGTACGAAACAGGATTGTGCCGGATGAATATACGGCAAAGGTGTTGCTTACGGGGATTATGGCAGATACACTTGTGCTTAAGAGTCCCACGACAACAGTAGTCGACAAGGAAGCTTCAGAGGCACTATCCAAAATCTGCAAGGTAAATGTCAATGAATTCGGACATGAGATGTTCAATAATATGGAGAGCCTTACAAACGCAGATCCGGAAGAAGCAATTCTTTCGGATTTTAAGAGATACGTTGAGAGAGGCACGAATATTGGCATAGGGCAGTGCGAGACCACGACCCTTCACGATCTTGATCAGTACAAGGATAAGTTCTTAAAGGCGCTTGAGGATGTCAGACAGAAGAACAGCCTTGACTGGGCCGTTCTCATGATTACTAATGTAATGAAGGAAAACAGTGTGCTCCTTACAACGAATTACAGAGCTGTTAAGAACCTCCCTTACACGGAGATTGAGCCATTTATACTCGATATGCCGGGAGTTATGAGCCGCAAGAAGCAGTTGCTTCCGGAGATGATTTATACGCTGTAAAGATAACTATACCTGCTTTATGCCGGATATATCATCATTAATGGTCATTGAGTAATTCGTATAGTACACCACAAAGCCGGGCTTAGCTTTAGCCGGCTTTTTTATGTTCTTTTTTAAAGAATAGTCAATTTCTATTTTGTCGCTGCCTCTGCCGCTTGAATAATGAGCTGCGAGACGTGCGGCTTCTTCAAATGCAAGGTCCGGAACTTCCCTGCCGTTTGTCTTCAGTATAACGTGTGAGCCTGGCATTTTCTTTGCATGAAACCACCAGTCGCCTCCTGTTGCAAATTCGAAGGTGAGCCAGTCATTTTGCGTATTGTTTTTTCCAATATAGATATCAAAACCATCTGCAGAAACGTAATGTAAGGGTTTCGAAGTGATTTTCTTTTTCTTTTCGGTCGACTTATGCTTTATAAAGCCCTCGTAAGTAAGCTCTTCTTTTATCTGATTAAGGTCGTCCTCGGTTTCAGCAATGTCAAGAGAGGTCATGATGGAAGAAAGCCAATCTATTTCATCTGAAACCTCCTTCGATATTTCTGCAAGGGACTCGGCAGTTCGCTTAAGCTTTGTGTATTTGTCAAAATATTTCTTGGCATTATCTTTGACACTAAGAAGAGGGTCTAACGGAACCGTAATTTCTTCACCGGTGTAATAATTGAGAGCCTTAAAGGATTTTGAGCCGTCTGAAACTTCATAGCCGTAAGTATTTATCAGTTCGCCGTAGATACGGTACTTTTCTCTTTTCTCAGTATCTGCAAGCTGTTTTTTCTGAAGGTCGAGTTTCTTTATATCACGTTCAAGAATAGTCTCCGATAGATGCCTTAAATCCGATGATTTGTTTAAAATGCGCACTCGGGCAGCTTTCTCGCTGTAAAAAGAAACCAAAAGCTTTGAAATCGAAGAAAACGTGCGCTTGTCAAGGTCTTCAAACATGGATAAGGAAACCGCCGCATATTCCTTCGGAAAGCCCTTTTCATAATAAACATTGAATTCAAAATTTCCGGCTTTGATATCGTCTGTAAGGCTTTGAAAAGCATTAAATAATTTGACAAAGTCTTCCTCTGAAAGCGATGATACGTTCCTTTCGCAATCGATACCCGCTCTTAAAGAAAGCTCCGATGAAATCAGGGGAGAAAGTCCTGTATAGGAAGTATAAAGTGCCTTTGAAATCTCCATATGATGCTCTTGCAGACTGCTTTTAAATTCATCAAAATTTGTGTCAAGAGGGTTTAACTTCTTTGACGTTTCGGGGATAAAGTATTTTCGCCCGGGAAGAACCTCTCGAAGAGAGCTTATATTGTGGGAAATATGCTTGATTGAGTCGATAATGGTATCGTCTTCTTCGACGAAAATAATATTTGAATGCTTTCCCATGAGCTCAATAATGAGCTTCTTGTGACATACGTCGCCCATCTCATTAAGGTGTTCTAGGTGGAAGCAAATAATACGTTCGAGTCCGGGTTGCGAAACCGAAAGTATACGGGCATTAGTAAGATGCTTTCTTAAAAGCATGCAAAAATTCGGAGCCGTCATGGGCGCAGGCTTCGATTCGTCTGTTACGTAAACCAAGGGAAGGGTGGCACTTGCGGAAAGGAGAAGCTTAAATTGATTTGAGTTTCCCTTTATTGTAAGTATGAGTTCATCCTTCTCGGGCTGCTGAATCTTATAAATACGTGAATTTAAAGTTAAATCTGATATTTCCCTTACCAAAGCGGCAACGGTTATTCCGTCAAAAGCCATGTTGTTGCTCCAAAAGACATTATGTGAATCGTGAATCGCAGTTTAGCAAAAATGTTTAAATGTAAAGACATAAAATGATACTGTCTGCCAAAAGGGAAGTACTAACTCCTAAGCGAATGCTCCAAATTTAGGCAGATGAATGCCCTTATGGGTATCCCACCTATCCTATGGTCAGACAGGATAGGCTTGTTTAGTCTACGCGCTTTATGTTAACACATGAACCTATGTTCGCACAATACCTTTTATGCTTTCTATAAGCAGGTGTTTTGTGGTATAGTTTTAGTTAATGAGTACTTCATCAGACATAAATGAATTTCATAAGCAGCACTTTGACAGTATTCAGGCACTCAGGGGGATTGCCTGTTTATTTGTGATGCTTCAGCATATCAGGTTTATTTATGTCGGCGCTTTCGGTGTTGACATATTTTTCTGTATCAGCGGATTTATGGCGATGTTTACGACCTATTCCGATACGGGTTGTTTCTTAAGAAAACGCCTTATCAGGATACTTCCGTTATATTACCTTGTTACGTTTGTCACTTATTTTGCTTATCTTTACAAGCCGGAACTTTTTGCGTCCACGGATGCAAATTGGGTGAGTTTAATAAAAAGCCTTTTGTTTATACCCTTCGACATTGGAGGAGGCATCATTCAGCCGCTTGTCAGAGTCGGTTGGACTCTAAACTGTGAGATGCTTTTTTATCTTTTGTTTTTCCTCTCGTTTAAAATCAGCCACAAGTATCGCGGAGTAATTGTTTCCATAATGCTTGTCTTACTTGTCGCCTTAGAACCTTTGCTTGAAAACGGGGTTTCCTTACTTGACGAGGGCCTTAAATCGGAACTTTACCCAATCGTTTCTTTTTACTTTAATCCCTACATGCTTGAATTTGCCCTGGGCGTCTTAGCTTACTACGCGGTGCTAAAGCTTTACACATGGATAAATAAAACCGGAAACAAAAGCATCTGTTACGTTTCATGTTTCTTTATGCCGATTTGCATTTGCTTTATGATAATTCTTACGTTCAAGGGAAGCATTAATGGTATATTTAGAGTTTTAAACTGGGGAGTCCCTGCATTCTTTTTACTGATATTTACAGTACTTGCGGGAATGCGTTTGAAGGCTTTAAAGCCGCTTGTTTTTGTCGGAAATATAAGCTTCTCGCTTTACCTCGTCCATTATTATCCGATAACTTTTCTCGACAGGATGATATTTGATTTTTCGACTTTCAGTCTTAAGTCTTTAATCGGCGTAATCTTAAGCCTTATACTCTGCATTGGAATAGCTACTGTCACATGGTCTGCTATTGAAAAGAAGCTTTCTGGCAGGCTTAAAAGACTTATTCTTTAAAAACAATAATTCTTGACTATTTATTTTGGCTTACCTATAATGAATTCGGGTATGCAAGCGACGCAGACTGCAAGGATTGCATACCACACTTATTGTTGGAGCTTAATATGATAAAAAGCATGACAGGCTTCGGTCGTGGTGAGTATGCGGACGTGAATCGTAAATTTACGGTTGAAATAAAGTCCGTAAACCACAGATATCTTGATATGGCCATCAAGATGCCAAAGAAGCTTAATTTCTTTGAATCCGCCATCAGAAATGAGCTTAAGAACAGCATTCAGCGCGGAAAGGTCGATGTTTTCATTACTTATGAGGACTATACCGAGAATAATGTCGGCATCAAGTATAACCGTGACGTTGCGGAAGAATATTTAAAGTATTTGAAGCAGATGTCCGAAGAGTTTGATCTCGATTGCGATGTAAGGGTTTCAACTCTTTCGAGATATCCCGAAGTCTTTACGATGGATGAAACGGAAGTTGATGAGGATGAAATTTGGGCAGGCCTTCAGAAGGCAATTCAGGCCGCTTGTGAGAAATTCGTCGAAACCCGCATTAAAGAAGGCGAGAATCTTAAGAAAGACTTGATTTCTAAGCTTGATGACATGCTTAGCCATGTTGCCTACATAAAGGAACGTGCGCCTGAGATTATTACGGAGTACAAGGCAAGCCTTACGGATAAGGTTAAAGAGCTCTTAGGTGATACAAAGGTTGATGAGGCAAGACTCTTAACCGAAGTTACCATTTTTGCCGACAGAGTCTGCATTGACGAAGAAATCGTGAGACTTACGAGCCACATCGAGACTACCAAGAAGACTTTAATCGACGGCGGAAGTATCGGAAGAAAGCTTGATTTCATCGCTCAGGAGATGAATAGAGAGGCAAATACGATTCTTTCCAAGGCAAATGATCTTGCCACAAGCGATCATGCCATTGAATTAAAGACTGAGATTGAAAAGGTTAGAGAACAGATTCAGAATATTGAATAAGGTGAATACATGGACGGTTTATTGATTGTAATGTCGGGGTTTTCGGGGGCCGGCAAGGGTACTTTGTTAAAAAGCGTCATGTCACAGTATGATAATTTCGTTTTTTCTGTTTCAATGACTACGAGAAGCCCACGTGAAGGAGAAATCGACGGAAAAGACTATTTCTTCGTGGACAGACAGACCTTTGAAAAGACAATTGAGGAAGACGGGCTTGTCGAGCATGCCGAGTATTGCGGAAATTATTACGGGACTCCGAAGGCTTACATTGAACGAAAGCTTAAAGAAGGTATGAATGTCATCCTTGACATTGAAGTCAAGGGAGCCATGCAGATTAAAAAGAAATTTCCGAATGCCCTTATGATATACGTGGTGCCGCCTTCAATTGAAATTCTGAGGGAACGGTTGAGTAAAAGAGGTTCGGAGACCAGGGAAGTAATTGACAAGAGATTGCTTAAGGCCAAAGAGGAATGCGAATATATTTCGGATTATGAATATATTATCGTAAACGATGACCTTGAAAAAGCGAATGAGAAGTTTATAAACATTGTGGATACCGCAAGACAGGCGGTTTTCAGAAACAATGATTTCATAAATGAGCTAAAACAAGAATTGGAAAGTATATAAAGGAGATTATTATGTTACATCCGTCATATTCAGATTTGATGAAAGTAGTAAACAGTGAGGTTGAACCCGGAGAGGCAAAGGTTGTTAACAGTCGTTATTCGATTGTTATGGCAACGAGTCGCAGAGCACGTCAGCTTATTGCAGGAGACGCGCCATATATCGATAATGCGGAGGGCAGAAAGCCGTTAAGCATTGCCGTTGATGAATTGAATGAAGGAAAGATAAAGATTATCAGCGACGAAGAGGACTGATTTTTCATGGGAAATGCCGTTCGCATTTCCCTTTTTTACTGTATAGGAAATTGCTTTACAATCTTCCATACAGCAAAAAGGCATTGCTGCGGAAAGGAAGATGTTGCTTGAAGCAACCCGACGCAGGTTAAGAATCCTGCAAAGCACTGCGTGCTAACTATGCACACTCGCGCGAAAGGTATATGTCGCTTGAAGTGACCGCGCTCGGTGCTTAAGCTTCGCAAGCGAAACTCTTTGTTCCTATTATTTTATTACTAAAGTTTTAGGTAGTGATTATGAAGATTTTTTTTGTTTCTTTGGGCTGTGATAAAAATCTTTGCGATTCCGAGATGATGCTCGGAACACTTGCCAAAGAAGGTTTTGAGATAACAGATGACGAGCATGAAGCCGATGTCTGTGTGGTAAACAGCTGCTCATTCATATCGGATGCCAAAGAAGAAAGCATAAATACCCTGATAGAGCTGGGACGGCTTAAAGAGACGGGCAGGCTTAAGGGGCTGGTTTGCACGGGCTGCCTTGCACAAAGGTACGGCAAGGAAATTCGCGAAAGTCTACCCGAGGTTGACTGCATTGTCGGCACGATGGCAATTGACGAGATTGTTAATGCAGTAAATTCCGCATATAATGGAGAAAAGAAAGATTTTATAAAACCCATAGACGGAAGCTTGGTCTGCGGACTTCCAAGACTTCTTACGACCGGCGGGCATTATGCTTATTTAAAGATAGCGGAAGGCTGCAACAAGCATTGCACGTATTGTGCGATACCTTCGATGAGAGGAAAGTTTCGGTCTGTTCCCATGGAAGTCCTCTTGAAGGAAGCTTCGGAGCTGGCTGAAAGAGGTGTTAAAGAGCTTATAATCGTCGCTCAGGAATCGACTCTCTACGGTGTCGATCTGTACGGGACTAAAAGGCTTCCGTTACTTTTGAGAAAACTTTCCGAGATTGAAGACATCAGGATAATACGCGTTCTTTATTGCTATCCCGAGGAGATCACGGATGAATTGATTTGCGAGATCAAGAATAACCAAAAAGTAGCAAAGTATCTTGATATTCCCACTCAGAGCGGTTCGGACAGAGTTCTTAAACGAATGGGCAGAAATACTACCAAGGCGGAGCTTTTGAGCTTAATTAAAAAGCTTAGGTCGGAGATTCCCGACATTTGCTTAAGGACGACACTTATTTCCGGATTTCCCGGCGAGACTCATCACGATTTCAAGGAAACTCTGGATTTTGTAAAGAAGGCTTCTTTTGACAGGCTCGGAGTATTTGCTTATTCGAGGGAGGAAGGCACGGCGGCTGCAAGAATGGACAGTCAATGTCCGGAATTTATAAAGAAACGCAGGCGAGATATTATCATGCGCACACAGCAGACTATTTCCTTTGAAAAAACGTTAGGCAGGGTCGGGAAAAAGTTTGACGTTTTTGTTGAAGGAAGGATGCCGGAAGATGGTGTTTACGTCTGCCGCACATATATGGATGCACCGAATGTTGACGGATTTTTGTTCCTTGAAACATCGAGGGAACTTATGTCCGGAGATATTATAAATGCCACGGTTACCGGGGCAAAAGAATATGATTTGATGGGGGTACCTACAGATGAATTTACCGAATAAGCTGACGATGTTAAGAATCTTTATGATTCCGATTTTTGTTTTTTGCTTGTTGGCAAACTTTATTCCGTATCACAGCTTCATTGCACTGGGAGTATTTATAGTTGCCAGTCTTACGGATTTGCTTGATGGAAAAATTGCAAGGAAGAGGAACCTTGTTACGAATTTCGGGAAGTTTATGGATCCGCTTGCGGATAAGCTTTTGGTAGTGAGTGCGCTTCTTTGTCTGCTCGTCGTAGATGACGGCATGAGAATGTGTTCAAACCAGATCGTAGGCTTAATTGCAGTGCTTATTATAGTTGGAAGAGAGTTTATAATCAGCGGATTCAGACTTGTTGCAAGTGATGCGGGAATCGTAATTGCGGCATCGATTTGGGGAAAGTTCAAGACTGCCACGACGATGGTTGCTATTTGCTTTATGCTGGTGGTAAAGGAGCTTCCTATACTTAAAGACGTGACGATGATTCTGTTTTGGGTGGCAGTTACCCTTACAATCGTGTCACTTACGGATTACTTGATAAAGAACAAAGCCGTAATGGCAGATGCTTTTTCAAAGAAAAAGGAAGAAAATACAGATGTCCAGTAAGAAAATCGTTGAGATTATCAGTGTTGGGACAGAGCTTTTGCTTGGAAACATTGTAAATACGAATGCTTCATTTTTGGCAAAGGAATGTGCACGTTTGGGACTTTATTCCTATTATCAGACCGTAGTGGGAGACAATAAAGAAAGACTTTCCGATGCCATAAAGCAGGCACTTTCAAGAGCAGATATTGTGATACTCGGAGGGGGCTTAGGCCCTACCGAGGATGATCTTACCAAGGAAACGGCCTGTGAGGCGGTTGGAGTCAACCTTACAATGCATGAAGAAAGCATGCTTGCGATGGTTGAGTATTTTAAGCTTAAGGGGCTTGAGCTTACGAGCAATAATTATAAGCAGGCGCTGATGCCCGAGGGCGGTATCGTACTTAAGAACCATAACGGAACGGCGCCAGGAGCCATTATTCCGTACATGGACAAGCATATTATTCTTTTGCCCGGTCCTCCGAACGAGCTTATTCCGATGTTTAAGGAAGAGGTTGTTCCTTACCTTCGAAAGCTTTCGGATACCGTTTTTGTATCAAAGACGGTAAAGATTGTATCGGTCGGTGAGAGCATTCTTGAAACGCGCATTAAGGATTTGATAGATGCTCAGACAAATCCTACGATTGCTACCTATGCAAAGACAGGAGAGGTGCATGTACGCATAACCGCGGAAGCAAAGGATACGGATGCAGCTTTAAAGCTTATAGACCCGTACGTTTCCAAGTTAAAGGAACGCTTCGGAGATTGCATTTATGCGGTTGCATCGGAAGACGATGACGAGATGGATTTGCCTTCAATGGTGGCAGTCTTACTTGCATCAAAAGGTTATACGCTTAAAACTGTTGAATATGCGACCGGCGGCTTGCTTTCGCAGAGCCTTGCGAATATCAAACTTTCGTCGGAAATTTTTAAAGGTGGAATAGTAGTAAACTCAAAGAAGGCATTAAGAAAGCTTGCCGGTGTCAAAAAATCCGTTATTGAAAAGTACGGTCCCGTAAGCCGTGAAACTGCGCTTGAAATGGCAGTTACCAAAGAAAATTCTTTAAATACCGAAGTGACGCTTTCACTCTGCGGAGATACCGATAAAGAAGATTCAAGCACGGTTTATGCAGCTGTTTTGATTAAGGATAAATCCTTTGAAAAGGAGTTTCATTTCAAAGGAGGAGATAGGAAAATCAAGCAATCTGCGTTAAATGCTGCACTTGTGTTCTTAAGAGAGTGTCTGATGAAGCATAAATAAAGTATGGAGCAGGGGATGTGCCGTGGCACATCCTCTTTTGGAAATCGCATTTTTCAAAACCACTTGAAATATCAACACAACTGCTTTACAATCATCTCATATTAATCGTTTATGTGAATCTCTTTCGGTAATCCGAAATCATGAAATCTTTTTGTTTCCTAAAATTTTTGTAATGAATATGGTTGGAATAAGATGATTATTCTGCCATAATCGATGTGTAACAAGCGAATAAATTTGTTGACAAAAGCGAACAGATGTTTTAATATACTAATGAACACATGTTCTGAGAGGAGTTATTTAATGGAAAAAGACGAAAAGCTGCGTGCACTTGATGCCGCACTCGGTCAGATTGAAAAACAGTTCGGTAAGGGCGCAGTTATGAGACTTGGTGACCCTGCTTCACAGATGAATGTAGAGACTATACCGACGGGATCTTTAAGCCTGGATTTGGCTTTGGGGTTGGGAGGCATTCCCAAGGGACGTATTGTTGAAATATACGGGCCCGAATCTTCAGGTAAGACAACGGTTACACTGCATATGATAGCAGAGGTTCAAAAGCGCGGGGGCATAGCAGGTTTTATTGATGCCGAGCATGCTCTTGATCCGGCTTACGCAAAGAATATCGGAGTTGACATTAACAATCTGTATATTTCGCAGCCTGACAATGGCGAACAGGCACTTGAGATTACGGAAACCATGGTTCGCTCCGGGGCTATAGATATTGTAGTTGTTGACTCGGTAGCAGCCCTTGTTCCGAAGGCTGAAATCGACGGTGACATGGGAGACGCACATATGGGCTTACAGGCACGTCTTATGTCACAGGCGTTGAGAAAGCTTACAGCGGTTATATCAAAGTCAAACTGTACGGTTGTATTTATCAACCAGCTTCGTGAAAAATTAGGCGTTATGTTCGGAAACCCGGAGACCACTACCGGCGGACGTGCTCTCAAGTTCTATGCATCTGTGCGCCTTGACGTTCGTAAGGTTGAAGCATTGAAGCAAAACGGTGAGGTAATAGGTAACCGTACACGTATTAAGGTCGTTAAGAACAAGGTTTCACCTCCGTTTAAGGAGGCTGAATTTGATATCATGTTCGGCGAGGGTATATCTCACGCGGGAGATGTGCTTGACTTGGCTGTAAATGACGATATCGTCAATAAGAGCGGTGCATGGTTTGCTTATAAGGGCAATAAAATCGGTCAGGGCCGTGAAAATGCGCGCAATTATTTAAAAGAGAATCCCGACATTTTGTTTGAGATAGAGCAGCAGGTTAGGGAGAAACACGGTCTTCCCACGGAAGAGGCACTTCCAAATGCTGATTGAGTCTCTTGTCGATGCGGGTAATAAGAAGAGTATTGTAAAGCTTGATAACGGTGAAAGTTTTTCTCTCTACAAAGGCGAAATAAGACTCCTAAAGCTTAAGGAAGGGTCGGAGCTTATCTCTTCCTCATATGAGCAGATTATGACCGTCATCTTACCGAAACGTGCCAAGTTAAGGGCAATGAACCTTTTAAAGGTTCGCCCATACTCCGAATACGATTTGACCAAGAAGCTAAAGGACGGAGGATATCCCGAAAGCGTAATTTGCAACGCTCTTGACTATGTCAAGAGTTATGGATATGTAAACGACGATGAATATGCCTTAAATTTCATTAAGACATATTCATCAAGGAAGAGTAAAAAGGAAATTTACAATATGCTTTCAAGGAAGGGCATCAAGAAAGAGACAACAGATGCCGCTTTTGATGCAATAGATGCATCTTCAGAGGTTTATTCGTTTGAAGCCTTCGATGAAAGTGAAATTATCTATAAAGCCCTTATTAAAAAGGGTGCCACCGGAAAAGAATCCTACGAGGATAAGCAAAAGCTGTTTGCCTATTTTTACAGGCGCGGATTTGGAACCGATGCGATTTATAAGGCTTATGACAGGCTCTGTAAATGTGACATTTGATAGGCTTTGCGGATGTTACTGTATCTTACTCAGCCGGATGTGTGAATGTGACTTGACATAACTGCCATTTTTGTATAAACTTGATATGTTGCGATAAAGCTGAATAAAATTTTTGCTGCACATATGCAGTTATATATTTTATTTTTATTGTCTCAAATTAAATAAGGAGGTGCTCCTGTATGACACTTGTGAATGCTTTATGCATTTGTGTCGCAGCTGTAGCAGTCCTTGCCGCTTTATTAATAGTTTTAAACAACTCCAAACGTACCAAGGAAGCAAATGACAAGATTGGCAATGCAGAGACCAAGGCACGTGAGATTATTGATGAAGCCCTTCGTGAAGCCGAGTCAAAGAAGCGTGAAAGCTTAGTTGAGATCAAGGAAGAATCCATTCGCAGTAAGAATGAATTGGACCGTGAGATCAAAGAAAGACGGGCCGAGATACAGCGTAACGAACGCCGTATTCAACAGAAGGAAGAGAATATCGATCGTAAGACCGAGTCCATTGAGCGCAAGGAAGCAAGCTTGGCTGCAAAGGAAGAAAGCTTGGCAAAGGAAAAAGAAACCGTTGCAAAGCTTAACGAGGAGCGAGTACGGGAACTGGAACGAATTTCAGGTCTTACCTCTGAACAGGCAAAAGAGCACTTATTACAAATTGTTGAAGATGATGTAAAAATCGAAGCTGCTAAACGTATCAAGGATATGGAGCAGAAAGTCAAGGAAGAGTCCGACAAGAGAGCAAAAGAGCTTATAGTCGGAGCAATTCAGAAATGTGCCGCAGATCACGTTGCCGAAGCAACAATATCCGTGGTACAGCTTCCTAACGATGAAATGAAAGGACGTATTATCGGAAGAGAGGGTCGTAACATTCGTACTCTTGAAACCCTTACCGGAGTTGATTTAATCATTGATGATACTCCTGAAGCAGTTGTTCTTTCGGGATTCGATCCGATTCGTCGTGAAGTTGCAAGAATTGCCCTTGAAAAATTGATTGTTGACGGACGTATTCATCCGGCAAGAATCGAAGAAATGGTTGAGAAGGCACAGAAGGAAGTTGATAACTCCATCCGTGAGGAAGGTGAAAATGCCTGTGCCGAGGTTGGGGTTCATGGTTTACACCCCGAGCTTATCAAACTGCTGGGACGTATGCGTTTCAGAACAAGTTATGGGCAGAATGCATTGAAGCATTCAATCGAAGTAGCTCATTTATCAGGGTTACTTGCCGCTGAAATCGGGCTTGATGTCAGAGTCGCAAAGCGTGCCGGTCTTCTTCATGATATCGGTAAGGCTGTCGATCATGACATGGAAGGTACACATGTTCAGTTAGGCGTTGATCTTTGCCGTAAGTACAAGGAATCGGGCATAGTTGTCAATGCAGTTGAGGCACATCACGGCGATGTTGAACCTCAGTCGCTTATCGCCTGCATAGTTCAGGCTGCAGATGCAATTTCGGCAGCAAGACCGGGCGCAAGACGCGATACGCTTGAAACCTATACAACAAGGCTTAAGCAATTAGAAGAAATATCCAACAATTTCAAAGGTGTAGATAAGTCATTTGCCATTCAGGCAGGTAGAGAAGTTCGTGTAATGGTAGTTCCTGAGGTTATCAACGATGCCGAAATGGTCGTTTTGGCAAGAGATATTGCCAAGAAGATCGAGGAAGAGATGCAATACCCCGGCATGGTTAAAGTTAACGTCATTCGCGAGTCTCGTGTTACAGATTATGCAAAATAAGATTTGCCCCGCATATGCGGGGCATTTTTTATGTAATATGAAATACCATTGGAATTCCATATTACATAAAAAGCACTACAGGGTAGGATCGCACTGCGTGCTAACGATACACACTCGCGCGAAAGGTATATGTCGCTTGAAGTGACCGCACTCGGTGCTTAAGTTTCGCAGGCGAAACTCTTTTTAATAAGAAATTGCATCGCAATTTCATGTACAGTAAAAAATCGTTCATTATTATTTAATATTAGTTTATTTTTTAAATATTTTATGCCTGTTCCAACTTTGATATAATCAATAAAGTTGATTAAGGAACGGAGCATTTATATGAGAAAATGGTTTGACAATCTTTCCAGAAAATTAAGCAATTGGATGATAGGCAGATACGGGACCGATGAGCTTTCAAGATGCCTTATTTGGACAGGTATCGTATTCCTATTGCTTTCCATGTTTATTAGAGTTCAGGCAGTTGCGAGTCTTTTCAATTTATTTGCCTGGATATTGGTAATATATGCATATTTCAGAGTACTGTCCAGAAATATCATAAAAAGAAGCAGGGAAAGAGATAAATTTTTAAGACTCACAAGCGGAATCAGATCCTGGTGCTCTGTCTTAAAAAAGAGATGGCGTGACAGGAAGACACACAATTATTACAGATGTCCCAAGTGTAAGACTTACATAAGGGTACCCAAGGGACGCGGCAAGATAGCAATTACATGCCCTAAATGTAGGGAAGAATTTATAAAGACAACCTAACGGAGAAGGCCTAATGGTTAACGACCCATATAAAGTCCTGGGCGTTGGTGAAACAGCGACTCAGGATGAAATTAAAAGTGCATACAGGAAGCTTGCCAAAAAGTATCATCCGGATTTGCATCCCGATGATCCTAAGGCTTCGGAGAAGATGAATGAAATCAATGAAGCCTATGACCTTTTAAGCCACCCCGAAAAGTACGCAAAGAAGAAGGCTGAGGACGCAAGAAGACAGAACTACCAAAATTATAACGGAGGTTACGGCTACAACGGTCAAAGCCGGTCACAATCATCAAATTCGGGTTCAGGCTATACAGGCGGTTATAACGGTGCCGGAGGCTGGTACAGCGATTTCGGCGGATTCGATTTTGATGATTTCTTTAATTTTGGGGCTTATTCTTCCGCAAACAACAATATTAATCCGACGGCGGAGAGTACGGATTCACAGCAGATCAGAAATGCAATTTCCTATATAAATTCAGGACATTACAGCGAGGCCGCAAGGATTTTGCAAAGCATAGAGCACAATTACAGAAATGCAAGGTGGTATTACCTCTACGCATTATGCTGCTACGGTTCCAATGATGTATCCGGAGCTGCAGATTATATGGCAAGAGCAGTAAGGATGGATCCAAACAATAATCTGTACCATTCAATTTTAAATAAATTCAGGAATGAAGGACAGACCTATTACAGAACCTCTTATTCCGAAACCTCCGGTTTTCATTTATTTAGGGGCGTCATTAGGATTATGCTCATTTTCTTCCTGATTCGTATTATTTTTTCACTCTTGTTCGGCGGCTTTGGACGAAGCTATTACTATTATGATTACAACACTCCGTACGGAGGATACAACTATCAGATGCCGGATACGGGTACTGTTCCGGATTCGGATACTTAACTGATTTGAGGAGATTATAATGGGAAAAACAATCGGAATAGATTTGGGAACAACAAATAGCTGTGTGGCAGTAGTTGAAGGCGGAAAGACGGTCATCATCCCCAATGAAAAAGGCGGTCGTACGACGCCGAGCGTTGTAGCATTTACTCCTTCGGGAGAAAGACTTGTGGGAGAAAGCGCCATCAGGCAGGCTGCGGTCAATTCGAAACGAACCATTTCAAGTATTAAGAGGGAGATGGGTACGGATTGGACCATTAATATTGACAGTCAGCACTTTACACCGCAGGAAATCAGTGCAATGATTTTAAGAAAACTGCGTGAAAGTGCAGAGGTTTATTTGGGAGAGCCTGTTACCGATGCTGTCATAACTGTTCCCGCGTATTTTAACGATATTCAGCGTCAGGCGACAAAGGATGCGGGAAGAATTGCTGGCTTAAACGTAAAGAGAATTATTAACGAGCCTACAAGCGCAGCCTTGGCGTATGGTCTTAACAATCAGGCACCGCAAAAGATAATGGTTTACGATCTCGGCGGAGGAACCTTTGATGTGTCGATTATCGAAATCGGAGAGGGAGTCATTGAAGTACTTGCCACGAATGGTGACAATCATTTGGGTGGGGATGATTTTGACGAAAGAATTGTAAATCACCTTCTTTCTGTATTGAAGAAAGAAAAAAAGGCGGATATAAAGAAGGACCTTGCTGCCCTTCAGCGTGTAAGAGATGCGGCTGAACAGGCAAAAAAGGAACTTTCTTCGGCAGGCTCCACAATCATAAATCTTCCTTATCTCACACAGTCAGGCGGGGAGATGATACATTTTGAATATACGCTTACCCGCGCAAAGTTTGAGGAACTGGTGTCCGATTTGATAGACAAAACGGCAGGCCCGGTAATTAATGCGTTAAACGATGCAGGAATTGCGGCTTCCGAGCTGGGAATGGTTCTTTTAGTAGGAGGCTCAACCAGAATCCCCGCAGTGCAGGAAAAGGTTTACAAGCTTACGGGTATTCAGCCGTCAAAGAGTATTAACCCCGACGAATGCGTAGCTCAGGGAGCTGCCATTCAGGGAGATATTTTGTCGGGAGGTGAAATAGTTGCCTTTAACGGCGGCCAAGGCGGAATATTGTTACTTGACGTAACACCCATGTCACTGTCAATTGAAACCGTGGGTGGCGTTGCAACAAGACTTGTGGAAAGAAATTCTACCCTGCCGGTTCATTATTCGCAGGTATTTTCAACGGCAGCCCCTTTCCAAAGGGATGTTGAAATTCACGTATTGCAGGGCGAACGTCCGATGGCACGCGATAATAAGACCATCGGTAAGTTCAGACTTACCGGTATAAAGCGCGCTCCCGCAGGGGTTCCTCAGATTGAGGTTACCTTCGACCTTGATACGAACGGTATTCTTAAGGTTTCCGCAAAAGATCTTGATACGGGAAGAGAACAGTCTATTGTAATTACTGCAAATGAAAAGATGAGCGACGAAGAAATCAATCAGGCAATCAGGGACGCCGAAATGTACGCGGCTCAGGATAAAATTCGTCGCGATGCGATAGATGTTATTAATCAGGCATCCAAAACTCTGGCAAGAGCCGAGCAGGCACTGACCTCAGTCGGTAAGGATATTGACAAAGAAGAAAAGAAGACCATCAAAGAGGATTGCAAATCCCTTCAAAAAGAAATGTCAAAGGCAAAGCCCGAAAACATGACGGAGTCACAGATTAAGGATGTAAAGAATGCCATTGCAAGGCTTGAGGCATCTTCCGCAAATATCTGCTGGAGGGCCGAAAATTCCAATCAGTAAGCTTGAAAGGGAGAGTGCGTTAGGGTATAATTAGATGCTGTTTTTGCAGCTAAAAATTGACTTTGGAGAAATGAAATGAAGTATGATGTTGTAATAATCGGTGCAGGACCTGGGGGGATTTTCGGAGCATATGAGCTTATGAAAAAAGCCCCGAATTTAAAAGTAGGAGTCTTTGAAGCCGGGAACACTCTTGATAAAAGACATTGTCCGATAGATGGGAAAAAGGTAAAGACCTGCATTAATTGTAAGACCTGTTCAATCATGAATGGTTTCGGAGGGGCAGGTGCTTTTTCTGACGGTAAATACAATATTACGAATGATTTCGGCGGTACGCTTTATGAATATATAGGCAAGGAAAAAGCCTTAGAGCTTATGAAATATGTTGATTCCATCAATATGTCTCACGGCGGAGAAGGTACGAAAATGTTCTCAACTTCAGGCTCTGAGTTTAAAAAGCTCTGTATGCAGAATAAGCTTACGCTTCTTGATGCGAGTGTTCGTCACTTGGGAACCGATATCAATTATATAGTCCTTGAAAATCTTTATAATGAGATGAAGGACAAGATTGATTTTCATTTCAATACTCCAGTTGCAAAAATTGAAAGCCTGGAACCCGGCTTTAAGATTTACACAAAGGATGATGAGTGTTACGAAGCAGACAAATGTATCGTTTCGGTCGGAAGAAGCGGCTCTAAATGGATGGAAACGGTTTGCAGGGATTTAAATATCGATACGCTTTCAAACCGTGTGGATATAGGCGTAAGAGTCGAACTTCCAGCAGCTATATTTTCACATTTAACGGATGCACTTTATGAAAGCAAGATAGTATACCGTACAGAAAAATTTGAGGATTCTGTCAGAACCTTCTGCATGAATCCAAACGGTATTGTGGTAAATGAAAACACGAACGGCATAGTAACCGTTAACGGGCACAGCTTTGAAGATCCTAATAAGAAGACCGAGAACACAAACTTCGCTCTTTTGGTTTCGAAGCATTTTTCGGAGCCCTTTAAGGAATCGAATGCCTACGGTGAATCAATTGCAAGGCTTTCAAACATGCTCGGCGGCGGCGTAATTGTTCAGAGATTCGGGGATCTTGAAAGAGGAAGACGTTCAAATAAGAAGCGTATAGAAGAAGGCACGGTAAGGCCTACACTTGATGCGACTCCCGGCGATTTAAGCCTTGTGCTTCCGAAGAGAATTTTGGACGGCATCATCGAAATGATATATGCGCTTGACAAGATAGCTCCCGGAACCGCAAACGACGACACACTTTTATACGGGGTTGAGGTTAAATTCTACAATATGGAGGTTAAGCTTGATGAAAATCTTGAAACCAGCCATAAGGGTCTTTATATAATTGGGGACGGAAGCGGGGTTACACATTCACTTTCACATGCCTCAGCCAGCGGAGTATTTGTTGCAAACAAGATAATAGAAGGATAAAATAGTAAGGAAGCTTTGATGTGCATAGATTCGAAAAATTTGCGTATGCTAACGTGGGTTCGAATCCGGCACTAAGGACTCGTGAGTGAGTCTTGACATTTAAGCTTCCTTATTTTTGTATTAGGATTTTTTAAGCCAAGCCGGAGGGAAACTTATGTCATTTAATTCGGTCATATTTATTTGTATGTTTCTCCCATTGGTCATAACAGGGTGGTTTCTGCTTCAAAGGCTGAGTTCCCCTGTATTTGCAAAAATATTTCTTGTTTTGATGTCTCTTTGGTACTACGGATATGCAAATATCAGATTTGTTCCGATACTTTTGATAAGTGCTTTTTTCAATTACCTGATTGCAATTTTGCTAAATAAAACCGGTAAAGGTTGTTTGCGAAAGGTGCTTCTGCTTGTAGGCATTATATTTAACGTTGGGGTCCTATTTTATTTTAAGTATCTTAATTTCTTCATAGATAATATCAATTTCTTTTTCCGTACGGACATTTTCTTTGTAAAGATTGCACTTCCGCTCGGAATCAGCTTTTATACTTTTACTCTTCTTTCTTTTATAATTGACTGCTACAGGGATAGAAGCATCAAATATTCATTCCTTGATTTTATGGTATTTTTGTGTTTCTTTCCAAGGCTTTGTGAGGGGCCGATTGCCAGACATGATGAGTTTATTCCGCAACTTCTTGAAAGAAAAAACCGTTACATAAAGTCCGATTATTTATATGAAGGGGTACCGCTTTTTATATTGGGACTTGCAAAGAAAGTACTTCTTGCAGACAACCTTTCCGTGCTTGTGAATATTGAATATGAAAATATCCAGGCTTTGGATACGCCATCGTCCCTTTTAATAATTGTGTTTTATATGCTTGAGCTGTATTTTGATTTTAGCGGATATACAGACATGGCAATCGCGACATCAAAAATGCTTGGATTTAAGATTCCGGATAATTTTGATTATCCCTTTGAAGCAGTCAGCATAAAGGATTTTTGGCGCAGATGGCATATTACTTTATCTAAATTTCTGGCCGAATACATTTATTATCCCTTGGGAGGCAACAGAAAAGGAAAAGCAAGGCAATGCGTAAATATCCTGATTGTTTTCCTGATAAGCGGTATATGGCATGGGGCGAACTGGACCTTCATAGTTTGGGGGCTTTTGATGGGGATTTTTCAGGTCTTTGAAACTATTTTTCCGAAAGCAACGTTTAAAAATACCGTGTTGAATCGTATAAAAACTTTTTTGCTCGTTACACTTACATTTTCGATATTCAGAAGTGATTCGCTAAGCGAGGCACTTAATCTTATGAAGCGCATCTTTACAACCGGAGACAATGGCTTCTTTGTCGCAATGTGCAATCAGTTTAATATTTCCGAAAATTTTGCGCTTCTTAAGCTTTTGAATATGCTTGCACCGAATCTAGTAAACTCATTTTATGTCTTGTGTGTACTGATACTTACTGTTGTTTCGTTTGCCTTTGTGATATTTGAAAGAAAGATTAAAAAGAACCTGACTGCAATTACTGTTCCGCGTTGTATAGTGCTGGCTGTTCTGTTTGCTTGGTCATTTATTTCTTTATCAAACGTTACAACGTTTTTGTATTTTAATTTTTGAGGAATTATATGAGTAAAAAGAAGGCTATTGGAATTTTACTTATTTTTATTTTACTGGGGCTTTTGCTTGTCGGGGGAATTGTATGGTTTTTCGACCCATTTTATCTGTATCATGATTCATTTATCGGCGAGGCCTCTCTTTATGACAGTGACAATCAGATGGCGGGAACCGTGAGAAATTTTGAATATGATTCCATTCTTGTCGGCTCTTCGACAGCGGAGAATTTCAATACGGACTATTTGAATCTTACCTATGATTGTGTGACACTTAAGGTTATTAAAAGGTCGGGCTCTGTCGGGAATCTGATGTATTATGTCAGAGAAGCGGAGAAGACACATGATTTAAAAAATGTTTTCTGGTGTTTGGACCTTTTTTCACTCTGCCAGGAAACAGAAGTGACTCTGTTTGAGGATGGTATGGATTGTATATATACGGCCACACCGTTTGATGATATTCATTATTTATTTAACAAGGATGTGCTCTTTAAGGAAATACCGAAGTCGGTAGTCGGTATATATAAGGGTGAAAATACAAAAGGGAATGCTTACTGCTGGGCGTATGAAAAGACTTTTTCAAAAGAAGCCGCAATAGCCTATTATCAAAGACCGGAGGGAGATCTTTATTGTCTGCCGCAGGCTGAACCCTCCGATGAATATAAGGCTCTGATTGCTGAAAATATCAGCCTTATCACGGACTTTATTGACAGAAATCCCGAAACGCATTTTATTTTTATTTTTCCTCCATACTCTATGCTATGGTGGGATTCGGCATATATAAACGGGGAAGAAGAAAAAAATATGTATTTGCTTGAAACCGTTTTAACAGCTCTTATTTCGCGTGACAATGCCGAGGTTTTCTTTTTCCAGGATGAGGAGAGCGTGGTCTGCAATCTGAATAACTATATGGATTTGATCCACTATTCCGCGGATATAAGTGAGTGGATATTAAATGAACTGCCGAATGAAACTCATAAGGTAAATCATGACAATTGTATAAAAGTGACAGAGTCAATGCGCAGGCTGTCGGAGAAGATTCATGCGGAATTAATTTATGAATATTATTAATTTCCGAGCCATTTATTAAACCTATGGTTAAATTGCTCATAAAAGCTGGCATTTAAGTCATAGGATTGCAAAAAGAAAATGTTAAGGAGGTTCATGTTTGCCTCTTTAAGCGCACCAGGCTCATCCTTAAAATCATTTGAAACGGTCTTTATTACAAAGTGCCAGTTTCTGATAAAAGCTTCGTATTTTTTGGGTTCATCACAAGAAAGCCAGTCACTTACTCTGACCGGCTTTTTACTTTCGTAAGGACATTCATGTACCTGAATGAAGTACTTAAAGCTTCCGTCATCTTCGTAAATGCGTCCCAAAGGAAAGAGCCTGCAAAAACCGGGACGAAGGTCATGAATCATGCATCTTGAGCTTGATAAAAAAACACAGCTTCCGGAGTCTTTCTTTTTCAAGAGAAAAGGTGTTATTACGCCGTCTACCACAGATAGACCTACGTACAAATCAAGCATTTCATTGAAAACTTTGTTTGTGGCCTTGCTTAAATTGTATATGTCTAAAGGGTCTAAATGGATGGTATCGTCCGTGAATTTACAGCATTCAAAGCAGTTAACGCAACCATCACAGTCTGCATTAACATAATCGTTAAGTCCGTATTTTTTTCCGTCTGAAATTTCTTCAAAAGTTAAGTATCTTTTCATGGGAGTGATTATAACAGATTTGCTTACATGTGGTACAATCTTTTCATGAAAAAAATTGTTACCGGAATTTTGGCGCACGTAGATGCGGGAAAAACAACACTTTCAGAGGCATTGCTTTATGAAAGCGGAATGCTTAAAAAACTCGGAAGAGTCGATAATAGGGACAGCTTTCTTGATACCTATGAAAGCGAAAGAACAAGGGGCATCACTATCTTTTTAAAAACCGCAAGGTTTGCATATAAGGATACCGAAATCGTAATGATTGACACGCCGGGTCATGTGGATTTTTCGGCGGAAACCGAGAGAGCCCTTTGGGCTTTAGATGAAGCGATTTTATTGATAAATGCCGGAGACGGGGTTACCGCACATACAAAGACCTTATGGAAGCTATTAAGAGAAAGAAAGATTCCAACCTTTTTCTTTGTAAACAAGATGGATTTGTACAATGTGGACAAGGCGGAGGTCCTTAATAATTTAAAGAAGGAACTTTCGGCCGATATTGTGGATTTTACCGATACGGGTTCGGAAACTTTTAAAGAAGAGACGGCGACTGCGTCCGAAGAGCTTTTAAATTCTTACATGGAAACAGGCAGAATTGAAGACGAAGATATTAAAAAAGTTGTCTCAAATTGCCGGATCTTTCCGGTTTATTTCGGATCTGCACTAAAAAATACGGGAGTGAAAGAGCTTTTGGACGGGCTTGTTTCTTTTTCCGCGCAAAGTATGCCTTGCGAAAAAATTTCGGCTCGCTGCATAAAGATTACAAGGGATAAGGCGGGCAACAGATTAACCTGGCTTAAGCTCCTGGGAGGGAGCCTTAAGGTTAAGGATGAGCTTTCGGGCGAAAAGATAAATGAAATAAGACTGTATTCGGGTGAAAAGTATGAGTCCGTAAAAGAACTTTCGGGGACTGATGTCTGCGCAGTTACGGGACTTAAGAATTCGTCGGTCGGGAAGGCATACGGAGAGGCAGCTTCCATTTACAAACCGACGCTTGAACCTGTTCTTACCTATGCCGTTATTTATCCCAAGGAAGTCGATGCCGTAACAATGCATCGATACTTGAAGGAACTGGAGGCGGAGGAACCGAGCCTTAACGTTTCGTATAACGAGACCACAGGTGATAATTTTGTAAACCTCTTCGGGGACGTTCAGACGGAAATCCTGACGGGACAGATAGAGAGAAGGTTTGGCATTAAGGTATCCTTTGGAACGGGCCGGATTCTTTATAAAGAAACTATTTCTGATACAGTAGAGGGCGTCGGACATTTTGAACCGTTAAGACATTATGCCGAGGTACATTTAAGACTTGAGCCCTTGCCCCTTGGCGAGGGACTTAAATTTGACACCGAGGTTTCTGAAAATGAATTAAGCCTTAACTGGCAGAGACTTGTGCTTACACATCTTAACGAAAAGGTACACAGAGGTGTTCTTACCGGCTCACCGATTACGGATATGAAGATTACGCTGGTTTCCGGAAAGGCTCATATAAAGCATACCGAGGGCGGAGACTTCAGGCAGGCGACCTACCGTGCGGTGAGACAGGGACTTATGCTGGCGGAATCGGTATTGCTTGAGCCGTTTTACGATTATGAGCTTACAGTTCCAAATCCTTCGGTAGGTCGGGCTATGAACGATATCGACAGGATGTGGGGAAGCGCAGTCGTTACAAAGCAGACGGATAAAGAAACCGTAATAGAAGGACGTGCACCCGTGTCTACGCTTAACGGATATGCAAGCGAGCTTTCTTCCTACACGAAAGGGCTCGGAAGGCTTTCTTTGAGCTTGTCGGGATACGGGCTATGCCACAATCCGGAAGAAGTGATTACTGCGCGCATGTATTCGCCCGAGAGCGATGTGAAAAATCCCTGCGACTCCGTGTTTACATCGGGAGGCAGCAGTAATATAATTCCTTGGAACGAAGTCTATAAATATATGCACTTGCCTTTAAGCTTTCTTCAAAAAGAAACCGAGGACGAGAAATCAGAGGTTAAGAAAAATCCTGAAAGACTAGACATTACCGTTACGACCGAGGAAGCAGACGATATTATCAGGAAAGCTTCTTTTTCCAATCAAAACGGACGCAAGGAAAGCTACAAAGGCATAAGCCGCGAGCTAATGGAGAAAAGAAGGATCGGAGGCAGGAAAGAAGAAAAACCGGTCGTATATAAGGGAACAAAAGAGACGACCTGCTTTTTGCTGATTGACGGATATAACGTGGTGCATGCCTGGAAGGAGCTCTCCGACATAGCAAAAAGGGATATGAATGCGGCAGCAGGAAGACTAATCGATATAGTCAGCAATTATGCGGCCATGACGGGATATCAGACGATTCTTGTTTTTGATGCTTACAGAGTTTTGGGACATTCAAGAGAGGTAATTAATTATCACAACATTTGCGTGGTTTATACTGAGGAATGTGAAACTGCAGACAGATATATAGAGAGATATGCACACGCAAATGCGAAAAAGAAAGACGTTACAGTCATTACGAGCGACGGAGTCGAGCAGGTGATTATACGAGGCGAAGGCTGCAGACTTATGTCCTCAAGAGACTTTGAGACAGATTACTTTAGGCGCACAGAGCTTTTAAAGGAAAGCAGGTTAGGCGCAGGAATCAGAATCCTGAGCGATGAATAGAGTGAGGTATATAGATGCTTGAATTAAAAGATATAAGCTTTACGGTTGAAGACAATACCGAAATCATTAAGAATATAAGCTTAAAGCTTGACAACGGTTTTACCGCAATAACGGGACCGAACGGCGGGGGAAAGTCGACACTTGCAAAGATTATTGCGGGTATTGTGAAGCCTACCGGAGGGCAGATTATTTTGGACGGTGAGGACATAACAGATTTGTCCATTACAGATCGGGCAAATAAAGGAATCAGCTTTGCTTTTCAGCAGCCTGTCAGATTTAAAGGGCTGACCGTAAAAGACCTGCTAAGGCTTTCGGCGGGAAAGGATACAAATATCAATGCGGCCTGTGACATTCTGTCGGAGGTTGGTCTTTGCGCACGCGATTACATTGACAGAGAGGTGAATGCTTCTTTGTCAGGAGGAGAGCTTAAGAGAATTGAAATTGCCATGATACTTGCAAGGGGCACAAAGCTTTCGATTTTTGATGAACCCGAGGCGGGAATCGATCTTTGGAGCTTTAACAACCTCATCAAGGTTTTTGAAAAGATGCACGAAACCATAAACGGTTCGATCGTTGTTATTTCTCATCAGGAGCGTATCTTAAGGACCGCAGACAGGATAATAGTCCTTTCGGGTGGCGAGATTACAGCAGACGGAAGCAAGGATGAGATCTATCCGAAGCTACTTAGCGGAATCGGAAATTTTGCGTGCTCAAGGCTTGAAAAGGGAGGAAGCAACTAATGGATCAGGTAGAATTAAATCTTTTAAACGAAGTTGCGGGAATTCATAAGGTACCGGAGGGAGCCTACAATATAAGGGCAAATGGCAAACTTTCAAGCAGAAATACGACCGCAAACATAAATATAGTTACCAAATCGGATAATCCTGGTATCGACATAATAATCGCTCCGAATACAAAGAACGAAAGTGTTCATATTCCGGTAATCATCAGTGAGACAGGTCTTAAGGACTTAGTTTACAATGATTTTTACGTAGGCGAGAATGCGGATGTAGTGATTGTAGCCGGCTGCGGCATACATAACTGCGGAGATCAGGAATCTTCCCATGACGGTATTCATACCTTCCATTTGGCAAAAAACAGCCGTGTTAAGTATATTGAAAAGCACTACGGGGAAGGCGACGGAAATGGTGAAAATGTCATGAATCCAACAACCGTGGTTTACCTTGAAGAGGGTGCCTACATGGAAATGGAGACGACCCAGATTAAAGGTATAGATTCAACCGTTCGCACTACAAAGGGCGAGCTTAAAGCTGGGGCAAGCCTTATCATACACGAAAAAATCATGACGCATGGGAAGCAGTATGCACGTACGGACTTTTCCGTTGACTTAAACGGGGAAGGTTCAAGTGCAAATGTAGTTTCGAGGTCCGTTGCGAAGGGTTCATCCAGGCAGGAGTTTTCTTCTTCCATAAACGGAAATGCTCCCTGCTCGGGGCATTCCGAATGCGATGCCATCATCATGGACAATGCAATAGTTACAGCCACACCCTCACTGGTGGCAGCAAATCTCGATGCGAGTCTGATTCACGAGGCGGCAATAGGCAAGATTGCAGGTGAGCAGCTCATTAAGCTCATGACCTTGGGACTTACCGAAGAAGAAGCCGAAGAGCAGATAGTGAATGGGTTCTTGAAGTAAAAGTCAATGATATTCGTAATTTACTTTGCTACCTGCTCATTTAAAAGTGCATTACGTGCCTTGCAAGGTGCTGGGCTTTTGCCTAAGCACCTTGCGGGGAGTACCCACTGCCTAAAGGCAGTGGTTTTTTTAGCTTTTTATTTTCTTTAAGGCTTCGTCAAAGAAGGCTATGCCTATGTCGGTTAAATTCATGGGAAATTTCTCCTTATGGTGTCGAAGGGATTTAAGGTAAATGACTTTAAAAGCCATATAATATTTAGGAAAAACTTGTAAAATCTTTAAAAGAACTGCGAACAAATGTTTGACAAAATCATAAAAGCAGGTATACTTGAATTAAGAAGAAAATGTGAGGAACGTAGAGTAAATGAAACTTTTACATTGTGCCGATTTGCATATTGATTCAAGCCTCAGTATGAATTTTACAATAGGCTCCGGGCGAAAGAGAAGGGCGGAGCTTTTAGACAATTTTGTGAGGCTTACGGATTATGCAAATGACAATTGTATCTGCCATATTCTGATTGCGGGAGATTTCTTTGACAGAGCAAATGTTTCAAGGACCGCTTTGGAAATCGTGTTCGGAACCATTAGATCAAATCCGCATATTTCCTATTACTGGCTTAGGGGCAATCATGACGAAAATTGCGAATATGAAGACTGTATTCCGGATAATCTCTATACATTTAAGGATGAATGGACTTCTTACGAACTTTTACGGTCAGGAAATCGGAGCATTATGCTTTACGGAGTTTGCTTAAATTCGGAAAATTCACCGGCTGTTCAGCAGAATTTTACGGCGAATCCCGGAAGCATAAACATAGTAGCACTTCACGGAAACGCAGTTGATTCGTTTAACGATCCTCGTCCCGACTCCATCAATTTAAGATGCTTTAAGAACAAGAACGTTTCTTATATGGCACTTGGGCATATACATGAGTACAGGACCGGGTTTTTAGAAGGAAACGCGAAATTCTGTTATCCTGGATGTCTTGAGGCAAGAGGCTTTGACGAACCGGGAGAGCATGGTTTTGTGGTGCTTGATATAGACGAGACTACGGGACAGCTTACGGATACCTTTGTTGCTTTTGCAAAGCGTCACATGTTTGAAGTGTGTGTTGATGTGACAAATGCTTTTGACACGGAGGAGGTTTATAGAAGAGTATTGGTTGAAATTTCGCTTACAGAGGCGAAGTTATGCGATTTTATCAGGGTTATCCTTAAGGGGACGGTTGATGCGGAAAGTGACTTTGATACGGAATACATTAAGAAGGCAATCGAAGGAAGATTTTCAGCGGTAAGGATAGATGACGAGACAAGTGTTTATATCGATCCTGAAAGATACAGATATGACACTACTTTAAAGGGTGAGTTTGTTCGTCTCATTTCAAAAGAGGATTTGCCAAAGATCGACAAAGACGAAATCCTTAAAATCGGAATCAGGGCACTTAAGGGAGAACTCTAATGATATTAAAAAGCTGTGTGATAGAACATTTCGGCTGCTTAAATCTTTTAAAGATTGATTTTTCGGAAGGGTTAAACATAGTCAATAAAGAAAACGGTTGGGGAAAAAGCACTCTTGCTTTCTTTTTAAAGGCGATGTTCTATGGCTTGGATGCGAGCAAGAGAAACTTTAACGAGCGTGAGAGGTTTCTTCCCTGGAATGGAGAAAGGTGCGGAGGAAAGCTTACATTTGAGGCTAAAGGAAGGTCTTATGAGGTTACGCGTTTTTTTGACAGGAAGTCATCTAAGAACGACGAATTTTACCTTACGGATTTATCGACCAACCTGCCTTCGACGGATTTTACAAAGGACATCGGGGAGGAACTTTTTCATATTGACAGCGAAGGATTTTTTAAGACTTTCTTTATCTCGCAAAGCAGCGTAAAGTACGACGGCATCAATGACGGTATAAGTGCGCTTATTTCAGGCAATGATGAGGCTTTTGACATTAATGCATACGAGAAAGCTGACGAGAGCCTTAAGGCCTTGAGTAACAGCCTTTCCGACACACGTAAGACCGGTGAAATATACAGGCTGGCGGAAGAATTTAGTCGTATTAAGGCCGAGCTTTTAAATAAGGTCGAAGTTGAGGAGCGGATTATTAATCTTCAAAAACGTATCGGAGAGGCAAAGCGGGAACGCGATAGTTTAAGGGCACAAATCAGGGAATGCAATCTTCAAAAAACGGAGATCTTTAAGCTTATAAGCTTAAAGAAAGACAGGGAAGCCTATGACGGACTTAAAGCCGAAACGGACATGCTTGAGAGAGAGTTGAATGTAAGAATAGGTTTCTTTAACGGGCATGAACCGGAGGAAAAACTGCTTGAGGAGCTTGAGGATCGTGCGCAAGAGGTGAATAAGCTTAGTTTGGAGCTTGATAAGAATTCTCTTACGGATGAGGAAACGAAGGAGTTTGAAGAGCTTAAGGATAAATTTTTTAAGGAAGAGCTTACCGAAGCGGATATATTAAGGTATGAGGAGAAAGCTTCTCTTTTGGATAGGCTTCAGGATGAATGGGAAAGCGATGAAAGCAGGAAAAAGAAAAAATTTAACATATTTCTGACTTTAGGGTGTTTGGGATTTATATTTGGCATTTATGCCTTGATGACAGAATTTTTTGATAAAGTTTCAATAGGCTTAGGCAACGTCCTTGCTGTTGTCTTTATTGTGGCAGCAGTGCTTACTTTTATCGGAATTTTGAAGTTAAGGCATCAGGGCAAGGAAGAAGCTGATGAGTCTGACTTTAGGTTAAAATTGCAGGATGATATTGAAGAATTCTTACGTGAATATAATTTTGAAACGGACGGAAATTATGAGGAGACATTTAAAGAGCTTAGGACCGAAATAAGGCGACTTGAATTTTTAAAGAATCGGGAAGCAAAGCTTGATGCGCTTTACTTAGAAAGAGAGAATTCTTTTAATGGACTTCTGAATATACTTAAAATGTATGGTCTTACCGACAAAATTGAAATGATAACCGACAGTGTATCGGGAAGGACAACCGTAAGCGTTGACTCAATCCTCGATGTATATGCCGAATATTCGTCAATTCTTTCGGATTTATCAAAGGCTCAAAACAGGATTTTACAATTTGAAAAAACGCATGATGCGCAAATGCTTCTAAATCTTCCGGCAAACGGAGCCGCATCCTATGAAGAGACAGACAGAAAGATTGATGAACTCAATTTAAAAATTGACAATCTCGACGAACTTCTTAAAAATGACAATGCACTGCTAAGTGAAGAATATTCAAACCTTGATGACCTTATGGAAAGGGAAGACAGGCTGAAGAGACTTAAAATCGAAATCTTTGAAAAGACAAAATATCTTGAACATGTGAGGCAGGCTAGAAATATTCTGAAGAGTGCATATGAAAGCTATTCTTCAAAGTACGTAGGACCGGTCAAAGAAGCTTTTTTAAAGTACTGTGGCTTATTTATAAAGGATGAAGTGAATCATTTCAGATTTGATGCCAATATGGAGATTTCAAGCGAGGAAATGTGTAAGATGCGCAAAATTGATACGTTTAGCTGCGGGTACAAGGATTTAATAGGTTTTTGCATGAGACTGGCGCTTACCGATGTCATGTATAGAGATGAAAAGCCTATGTTGGTACTTGACGATCCGTTTGTAAATCTTGATAACGGGAAAGATGAGGGAGTTAGATTTATTTTGAATAAGCTTAAAGAAAAGTATCAGATTATCTATATGACCTGCAGGGACGAGAGGGTGTTTAAGGTTAAATGATGCCAGATTAAACAAAATCCCGGTATCATTGTATACAATTATTCAATTTTCTATTGACACTAAAAATTTCCTTCGGTACAATGGTTAAAGTTTTAGAGAAAACTATGAAATTTTGACTGTCAGATTAAAGTTAAGCCTGTGAGAGCACGGCTTATTAATATTCGGAGGTAAATTTATGTCACTTTCTTTATCGGAAAAGGCAAAGGCGGTTAAGCCGTCTTCAACACTTGCAATCACGGCAAAGGCGAAGGAACTCAAGAAAAGCGGAGTAGACGTTGTGGGATTCGGAGCAGGAGAGCCTGACTTTGATACCCCAAAGAACATATGCGATGCTGCCATTAAGGCTATCGAGACTGGCTTTACCAAGTATACGCCTGCATCGGGTACAAACGAGCTTAAGGCTGCAATCTCAAAGAAATTCAGAGAGTTTAACGGACTTGATTATGCACCCAACCAGATTGTTATTTCAAACGGCGGTAAGCATGCTCTGACAAATATATTCAATGCCCTTATTAATCCGGGTGACGAAGTTATTATTCCCGCACCGTTCTGGCTTTCCTATCCAGAAATGGTAAAGATGTCGGGTGGCGTACCTGTTATAGTTTATGCAAAGAAAGAAAACGGATATAAGATTACGGCTTCCGAACTTAAGGCAGCCGTTACCGACAAGACAAAGGCTTTCGTACTTAATTCACCCAACAACCCTACCGGCTCCGTATATTCCAGGGAAGAGCTTGAGGCAATTGCTCAGGTCGCAATTGAATGCGATTTTTATGTAGTTTCCGATGAAATGTACGAGAACCTCATCTATGACGGACTTAAGCCTGTAAGTATTGCTTCCTTAAATGATGAGATATATAAGAGGACGATTACCTGCTCCGGACTTTCAAAAGCCTATGCGATGACCGGTTGGCGAATCGGATATACGGGCTCAAGCGTCGAAATTGCAAAGTACATGTCCGCAATGCAGTCACATGCAACCTCAAATCCCAATTCCATTGCCCAATATGCATCAGTTGAGGCTCTTAACGGCCCTCAGGATGCCGTAAATGCTATGTGCAAAGAATTTGATAAGCGCAGGCTCTATATGTATGACAGAGTTTCGAAAATGCCTTATGTAGATGTTATGAAGCCTGAAGGCGCTTTCTATGTATTCATAGATATGTCTGAGGCTCTTAAAAAATCCTATAAGGGAGAAAGACTTGAAACTGCTTTGAAGCTTTCCGAGCACTTGCTTAATGACTATGCGGTTGCGGTTATTCCCTGTGCGGATTTCGGATTCCCGACTCATATTCGTCTTTCCTATGCAATAAGCATTGAACAGATTGCAAAGGGCCTTGACAGGATAGAAGAGTTTTTACTTTCACTTAAATAAATCTGTTAAAAGTATTGAAACGGTGTTATCGTTACAGGTAACATCGTTTTTTTATGTGAGAAATTACGTTGCAATCCCCAATTATTGAAAAAAGGACACTACATGCCAGCATTGCATATTCATACGTAGGATATATGATGATTAGGCGACTATGCTTAGCGCGGACGCACATAAACGGAACGATTTTATTTTTAAGAGGGCTTACTTTATGAGCGACAGAATTTATTTTGATCATGCGGCTACAACTCCTATAGACGAAAGCATCCTTAGAGATATGTTTGAAACAGCAAAAGAATGCTATGGAAATCCTTCGGCAGTCTATTCGGAGGGAGTTTTCGCAAAAAGAACCGTTTACGAAGCAAGAAGTGCCGCGGCAAAAGCTCTGGGAGCTTACGAAAAAGAAATTATCTTTACAAGCGGGGGCTCGGAAGCAGACAATCTTGCACTCATTGGAGTTATGAAAGCCAATAAAGACAAAGGACGTCACCTTATTACGACATCCTTTGAACACAAGGCAGTACTTGAAAGCGCGGAGCTTCTAAAGAAAGAGGGCTTCAGAGTTACATACATAGAGCCAAAAGCAAACGGGATAATCGATGTTAATAAGATAGAAAGTGCAATTTGTTCTGATACGGTTTTAATTTCAGTAATGAGTGTAAATAATGAGCTTGGTACGATTCAGCCGATAGAGGAAATCGGGAAGCTCTCAAAGGAAAGAAATGTCTATTTTCATACCGATGCCGTTCAGGCTTTCGGGAAGCTTGACATAAATCCTTCAAAGCTTGGAATAGATTTACTAAGCACTTCGGGACACAAGATAGGCGGACCTAAAGGAACGGGCTTTTTATATGTGAAGCGCGGCACAAGGATAGAAAGTCTGATTCACGGAGGCAGTCAGGAATATGGTTTAAGGGCTGGTACCGAAAACGTTATTGGTCTCTTGGGACTTAAGGATGCAATAGAAGCTTCTTTTTACGGGAGAGAAGAGAAACTTCAGTATGTAAGTAAACTTACGGAAAGCTTTAGAATAGGTCTTGAAAAAAGAATAGACGGCATAGAATTTAATAATGAATCTTCAAATACTCTTCCGGGCTTTCTAAGCGTTTCCTTTGATGGTATTGAGGGGTCATCACTCTTGATTCAGCTTGACATCAAGGGCCTTTGTGCGTCTTCGGGCTCTGCATGCACTCTGCTTGATGACAAGCCTTCGCATGTTCTTAAGGCAATTGGACTCACGGATGAAAGAATCAGAAGCGCGGTAAGATTTTCACTTGGTGCGGACAATACGCCTTCAGAGGTTAAAAGGGCGATAGAAATTATTGGAGATTCGGTTGAATATTTAAGAAAAATAAAAAGAGGATTCTAATTTTTTAATATAAATTCCAATATACGATATAAGCGTAAACGGACTTATGCGTTCTTTTTCAAGCAGCAATATATCTATGAAGCTTGGTGAAACTATCAGTCAATGATATTCGCAATCTGCATCGCTAAAGCTCTGCTAAAAGTGACACTGCGTGCCTTACGAGGAACTGGGCTTTTGTCACAGCACCTTGCGGGGAGCACTCACCGCCTAAAGGGAGTGGGTCTTCTTGAGCTTTTATAAATTGTATTTGAAAAAGATTTGCAAAAAAATAAAAAAATGCTTGACAAGTTAGCGTAAGCTAACTATTATAGTTAGCAGAGACGAACCAAGAGTCTCAAGAATAAAAACATTTCTTTACTCCTAAGTAAAAGCCACCCTTAAGGGTGGCTTTTATGATGAAAAGGATTGTCGAATGGGTCGTCAAATATCCAATAGTTTCCGTCTTGGGGGCTTTCATGATGATAGGGATATGTCGAAAAGGACCAACCTAAATCACGATGTATCGGATTACAGGGCTAAAAGCACGTAGCAATCCGGCATTGTTATAGCTTATTTTACAGCTTTACCATCTGCGGAACTCTTTTGCAGTAAACAGTCATATACTTAAAACCGTTATCAATCAGAATATCATTTGCGACAGCGAAGTTTCCTCCGACATTTTCGGGGGAGTGTGCATCTGAACCGATTGTGATGAGCTCACCGCCTTTTTCTTTATACCGTTTTACAATATCCGCATGAGGATTTGGATTTTTAAATCCCTTATTAAGTGCGGAAGTGTTGATTTCAAGGCTTTTTTGATTGTTGATGAGGTATAAGAGTATTTCATCGATATAGTCAAGATGATCGGAAGGTTTGTATACGCCTTCACCCCCGGGCAGAGTTCTCACAATGTAATCCATATGTCCGAGCACATCGAAATCATTGAAGGATTTGATGTTCTTTATCATTTCTTCAAAATATCCGCTTATTGCCTGCTTGTCCGTCAAACCATCAAAGCATTTTGCATCGTAGGTATCAATGTTGTTTAAAAGGTGCTGGGATGCAATTACAAGGTCGAAATCATAGGAAGAGACAAGATTTTTGTTTTTACTTTCGGCAGATTCTTTTAATCCGACCTCAACTCCGAAACCTATGGCAAGGTCGTTTCCGTATTTTTCGCGCAGGCACAGAAGGTCATAAAGATAGGAATCAATATTGCACTCAAAGGCGCCTTTGGGTACTTTATCTGATTTAGGAAAATCATAATCTACATGCTCCGTGAAGGTGATATGAGAGAGCTTGTTTTTTATTGCGGCGTCAGCCATATCCGCCATTTTTGCTTTTGAATCGAAGCTGTGCAGCGAGTGTATATGCTGGTCCGAATATAGAGCCATTTGTTTATCCTCCGTTAACTGAATGTATTTAGATTGAATCACAGGAAGTATCTTAATCCTTTTGACTATTTTTTACAAAGCAAAAACCATTACGTTTATATTTTTTTAACTAAATAAGTATTGAATTTTAAAGATAGATACTATAAAATAATTGCGCTGACAAAATTTTGACAATCTTAAATTAAAGAAATGTCAAAATCAAATATAAAAATTTTCTAGGAGGAAATTGAAAATGGCAGTAAGAGTAGCAATTAATGGTTTCGGCCGTATCGGTCGTCTTGCATTCAGACAGATGTTTGGTGCAGAAGGTTATGACGTTGTAGCAATCAACGACTTAACTTCTCCTAAGATGTTAGCTCATCTTTTAAAGTATGACTCATCTCAGGGTAACTACGCAAAGAATCACACTGTAGAAGCAGGTGAGGACAACATCGTAGTTGATGGCAAGAAGATTACCATTTATAAAGAAGCAGATGCTAACAACCTTCCTTGGGGCGAGCTTAAGGTTGACGTTGTTCTTGAGTGCACAGGCTTCTATACTTCTAAGGATAAGGCACAGGCTCATATCAATGCAGGCGCAAGAAAGGTTGTTATTTCAGCTCCCGCAGGAAATGACCTTCCTACAATCGTTTACAATGTAAACCACAAGACCTTAAAGCCTGAAGATACCATCATTTCAGCTGCATCCTGCACCACAAACTGCTTAGCACCTATGGCTAAGGCGCTTAACGATTTAGCAGGCATTAAGTCCGGTATCATGAGCACAATCCATGCTTACACCGGTGACCAGATGATCCTTGACGGACCTCAGAGAAAGGGCGATTTAAGAAGAAGCCGTGCAGGCGCTATCAACATCGTTCCCAACTCAACAGGTGCTGCAAAGGCAATCGGCCTTGTTATTCCTGAATTAAACGGAAAGCTTATCGGATCCGCTCAGCGTGTTCCTACCCCTACAGGTTCAACAACAATCCTTGTTGCAACAGTAGAGAAGTCCGTTACAAAGGAAGAAATCAACGCTGCTATGAAGGCTGCTGCAACTGAGTCCTTCGGCTACAACGAGGATGAAATCGTTTCTTCCGATATCGTTGGATCAACCTATGGTTCAATCTTCGATGCTACCCAGACAATGGTTGGCGCTGACAATCTTGTACAGGTTGTTTCATGGTATGACAACGAGAATTCTTACACCTCTCAGATGGTTCGTACAATTAAGTACTTCTCAGAGTTAAAGTAATTTTTGTCTGATTAAAGACCTAAAGGGTCCGGTCGAACAGGACCGGACCTTTTTTACTATATAAGATTACAAAGTAATCCCTTATTATAGTAAAAAGGCACTTCGTACCAATGGTGTACACTTACGCAAGTGTATATGCCATTTGCACGATTATACTTAACACTTGAGTTTCTCATGCGAAGCTCTATTATTAATATTACATATGGAGGATACTAAAATGGCTTTAAATAAGAAATCAGTTGATGATTTTTCCGCAAAGGGCAAGCGCGTTTTGGTTCGTTGCGATTTCAATGTTCCCTTAAAGAACGGTGTAATCACAGACGATACCCGTATCGTAGCAGCCTTACCTACTATCAAGAAGTTGATTAACGACGGCGGCAAGGTTATTCTTTGCTCCCATTTGGGCAAGGTTAAGGAAGGACCCAACGAAAAAGAATCTTTGGCTCCTGTAGCAAAGGCTTTATCAGAGAAGCTTGGCAAGGAAGTTAAATTCATTTCCGATTACAACGTAACAGGTCCCGAGACAACAGCAGCAGTTAATGCAATGAAGGACGGAGATGTTATCCTTCTTCAGAATACCCGTTTCCGTATGGAAGAGGAAACAAAGCCCGCAAAGGCAGGCGAGAAGTTTGCCGAAGAGCTTGCAGAGCTTGCAGACGATTATGTATGCGATGCATTCGGATCTTCACACAGAGCACATGCTTCAGTTTCTGTTGTTACAAAGTACATCACCAAGAAGGGTGGAGTTAACGCAGTTGGATACTTAATGCAGAAAGAAATCGACTTCCTCGGCAATGCCGTTGAGAATCCCGTAAGACCTTTCGTAGCTATCCTTGGTGGCGCAAAGGTTGCAGATAAGCTTAATGTTATCAACAATCTTCTTGAGAAGTGCGACACCCTTATCATCGGCGGCGGCATGGCATTTACCTTCTTAAAGGCTCAGGGCTATGAAATCGGTAAGTCACTCGTTGACGATGAGAAGCTTGATTATTGTAAGGAAATGATGGCGAAGGCCGAAAAGCTCGGAAAGAAGCTTTTACTTCCCGTAGATACAACCGTTGCAGCCGGCTTCCCTGATCCTATTGACGATCCCAACATCGCAGTTTCAGTAGTTCCTTCAAATGCTATTCCCGCAGACAAGGAAGGCCTTGATATCGGACCCGAAACCGCAAAGCTTTATGCAGATGCAGTTAAGAGTGCAAAGACCGTTGTTTGGAACGGACCTATGGGCGTATTTGAAAACCCCGTACTTGCAAAGGGAACTTTATCGGTAGCTCAGGCTCTTGCAGATGCAGACGCTACAACCATTATCGGCGGCGGTGATTCCGCAGCAGCTGTTAACCAGATGGGACTTGCTTCAAAGATGAGCCACATCTCAACAGGCGGCGGCGCTTCCCTTGAATTCTTAGAGGGCAAGGAACTTCCCGGCGTTTATGCAGCTGACGATCGCCTTTAATCACAGACAGGCATGAGGTTAGTGCAAAACGTTTAGAAATCTAAGTGAAACCGAGCCGAAGGCGAAGGTTGAGCTTTGCCTGGGAACAAATCTGTTACACTTAGCAAATGCTCACGTTTAATTATTTAAAAGAAAGAGGATAAATAAATGGCAAGAAGACGTATTATTGCCGGAAACTGGAAGATGAACAAGACTCCCAGCGAGGCAGTTGAACTTTGCGCTACATTAAAGGACCTTGTCAAGAATGATGCGGTAGACGTTGTTTACTGCGTTCCCGCTATTGACATTGTTCCTGTAGCAGGCGCTATCAAGGGCACAAACGTACACCTTGGAGCAGAAAACTTTTACATTGAAGATAAGGGTGCTTTTACCGGCGAGATTTCAGCTCCCATGTTGAAGGATGCAGGTGTTGAGTACATCATCATCGGCCACTCAGAGAGAAGAGATATCTTCGGAGAGAACGATATCCTTATCAATGCAAAGGTTAAGAAGGCTTTTGCATCAGGCTTAAAGCCCATTCTTTGCTGCGGTGAGTCACTTGCTTTAAGAAAAGCAGGTACCTATGCAGAATGGATTAAGAGACAGATTACCTGGGATCTTTCAGGTATTACGGCAGATCAGGTTAAGGAGCTTGTAATCGCTTACGAGCCTATCTGGGCTATTGGTACAGGCGAAACCGCAACAGCAGATCAGGCTGAAGAGGTTTGCAAGATGATCAGAGAGACCATAGCTGAAATGTACGATGCTCCTACAGCTGAAGCTGTTCGCATCCAGTACGGCGGCTCCATGAATGCTTCGAACGCAGCTGAGCTTCTTTCAAAGCCCAACATCGACGGTGGACTTATCGGTGGTGCAGCATTAAAGCCTGATTTCGGTCAGATTGTAAATGCATAAATAAAAATTTTTAAAGGTGCAGTCACAGCGGGCTGCACCTTTTTTCTTTCTCCTGAGAAATATTCATATCGTTTGTGTGCTGATTATGATACAATTGATTAAAAGCTATTAATTTTATGAAAGAAACTTCTTAATTATTTCATATAATTCGTAAGCATGCTCATATTGCTCTACGGCATCCTCTTTTGAAACGATGAAGAAGTCGTCGTAGTCACAGTTATTCCTAATTTGAAATGCAAGCGAGATATATGAAGAATATTTTTTGTCGAAAAGCCCAGTCTTTATATATTCCTTTTGAAAATAAGAAATTACCCCGGCATGCTTGGAAAAATCAACTTTGTCCTTGGCCAGGACAGCCCTGATTGCAGAGAAGATAGCGTAATATGACCTTCCAATGGAATCTTTGTATTGACCGGCATCAAGTAATATTTTGGCTGACTGCAATTTTTATTCTGCCATAGCCAATCTGTAAATTGAAAGATCATCCAATTTTAATGCCCTCCTTTTCAATATTCATATAATAGGGCAAAATATTCCTATACTTTTCATATTCATCAAAAGGAACGACAGTAGGAGACAGGATTATATCGTCTTCATATCCGATATCTGCAGATATTTCCTACACCTTTTTTAACTTCTTTTGCAAATCTATTCTTTTTCCTTTGACAATAGCGACAATATCCACATCGGATTGATTGGATTCTTCATTTCTCGCATATGAGCCATAAAGAAGAATTTTTACAATATCGTCTCCGTAGATATTTCGGTATACATTTGCAAGCTGTGTTGTAATATCTTTTATTTGCGCCGCTGTACACATAGCTAAATTATCTCCTTCTTGGGTTCATTATACAGCATTGGAACGTAAATTGTTACATTGAGTATAATTTTTGGACTTTTCTGACATTGTAATTAAGCGTCAGGTGGAGTAAAATTTCGTTGTAAAGATGTTTGGAAGAGCAAAAATGCTTTATAAAGACTTGATTATTAAAATGACGGAATTCAATGTTTAAACTTTGAGACAAAAGGAGACATTATGAAAAATATTTACATTACTTTTCCAGGAGGAAAGCATAAATGCTTTACGGCAAGCTATGACGATGGAAAGAGAGAGGATAAGCGCTTAATTGATATTTTTGACGCAAACGGAATTAAGTGCACCTTCAATATAAACGGAGGGCTCTTAGACGGCAGCATGGATCATGAGAAGCATCCCCGCTTCCATGCCGATGAAATTAAAGAAATGTACAAAAATCACGAGATAGCAACTCATACCCTTACTCATCCGACAATTGCAAGATGCCCCATGGCCGAGGTCGCAGAGGAAATTTTAAAGGACAGGCTGATATTGGAAGGCATTACGGGAAAGCCTGTAAGGGGACACGCTTATCCTAACGGTTCTTACAGTGAGGAAATAAAGACACTTTTCAAATCGCTTGGCATTGCATACGGAAGGATCACAAAATCGTCAAAGAATTACGAGCTGCCGACCGATCCTCTTGAATGGCAGCCCACCGCACATCATACGGATGATGATTTGTTTATGCTTGAGGATGCTTTTATCGAGCATAAAAAAACACAGTATTTAAAGCTCTTTTATCTTTGGGGACACAGCTATGAGTTTGAAGACAACAATAACTGGGATGTAATCGAACGGTTTTCGGAGCGTATAGGCAGACGTGAGGATATGTGGTATGCTACCAATATCGAAATTATCGATTATCTTGATGCCGCAAAGAGACTTAACTTCGCTGCAGACAATTCCTTTGTTTATAATCCGTCAGTCATTCCGGTTGTCTTGAATGTTGCAGGTAAGTTCACGGAAGCGGTACCCGGAAAGGTTACTTTACTTTAATGTACGATAATTTTGTATTCGATTTATACGGCACCTTAGTCGATATCAGGACGGATGAAGAAAGTATGACGGTTTGGAAGAAACTTTCTTTGTACTACGGATATCAGGGAGCACTTTACACGGAAAGAGAGCTTAAAGAAAAATATCATGAGGTAACTAGCGAGGCACTTTCAAAAAAGCGGGCATCAAATGCAGTACGGTATGCCCATGAGAGTTTTCCGGAAATTGTCATAGAGGATGTATTCAAGTCTTTATACAAAGAAAAAGGTGTCAATGCATCCGAAGAGCTGGTGCTTCATACGGCACAGTGGTTCAGGGTCATTACGACAAAGAAACTTTGCACCTATCCTTATGCAAAGAAATTTCTTAAAAAGCTTAAGGATGCAGGAAAGAAAGTATATCTTCTTTCGAATGCACAGCGTGCCTTTACCGAATACGAACTTAATTATCTGGATATTTCAAAATATTTTGATGGAATTTTGATTTCCTCGAATGAAGGCGTAAAGAAACCGGATAAGGCTTTCTTTATGCGCTTACAGGAGGTTTACGGAATTGATTTTAAAAAGTCGCTTATGATAGGAAACGATGCCACATCCGATATAAGCGGAGCGAAAAGTGTCGGCATGGACGCTTTTTACATCAGGTCGAATATTTCGCCTGCAAACGATATAACGCCAGACTGCAAGTTTTCACTTGAAGGCATGGATATTAGGAAAGCTGCAAGCAAACTGGGAATTACGATTTAGTTAAGAGGGAAAATTTTATGGTAGAAATTGAAGAAATACTTAAGACTGCGAAATTAGCAGGAGCAAGCGATGTACATTTTACGGTAGGTATTCCGCCTAAGATGAGGGTGAATGGAAGACTCGTCAATATGGACTTTGATAAGCTTCTTCCACCCGATACGGAAAGCCTTTCAAATCAGGTCATGAATGACAAACAGAAAGAACACTTCCTTGAAAAGGGAGAGATAGACATGGCATTCTCTATCAGAAATGTCGGACGTTACAGAGTAAACGTTTACAGACAGAGAGGCTCGGTTGCCATGGCATTCAGACTCGTGGGTACTACGATTCCCACACCCGAGGAGCTTACAATTCCGAATATCGTAATGGAACTTACGAACAAAAAGAAGGGTCTTGTGTTGGTAACGGGTCCTACCGGTTCCGGAAAATCCACGACATTGGCAGCAATGATTGACCGCATCAATCAGACAAGAGAGTCCCATGTCATCACACTTGAAGATCCTATTGAGTACCTTCATCAGCACCAAAAATCAATGGTCAACCAGCGTGAAATCGGAATTGACTCAGGCTCCTATGCAAATGCCTTGAGGTCTGCTCTTCGTGAAGATCCGGATGTAATCCTGGTCGGCGAAATGCGTGACTTTGAAACCATCAGTATTGCAATTACCGCAGCGGAGACAGGTCATCTTGTCTTTTCAACGCTTCATACCCTGGGGGCTGCATCAACCGTGGACCGTATGATAGATGTATTCCCACCTCATCAGCAGCAACAGATTCGTATTCAGCTTGCAAATGTTTTGGAAGCTGTTGTTTCCCAGCAGCTCCTTCCTACAAAAGACGGGTGCGGAAGAGTTGCGGCCTTTGAGGTGATGGTTGCAAACCCTGCAATCAGGAACATGATAAGGGAGGGCAAGGCTCACCAGCTTCGCGGCATGATGCAGACAAGCGGTAACAGCATGGTTACCATGGACAAGGCTATCGCAGAGCTTTACTTTGCCGGCAAGGTAAAGAAAGATGATGCGCTTGAATATGCTCAGGACAAAGAAAGCATGGCAATGTTACTGAAATAGGCAAAAGTAACTGTTTAAGACCTCTTGAACAGTTACTTTTATTTTTGTATAATTATCCGGGTTTAGGAAATGTGGAAAGAAGGAAAAATATATGGCAAACAAACCTGCGGTTTTATTGATTCTTGACGGCTACGGCCTCAATGACAGGGAAGAAGGCAATGCAGTAAAGCTTGCTAAGACTCCCGTAATGGACAAATTGATGAAGGAATATCCTTTTGTAAAGGGATATGCAAGCGGTATGGCTGTAGGACTTCCCGACGGACAGATGGGAAATTCCGAGGTAGGACACTTAAATATGGGTGCAGGCCGTATTGTTTATCAGGAGCTTACACGTATTACAAAGGAAATTCAGGACGGAGATTTCTTTAAGAACGAAGCCCTTTTGAAGGCAGTAAACAATTGCAAGGCTAAGAATTCAAGCCTTCATATCTACGGACTCCTTTCAGATGGCGGCGTTCATTCACACAATACTCATTTATATGCTCTTTTGGAGCTTGCAAAAAGAAACGGACTTGACAAGGTTTATGTTCATGCCTTCCTTGACGGACGTGATACTCCTCCGGCAAGCGGTAAGGATTTTGCAATTGCACTTGAAGACGAAATGAAGAAAATCGGCGTCGGTGAAATCGCTACTGTCAGTGGACGTTACTATGCAATGGACAGAGACAATAACTACGATCGTATAGAGATGGCTTATGATGCGCTTACCAAGGGCGAGGGCTTAAAAGCCGATTCTGCCACGGCTGCCATCCAGGAGTCTTATGACAGAAACGAGACGGACGAATTTGTAAAGCCTACAGTTGTCATGAAGAACGGTGCGCCCGTTGCAACCATCAAGGACGGAGATTCAATCATTTTCTACAACTTCCGTCCCGACAGAGCTCGTGAGATTACTCACTGCTTCTGCGATGATGATTTTGACAGGTTTAATCGAGGAAAGCGCTTGGACGTTACCTATGTATGCTTCTCTGATTATGATCCCACGATTCCGAACAAGGATGTTGCCTTCAAGAAGATTTTAGTAACAAATACCTTCGGCGAGTGGCTCAGTTCAAATCATATGAAGCAGGCACGTATTGCCGAGACAGAAAAGTACGCACATGTTACTTTCTTTTTCAACGGAGGTATTGAGGCTCCGAATGAAGGCGAGGACAGAATCCTTGTAAATTCGCCCAAGTATGTACCCACCTATGACAAGAAGCCAAGAATGGCTGCTTACACGGTATGCGACAAGTTGAGCGAGGCAATCACGAAAAAGAACGAAGACGGCTCTGCGTACTATGATGTAATCATCTGCAACTTTGCAAACCCCGACATGGTCGGACATACAGGAGTTATTCCTTCAGCTGTTGAGGCTGTTGAAGTAATCGACAAGTGCGTTGGTGAAATCGTTAACCTTGTAAAAGAAAACGACGCGGTAATGTTTGTATGCGCAGATCATGGAAACGTTGAACAGCTGATTGACTATGAGACAGGAGAACCCTTCACCGCTCATACCACCAACCCTGTCCCGTTTATCCTCGTAAACTACGATCCTGCATATACCTTAAGAGAGAACGGATGTCTTGCCGATATCGTTCCTACACTTATCGAGTGCATGGGCTTAAAGCAGCCTCAGGAAATGACAGGAAAGAGCCTGCTTATTAAAAAGTAAGCTAGAGTAAAAGCTCTTTCACAAAATTGAGTAAAGGGAACACCCAATCTGTTAAGGTATTGCATAAGCAAATACGTGAAACAGAAAGGGTGTTTTTGCTTGTAAAAAATCGGGCTGATTTGACGAACACAAGGCTTATATGCTACTATATACCCCGTAGTGCGCGTCATATAATTGATGCATAAGCTGCCACGCAGCTTCGGATAGGCAGTTTCAAACTCATGTGTTTGTGAAAAGCCGGCTAAGCATCCGTAGTATAATGGATAGAACGGAGGCCTCCGACGCCTTTGATGCAGGTTCGATTCCTGTCGGATGCATTTGGTAGTACAGTATGAAAGATTCAAATAACAGACGAAAAATAAAAAAAGAAACAATTAAAGACGAGGCTTTGTTTTTAAAAGAGCTTTTTACGGACTATGGTAAGATTCTGTTTCCACTCTTGCTTCTTATTTTGGTCTGTGTGACGGTTGTTATTTCTTTAAACGCAAGAAATCGTGTTGAGGCAGCCGCGGCAGAGGCAGTGCAGGTGCTTGAGGAAAGCAAGGAAGAGGTACAGGAGGTTAAGGAAACCTTATTTGAAGAGGATGCCTATCCTGAAGTCAATAACGTCATAAACAGTTATTATTCGGCTCTTGAAATGGCGGATATTGATGCCTTAGTAGAGGTTCAAAGCTCGATTACGAGTACCGAGACGTTAAGGCTTCAGAAGATGAGCGAGTATGTCAGCAGGTATGAAAACATCCATGTTTACACAAAGCCCGGTCCTCATATCGACTCCTACGTTGCCTATGTTTACAGTGAGGTTTACTTAAAGGATTTTGAAATAGGAACTCCCGGTTTACAGGCTTTTTATATCTGCATGGATGAAAACGGAAATTACTATATCAACACAAACGAGCTTACGGAAGAGGAGTCCCTCTATATTAAAAATGTCGCCGCACAGGGCGATGTTCAGGACTTAAAGAATTCTGTCAACGTTTCTTACAGCACCATAATGGAAGAAAATCCGGAGCTTAGCGCTTACTGGGCCGAGGTATCCGTTGAAATAGACCTTGCGGTCGGCGAACAGCTTTCGCTGGAGGCAAAGCTTCAGGCACAGCTTGAAGAGCCAACCGAGACAGAGACAGAGGAAACCGTAGAGGAAACGGTGCCGACGGTTACAAAGGTCAAGGCTACCGAGCAGGTTAATATCAGAAAGTCTGCAAGTACAGGCGGAGAACGTTTGGGAACGGCATATGCCGGAGATGTCTTCGTACTGATTGAGAAGATGGCAAACGGTTGGACCAAGATTAATTATGACGGTTCTGAGGCATATATCAGCTCCGAATATCTTGCGGATGTTGAGGATGCAAGCCAGTACGAAACGAGTACAACGGGAGTTGTTAATACCGGTTCTTTGAATGTTCGAAGTGAAGCATCAGCCGAATCTTCAAAGCTTGGTGTACTTACAAAGGATACAATTGTTGAAATTATTGAGAATTCAGGCGAATGGGTTAAGATTAAATATGACGGTCAGGTGGGATATGTAATGGCCGAATATTTGACTCAGTAATTAGGCATAGTTTGTGACAAAGGTTCAAATTTTAAAAGAGGCTGTTAAAAGCCTCTTTTTTACCATAATAGAAAGTTGTGCTGCAATTCCCTATATGGTAAAAAAGCACTTTGTGCCACTGATGCGTTTCTTAAGGCAGGAAAAAATGCTGTGTGCTACGCTTAAGCGCACAAGTATGCGCAGGCGCACACTTTTTTAAAAAGAGGTCAATATGTCGGAAGAACAGGGAATAAGGATAAATAAATACATAGCCATGGCGGGCGTTGCTTCAAGGCGGGATGCGGACAAGCTCATTGAAGGCGGTAAGGTTACTCTTAACGGTCGAAGAGCCAAGCCCGGAGACAGGGTTTTGGACGATGATTCCGTCAAGGTCGGAGCTAAGCTTATTAAACCCAAAACCGAGTGTACGGTGCTTGCTTTTTATAAGCCTGTTGGAGTCACATGCACGGAGAGAGACGAGCATGCTAAGCTTACGTTAAAAGATGTTGTAAGGTACAAGGAAAGAGTCACCTATGCCGGAAGGCTTGATAAGGATTCGGAGGGACTTTTGCTTCTTACAAACGACGGAAATCTCATTCAGGCAATGATGAAGGGTGAAAATGCTCACGAAAAAGAATATGTGGTAAAGATAAATAAACCTGTTTACCAAGAGTTTTTGGACAAGCTTTCAAACGGAGTCTATTTGCCGGCGCTTAAGCGTACGACCAGAAAATGCCGGGTAAAGAAGATTTCTCATGATACCTTTTCGATTGTACTTACAGAAGGACTTAACCGTGAGATAAGACGTATGTGTGAGGCACTTGACGCAAAGGTTATTTCACTTAAGCGAGTCAGGGTTGTAAATGTTACCCTGGGAAGGCTGAATCCCGGCGAATACAGGAAACTGTCGGATGAAGAGGTTGAAAAGCTGAAGAATGCGGTTTTAATAAAATAGCGGGTGAGTTTTGAAGTAAACATCTATACTTTTGATTGGCGATTCAATTACGATTACTTAAAGCCAAGCTCACACCCGAATCTTGAGGGAAAAATGGCAGACGCAAATTCAAGGATGCTTGAACTTATAAGCATGTTAAATAAAGCAAGCGAGAGTTACTATAAAAAAGACGAAGAAATCATATCCAATTTTGAATATGATGCTCTTTATGATGAACTTTCTTCTCTTGAAGCCGAAACGGGCATAGTCTTAGCCAATTCGCCGACTCAGAAGGTTGGTTTTGAATCTGCGGATTTCCTGCCGAAGGAAACACATGAAAGGCCCATGCTTTCTTTATCAAAGACTAAGTCTGTTGATGAGCTTGCTTCCTTCTTAGGCGAGAAAGAAGGGGTTTTAAGCTGGAAGCTTGACGGACTTACGATTGTACTTACCTATGAGGACGGGTATTTAGTCAAGGCGGTCACCAGGGGAAACGGACTCATCGGCGAGGTAATCACTCAAAATGCAAGAACCTTTACCAACCTTCCTATTAAAATTTCCTTTAAGGGGAAGCTTATCATAAGGGGAGAGGCCGTAATTTCGTATCCGGATTTTGAAAGAGTCAACGAAACGATAGAGGATGCGGAAGAAAAATACAAGAATCCGAGGAACTTATGCTCCGGGTCGGTACGTCAGTTAAACAGTGCTGTCACGGCATCCAGACATGTAAGGCTCATTGCCTTTTCACTGGTATATGCGCAAGGTAAGTCCTTTGATCTTAGGAGTGAGCAGTTTGAATTTTTAAGCTCTCTTGGATTCGAGACGGTTAAATATATAAAAGTAAATAAAGAAAGCATTCATGATAGGGTAAAGGAATTTGCAAAGGCGATTCAGACCTATGAAATTCCGTCCGACGGACTGGTGCTTACATACAACGATATAAAGTATGGCGAATCTTTAGGCATGACTTCAAAGTTTCCGAGAGATTCGATTGCCTTTAAATGGGAGGATGAAACCGCCAAAACGATTTTGAAGGAGATTGAGTGGAGCCCGTCAAGAACAGGCCTGATTAATCCCGTGGCAATATTTGATACGGTCGAGCTTGAGGGAACTTCCGTTTCAAGGGCAAGCGTTCACAACCTTTCGGTTATTGAAGAGTTGAAGCTTGGAATCGGGGACGAGGTCTTGGTCTATAAGGCAAATATGATCATTCCGCAGATTGCAAAGGATATAACGGGAAGCGATAATATCGTGCCACCGGATAAATGCCCCTGCTGTGGATGCCCTACGAAAGTCAGGATTATCAAGGAAGCAAAGAGCCTTTACTGTGAGAATCCGGATTGCCCGGCAAAGAAGATAAAGAAATTTTCATTATTCGTAAGCCGGGATGCCTTAAATATTGACGGTATTTCAGAAGCAACGCTTGAGCGCTTCATAAACGAAGGCTACATAAAGGAATATGCCGATATTTACAGGCTTAGTGAGCACAAGGATGAAATTTGCGGCTTAGATGGGTTTGGTGAGAAATCCTATGACAATCTGACGGATAGCATAGAAAAGAGCAAGAATGTGGCTCTTGCGAATCTGATATATTCACTCGGTATATTGAATGTGGGGCTTTCAAATGCTAAAGTAATATGCAGGGCTTTTGAAAACAGGCTTACAGACGTTATAAATGCCACAAAGGAAGAGCTATTAACGGTCGACGGAGTCGGAGAGGTAATAGCGGATTCTTTTTCCAACTATTTTGCAAATGCAAAGAATAAAGAAGAATTTGAGAGACTGCTTAAATTTCTTACCATAAAGTCTGAAAGCATCAAGACAGACGGGGAGTTATCGGGAAAAACAATTGTCGTAACCGGGTCCTTAAACCTTTATGACAGCCGTAAAGATTTGCAGCTTGAAATAGAAAAACGGGGCGGAAAGTTATCGGGAAGCGTTTCAAAGAACACCTTCCTGTTAGTCAACAATGATCTTCTTTCCAATTCGTCCAAGAACAAAACGGCTAAAGAACTCGGGATTCCGATTGTATCGGAAGAGGATTTTGTAAATAAATATTTATCTTAATACGGAGAAAGTAAATGCCAATAAAAATTCAGGATTCATTGCCGGCACAGGCAATTTTGGAAAGCGAAAATATTTTTGTAATGACGGAGAATCGCGCAATGCATCAGGATATCCGTCCGCTTAATGTGCTTATCATGAATCTTATGCCCAATAAAGAGGTGACGGAGACTCAGCTTTTAAGAAAGCTTTCAAACTCACCGCTTCAGGTAAATGTCGAGCTTTTACAGACGCAGACATATACCCCAAAGCATGTGGACGCAAGCCACCTGGATTCTTTTTACACTACCTTTGACAAGGTTAAAAATCGTAAGTTTGACGGAATGATTATAACGGGAGCTCCGCTCGATTATGTTAAATTCGAGGACGTGGCATATTGGGAAGAAATGACGGAGATATTCGACTGGGCAAAGACCCATGTGCATTGTTCTTTCTTTCTGTGCTGGGCATGCTTTGCGGCTCTCTATTATTATTACGGGCTTGAGCGTTTTGACAGGGAAGAAAAGCTATCGGGAGTATACAGCCACAGGGTTATAAAGCCCACGTCACCGTTGTTTAGAGGCTTCGATGATGTTTTTTATGCGCCCCATTCACGTGCGATGGGAATTGAAAAAGAAAAAATAGAGAATACACCCGGTCTTGAACTTATGGCATATTCGGACGAGGCAGGCGTGGCAATAGTCAAATCCGAAGATTCAAGGAGATTCTTTGTAGGCCTTCATGCCGAGTATGACTGGGATACCCTTTCAAATGAGTATTTCAGAGATTTGAATAAGGGTCTTAATCCTAAGATTCCCTGCAATTATTTCCCGGATGACAATCCTTCAAAGAAACCCATAGTAAACTGGAGATCGACAGGGCAGCTTCTTTATACAAATTGGCTGAACTATTACGTATACCAGTCTACGCCTTATGATGTTGAGTCTATCGGTGACAGGCAGTAACAATGGGAGAACCGCAGCGGATTGTTGTTTGAGGGTGCAACCCATAAAAGTTTCGTTTGACAACTTAAATACATTAGTATAAACTTTTTGAGATGCGCGGTTTGGCGCAAAATACATTGGGAGATTGTTGATGGAAGAGATGTTTGATAAGCTCCATGAGGAATGCGGAGTTTTCGGAGTGTGGAGTACCGAAGACATAAAGGCAGCACAGTGGCTTTATTACGGATTAACTGCTCTTCAGCACAGGGGACAGGAATCCGCCGGTATTGTTGTTTGTGATACGTGCGGACCTATCGGTAATATCAGTTCCCATAAGGGAATGGGGCTCGTGAGTGAAGTCTTTCATAATGATATTCTTGAAAAATTACGCGGAAATATTGGGATTGGACATGTTCGCTATTCTACTACAGGTGGTAGCATAGAGGAAAATGCTCAACCCATTTTTTTAAATTATTCAAAAGGTACCCTGGCACTTGCGCACAATGGAAACATCACAAATGCCGATTCAATCAGGAAAGAACTTGAGGATGAGGGCGCCGTATTTTCGGGGACGACCGATTCGGAGGTAATTGCTTACAGAATTGCCAAAGAAAGAATGACGGCCGGCTCAATAGAGGAAGCGACTGAGAATGTTGCAAAGCTTCTTCGCGGAGGCTTCGCACTATTAATTTTAAGTCCTCAGAAGCTTGTATGTGTGAGAGACCCATGGGGACTTAAGCCTCTTTGTTTGGGAAAGGTTGACAATACCTACGTTTGTGCTTCAGAAAGCACGGCTTTAAGAGCTGTAGGTGCGGATTATGTCAGGGATATTAAACCCGGTGAAATGGTCACCATTACCAGAGACGGCATCAAGTCAAGGATGATTCTTCACGAAGACAGACAGGCACACTGTATTTTTGAATATATTTACTTTGCACGTCTTGATTCAAAAATTGACGGTATAAGTGTATATGATGCTCGTATTAAGGGCGGAATGGCGCTTTTTAAGAGATATCCCGTTGAGGCTGACGTTGTAACGGGAGTTCCTGACTCAGGCTTAACCGCCGCTGTCGGATATTCGGAGGCTTCGGGCATTCCATTTAAGCTTGCCTTTGCCAAGAATTCTTACGTTGGAAGAACCTTTATAAAGCCTACGCAGCAGGAAAGAATCAGCGCCGTTCAGATGAAGCTCAGGGTGATAGAGGATGTAGTCAAAGACAAGAGAGTGGTACTGATTGACGATTCCATTGTCAGAGGTACGACCATAAAGAATCTGATAGGTGAGTTAAGAAGGGCCGGAGCAAAAGAGGTTCACGTGCGCATTTCATCGCCACCCTTTTTACACCCATGCTATTATGGCACGGACGTACCGGACAATTCACAACTTATCGCAAATGAATATTCGGTGGAAGAAATAAAGAAGCAGATAGGAGCAGATTCTTTGGGTTACATGGATATTAGCGACTTACCCATGATGACGGGGGATCTTCCCATATGCAGAGCCTGCTTTGATGCAAATTATCCCGTATAAAGAGGAAAACCAAATGGAAGAAAAGCTTAAAAAGAAAATTATTTTTGAAGACGGTCTGGAGGTAACGGGTTACTCATTCGGTTCCAAGGCAAATAAAATGGTGGAAATCGTATTGAATACCTCGATGGTAGGATATCAGGAAATTGTGTCCGACCTTTCCTATACCGATCAGGCGGTTGTAATGACATATCCCTTAATCGGCAATTACGGAATGTGCGATGATGATTATGAGTCAAAGAATCCTTCAATATCCGGACTTGTGGTGGGTGAGTACTCAGGCGAACCTTCAAACTTCAGATGTACCAAGACTCTTTCTAAAGTAATGGAGCAGTTTAATATAGTCGGAGTTGAGGGCGTTGATACCAGAATGCTTGCACGCCACATAAGAGATTTCGGAAGCTGCAAGGCTTACATCGTCGATGAAACGGTAGATTCAGGAAAAGCCCTTGAAGAGCTGAAGGCTTGGAATCCGCCTAAAGACCAGGTAAAGAGAGTCACGGTTAAGGAATCCTATACCATGGAGGCAAAGGGCGACCGGAAAGCCAAGGTCGTGGCAATCGACTGCGGCATGAAGCTAAATATCGTGCGTGAGCTTACAAGGCATGGGTGCGAGGTTACGGTTGTGCCTTTTGACACGAATGCTTCTGAAATCTTAAAGCTTAATCCCGACGGGGTGTTTATTTCAAACGGCCCAGGAGATCCGGAGGACTGCGTAGAAACCATAAATACCATTAAAGAACTGATCGGTAAGATTCCGATTTTCGGAATCTGCTTAGGACATCAGATTATTTCGCTTGCTTACGGAGCAAAGACTTACAAGCTTAAGTTCGGTCACCGCGGAGGAAATCACCCGGTTAAGAATCTTAAGACCGGAAAGCTTGAGATTACTTCACAGAACCACTCATATGCCGTTTTGGAGGATACTCTTGACGGTACGGGACTTATGGTTACCCATGTAAATTTACTTGACAATACCATAGAAGGGGTTGAGTGCAAAAAGGACCGGGTATTCTCGGTTCAGTACCATCCGGAAAGCGCGCCGGGTCCCGAAGACTCAAACTACCTGTTCGATGAATTTTTAAAGAATATTAACGAATCAAAGGAGGAAAAAGAAAATGCCTAAGCGCACAGACATAAATAAAATCCTTGTAATTGGTTCGGGCCCCATAGTAATCGGCCAGGCTGCCGAGTTTGACTATGCGGGAACACAGGCCTGCCTTGCCCTGAGAGAGGAAGGCTATGAGGTCGTACTTTGCAACTCAAATCCCGCTACGATCATGACGGATCAGGTAATCGCAGACAAGATATATATGGAGCCTCTTAACCTTGAATTTATGGCAAAGATAATCCGTATGGAACGCCCCGATGCAATTTTACCCGGAATCGGCGGACAGACGGGACTTAATCTTGCCATGCAGCTTGCAAGAAAAGGTGTTTTGAAAGAGTGCGGAGTAGAACTTTTAGGTACAAAGATAGACAGTATCGAAAAGGCTGAGGACAGAGAACTGTTTAAGGAGCTCTGTGTTTCAATCGGCGAACCCATTCTTCCTTCGGAGATTGCGGAAAGCATGGAAGAGGGACTTAAGGCAGCAAATGATATAGGCTATCCTTTGGTACTTCGTCCCGCATTTACACTCGGAGGGACCGGCGGTGGCTTCGTTGAAAATGAAGAAGAATTCAGAGAAGTAATGAAAAATGCCCTTTCTTTATCACCGGTTCACCAGGTATTGGTTGAAAAGAGTGTAAAGGGTTATAAAGAAATAGAGTATGAAGTAATGCGCGATGCAAATGATACCGCCATTACAATCTGTAACATGGAAAATATCGATCCTGTCGGAATTCACACAGGAGACTCAATTGTTGTTTGCCCTTCGCAGACACTTACCAACAAAGAGTACCATATGCTCAGAAATTCGGCGCTAAAGATAATAAGAGCCCTGGAAATCGAGGGCGGCTGCAACGTCCAGTTTGCATTAGATCCCAAGTCGTTTCAGTACTATCTTATTGAGGTTAATCCGAGAGTTTCCCGTTCTTCGGCTCTTGCATCGAAGGCAAGCGGCTACCCGATAGCAAGGGTTTCTGCAAAGATTTCAGTCGGAATGAGACTTGAGGAAATCATGCTTGCAAACACACCGGCTTCCTTTGAGCCTTCGCTTGACTATGTCGTTTCAAAGATGCCGAGATTTCCTTTTGACAAGTTCAATGACGCAAACAATTCGCTTGGAACTCAGATGAAGGCAACGGGTGAAGTAATGAGCGTAGGGCGTACACTTGAGGAAAGCCTTTTAAAGGCAATCAGAAGCCTTGAAATCGGCGTATTTCATCTGCATCACAATAAATTTGACAATGCGGAAACGGAAGAATTAAAGCAGTACATCAGAATCGGTACGGACGATAGGATTTACGCTGTTGCAGAGCTTTTAAGAAGGGGCATTTCTGAAGACGAGATTGCCGCACTTTCTACGATAGACGTATTCTTTATCCGCAAATTCAGAAACATCGTGAACATGGAAAAGCTGCTTAAAGAAAATATCGGTAACCTTGAAATCCTTAAAAAGGCAAAGAAGATGGGCTTTTCCGACAAGGAAGTAGCCGTTCTTTGGAATATGGACGCGCACGAAATCTTTGACATCAGAAAGAAAAACGATGTTTACCCGATATACAAGATGATTGATACCTGTGCATCGGAGTTTAAGTCGTATGTTCCGTATTTCTATTCGACTTATGCCGATGAAAATGAATCGATTATATCTGACAGAAAGAAGATAATCGTGCTCGGTTCGGGGCCGATTCGTATCGGTCAGGGTGTCGAATTTGACTATTCGACGGTGCACGCCGTAAAGACCATAAAGGAGCTTGGCTACGAAGCAATCATTATAAATAACAATCCGGAAACCGTTTCGACGGATTATACGACTTCGGATAAGCTTTATTTTGAGCCTCTGTGTGTAGAGGATGTTGTCAATATCGTCGAGCTTGAAAGACCTGAAGGTGTGATCGCAATTTTGGGTGGTCAGACTGCGATTAATTTAGCAGAGCCTTTACTTGAGTACGGCGTAAGGATAATCGGTACAGACTGCGAGGCAATAGAGAGGGCGGAGAACAGGGATGCCTTTGAAAAGGTATTGTCAAGCCTTAACATACCTCAGCCCAAGGGTGTTGCTGTTACGAACATCGAAGACGGCGTAAAGGCTGCGGAGGAAATCGGATATCCTGTTTTGGTGCGTCCGAGCTTCGTACTCGGAGGTCGTGCAATGCAGATTGTGTCAAAAGAAAAAGACATGCGTCATTACTTGAAGACTGCAGTTGAAGTTGACGAGGACAAGCCTGTTTTGGTCGATAAATACATTCGCGGTAAGGAAGTAGAGGTTGATGCAATCTGTGACGGCGTGGATGTATTTGTGCCAGGTATCATGGAGCTTGTAGAAAGAACGGGAGTTCATTCAGGCGACTCTGTATCGGTTTACCCTCCGTTCTCAATTTCGGACAAAGTAAAAGGCACCATCCTTTCTTACTCAAAGAAGCTTGGCCTCGGCATAGGTATAGTGGGTCTTTTCAATATACAGTTTATCGTTGATGAACATGACGACGTTTATATCATCGAGGTAAATCCCAGGTCGTCAAGAACTGTACCCTTCCTTTCAAAGGCAACGGGCTACTCGCTTGCGGATATTGCGACGAAGTGTATACTTGGAATCAGCCTAAAGGAACAGGGAATTTTCGGGCTTTATCCTGAAGAAAGCAAGCGCTGGTGCGTTAAGGCTCCTGCTTTTTCTTTCTCGAAGCTTAAGGGGATGGACTCTTACCTTGCACCTGAGATGAAGTCGACGGGTGAAGCAATCGGATACGATGGAAAGCTTCACAGAGCAATGTACAAGGCTTTGACCGCTTCGGGAATAAAGCTTATCAACTACGGAACCGTAATAGTTTCACTTGCCGATGAAGATAAGATTGAGGCTATGCCTTTGATCAAGCGCTTCTATGATATGGGCTTTAACATCGAGGCAACCTCGCTTACAGCAAAATATCTGCATGACTACGGCATTAAGGCAAGAGTCAAGAAGAAAATGAGTGAAGGAAGCGAAGAAATTCTCGATGCAATTAAGTCGGGAAGTGTAGCTTACGTGATCAACACAAGAGCAATTCTTTCCGGAGTGCATTACGGTGACGGAACCGCCATCAGAAGATGCGCAACGGAAAATAACGTAACGCTCTTTACCTCACTTGATACCGTAAGGGTGCTTTTGGATGTACTTGAAGAGCAGACGATAAAGGTATCGACAATTTTTTAAAAAGAGTGTTGACTTTAGCAGTTTAAAGTGATATAAACTATTTAAACCGATGAGAAAGAGTGAGTAGGTTGTAGGAAACTTTCACAGAGAGCCGGTATTTGCTGAGAGCCGGTAAAGGTGCTTATAATTGAATGGACTTTCGAGGGCGAGCAGAACGGACGATTCCAAGTATGTGAGACGGAGTAGTAGCCTCCGTAATCAAAGCTTAGCATATGATAGTATGCGTTGAGTGGATGTTTATCATCAAGCCGGGTGGCACCGCAGGAAATCCTGTCCCAGCATTCTTGTAATGCTGGGATTTTTTTTGCTATGAGCACTCGTGCGTAGGGAAGATGTCGCTAAAGAGACCGCACTCGGCGCAAGAGTTTCGCACGGAGCAAGCGGCTTTAAAGCAACATTCCATTACAGGTCGACATGTTTTGGAAAGTGCAGTTCCGGCATTAATACTCAAACAAATGGAGGAAAAAATAATGAAAAACTTTAAAAGAATCGCAGGCTCAATGCTTGCAGCTATAACAGCACTTTCAATGGTGGCATGTGGAGACACGAATACTTCAACTGAGACAACAGACTCATTTGCCACATATAAGGTAGGTATTTGTAATTACGTAGACGATGCATCTTTAAATCAGATTGTGGAAAATATTCAGAACAGGCTTTCAGAGCTTGGAAACGAGAATAATATTACTTTTGAAATCACCTATGATAACTGCAATGCGGATGCAAATGTCATGAATCAGATCATTGCAAACTTCGAAGCAGACAATGTAGACCTTATGGTCGGTGTTGCAACACCCGTTGCAATGGCAATGCAGTCCGCTACGGAAACAAGCGGCACTCCTGTTGTTTTTGCGGCAGTTTCCGACCCCGTATCCTGCGGTATAGTTGAATCCTTAGAGGCTCCCGGTAAGAACATCACAGGTACATCCGATTATCTTGATACGGCTTCCGTTATGAATTTAATCTTTGCACTTGATTCTTCGACAAACATCGGACTTCTTTACGATATGGGTCAGGATTCATCGACTACGGCAATTGCTGAGGCAAAGAAAATTCTTGAAGATAAGGGCTACACTTACACGGAATATACCGCAACAAACGTATCCGAAGCACAGCTTGCAGTCTCATCAATGATTGCGGACGGAAACATCACTTCCGTATTTACACCTTCGGACAACACCATCATGACGGCGGAGCTTTCTATCTACGAAGATATGGCAAATGCGGGTATCAAGCACTTTACCGGCGCCGATTCCTTCGCGCTTAACGGTGCATTTTTGGGATACGGTGTTGACTACGCAAACTTAGGCGTCGAAACAGCAGATATGATTTATGATATTCTTGTAAACGGTTCAAACCCTGCAACACTTGCTGTTAAGACCTTTGACAACGGTACCGCAACTGTTAATACCGAGGTTACTGCCACACTCGGACTTGACTTTGAGGAAGTAAAGAACGCAATTTCCCCTTACTGCACGAAGGTAGCCGAAATTACTACGGCAGAAAGCTTCGGAGAGTAACTGTATTGAAAATTTATGACTCGGACGGATTTTCCGGCCGGGTCAAATGTATGTAGAGATAGAGAGGTTTCTATGGGTTTTCAAACAATTCTCGGACTGACCGAGACGGCACTTGAACTTGGACTTATCAGTTCGCTTACGGTTCTTGCTTTATTCCTAAGCTACACAATGCTGAATGTGTGCGACTTGTCAACTGACGGCTGCTTTACCCTGGGCGCTTGTGTGGGAGCGGTTGTGGCGATTTCGGGGCATCCTTATCTTGCAATTTTTGCTGCAATGGGAGCCGGAATACTTTCAGGATTTATCACGGCCTTCCTTCAGACAAAAATGGGAATAGATTCCCTGCTTTCCGGAATTATCGTGAATACGGCTCTGTATTCGATTAATATTGCGGTTATGGGCAAGTCGTCCCTTCTTAATATGAATAAGACGGAAACAATTTTCATGAAGGTAAACGGGCTTTTGGCGACGACCCCTTTAAAAACCGCATCAAATCTGATTGTGATAGCCTTCTTTGTCATGCTGACGATTTTGTTTCTTGCTTTCTTTTTACGTACCAGGATAGGGCTTGCAATCAGAGCTACCGGCAACAATCCGGCAATGGTTAAATCCTCCTCGATTAATCCCGTGGCGACGACCATCATAGGACTTTGCATCGCAAATGCATTTACGGGGTTATCCGGCTGCATAATGGCACAGTACCAAAAATCTGTAAACATCGACATAGGTTCCGGAATGGTTACCGTTGCGCTTGCATCACTTCTTATCGGAAACGCATTTATGGGAAAGGGCCCGATATGGTTTAGAGCTACCGGAGTGGTAGTCGGTTCCTTTATATTCAGACTGGTTTATACAATCGCACTTCGTTTCCATATGCCTGCGTTTATGCTTAAGCTTGTTTCATCCGTAATTGTAATTATTGCTATTTCCGGGCCTTACCTTAGGCAGCAGTTTCCTCTTATAAAAAGAAAAATGATGCTTAGGAAGGGAGGCAGAATAGATGCTTAACCTTTCACATATTACAAAGATTTTCAATCAGGGCACCGTAAATGAGAGGGTCGCCTTAAACGATTTGTCGCTTACCGTAAACGATAAGGATTTTATTACCATCATCGGTTCAAACGGAGCGGGAAAATCTACCCTTTTTAATGCAATTTCCGGATTCTTCTTTACGGATGAGGGAAGGATAGAACTTGACGGAACGGATATAACCATGATGCCGGAACACGTAAGAGCGAAGATTATCGGAAGACTTTTTCAGGACCCGATGTTAGGAAGTGCTCCGGGAATGACAATTGAAGAAAATTTAAGCCTTGCAAAGGGGAGAGGCAGCTGGCTCTCTGGCATCTCAAAGAAAGACAGGGACGAGTTCAGAGCGAAGCTTTCTTTACTGAACATGGGGCTTGAGGACCGCATGAAGCAGCCCGTAGGACTTCTCTCAGGAGGTCAGAGGCAGGCACTTACCCTTTTAATGGCAACGATAAATCCGCCTAAGCTTTTGCTCCTTGATGAGCATACGGCAGCGTTAGACCCTGCCACGGCGGAGAAGGTATTGGAGCTTACAAAGAAAATAGTTTCCGAAAACAATCTTACCTGCATGATGATTACTCACAATATGGAAGATGCTCTAAATATCGGAACGAGAACACTTATGATGGATTCGGGCCGTGTTGTTTTTGATGTATCCGGTGAAAAAAGAAAAGGTCTTACAAGGGCAGATTTACTTGATGCATTTTCGCGTGTTGCCGGTCATGACCTTGACAATGACAGAATCTTGCTAAAAAAGTAGCAGAAGATAAGTAAAAGAGCTTTGCGAGTCATTAGATGAAGATAAAAATTTGTACACCTTTTGTCTCCGCAAGCATGATATACTCCAATCAAATAAAGCAAAAAAGGAGAATTAAACAATGCCATTACCCAGTAATTTAACATCAAAAAGAGCGTTTGATCAAAGATACGTGGAGTCGTATAGTCCTGCAAATTTATACAATCTTGTGAGAACGGCACTCTTCGATTTAAGCGACGATCCCAATTACGAACCTCTCAACTACGATGTTTCCGAAGAATTGGACGACGAGGAAGCTGACGAGAAAAAAATCTATCCTGCATTTAATAATGCCTTTAAGAATGATAAGGTTATTGCTGGCTTTGTGAGTGAATTCAGTGATAAGTCCGCAAATGAACCTTATTTTACCGATGCGGAAAGCTACAATTCATTTATGAAGAGCTTGTACAATTATCTCTGTGAAAAGATTTGGGGAAAATTGCAGCAGAAATATCCCGAATCGACTGATTTTAATGAAGATTTTGTAAATCTTGATGAAAACCCCGTTAACGGTCCTTTAGAAGATGATCAGGTTACCGAAATCATGTCTGTCATTACGGGCTTAATCGAGGGCGGCAGACTCACTCTTCCCGAAGGTGTTTCGAAGAAAGCTGTAAGCGAGACATTAAGCAGTTTAAAGAAATGCGTGACCAGTGAATCGACCATTATGAACGGTCCTGAAGAGAACCGCCTAAATCGATTTAATAGTAATCGCAGAGCTTTCGCAGATAATTTGAGGGAATTGGATAAAATCCTGGCACCGGGTCTTGTAAAAGGTGAAGACGCCATCTTTAATGATGCTTATTATTTGCCAGTTACCGACTATCGTTCAGATATAAGCTATGTACTTAACGAGCGCTTAAATGCAATTCGTGATTTTGGTAATTCAGAACCCGAAAAGGGCAATGTTGAAAAAATGATGAAGGAGCATTTCGTGCTTCCGGACAATATCATCGGATTTAGAAACAAAGCACTTTCAAAGCTTATCAAATGTCGTGAAGAATTGCTTGCATCGGATCATTTCTTCCAGAAGAGTTCTCAGGAATTCAAGGATATGAAGGATGCGCTTGATGAAGCAATCAGAGGTATGCGCAGCATAGGGAAGGCCGATTACAAAAAGATTGACTCAAAGAAAATACGTGAAAGTATAAGCGCTCAGTTGAAAAATGTATCAGAAAAAACAAGTGCCTATCTCATATACAAGGAAGATGGTCCCACTGGATTCTTCGGTGCGTCAAGAGTTGCTGCAGCAAAGGGAATCCGCGATGCAATCCGCAGTTTGAAGCCTGCTATGAAAAATAGCGAAATTATGAACGACTGCAAAAACAATATCACGGATATTTTCGGAGATAGCAAAGCAATCAATCCTGAAAACACTGACTTCAATCTTTCCGAGGTATCACGTAAAATTGCGGGATATATCGCTCCGTGCAGCGGGACAGACCTGGGTCGTATCAGATCCGTATACTTGTTTACCGAGGATTTTGAGAGAGACTATGCTTTTGCAAAGAGCAATCGTATAGACCTTGTCCTTGATTATATAAAGCATCCGGGTGAAGCTACAGCTTTAAAGAACAGAGTAGAAGTTACAAAGAACAATTACATGCCTGTTAAGGACGCCAAGGTCGAAGACCTTTCAGATATCAGAAACGATCTCGGATACCGCTATGTAGGTGTTTCATATGCCATTAAGGGCTTAATTGACAAGATTCGGGAAAAGAAGTCTCCCGATACTGATGTGGTAATCTTGGGTGAGATGGTAAAGGTACTCAATGAGGATTTGAACAAAATAAAGGATGTTGAGCTTCCTGAGAAATTCAGGTCTGCAATCGATGAAAATACCAGGTATGTCGAAGCAGTAATAGTAACTACAGACTTTTTAAAGGAAGCTATGTCCTTGGAGGAAAAAGGAAAGCTGATTGGTTCCCTTAAAGGAGATCCCAATGCAAAGAGGGAATACACAAATAAGGAATATAATGCTTTGATGAAAACGTCTACGAACGATGTTAAGCTTAATACAATACTTGGATATTCGTACTTCAAATCATTCAAGGGTGGTATGAATGCTGTAATAGGTATGGTTGAAGGATTTCAGAAAGCCTCCCCCGAATGGTCATGGGAGCAAACGGCGGAAAAATTAAGAGAAAGAAATCCTGAGATTGAAAAGACCTTTAATGAGCTTCTTGCTCGCGAAAAAAATGAAAAACAGAAAGCGGTAAATGGAAAGTCATTTATTTCCGGAGGCTCAGGACACATTATGCGTAACTATTCAACTGTTGTGAACGGTTTCGAAAAAATATTCGAAGCAAAGAATAAAAAGGTAAACGAAAATGATACGCAGGCTGTTAAGTCTTCAGGACCTGTGATGAAGTAAGCTTTATTTCTTTGACTCAATAAACCTCCGTGCAAATTATTAAGCCCGGAGGTTTTCTTTAGCAATAGGAATGAAAAATTTACTTAAAAAAATTAAATTTCCTGTTGACAACTTAAAAATATAGGTTTATAGTACGTCTCATAAAAGCAAAGGCGCTTTGGATTGATTCCAAAGCGCTTTTTCTTTTTCAATAAATTCAGCCGCTATGAAGGCAGGCGCAACCTTCAGGGGCTTCAAAACACAATGAGGAGAAAGGCTATGAACAAAGTACCGGCAATTTACGGAAGCTTAGTGTTCTCAGACAAGGTGATGAGAGACAAGCTGCCAAAGGATGTCTACAAGGCATTAAAGAAAACAATAGAAAACGGAAGTCACCTTGAACTCGATGTTGCGAATGCCGTTGCAATTGCAATGAAGGAATGGGCCATAGAGAACGGAGCAACACATTTTACGCACTGGTTCCAGCCGATGACCGGAACGACAGCCGAAAAGCATGACAGCTTCATTAATCCTGTCGGAGACGGAACGGTTATCATGGAATTTTCGGGAAAGGAACTTATTAAGGGCGAACCCGATGCTTCGAGTTTTCCTTCGGGTGGATTGAGGGCAACCTTCGAAGCAAGAGGCTATACAGCCTGGGATCCTTCTTCACCGGCATTTATCAAAGAAGGGACCTTGTGCATTCCGACAGCTTTCTGTTCCTACAGCGGAGAGGCACTTGACAAGAAGACTCCGTTGCTTAGATCAATGGAGGCTCTCAGTAAGGAAGCCGTAAAGATATTGCATCTTCTCGGAAAGGATGATGTCACAAGCGTATCCACAACGGTAGGTCCCGAACAGGAATATTTCTTAATAGACAAAAAGGATTATGCAAAAAGAAAGGACCTTATTTTTACGGGTCGTACACTTTTAGGGGCAATGCCTCCAAAAGGACAGGAGATGGACGATCACTATTTCGGATCGCTTCGTCCGAGAGTTTCGGCATATATGCACGAACTTGACGAAGAGCTTTGGAAACTCGGTATTCCGGCCAAGACAAAGCACAACGAAGTAGCTCCCGCACAGCATGAGCTCGCACCGGTATTTGATACGACAAACGTTGCGGTCGATCACAACCAGCTAATGATGGAGGTTATGAAGAAGGTAGCCAACAAGCACGGGTTTGTCTGCCTGCTTCATGAAAAGCCTTTTGCAGGAATTAACGGTTCCGGTAAACATAATAACTGGTCAATGAGCACCAATACAGGCGTTAACCTTTTGGAGCCTGGAAAGACTCCGAAAGAAAATACACAGTTCCTTGTATTTCTTGCAGCTGTCATCAAGGCGGTCGATGAGTATGCGGATTTACTAAGGCTCTCTGTTGCGAGCGCGGGAAACGATCACAGACTCGGAGCAAACGAGGCACCTCCGGCCATTATCTCAATCTTCTTGGGTGATGAGCTTACGGCGGTACTTGATTCGATAGAGAACGGTACCTTCTTTGAATCAAAGAAGGAGATGATGTCAATCGGTGCATCTGTACTTCCTCATTTCATAAAAGATAATACAGACAGAAACCGTACTTCACCGTTTGCTTTTACCGGCAACAAATTTGAATTCAGATCTCTTGGCTCCTCCGCTTCGGTAGCGGGTCCCAATACGGTTCTGAATACCGCGGTTGCAAATGCCTTGAGTGAATTTTCAAAGAAGCTTTCGGATGTTCCGAAGGAAGAAATGGAGGATGCGGTTACCAAGCTTGTCAGAGAAACAATCAAAGAGCACAAGAGAATCATTTTCAACGGAAACGGTTATACTGATGAGTGGGTTAAGGAAGCTGAAAAAAGAGGCTTGTACAACCTAAAGTCAACTCCTGAGGTTCTTCCCAGACTTAAAGATAAAAAGAACATCGATCTCTTCACCAAGTTTGGTGTGTACTCAGAGGTTGAACTTGAATCAAGATATGAAATTCTTCTTGAAAACTATTCAAAGACAATTCATATCGAGGCTCTTACTCTTAAGGATATGCTTGAAAAGCAGTTCATGCCGGCTTTACTCAAGTATACGGATATTCTTACTTCTTCCGTTATTTCCAAGAAGACTCTCGGAGTAACTGTAAAGGCGGAAGAGAAGCAGTTAAAGAAGCTTTCAGGACTTTATGAGTCGTTATTTGAACTCACGGACGTATTGGCAGGCGATATATCCAAAGGCGAAGAAATCAAGGATCTGTTAGAGCAGGCAAACTTTTACCATGATACTGTATTTGGCGATATGGGCAAGGTAAGGGCAGTTGCCGACGAAGCTGAACCCTTAATTCCCGAAGAGCTCATGCCATATCCTACATATGAACAGATGCTGTTCTATGTATAAAGAAAAAGAATAATTATCAAACGCAAAGGCGCGTCTATCAACAGGTAGACGTGCCTTTTATCATATAAAAGGAGGAAAATTATTATGACAGCAGAAATTTTGGAAGCTGTGGATGCCGAAGTGTTTTCGGTGTGGTTTTTAATCGGTGCTGCGCTTGTGTTCTGGATGCAGGCAGGCTTTGCAATGTGCGAGGCAGGTTTCACAAGAGCGAAAAATACAGGAAACATCCTGATGAAGAACCTTATGGACTTCTGTATCGGTACCGTAATGTTTATTCTGATCGGTTTCAGTTTGTTACTCGGTGAAGATGTGGCGGGATTTTTAGGCAAACCGGGGCTTGATATCCTTACGGATTACAAGAACTTTGACTGGTCGAATTTCGTATTTAACTTAATCTTCTGCGCAACTGCCGCAACTATTGTTTCCGGTTCAATGGCAGAAAGAACAAAGTTCATTTCCTATTGTGTGTATTCAGCAGTTATCTCGGCTGTTATCTATCCTATTGAGGCTCATTGGATCTGGGGTGGCGGTTGGCTTTCACAGTTTGGCTTCCACGATTTTGCAGGATCCTGTGCAATTCATATGGTAGGTGGTATTTGTGCACTTATAGGAGCTGCAATGTTAGGACCAAGAATCGGTAAGTTTGTAAAGGATGAAAACGGCAAGGTTGTAAGGGTAAATGCCTTCCCCGGACATAACCTTCCCATTGCCTGCCTCGGTGTATTTATCCTCTGGCTTGGCTGGTATGGTTTCAACGGTGCGGCAGCAACCAGCGTATCACAGCTTGGTTCGATATTTTTGACTACAACCGTAGCTCCCGCTATTGCAACCGTAGTATGTATGATTTTTACCTGGGTTAAATACGGTAAGCCTGATGTTTCGATGTGTCTGAACGCTTCACTTGCAGGTCTTGTTGCTGTAACGGCTGGCTGCGATGTGGTTGACTGTACCGGTGCTGCAATCATCGGTGTTGTTGCCGGATTACTCGTCTGCTTCGGCGTTTGGTTCTTGGATTATAAGCTTCATGTTGACGATCCCGTCGGTGCGGTTTCGGTACACTTCCTAAACGGTATCTGGGGTACCTTTGCAGTCGGTTTGTTTGCCACAACCGATGCACCCGGAAACGATACCTTTACAGGCCTCTTCTATGGCGGCGGATTTACTCTTTTAGGCAAGCAGTGTGTTGGTATCATTACCGTAGCTTTATGGACGGCGGTAACAATTACGATCGCTTATACACTTATTAAGCTTATCTTTGGCTTGAGAGTTTCAAGCGAAGAAGAAATTGCAGGTCTTGATGCTACCGAGCATGGACTTCCTTCTGCTTATGCAGGCTTCTCAATCATGGATATTTCAAACACCATGACAATGGATGTAAATGAAAACACCAGCCTTGGCGTGGATACCGCTTCAACGGTCGAATCCTACCGCGAGGCTATGCCACTTGAAACACTAGCAACCGGCATTTATAAGGTTGTTATTCTTGCAAGACTTTCAAGATATGATGCTCTCAAGAAGGCTATGAACGATTTGGGCGTTACGGGCATGACCGTTACTCAGGTAATGGGTTGCGGTATCCAGAAGGGCGCAGGAGAGAAGTATCGTGGCGTTGAGCTTGATGCCACACTTTTGCCTAAGGTAAAGGTAGAGATCGTTGTTTCGAAGATTCCTGTAGAGAGCGTTGTCGCTACGGCAAAGAAGGCTCTATACACAGGTCATATCGGTGACGGTAAGATTTTTGTTTACAACGTTGCAAAGGTTGTAAAAATCCGTACCGGTGAAGAAGATTTCAATGCCCTCCAGGACGTTGAATAAAAACGGTGACAGATTTGGAGCAAAATTGTTCCGAATTGTTACATAATTCCTTATCCTCAGAGTGCACCCGGAAAACCGGGTGCATTTCTTTAAAAAAATGTTGACAAATGAAAAAAGTTGTATACAATAATACAATATAAAAAGACAAAGACGTCGATTTATTTCGGCGTCTTTGTCTTTTTTGCATTAAAAAAACAACCATATCTTAGTGAATGAAGGAGAAAAAATTATGTGTTCAATCATGGGTTATTTAGGAACAAGCCTAAGTAAGGATTCCTTAAAAC
>CAVCUM010000004.1:0-135845 GCA_963605385.1 Lachnospiraceae bacterium
TGTTTATTGCTTGCCTTATCAGAAGCCGCAAGACAAGCTCTGATTAAGTCAAACGAAAAAGGATACCAAAAACAACAGTCACAGATAAATCCATGTCCGTTGCCTTTAGTATCCTTATGAGTCAATACAATATCTGATTAAATCTGCAGGGTAAAAACCCCCTATGCTTGCTTGCTTGCTTGCTTGCTTGCTTGCTTGCTTGCTTGCTTGCTTGCTTGCTTGCTTGCTTGCTTGCTCAGTGTAGTTCCGTTAACCATTTGAGTCAAGTCTCTAATTTCTGTCATACTATCTTCCCTCTCAACAATAAACCCGACTTTCAAATTGTCATAGATTTCTTAATATTTTCACATTACAAGCTTTTAATTAAAAATTTATTAAATTCCACTATTTTTTGAACTTGAGTGCTCTCATGGCATTCATGATGGCGATGAAGGCTACTCCGACATCGGCGAAAATTGCAGCCCACATCGAAGCCTTACCAAAGGCTGCAAGGATTAAAATCAAGAGCTTAACTCCAAGGGCAAATACAATATTTTCTTTTACTATGCGAAGTGTCTTCAAGCTGATCTTCTTTGCAATCGGAATCTTCGAAAGCTCATCCGTCATGATTACGATATCTGCTGCCTCAATGGCCGCATCGGAGCCCATCGCACCCATTGCGATTCCTATGTCTGCTCTTGAAAGAACAGGTGCATCATTTATTCCGTCACCTACAAAGGCAACCTTTCCGTTTGATTTGTCATCAAGGATTTTTTCAACCGCACTTACCTTGTCCATAGGCGAAAGGTTTGCGAAATATCCGTCTAAGCCCACTTCATCTGCTACAGCCTTTGCGGTGTTTTCATTGTCTCCGGTAAGCATGATGATCTTTGAGATTCCGGCATGTCTGCATTTAAGTAAAGCTTCCTTTGCTCCGTCCTTTATTTCATCTACGATATGAAGGTGTCCCGCTATATGACCATCTACTGCCACATAAACCAAAGTTCCGCTCTTTACAGATTCCTCGCATTCCTCTATAAAAGCTTTCTCACTATCAAAAACCACTTCATTCATAAGCTTCAGATTGCCGACATAATAGTCGGTACCGGAAATAGCAGCCTTTACACCCTTACCTGCAAGCTCTGATACGTCGGAAAGTAAACTCTTGTCAAGCTCTTTCCCGTAGCCTGCCATAATCGAAAGTCCGATGGGATGTGTGGAATAGCTTTCAGCTAAAGCCGCGTTCTTTATAAGCTCTTCCTCAGCTTTTTCTCCGTACAATCCTCTGTAGTAATCAGAAACCTCGACCTTTGAAAGCACGAAGTTGCCCTTTGTAATGGTCCCGGTCTTATCAAGCACGAGCGTATCTATCTTTGAAAGGGTGTCCATGTAATTGCCGCCCTTTATCAAAATTCCCTGCTTGCCGGCTCCGCCGATTCCTCCGAAGAAAGAAAGCGGAATACTGATTACCAAAGCACAAGGACAGGAAATCAGTAAGAAGGTCATGGCCCTGTAAATCCAGGTAGCATAATCTCTTGTAACAATTGAACCGACAATCGCAAGAAGTGCCGCCGAAATAACAATTATGGGTGTATAGTACCTTGCAAAAACGGTTATGAACTGTTCTGCCTTTGCCTTTTTGGAGGATGCATCCTCGACGAGCTTCAAAATCTTCGAGACCGTAGATTCCGAAAATTCGGAAGTGACCTCTATCGTAAGAACACCAGACTGATTCACGCAGCCGGAAACGATCTTCTCGCCTGCCGCAACGTCTCTTGGAAGGCTTTCGCCGGTTATAGCCGCGGTATCAAGAGTTGAAATGCCTTCAATAACAATACCGTCAAGCGGAACTCTTTCGCCTGGCTTAAGGATTATTCTTTCACCTATTTTCACTTCCGAAGGATCAACTTCTTTTTCGGCACCGTCACGGATAACCCTTGCAAAGTCGGGTCTGATACTCATAAGAGCGGTAATTGACTTTCTTGACTTGTTGACCGCATAGGACTGGAAGCATTCACCTATCTGATAAAAAACAATAACCGCAACTGCCTCGACGTATTCCTTACAGCCGAAGGCTCCGAAGGTTGCCACCATCATTAAGAAGTTTTCATCAAACACCTGCCCGTGAGCTATGTTTATTACGGCAGTTTTTATGACATCGAACCCTGTCACTATATATGCAGCTATCAGTATTCCGAGTCCGACCCATTCATTTAAAAGCTTCGATACCAAAAGCCCTGCTATAAAAAGAAGCGTTCCTATTGCTACGCGAATAATCTTCTTTTTCAACTTCTTTGTCATCTTTATGCCTCACTTAATCGTTGATTTTCCGACCCGCTTTTCTTTTATGCATTCTTTACCGTAACGTCGGGTTCAAGTTTCTTTACGACCTTACGCATTTCCTTTTCAACCTCGTCTGCCTTAGCCTCATCCACATCGTAAACAAGCTTGGTGGTCAAAAAAGTAACCTTGCAGTTTGATACTCCATCAATCTTCGAAACCTTGTCCTCAATCTTCTGTGCGCAGTGTGCGCAATCAAGATCCTCTAAAATAAATGTTTTTGTCATCATAACTTCCTCCTAATCTTCTTCAAGAATGTGTTCCATTCCTATTTTCAGAACGCTTTCAACATGTGAGTCCGAAAGGCTGTAGTACATGGCCTTGCCGTCACGTCTGACTTTGATCAGATCGCTTTGCTTTAACGTTTTAAGCTGATGTGATACAGCCGACTGATTCATCGAAAGTGTTTCGGAAATATCACCGACATTCTTCTCTCCCTCTTCAAGCAGCAGGTAGAGAATCCTTATTCTGGTAGAATCACCGAATACCTTAAACAAATCCGCAAGGTCATAAATTTTTTCCTCATCCATCATTCTTATTACCTCATATGTTTAACTGTTCATATGTTCATTATATTCGTTTTATATTTATTGTCAATAGAGAAAATAAAAAAGTGTGCATAGGTGCACACTTACGTGCGAGCGGAATGTGAAGTATTATTTTCCCTGTTTTAAGAAGCGAATCACTAGCACGCAGTGCCTTTTTTGCTATATAGGAGATTACAAAGCAATTTCCTATATAGTAAAAAAGAGGAGATGCGTTCGTTCACCGCAATCTCCTCTTGTAAAACTACAATATTAATCAAGCTTCCTCGTAAGTCTTATCTTCCATCAGCAAATAAGTAAAGCCTGCCAGTACAACTACCGCACCGACCGCGGTGAACACAAGCCTGCTCGTAGGAATGACATCGCTTGTGCCAAATAAGAACGAGGTAATATAAGTACCGGAAAAATTAAAGGCAAGGTGTGCAATGATTGATGCCCAGAGTGATTTGTATTTGTTGCATACATACCCGAGTAAGAGTCCGAGTACAAAGGCATATATACCCTGAACAAGGTTCATGTGCATGATACCGAACAAGAGTGCCTGCAGAATATTTGCAAGCCAGAACCTGTTATTAAAAAGCTTCATAGCCCATGTCATGGTGACGCCGCGCATTGCAAGCTCTTCAACAATGGGTGCGCAGACAAGTGTAAGAATTGTGGAAAGAATTGAAAGCTCTGCAAGACCCGATGATTCGATCATATTCGCATAATCGCTCATGAGGTCCGGAGCAATGGTTTCCACTAAGATAAGCAGACAACTGATGACTAATTCAAGTGCCGTAAAGAACACAATTATAACCGGCACTGTCTTAAGCGTGAAGTGTCCCGATATCGTATTAAATTTCCTTTTAAGACCGACAAAATAAATAAGAGCAAATATCACAAAGGACACAGCTTCATATATAAGCAGCACGAAAAGTAAAAAATGTGTGTCGCTAAGAAGCCCCATTGCATACTCCATAGCCGCCGAAGCATCCGTTGTCCCGGCCAACACAAACATCACAATCGCAAACACGGTGACTACTCCCGATGCCAGAGCTTGGACAAATAAAAGTATTATCATAGGCAACAGGCATTTAAAAAACTGACCTACTTTTCTCATAGCTTACTATCATCCTCCAAATGTTTATTCTTCGTTTTCTTTTTCCTCTCTGTTCGGGAGTCTCCTAAAGGACGAAATTCCGTCCGAAATGATGCGTAAGGAGTTGACCAAATTGGTAAACAAGCCTTCCCTGTAAAGAGAAATAAAAATCATCGCAACCGGCATGGCAATGACCATACCGAAAACTCCTATCCACTTATAACCGATATAAAGAAGTATCAATGTCGGAAGCGGAGCCACACCGACGTTGTCGCCGACAATCTTCGGCTGAATGATCTGACGCACAAGCTGGCCGACACCCCAGGTTGCAAACATGCCTATTGCCATCAGATACTCTCCGTTAAAGAGCAGGATCACGCCCCATGGAATCATTACAAGACCTGCTCCGAAGAATGGAAGAAAGTCAAGGACTGCGATTCCCAAAGCGATTATAACGGCGTAATTAACCCTGCAAATCAAAAGACCGACAACGGTAATCAGGTAAACCCACATTTCAATCTGAAGCTGGGCTTTAAAATACCCGCCGACTGCGTTCTTAAGCCCTCTGTAGGCTGCCTTGCACTTTGCGTAAGCCGCCTTCGGAAGATACTTTTCGAGTCCGTTAAGAAGGTTATTGTGCTCAACTGTAAAGAAATAAGCTGAAAGGACGCACATGACAACACCTATAAGGACATTTGCAATGCTGCCTATTCCCGATGAAATACTTGATACGAGATTGGAGGTGGCATCGGATGAACCGAGACTGCTTATAAAGCTTGCAACGGACATTTCAAGCGTCGCTCCTAAATTGTCAAAGGATTCCTGAACGTCCTTAGGAAGGTTCTTGGTGATTCCCTCAAGACTTTTTCCCAGATTGTCAAGGCCTTCCTTTATGGACTGCCAGTATGAAGGAATACTCTCCGCAAGCCCGATGCCCTGATTGATAAAGAACGCGATGATTCCATAGCCTAACAGTATTATCAAGGCGATTATCAGTATAATCATCACAGCCGACGAGGCTTTTCTTTTAAATTTTATTTTTTCCTCAAAAAATTTAACCGCCGGATTGGCTATGGCCGAAACTATCAGGCCGATTACGAACGGCAGGAAATAAACAAAAAGCTTCGGCACGAACAACACTACAAGAATAAGCCCGACGATATAAAGCACAATATTTGTCACGGCCTTTAGATATAAAGTTGATTTTTTCACTGTTCTTCCCCTTCCATGGTGCCAAGGCAGGCATCCATTACTCTATATATATCATCCCGCCCCAATTTATTCAATGCGGAAAACGGAATCATCACGGTCTCCTTGGAGCATCCAAGTGTATCTCTTATAATTTTCAAATTTTTGGAAGTTGCACCTTTGCTGATCTTGTCAGACTTTGTACATATGATAATCGGATTATATCCGGTCTTCACTATCCAGTCGTACATGATACAGTCATTTTCAGAGGGCTTATGCCGTATATCTACGAGCAGGAATACGGCCTTTAACTGTTTTGTGGTACGCAGATATTTTTCAATCATCTTGCCCCACTTTGCACGAATTTCGACGCTCACCTGGGCATACCCATACCCTGGAAGGTCCACAAGATAAAGTTCTTTATTTAAATTATAAAAATTAATGGTCTGTGTCTTTCCCGGTGACTGGCTGGTGCGTGCCAAGGATTTCCTATTCACAAGTGCATTTATAAGCGACGACTTTCCGACATTACTCTTTCCCGCAAAGGCTATTTCCGGCAGGGTATTTTCCGGCAGCTTGCTCGTAATTCCGCACACCGTCTCAAGTTCAACTGATTTAATCTTCATTGTTACCTCTTAAACTTCGCATTTACAACATAATACCTTATAAAGCCTAAATAATTAACAAAAAAATTCCTTAAATTTAAAGGCACATAAGCTTTTGCCCATGTGCCTTTATGTTATTATGCTTTTTTATTCTTTTTTTCGCTCTTAATCACCTTAGGCTTTGCATCGGAAAGGACACATTCCTTGGTGATGATGCACTTTTTGATGGTTTCGTCGGACGGGATGTCATACATGACGTCCATCATGATGTTTTCAAGAATCGAGCGAAGGCCTCTTGCTCCCGTTTTTCTTTCCAAAGCAAGAGAAGCGATTTCAGAAACTGCTTCATCCTCAAATTCAAGCTCAACATGGTCAATGTTAAAGAGCTTTTTATACTGCTTTATGAGCGCATTTTTAGGCTCTTTAAGTATACGCACCAAAGCTTCCTCATCCAAGCCTTCAAGTGTGACCGTAATCGGCACACGTCCGATGAACTCAGGGATAAGTCCGAATTTAATGAGATCCTGAGGTGTAACTTCTTTTAATGCCTTGTCGATATCAACGTTCTTCTTTGAGGAAACCATTGCCCCAAAGCCGATGGAGCTCTTGTCCTCTCTGGCATTGACGATTTTTTCAAGACCGTCGAAGGCGCCTCCGCAGATAAACAAAATGTTTGTCGTATCTATCGGGATGAGCTCCTGCTGTGGATGCTTTCTGCCGCCCTGAGGAGGAACATTGGCAACCGTTCCTTCGATAATCTTTAGAAGTGCCTGCTGAACACCCTCGCCGGACACGTCTCTTGTGATGGAAACGTTTTCCGACTTCTTGCTGATTTTGTCAATTTCATCGATGTATACGATACCCTTTGAGGCTCTCTCAATATCGTAATCTGCAGCCTGAATGAGCTTTAAAAGGATGTTCTCAACGTCCTCGCCTACATAGCCTGCCTCGGTAAGGGTGGTTGCATCGGCAATTGCAAAGGGTACATTGATGATCTTTGCAAGACTCTGTGCAAGATACGTCTTTCCCGAGCCGGTGGGTCCTATCATTATAATGTTTGATTTCTGAAGCTCCACTCCGTCGGTATCGTCGACATCTGCCGTGATACGCTTGTAGTGATTGTATACGGCTACAGAAAGAACCTTCTTTGCTGTTTCCTGCCCGATTACGTACTCATCAAGGAATTTCTTGATTTCGGCAGGCTTTAAGAGCTTTATTTCTTTTTCCGAGTGCTTCTTCGGTTCTTCCTTCTCTCTTTCTTCTTCGATGATTTCACCGCAGATTTCAACGCACTCATTGCAGATAAAAATATTGTTCGGGCCGGCAATAAGCTTGTCAACCAAATCCTGCGGCTTACCGCAGAAAGAACAATACTTTGTGGTATCCTTGGACATTTTTGCCATTGATAAACTTCCGATCTGTTTTAATTTTGATGATTGTAAATCACTTCATCAATGAGGCCGTATGCCTTGGCTTCCTCGGCACTCTTCCAATTGTCTCGCTCCGTGTCGGCACAAACCTCTTCATAAGGCTTGCCGGTGTTTTCAGACAGGATCTTGTTTAGCTTTTCCTTTGTCTGAAGGATGTGCTTTGCCGCAATCTCAATTTCAGTAGCCTGACCCTGAGCACCGCCCAAGGGCTGATGAATCATGATTTCGGCATTGGGAAGAGCATATCTCTTGCCCTTCTTGCCTCCTGCGAGCAGGAAGGCTCCCATGGAAGCCGCCATGCCGATACAGGTAGTGGACACGTCGCACTTAATGAACTGCATCGTGTCATAGATTGCCATTCCGGCAGTAACGGAACCGCCGGGAGAATTGATGTATAAATGGATATCCTTTTCAGGATCCTCAGCCTCAAGGAATAGAAGCTGTGCGACAACAAGACTTGCCGTCACATCGTTAACCTCTTCTCCGAGGAAAATAATTCTTTCTTTTAAAAGTCTTGAGTAGATATCGTAGGAGCGTTCGCCTCTGCTGGTCTGCTCTATGACGTAAGGTACTAAACTCATCTTAAGCTCCTCTTTTTTACTTTACGCTTCCTTTGCGTTCTCGATTACAAAATCAATAGCCTTCTTGATAGCAAGGTCGTCTGTAATTTCCTTCTTTGCCTTTTCATTGTCGCCGATAAGCTCTTTAACCTTGTCAAGCTCCATCTTGTAGGCCTCGGCCATGCGGTTAAGCTCTGCTTCGTATTCTTCGTCGCTAACGGTAAAGCCTTCAGCCTTTACAACGTTCTCAAGTACAAGCCTCGACTCGATACGCTTCTTTGCGCCGGGTTTGATCTGCTCTAAAAGCTTTTCCCTTGTAAGACCGGTAAACTGGAAGTACTGCTCCAAGCTGATACCGTTTTGCTGAATGTTACTTGAAAAATCATCAAACATCTGTCGAATCTGAGCATCAAGCATGGGTCCGGGAATTTCGATTTCCGAATCCTTGACAATTGCTTCGATTACAGCTTCTTCCTTCTTGTTCTTTGCGTCGTTTTCCTTCTTTTCGGTAAGGCCCTTTACAGTAGCTGCCTTGTACTCATCAAAGGTATCATATTCGGAAACTTCGCTTGCAAACTCATCATCAAGCTCGGGAAGTTCTTTTTCCTTAATCTCATGAATCGTACACTTAAATACGGCTTCCTTACCCTTCAAATCCTCTGCGTGATAATCCTCAGGGAAGGTTACCTTTACTTCAACTTCGTTTTCTTTTTCCGCACCGATTAACTGCTCTTCAAAGCCGGGGATAAAGGAACCGGAGCCAATTGTAAGGGGATAGTTCTCACCCTTGCCGCCTTCAAAAGGAATTCCATCAATAGATCCCTCGAAATCAAGGGTGACTTCATCCTTGTCCTGTACGGGTCTGTCAACAGAAATGGTTCTTGCGGAATTTTCTCTTTCTTTTTCAATGAAAGCCATAACCTCTTCGTCGGTTACGTTTGTATCAATCTTGTCAATCTGTACACCCTTGTAGTTGCCAAGCTTGATCTCGGGCTTCAAAGCAACTGTAGCAGTAAAAATAAAAGGCTTTCCTGCTTCAAGCTGTGTAACCTCGATGTCAGGAGCGCTGGTGATTTCCTCACCGCACTCGTCATAAGCCTTGGCATATGCATCGGGAATAATGATATTTGCGGCTTCTTCGTAAAATACGCTCTTGCCGTACATCTTTTCGATCACAGCCTTGGGAGTCTTTCCCTTACGGAAGCCGGGCAACTGGATGCTGTTCTTCTGATTATTATAAGCCTGATTAATTGCTTTATCTAATTCCGAAGCATCAACTTCGATAGTAAGCTTCGCCATGCTGCCTTCTAACTTTTCAACTTTACAACTCATTTAAAATATCCTCCTTAATGGCTCTCAAGCCACAATCATCAAGAAATTATAGCATAAAGCATCTGCATATTCCAGCATTATTTAAAAATTGAATCTCTTTTGAATTTCTGTCTTTAACTCACGACCCTTAAATATAACAATTCCCAGGAATGTCACCACCGAAACGATCAGGACAATCGCCCATGGAAGCAGAAAGCTTTTCTTTCCGAAGTAAATTGCTATATACGGAATTATTCCGATTACTGCAGCAGAAAGAAAATATACGAGCGAATTTCCGGACTTGTCCGTGAATGTAAAAACAAAATTTGCAACAATTGTTCCGCCTATTATCGCAGGTACCGCAATGTAAACGGTCGGAGTCAGAAAATCGTAAAAATCAAAATACTTGGCCGTAACGCAAAGAAGGCCCGATATAAAAACAGCGCTTACAGTCAGAATCTTTGCCGGGAACACTTTCTTTCTGATAAATTCCGTAATCAAAAGCTCGCTCACTGCTCCCCACATAAGTATCATGAGACTGTAGTGATATCCCTTGAATCTGATATCAAGCAAAAAATCAAGGGCAAGTGATATGACTATGACGGTCAACACCACAAAGAGCTGTATTTTAAAGCAGATACTGTACTTCTTTAAATATTCATCAACAGGCCAGTTGTAATCCGAAGGTGAACCCGAAAGAGCATTCTGACATATGGGGCACTTGTTCCGGTTTCCGTCTATTTCTATCTTGCATACAGGACATTTAAGCATTATTCAATCACCTCCGAAACGTATGCCTTAATATTTACTCCCGTCTCATTCAAGTGTTTTATAAGGCGTCTCACGGTTCCAGTTTCCGCATTTGCCGTGCTGATTCCAAGCACCATATCGGTTCCGAAGCTCGTAACAGTGACAAAGAAACCGTCCGTTGAGCAGAAATCCGAAATTTCACTGATATACTCTGCCATCTCCGGCGGTAGTTTGATTACTCCGAGATTTGAAAGGACGCAGCTGACGGTTTTCTTTTCTGACTTGGCAAAGAACTTAACGATGGGCTGTTTTATAAACAAAGGCACCATCCTCGTAAAGAAAAGCCTTTCCATGCTTTGGTAGCGGTTCATCTGAGCCGTAATGCTTTCAGGCTTGAGTGATTCCTTTAGCTTGGCATCAAATTCCGAAGCTAAGGATTCAATCGTTTCGCTTCCGTCAAAAGCATGCGAAACGTCAACGTTGTTAAAGAAATTTCTCGTAGTCTCAGAAGGATAAAAATTTCGAAGATTTACCGGCATCGAAACGTTTATGGGCTTGTGCTTCATCATAAAGGGCATGCCTTCCCTTATTGCAAACATTAAAAGGGCACCTAAATAGCTCGTAACCGAAACATGCATTTCCTTTGCCTTTGCAACGATTTCCTTTCCTTCCATATGGAGTTCGATAAATCTCAACTGATTGTAGGGAAGAAGTCTGCTTTGAATGCTGTAAGCCTTTTTCTTTTTATTTAAGATCTGTTTCGGAATCGCTCCGTTTGAATTTTCGTAGAAATGTTCAAAGCTGTTCTGCGTTCTCTCGGTTTCCGAAGAATCCGACGCAAGAGAAACATTTTGAAGAGCGTCGGGATGTTTTAATTTCAGGTAGTTTAATACCAATACCTTCAAAAAAGCGAGTGCACCCGTCCCGTCGGCAAGTGCATGGAATATATCCACATTTATTCTTTTTCCGTAGTAGGTGACTTTAAAGTGAAGGAACCCGTCAAAGCCGGCTCCGTAAAGGATGGGACAGGGGCTTCCGGACTCCTCTTTAACAATTGCCCTTACATCCGTACTCTCGATATAATGCCAAAAGAAACCTCTTCTGATGCGGACAGAAAGCTCAGGAAAAAGCTCAATCGAAGTATCTAAAGCCTCCTGCAAAGTTTCCGGATCAACATCCTCCTTAAGTGTGCAGCTTACCCTTAAGGTTTGCGGATTTCTTGCACTGTGATTTGCCAAGAACACCTTGGCTACGTTGTCTACTTTATACCATTCGTTACTCAATTTATCGTTCCTATATTTCCTTCAAAAATTTATTTACTTCGTCTAAGGCCTTTCCGGCCTTTACAATCGGCATCTGCTGAAACACGTGCCAACCGCCCGGAATAATCTGAAGGCGTGCAAACGAACCGCTCTTTGTAAGCTTCTTTGCAAGCTTTTCGGAATCATCCCTAAGGATCTCGTTGCTCCCCACCTGAATAAGCACAGGCGGCATATTCTCCCAAGCATAAAGAAGAGGACTCAAGTGAGGATCTTCAAAATCATCACCCTCGTTTGTGTAGGCGCTTCTTACCGATTCGACGTATTCCCTCGTAAGCAAGGGATCCTTATCCTTAAGAGTTTCATAGGAAGGATTTACCGCTCTCATGTCGGTCCAGGGGCTGAAAAGAACAAGTGCCTTCGGAAGGAATCTTTCCTGCTCAATAAGGCGAATGCAGATTTCAAGTGTGAGATTTCCACCAGCCGAATCTCCTGCTATGACTATATTCTTTGCGCCATACCCTTTGTTTAGCAGATAGTCGTAGACCGAAACCGCCTCATCTATTGCCTGCGGGTATTTATGCTCCGGAGCAAGTCCGTATTCAAAAGAAAAAACCTTAAGTCCCGTATGCAGACTCAGCTTGGAAGCAAGTATGCGCGCATAGTTGAGCCCGCCGCAGGTATATCCTCCGCCATGGCAGTAAAGGATAACTCTGTCCTCACGGTATGAAAAATCAGGGCTTATTTCCTCACACGGAATCTCTGAAACCTTAAAGCTTTTTATATTGACTCCTATGGTCGGTGTGATCAGACGTGAGAATAATTCCATTTCCGTACGCTGCTTTGCAAGCTCTTCGGGACTTACCGCTTTGGGATTAGTAAAAGCCCCGTGCACAGCCTTGAGCGTGCGCATATAAAGGCTCATTTTTTCATTTTCTTTTTCTTTCATAGATTTATTTCCTTTGGCATTTTTCACGCCTCTTAGAATAGCACACTTACATAAACCATTCAATTAAAAAAGTCTGTGCCTGCGCCTACGCACGCTTACACACTTAAGCGGAATGCTAAGCCTTTTTCCTCACAAAAAAACGCAGCATTGACACATAGTGCCCTTTTTCCATATGAGGCAATTTTCTATATAGTAAAAAGAAAGATGGCATAGGCCACCTTCCCTTACCTTATCTTATTACCACCGAAGTCTGTGGTGAGATTGTGAGCATCATTCCATTAAGGACACCCTTGTTTTCGTAAGTGCCGTCATAGTAGCCGACTGCCTCGATTACCTTAGTAAAGGTTAAATCCGTAGCCTTCGACAAATCAACCGTTTGCTCCTTTGTCGTCGTATTGTGAATAACCATTACGCTTGATGAGTCAAGTGTTGATATAAAGCCTCCGACCTTTGTATCGGAAAAAGAAAGTGCCGTGTAAGCTCCCGATGCAATTTCGGGGTTTGCCTTTCTGATCATGATGAGCTTTTTATAGTAGTTTAATAAACTGTTTTCATTTGAAAGCTGTTCCGAAACCGGAGCGTTTGTACGATACTCCGCCTCATAATCGGCACCCTCAGGGTCGCTCACTGTGTCCCCGTCTCCCCAGGTCATTGCAAGACGCCTGTTTGCGTCTGTATTTGCGGAACCTCTCGAGCCCTTCATACCGACCTCTTCACCGTAATATATAAAAGGAGAACCGGGACCGAGTATATAGAGATTTGCCGCAACCTTTGCATAGCCGCCAAGCTGCATCATATAACCTGCCGCCCTGTCCATATCGTGATTTGCGATAAAGGGTATAATCATGGCATTCTCATTGATGCCCTTAACGGTATCAATATAACTCTCTACGTATTTCGTATAAGCATTGACGTCACCCTTCTTTGCCGCGGTTGCTATACGACCGCTTACCTGAGACATTGTAAAGTCAAAGCAGTTTATCGCTTTCTCATATTCATTGGTAACGCTGTCTGAGTCCCAGACCTCGGCTACCGTATAAATGTCAGGCTTAATAGCCTTCAAATCATCCATGAGCCTTGACCAGAACTCGATATTTTGCTCTACCTTGCCGTAGTATATGTACTTTGCGGCATCAAATCTAAAGCCGTCCACCCCGATTTCCTCAAGATAATAACGCATCACCTTAAGCATATCCTCGTAAACCGTTTCATTGTCATAGTTTAGTTCAGGCATCGAAGTCGAGAAGTTACATTCGTAATACTGCTCCGTACCGGTAATCTTTGAAAATCCGCTTTTCGCCGTATCTGACCAGCTGTAGTAATCATACATGGGAGACTGTGTGTCCCCGTTTCTGTGAGCCTCAGTAAACTCCGTAAACTTTTCGTTTCCAGAGCCCGTATGATTGATGACCATATCGAGGATGACCTCAACCCCTCTTTCATGGGAAAGTGCAACGAGTTCCTTTAAATCGTCCATGCTTCCAAAGTCTTTATCAATCGTATAATAGTCGTTTACATCATACTTGTGATAGCTTGAAGAAGAAAAAATCGGTGAAAGCCAGATTCCCTCAATTCCAAGGCTTTGACCCGATGAGTCATCGCCGTCATTAAGATAATCCATCCTATTAATGATACCCCGCAAATCACCGATTCCGTCTCCGTCTGAATCGGAAAAAGAACCTACAAAAATTTGATAGAATACCTTGTTGTTGTCAGACTCAGGAACTGTTATATCTGAATTATAGTTAACGCTTACAGAGACCTCTCCGTCTTCGGAAATTGCAATATTTTCTTCACTGATGACTTCACTTGCGCCTTCTAAAGGTCTGTTTTCCGTTACCGATGCGACCTCTCCACATCCGGCAAGTAAAAAGGTTCCGGCAAGTACAAGGCTTACAAGTTTATTTATTTTCTTTTTCATAAAATCTCCATAAAAAGAGCTTAACTTTCGATGCTCTTAACGTTTGGTGCGGTCACCTCTACGACGATACCCTCTCGCATAAGCGCGCAGCATTGGCACGTAGTGTTTTCCCCCATATATGGAATCGCAACGCAATTTCATATATGTAAAAAAGGGCCACGTTGAAAGCGCAGCCCCTCTATAATCTCTTAACGGTTTAACCCTTAACTGAACCGCCCGTAACACCTTCAACATAATATTTCTGAAGGAATATGAACAGAAGTGTAACTGGTATGGCAACGACGACACCGCCCGCACAGAACATCGTGTAGTTGTTGTTGATGCGGTCAGGCGTCAGCCACGAATACAAACCTACCGCAACGTTCATGCCCGCTGAGGTATTAAAGGATATGTATTTGGCAAATACGAAATCTCCCCAAGGAGCCATGAAAGCTGTAAGAATTGTATATATAACAATCGGCTTTGCAAGAGGAAGAATAATCCTTGTGAATATCTGAAGCCTTGTAGCTCCGTCAATTCTCGCCGATTCATCAAGAGATTTTGAAATCGTATCAAAATATCCCTTTGAAACATAATAGCCCATACCGGAAGAAGCAACATAAACGATGATCAAGCCGAAGATGGCATTTTCCTGAGTAAGCCCCAAATCCTTAAGAACTCTGTAAAGGATGACCATGGTAAGCATTCCCGGGAAAAATCCGAGTATCAGCATAAACTGCATCAAAGGCTCTCTTAGCTTAAATCTGAAACGTGAAAGCGTGTAGCTCATGCAAAGAACCATTATCGTGTTGATAACTGCACAAACGCAAGCCATGATAAAGGTATTTCTGTACCAAATCACGAAATCCGAATGAAGCAGTGCAGTATAATTATCAAAGCCAAACTGTCTGGGAATTACATATCCTACCATCCATGTTGACTCACTTCTGAAGGACTGAAGCAGTATGCATACGAAGGGGGTGAGCCAAATAATGCTCATAAGTATCAGTATTATATAAACGATTGTATTTCCGATTGAATGCTTGGCCTTCATGCCAAGTCCTTTTTCTTTTTGTCTGCTCATTACTGCATGCCCTCCTCATTCTTAACCGACGGAAGTATTCTGTATACCGAGAGTGATATAACCGTAACGATTATAAATACCACGATACCGATTACAGAGGCCAGATAATATGCCGATTCTGTACCGGTCGTAATCTTAAAGAGCCAGGTAATCAAGAGGTCCGTATATCCGACCGTGCCGGATGCCGAGCTTGCCGCAGGATTGGTAGGTCCGCCGGAAGTCAGCAGGTAGATAACGTTAAAGTTGTTCATATTTCCGGTAAACTGTGTGAGCAGGTAAGGCGCCGTTATAAACAGCATGTACGGCATCGTGATACTCTTAAACTGCTGAATCGGAGAGGCTCCGTCAATTTTTGCGGCTTCATAAAGATCCTGTGGAATATTCATAAGAATACCCGTTGCAATAAGCATAAGGTATGGAATACCAACCCAGATATTTATCAAAATAACCATTACACGGGCAAGTGTTGCGGTTCCCCAGAAATCAATGGGCTGAGTAATCCAACCCAGATTCATAAGCCAGCCGTTTACGATACCCGACTTATCGAACATTTTTGAAACGTACAAAAGTGAAATAAACTGAGGAATTGCAATTGTCATTACGAAAATCGTACGCCACATCTTCTTGAACTTGATGCCCTTACGGTTAATCATCATGGCAAGAATGATTCCGAGGAAATAGTTTGAAAAGGTTGCAAAGAACGCCCAGATAAGGGTCCATCCCAAAATTCTTCCGAAGGTACTTAAGTAAGAATTTGTTCCTCCGACCATTGAGAAAAGAGTCTTAAAGTTGTCAAGTCCGACCCATGTAAACAGGCTGTTGATATAGCCGTCATGAGCGCCGTCATAATTGGTGAAGGCTACAAATATCATAAAGACTATGGGCAGAACCGTAAAAATAAAAATTCCGATTGTAGGAAGGAATAAAAGAGTCTTATAAAAACCGGCATCGGTTAAGTCCTTAATGTCATCTTTAAGCTTATTAACCTTCTTTCCGGCCTTTTTAAGCTCGCATGCCCTGTAGCTTGACTTGATATTGAAAGCCCAGACAAGCACCATGGCAAGAATAATAAATATAGTTAAAATTCCGTATAAAAGTATAAGGAATGAATTGTCATTGTATTTCGTAACATAAACGTCAAGAAAAGCATCATATTCCTTTGACGGTCCATTTGTACCGAGGCTCGTTAACATTGAAAGCCAGTAGCTTCCGTGAAAAATCATGTAATAAATAAACATGATTTCAATAAAGAGGAACATAAGTCCCCTTGCAATCTGACCGCGAACCAGGCAGCCAAGACCCATGATAACGGCAGAAAGCTTTGTAAATATATCGCCCTTGACAAGCATTTCAAAGAATTCCGCTATAGATTTTCCGATTCCCTTAAAGAAGTTTCCCATACTAACCTCTTTCCAAAATGTAGTTGAATGTCTGGAGCATTTGCTCCGCTTGGTATCGATAAAGAATTTTTAAAAGAAGGGTTGGAGCCAAGGTTTATGACTCCAACCCCTATTATTTTACTGCGATTAAGTTGGATTACTCAAGAGTAATCATGCCTGTTTCGGAATCAAATACGATTGTGTAGGTGCCGTCTGCATCAACAACAACATTGTCGCCGCCTGCAACTCCATCCTTACCGTAGTTGACATCCCAGCTGTTAGCATAACGAACCTTGAATTCATCGCCTGCCTTTAAGCTGACATCTGCAAGCTTGAAGGTCTTTCCGTCGTCCTGGATATCCATACCAAAGTCTGTATCCCAGCTGGTGCCGTTAATAGTACCGATTACGTTCCATCCGTAAAAGCTGCTCTTTTCAAGAGTAACTGTTGCGCTTGAAAGATCTTCAGCAGTAACAAGCTTTACATAGTAGATGCCGTCTTCTTCAACAACGATATTGTCGCCGTTTGCAACGCCGTCCTTACCAAAGTTAACATCCCAAGCTGCGCCCTGGCGAACCTTGAATTCGTCGCCTGCCTTAAGCTCAAGTGCTTCTGAATAGTAGGTAGCATCTCCTGTTTCAGCAGTTCTGGTCATAGCAAAATCATTATCCCAGTTGGTACCGCAGATCGAACCGATTACGGAGAAAGCTTCTTTTTCATCTGAAGTCATGTTGAAGAGTGACTGACAGGTATCTTCATAAGCGCTGAGAGCTGCCTGGAACTCGTCTACGGTGCCGTTACCCTCTTTAATGGTAGTAGCGATAACCTTAGCGATATCCCACCATGAACCGTGGATGTTACCCTGTGTCTTTGCATATGCGTTCTGTAAGTTAACTGCTACAACACCGAGGTCAGAAGAAACTTCTGCAGAAGACTGAGCTTCAAGATTTGAAGGTCCCCAAAGAAGTGTGCTGTAACGCTCTTCGCAAGCTGATGCGCTTGTTAAGTACTGAGCAAGCTTGTTAAGGCAAGCTGCCTTAGCTGCATCTTCCTGAGGCTTAACGCCCAAAAGCTTACATCCGTTGTAAGAACCAAGGTGATAGGAAACACCGCCTGCCGTAAAGGAAGGAAGGTCTGTTGCTCCGAGGTTGTCACCTAAGATTGACTTTGCGTTTGCTGTGTTCCATGTACCGGAAATAACAACTGCTGCAGGAATAGCTGCTTCGAACTGAGAGGTTTCGCTTGAACCTACCCATGCGCTTGAAGAAAGAAGCTTGTACATACCTTCGCAGGCAAGTAAGCCTTTCTCGGAATTGAAGGTATCGTTAACTGAAACAAAGTTTCCTTCATCATCCGTTTCCCAAGTTGAATCACAGCCTGTAGCAAAGAAGAAAGATGCTATATACCATGAATTTTCAAGATCAAAGCAGAAGGTCTTGCCTGCTGCTTCGCAGTCAGCGATCAAAGCTTCCATTGAATCAAGGTCTTCCTCGGGAATAACGCTCTTATCATAGAACATGAAGAAACCGTTATCTGATGTAAGGGGATAAGCGTAAACTGCGCCTTCACCTACAGAAGCGGCTGCAACACCGGCCTCATCAAAGGAGGTGGTAACATACTCTGCTGCCGCATCACCGAGCTGCATCAAAGCATTTGCTTCAAGAAGTCTTGAAGTCTGGTCCTGTGCGAAAAAGAACAAATCTGCACCGGACTCAACGTCCTGGATCATTGTGGTGGCTGCATCGCCTTCGCCTACTGCTTCAACAGTTGCGTTAAGAGTGATGCCGTCTGTGTTGGTTGAATTGAAATCACCAATCTGCTTGGTGGTAAGTTCTACTGCTGCTTCGGGACACCAAACCTTAATGTCGTAAGTATAGGAAGCTGCTGCATCAGAGCTGCTCTCTGTACTTGCTGAAGCGGAAGTGTCAGTAGAAGTTTCGGTTGCTCCGCAGGCTGTCATTGAAAGAACCGTTGCTGCGGAAAGAAGTACTGCTAAAATTTTCTTCTTCATATTATCCTCCGTTTTCTAAACATCTGTATTATGATTGCTATGCATTCATAATTAACATAATGTTTAATCTTTACAAGTAAAATTTTAAATTTTTTTGTGCATAATGTCAATACGGACACATTTCACATAAATGTCGAGGCGTTTTTGGTTAAATTTACGAAATTCTACGAAACTTTTTGCATCGTAAATATACTTTAATCTTGCAATCCGATTTTTATGCTTCCCCTCAAAAAATTCGCGTAGTATAGCGTTTCGCAAGTAAAGCTCTCACCGCGGGCGCAATCACCTTTGCGACATATACCTATCACACGAGTTTGCAACGTTTTCCCCGCCTTAAGCTGCGATTCATTGGCACGAGGTGCCTTTTTTACTATAGATGAGATTACAAAGCAATTTCCTCTATAGCGAAAAAGTTGCGCAGATTTTTGTAACCTGCGCAACTTTTTTATATCGTTTATATTCGTATTTCAAGCTCTACTGTGCACTGCTCAGTTTTGTAAGCGCCCTCTCTGCTCTGTTTGCATTTGCGCTGTCAGGGAAAAGTTCAACTACCTTTGCATAGGCAGTCTTTGCATCCTCCGTGCGTTCAAGCGCTTCATAAGAAAGTGCAAGCCTGTACAAAGCATTGTCGTCCGCTTCGTCAAAGAACACTGCCGACTCAAAGTATGCAACCGCATCTGTGAACTGGCTCTCACCGTATGCCTTGATGCCTTCTTCGACATAGGCATCGCAAACCGAAGGTCCGATTGCCGATTTAAGTGCTTTGTAAAGAGCTATATAATTCTCACTGGTCTCTTCGCTCCAGGTAGACTCATCCACTTCTTTAATATAATCCGCCACTTCCAGGAAGTCTGCCGGATTGTTCAAATATATCGATGCCGCCTTAAGAAGGCTCTCCATCGACTGAAGCGTACCTTCCGTACCGGCATAGGCACTCAGGCTTTTGGTAAGCGTTTCTATATTGTCATCCTGCTTCGAAACAGTACTTTCAAGCTCGTTTATGGTAAGATTCTTTTCATCCAGCTCGGCTCCGATTGCCTTAATCTCTTCCTGAGCGCTTGATTTCTCCTTTTGGATACGTGCAGGAAGCACCAGGCAAAACGTAATCGCAAAGCCTATCGCTATACCGAATATGATATTCAAAACGGTATTGGAGCCCTTCTTGTCCTTTACTCCGACCCTCTTAATGATGAGCTCGTTTCCGTCCATATATGAAACGGTCTCAGCCTGGTCTTCGCCCTCGGCCTTTACTTCCTTTGCTTTCTTTTTGTCATTCTCCGGATGAAGCAAAAGATTTATCTCATTAAGATAACGAAGTGCCAGGGTATTGTTTATGTCAATGGCACGTACCCTGTCAAGTTCCTTTATGGCAGCCTCAAAGTGACTTGTATGAATCAGGCAAAGAGCCAACAGTTCATGTGCACGGATAAATTTTCTGTTTGCCTTAAGCGAAGCACGCAGCTGAATAATCGCCATGTCGACGCCGTCGGGTCGTTCTAAACACTCAAGCGCTGCATTGTACTTCTTTATGGACTGGCTGATGTTTTCAAGCTCTCCCGCATTTGACTGAACCCGGCTTATGTAATCCGACGCCATGTTTTTGTCATTGCGAAGGTTGTTGCTGATGACCCACTCAGAAAGTGCCGCGGGAACCTCACCCATCTCGTAGTACACAAGTCCCAAGAGGTTTCTTGCCTTTATGTTGTTTTTATTAAATTTAAGACTTTCCCTTAAAGAAACTACCGCTCCCGACAAATCCCTGACGCGCGCACGTTCCAAACCTTCATTGTAAAAATAATTCGAAGTACGAATGATTTTTTTGTAAAGGCCGACATCCGCGCCGCAGTTTGTACAGAAGCTATGCTCCGAAAGTCTGCATCCGCAATTGTAACATCTCATTAATTGTCCCTGTCGTCCTTAATCATCTTAATAAAAATATCCGCAACGTCCGTGATGTCCTGATTGTAAATAGCCTCTCCGACATCCTCTATTTCAAGACTTTTATTGAATTTCTTTAACTCTTCTTCAAAATCGATCATCTTCCACCTCTTATAGCAATGCCTTTATCTCGGCATACAGGTACAAAGAACCCGCCGCATAGCAAACGGTCTTACTCTCCCCAAGCGGTAGGCTTTCAAACCCGCTCTTTACACAATTGTAAAAAGAAACATTTCCTGCTTTCTCAAAAGCCTTAAGCAGCTGTTCTTTATCCGCACCTCTGCTGTCTTCAAGCTTACACAAGCAATAACTGTCAAACAAATTACTATTGATAATCATCGAAGCTTCCGTGTCAATGTCCTTGTCGGACACTGCCGTATAAAGAAGCAATCTTTTGTCTGCGCCGTCATATTTAACCGTATCAAGGAAAGCCCTTATCCCGTCCGGATTGTGCGCTCCGTCAAAGAAAAATCTGTCCGAAAGCCTCTCCATTCGGCCCGGCCATTTCATATGCCCAAAGGATAAAGAACCCTTTTCCATGTCAATCGGCTTAAAGAGCAAATCCTTTAAAACCTCGAGTGCAGTATATGCAATTGCTGCATTCTCAACCTGATATGATGCGCTTGTTTTAAGTAAAAATTTAACATTCTCATGATACAGAGAATGCATCCAAAAATCAATCCCTGCCTCTGTCCTTTCACAATTCTTAATATTTTTAAGGCTAACCGGGTAGATGGGCGCATCCTTTGACCTCGCCGTTTCAAGGAATACCTCCGAGACTTCTTTTTCTTTATCTATAAATATAACAGGAACCCCGTGCACAATAATGCCCGCCTTCTCGGCGGCAATTAAAGGCTTCGTATCGCCTAAATATTTGCAGTGGTCGAGGCCTATTTCGGTGATTACGCACAGCTTCGGACTTTCGATACTGTTCGTTGCATCAAGCCTGCCTCCAAGGCCCGTTTCAAGAATTACGACATCCGGTTTAAGCCTGTTAATCCAAGCCGCCATCATCATAAACAACAGTTCAAAGTACGAAGGATGGTATTGACTGTATCGGTCTTCATGAACAAATACCTCAAGCTTACTCATCACTTCATTGAAGGCCCCGGTAAATTCCTCCTTTGAAATCATTTCATTATTATAAGAGAAACGCTCCCTTATATCGATAAGGTGAGGCGACGTAAACATGCAGGTCTTAAAGCCCTGCTCCGTAAGCGCTGTATTTAAAAAGGCGCATACCGAACCCTTGCCGTTAGTTCCGGCCACATGCACGGTAGGAATATCTTTACTAAAATCACCGATTTCCTTTAAAAAAGCCTTTGTCACCTCAGGCTCGTTCTTTTTCACGAATTTGGGAATGTTCTTTATATAATCAAGTATCTCTTCGTAAGTCACGGTCTTTACTCCAAAATTTTTCTCTATTGTAACCCCAAATCCGCAAAGATAAAACCTTAAGAAAGGCTTAATCTTAACATTTCTTGACATTGCCCTTAAATCAAGCTAAGCTACAGACCATATGGTCTTTTATTTACGAGGTTAATATGAAAATTCAGTTATCAGATCACTTTACCCTTAAGAAGCTTTTCCGTTTCGTGCTTCCGTCGATTGTAATGATGGTGTTCACGTCAATCTACGGTGTTGTGGACGGTTTCTTTGTATCAAACTATGCTGGAAAAACGGCTTTTGCCGCCGTAAACCTTATCATGCCCTTTGTAATGATTTTAGGAGGAGTCGGATTTATGATCGGCACCGGCGGAAGCGCTCTTGTTTCCTTCCAGCTTGGCGAGGGCAACAAAAAGAAAGCAAATGAGACATTTTCCCTGCTTGTTTACTTTACCGTAATAGTCGGAATCATCATTTCCGTAATCGGATGTCTTGTCGTAGAGCCGGTTGCAATTCTTTTCGGAGCAACTGCCGAAATGCTTCCCGATTGCGTGCTTTACGGAAGAATCGTAATTGCCTTTACGACTACCTTTATGCTTCAGAATGCTTTCCAGAGTTTCTTTGTCACCGCCGAGAAGCCGCGTATGGGCCTTATCGTTACGGTTGCGGCAGGTGTAGGAAATATGGTAATGGACTTTCTCTTTATAGGAGTATTTAACTGGGGAGTTGCAGGTGCTGCCTTTGCGACAGGCTTAAGCCAGACCATCGGCTGCGTCATCCCGCTTATTTACTTTTTCGTGCCAAACGATTCCACTCTCAGGCTTTCTCAAACCCACATCGATTGGCACTCAATCGGCAAGGCATGCGGAAACGGAAGCTCCGAGCTTATGAGTAACGTTGCCTCTTCCATAATCGGAATCGTATACAACTGGCAGCTCTTGAAATTTGCCGGTGAAGACGGTGTTGCCACCTACGGCGTGTTAATGTACGTTCAGTTTATCTTCATCGCTATGTTTGTGGGCTATGCGGTCGGCTCGGCTCCAATTGTAGGCTACCACTACGGTGCGGGAAATTATGATGAGGTTAAAAATATAAAGAACAAGAGCCTTCGTTCAATGAGTATCGGCGGTGTTACAATGCTCATCCTGGCAATAATACTTGCTCCCGTGCTTTCAGGAATTTTCGTAGGGTACGATGCAGACCTGATGGAAATGACTACACATGCATTCCGTATATTCTCATTGTTCTTTATCCTTGCAGGTGTAAACATCTATGCATCGTCGTTCTTTACGGCACTTGGAAACGGGCTTGTATCCGCAATCATTTCCTTCGTGCGTGTGCTTGTGTTCCAGCTGCTTGCTGTTATGCTGCTTCCAATATTCCTGGGAATTGACGGCATCTGGCTTGCAAACACCGTTGCCGAGGTCTTCTCCTTTATCGTCTCGATGACGTTCTTAATCAAGTTAAAGAGTAAGTATCATTATTAAAATAAGACTTGTAAGCAATAAAAAAGGAACCCTTACGGTTCCTTTTTTTTAATTGAATACGCTAACCTGTATATTCTTACTCACCAAGTGATTGTATTCTAAGATTCTGTAATCCGTTATTCTTTCATCCTCAATTATTGACTCGACATTCCTATGGGATATCTCGGGGTAATATGTCATCAAATCAAGCAGAAAGCTAAAGTACTGTGAAGTGCGGACTTTAGTTACATCAAGCAAAACTGCTCCCAGATAGTTGGCACTTATATTTCCGTAATCCTTCATATCAATGTCATAATTGGCCCAGATTACATAAGGCGTCATGTATTTAAGTGCAGTCTGTTCTTCATCCGATAGGCCTCTATCTTTAAACATTGCTTCATAAAAGCCATCGTCAAGTGCAGGTTGATGATCTCCGAACATACAGATTACTGTCGGTTCGTCTGCATCCTCAAAGTAACCTATAAGCTTTTCAAAAGCTTCATCCGTTTTCTTCATAAGGCTTAAATAAGTCTCAGCATCTGTCGTATAACCAATATCCACCGCATCTGTATTTCCAACCTTTTTTAAATAAACATCGATATCTGTATTGTAATAATATGGTGAGTGATTCTGTATGGTTACATCAAAAAGAAATAACGGCGTATCACTTTCTTTATGCTCGTACTGCCAGATTATTTCATTGAAATTGCACTCATCCGATATCATCGCCCCGTCGCCGGTATACAGATATTCAGTCTGGAAACCATTAACGTCAATGAATTCATCAAAGCCAAAATACTCATAAACCTTGTCTCTGTTCCATGCAAAGCCAATGTTTGGATGCATTGCCATTGTTTGGTACCCGTCATTTGAAAGGACAGTCGCGATTGACGGCATCTCGTGATCTGCCTGCATCTGATAGGCAACCACTCCCGGAGCAAGAAATGAAGTCGTATCGCCTGTTAATGCCTCAAACTCGCTGTTTGCGGTAAGACCGCCCAGAATATTTACGTATGTATATCCCTTAACAGTATTTACGAAAAGCGAATCCGTAAAGGGCATGTATTCCGCTGAAGTCTCAAGATTACCGAGCACCCTTAAGTCAGACCAAGCTTCATTCATTATGAAGATGATATTTGGCCTAACCTCGCCTGAATCTTCATTTTTCGTAATATTCCCGGCTATTTTGTTTACTCTTTCGACTGAATACCCCGAAGGCTTTTCAAGCTTCATCTCGTCAATATTTAATAGAAAACTTAAAAGAAATCCGTTTAACGACTCATTTGACGAAGTATTCCAATATACTCCCTTTAGCTCATGTTCTTCAAAATACGACGTTCCTTTCCAAAAGAAAAAGAAAAATGCCACATATGCCACCGACACCGCCGTTATGTAGATGTGATATCTGACACCCTTAAGTGGAAGATCAAGCTTAAATCCTAAAGTGGCAAAGAAAATAAAATACAGGATAGAATAGGTAAGCTCGGGAGTTAAAAACAAAGAATAACCGGAGGCAACCGTTGCCGCCGTTTTAAGAGCCAGGATATCGTTAAGTGTAAATAAGGTTCCCCTGTAATTGTAAACAAAAAAATTAGCCAAAGAAGCAGTCAATATCAGTAAGCTTCCTATGCCGAGTGCAAGATTGACTCTTTGAGTCACGAGTAAAAAGAAAGCAAAAATAAGAAGAATAATAAGAATGTTTGCAAGTATCGCCCCGCTTCGCAACTCATTGAGATTGTCAGTTAACGGTACCTCTATTCGGTCCAGCATTTTCTTCGGAACAAATATCAGATATAGAGCCATGCACACCAGATTAAAGACGGTGTTTTTGATTTTCGGAAGTGCGATAAAAATTCCTGTAGAAATGGACAGAAAGATTACTGTCAGCGCCTTTCGAAACGAAAGGATATCCTTCATGTTGATAAAGGAAAGTGTTATAAGAAGCACTGCTGCTATAGCACCTATGCAAATATTTCTTTTCTTTGTCGATTTTAAATAGCTGATTATTGCGTTTAGTTTCATGTGAAAGCTTTCTTTCGGAATTGATGTATTGGGTCTTGATGCTTTAGAATAGCCGAATTTTAAAAGCAGCTAAGACTTACCCGCAAGGCAAATCATCATTACGAGCAGAATAATTTTAACCTTGCGGGCACATCAATTCAATCCTTACTTTCTATTTTTCTTAAGAAGCCAAACCGTAACAGCTGTCAAAGCGGCTGCCCCGGCGCCGATTAATGCCGGAATAAAAGGCTTGGAAGTGTTCTCCTTTACAAGCACCATCGCGGAAATCGGCTCAACGCTAACTGTTCCTGTAAGTGTCCTTAATACGTTCGTACCTGCGGTTTTTTTATCCACGCAGACACCCCATTCGCCCTCCGGAAGGTCAAGGGAAAGGCTTTCATCGCGTGCATTGAAAATAACCATGATGCCGTCCGATATTTCGCCTTCCATAGAACCGTCAATCAGGTAAGCGGTGCATTTGCTCTCAGGCAGCTTTATTTCCGTCACATATTTGTTTACATCCTCAGCCGTCGAAAGCCTTAAGGCCTTGTGCGCCTTTCTGAAAGCAATCAGGCCCTTGTAATAATTGTAAACATCCGCAACCGTTTCATCTTCAAGAGACGAGTATCTGATTGCATTAACACAATCGCCTGCATCAAAGCTGTTTCCATTAAACGTTCCGTCCGCATTTACCTTCGAACGAAGCATTTCCTCGCCCGCCTGCATAAGTGGGATGCCCTCGCTTGTCAGGCAAATCGCACCGGAGAGCTTGTTCATGGAGATGACATCTGCGTTAGAAGTATCAGATGATAAAGAAAGCATAATGCGGTCATAAAGGGTATTGTTGTCATGGCATGAAGCATAGTTAACGGTTTGTGACGGGGACTGGCACCAGCTGTCAAGTCCCTTAAAGCAGCGCGAAATCTTTGCCTCGTACCCTGCAGCGCCCTGCACAAAACCTTTTTTCGTATCAAAGACGCTTCCCTTGATGGCATTACGCATAGTGTCATTGAAATATGCAAAGTTCGGAGTCAGGGAGGAATTTGCCTGAGTCGCAAGAATCGTTCCTTCCTTGGTGGGTGTGGTTGCAAGTGACCAGCCCTCTCCGTAAAAGATGATATCTGGGTTAATCTTCTTTACTTCGGTCACGATTTCATTGATAGTATCGACATCAAGAAGTCCCACGAGGTCAAATCTAAAGCCGTCGATGTGGTATTCCTCTGCCCAGTAGCAAACCGAATCGACTATGTACTTTCTCACCATTGCACGTTCCGAAGCCGTGTCGTTTCCGCAGCCCGAGCCGTTTGAATAAACGCCTTCGTCCGAGATTCTGGAAAAATACCCAGGTACGAGTACATTAAAGCAAAAAGAATCCGCATCATACACATGATTGTAAACGACGTCCATGACAACACTTATGCCGTTGTCATGAAGGGTCTTTACCATTTGCTTTACTTCCTTTACGCGCACGCTTCCGTCATAAGGATTTGTCGAATAGGAACCCTCGGGAACATTGTAGTTAACGGGATCGTAGCCCCAGTTATAGGAATCAATGTCGCCGGCTTCATCTACTGAGCCGAAATCATAAAAGGGCAATATATGAAGGTGCGTAACGCCCAAATCCTTTATGTGATCAAGGCCCGTAGAGATACCGGCATCATTTTGCGTGCCGGTTTCTACTATTCCCAAATACTTACCTACGTTTGTAATGCCCGCTCCCTCTTCGCTTGTCAAATCTCTTATATGAGCTTCGTAGATAATTGCATCATTTATACCTTCACCTGCATGGGGATTTCGATCCTTCTCCCACCCTTTTGGATCGGTAGAGCTTAAATCAATTACCATAGCCCTGTTTCCGTTTACCCCCGTAGTACGCGCATACGGATCGTTAGCCTCTTTGGATACTCCGTCAATCATCACCTCATACGTATAGTATTTCCCCTGAATATCCCCGTCCAGAGTAAGGGTCCACACCCCGTTCTTAGTAAGAGTCATTTCCGATTCGGAAATCAATATGCTTACGCTTGCATCCCCACCCTCGTAAAGCTTAACTCTCATGCTCTCCGCCGTCGGTGCCCAGACCTTGAAGGTCGTGCTTTCTTTAGACCATGTGGCTCCAAGGTCATTTCCCGTATATGTATATGCCGCTTCGAATTCGGCTGTTGAATAGTTGTTTGTCATAATCTTGATTCCCTTGTAATCACTGCTGCCTTACATGACCGAAGGACCTGCCACGCAAATCATCATCCGTAAGTATTGAAGCCTTCTTTAAAAATTCAATCGTATTTTTCATATCGGAGTTTACATCAGCAGTAATCCACACGTTTCTGTCATAGTTGTCACCTGCCTCAATGAATTGGATATCGATCGTTATTGAATTATCGTTGTAAAAGGCATCGTAGGTAAACGGTCTCCAGGTCCCGTCTGCGCCATCCTCAATAAGTGCCTCAATCAGCTTGGTGCAATCGTTCTTTGAGACGGAATAGTCGTTGTAGATATGCTCGTCTGAATCATCCATGTAGCTCACATATACGTATGCATTCATTGCTGCATATTGATCATCCGTATGAAGAAACTTTTCAAAATTCCCTTTATCAGTAAATAGTTCATTAAAATATTTTTCAACTTCGGTTCCGGTATGATAAGTAAGATCAAATCCGTACTCTCTTGAAATCTTTCGACCGGAATTAAGTGTATAGTAAAAATAAATCGTTGTGTATTCGGTCGCATCGGTATAAAGATTTCCCGAGAGATTATCAGCATCCGTCATTGCTTTGTGTAAGGCAATAGCCTTCGTAATAAGCTCCTCGTCACCGCCTTCCAGGTCAAGTGTCTCGCCGGCAGAAAGGATTTGCATTGACTTGACTGATTCGGTCGAAGGCACGTAGCCTGCTATGTTTAGAATATCCGCGTCAAATGACATACATAACAGGAAGTAAAAAGCAGAGCACCCGGCAAGCATCAGCATATTCTTTTTATTGAAGATTTTTGATGAGCGCTCTATGACCATGAGAAGAGCAATAAATACAATTGCACCGATTACTATCATGCAAAGAGCAAGTATAAAGCCGTTTTCTTTATTGCTGCCGGACTGATTCACAAAAGCATCCAATATGGTTCCGCCCATCATGGAAAGCATTATCGTGAGTACGATAAAGCACACATATTTGAGCCTGTAAAAGGCAATTGTCTCGCCCGCGTTTTCCGACTTGCGATTTTTGTAAAGCAGAAGTGCCAATCCGCTTAAAACTATACCTACAAGTGCATAGACCACGACTATGTGAAAGTTAATAAGGCTCGCCTCATTTGAGCTGTAGCATACGTTTGACATTATATTTATTAGCGGTGCCAAAAACTCCGACTGGCTTGAAAAGCTGTGCCTTACTCCCGGAATCATGCCCTCAACTATAATGCCTACTATATATTCAAAGCCAATGCTTATAAAGCTTACTATTCCATAAAGTCCCACGAGAGCCGCAAAGTTCCCTACCACGTGGGCTACTAGGGTTGCAAGCGAAAAGAAAGCTATGCTCTCAAGCAAAATTGCCGCAAGCAAATACCCCGTCGCACTCCCTGTGAATTTCCCCTGACTGATTGTAATAAACGTCATCAAAAGTGCACTCGGAATATAAGGAATGATCATAAGTGCAAGGCCCGACGTGTAATTAGTGATAAAAAGCGCCGTTCTCGTCATCGGAATTGAATGAAAGAAGCCTATACTCCGACCCTTGTACATATAGTTCCATACAATTGAAGCCACTACAGGTGCATAAACAAACGAAAACACCGTATTCATCGGAAAAAACGTGGCAAGATACATTGACGTTACCGATTGAATCATACTCGAATCATAATCGTTTGCGCTTGTTCCTCCCGAAAGATATACAACCGGAACTAACAGACCTACCGCCGAAATGATTAAAAGCATCGGCCAGGATCTCTTTAAATTCGAAAGAAAAATCTTTACGTTAAAGAATGATTTCTTTGACTGCATAGTCTTCACCTCCCAGTTCATAAACAAAGATTTCCTCAAGTGTTAAAGGAAGTGCATCCACTAACAAAGGCTTGTAAGGTGCAATTGTCTTTACTGCCTCATCCTTATTCATGCGCATTATAAGAGTATGAACCCTTCCGACCTTTGATGCGTTGAGCACAGGTATATCCTTCGGAAGCTCCGTAACGCTCTCTTCAAATACCACCTGAAGCTTTACCATATTGTCCTGAAGCTTTGCTAAATCTCTTTCAATGATCAGCCTTCCCTTATCCATGATTCCGACATGGTCGCAGACATCCTCAAGTTCACGGAGGTTGTGGCTCGATACTAAAACCGTTGTGCCGTATTCCGAAACGTCGTTCATGATAAGACTCCAAACCTGACGCCTCATCACAGGATCAAGTCCATCAACAGGCTCATCAAGTATCAAATACTTTGGCATCACCGAAAGAGCAAGCCTGAAAGCCACCTGCTTTAGCATTCCCTTTGAAAGCGTCTTTATCTGCCTCTTGTCGTCAATTGGAAATGCCTCTTTAAGCTTATTGAAACGATCCTCGTTAAACGAAGGGTAGATTGCCTTATAAAGCTCCATCATTTCCCGTATGCTTGAATTGTAAAAATAAAACCAGTCGTCGGGAATCAAAGCGCATTCCTCCTTGACGGATACATTCTCATAAACAGGCCTCCCGTCAAAAAGGATTTCTCCTGCGTCAGGCTTGTAAATACCCGTAAGATTTCTGATTACGGTAGACTTTCCGGCTCCGTTTGGGCCCACAAGCCCGTAGACCGCACTATCAGGCACGTTCATGGAAATATTGTCAAGTGCTTTGAAAGCGCCAAAGGTCTTCGTAACATTATTAACCTCTATCATTTAAACTCCTCCCCTATTATTCCCACTATATCATCATATGCGACACCTAAGAATTTAAGTTCCGCAGTTGTTTCCCTTAACTTTTCTTTAAGTAAATCAATCTTTCCGCTATCCTGTCTGAGTGCCGGGCATACGAAGCTTCCCTTTCCGGGAATTGAATATATGTAGCCTTCATTTTCAAGTTCGTTGTAGGCTCTTTGAATGGTATTAGGATTAATCGAAAGCTGGACCGAAAGCGTGCGCACCGATTCAAGCCTTTCATTTTCCTTTAAAACTCCGCTCACTATAAGCTTTCGATAGCTTTCCTTTATCTGCTCATAGATAGGCCGCGAGTCCCTGTAGTTTAGCTCTATCACCTTGTCTCCTTTCTGTATTAGTACATTTAGTACAGTTAATACAGTTAGACTATAGCAAAAGAACCTTTATGTGTCAACACCAAAGGTTCTTTTTAGGTAAAAAAAACCCGGGAGTTTGTCCCGGGGAAGGTAGATTTTATTACTGAAGAAGAAAAAAAGTGGCAATTATTAATTTAGCTTGTTGTATGCCATAGCCTTTGCATAGCTCTTAACTGCCTTAAGGTTCGAACGTTGGGACTTGATCTTACTCTTTTCAAGCTTGAAAATATTTTCAAGCCGAGCTTTGTTGCGAGCCTCCTCAGCCTCAATTGAAGCGCTTTCGGAAGTAATCTCCGAAATCAATTCCTTTAAATAAGCTATCTCTTTGGTATACTCGGCTCTGTGTTCATTAAGCTCGTCCTTTACCCTGTTATACAGGCTCTCAAATCCCTCATCAAGCTTGTTTAACCGAAATATCAGAATTCCCTTTTCCTCAGCATTCTTGTCGAACTTGTCAAATGAAAAAGGTTCTTCCTTCAAAAGCTCTTCCTGTTCTTTATTCTTAACGCGAATTTCCTTTAGGACGGCTATCTTCTTTTCTAAAGATTCTGTTAAAGCAACTATGTATGTATTCGTCATTTAGCCGTTTTCATAACCTCTTTCCAGGTGTCGCGCATGGAGCGTAAGTGTGTTACTACTTCCTCAAGAATTTCTTTATCCTTCTTGGTATTTGCCTCAATGAGTCTGCCTGAAAGGTATAAATAGACTCTCTCGAAATCCTCAGCGACAGGATATTTCATATCAAGCGTCTCGCGGAAGTAATCGATGATACGCTCGGTGCGGACGATACTGTTGTGCGCCGCCTCGACATCGCCCTGCTCAATCTTGAGTATTGCGATATTTGCAAACTTGATGGCCCCTTCGTAAAGAAGAAGAGTAAGCTCCGCGGGCGAAGCCGTTAAAATCTTGCTGGTATTATACTGTGCATACGCATTCGGTAAAGTCATAAAATCTCCTTATCCAAGTAATGAGGTAATTGAGCTTGTCGAAGACTGCAGTTTTGATAATGCAACCTCCATGTTGGAAAATTTGCTGTAGTATTTATCCTCATAGTCTGCGAGTGCATCCTCTGCGTCCGAAATCTTAGTGGAATAATCCGAGATGTTCGTCTTGTACGAAACGTCATCGTACCAGGAGTTCGTACTCGAATAATCTGTCTTTGCTCCAAGGCTTGTAAGCTTTGAATAAATATCCCTCGAAAGGCTGGTAAAGAAATCAACAACGGTATCGGGATCTGTAGCGATCGCGGTTTTAAGCTTATCTGCCTCTGTCGATACATTTGAATCGTCCGAATCTCCGTTTATATGGTAAGCATTGTGTTCATTGTCGCTTGCCGTAAAATAGGAAAGAGTTCCGATTCCGAAGTCCGAAAGGTAAACCTTTTTACCGTCAATCTCATAACCCGAAAGCATCATGGTCTTAAGAGAATTAAATACAGTTCCGAGAGATGAATCGTTTCTGAGAAGGGAATCCTTAATAGTGGTCTCCCACTTCTCAATCTCGGTATCGCTCATATCTTCCTTTTCATCGTCGGTCAGAGGCTCATAATCATCTGCGGAGTCAGCATTGTAAAGCTTGTCCATCTCATTGATGAGCTCGTTGTATTCCTTGAAAAGGTTCTTTATCATGTCATAGATGCCATCGGTGTCATCCTGAGTAGTGACTGTGACGGGGTCTTGGGTCGTAGCAAGGCAGGTAAAGGTAAGCCCGTTTACTTCAACGCTGTTTGAGGAAGAAGAAAAAGCAACTCCGTTTAACTCAATCTCCGCATCGGAACCTGCTATTCGAACGGTGCCGTCTGAATACATCGAAGAAGTATAAGTCGCTTCGTTTAAAATCTCATCTGCAAAATTTACCTTCTCGGCAAGTTTCTTGATGGCGTCGTCATAATCATCTTCGGTAGTCATCTCTGCCTTGATGGCCTTGTATAAATCTGAATTCGTATCAAGTTCTTCTAAAATTTTCTCAGAATCGTAAACAGTTTCTTCCGTACCGTCTTCACTTGTAACCGTCTTCGTTGCAAAATCTGTGATCTGTTCCTTGAGTGCCGCAAGGTTCTGATAGGTTGCAAGAGTCTTTGCATTGGTATTTACGCTCGTATCGGTGCTGTCGCCCAATTCGGAATTTATACCGAGTACGCTTAAAGCGGTAAAGCCTTCGGCATTGTCTGCGGTAATGGCAAAGTCTGCATCCGTTCCTGAAGAGGAACTTGCGATGAAGATACGCTGATTCTTTTCGTCGAAGTTTGCGTCAACGCCTGCACTCTTAAGTCTCGAAACAAGCTCTGAAATCTTGGTATCGGATGTTACAGAAATCTTGGTAGCCTTTCCGTTTGCGGTAACGGTAAAGGAACCACCCTCAGAGGTAAGAGCCGCAAGTCCGCTCGTTTCATTTCCGTCCGAATCCTTTGAAAGTCTTAAAGAAGAAAGTGTCGAAGAAGAAGCAAGCGCTGCTCCGTCGGAACTTGTAAGCTTTGCACCCGTCATATATCCCGACTTCGCAAGGCTGTTTATCTTTAACTCCTGAACGCCATTCATGGCACTTTCACCCGTGATTACGGATACTGCCGAGGAATTGCTGACGGAAGTCGTTTTCTTTTTATAGCTTGAGGAAAATCTGTAATTTGAAAGATTGCTCTGGAAAGACTTAATCTTTGAATTAAGGCCCGACCAGATTTCCTGCTTCCATTCAAGCTTTGTCTTGTCCTTGGTAAGACTTTCTACCTTCGTAGACTTTACCTTAACAAGCTCTTCGATGATGGATTCGGTATCAAGTCCGGATATCATACCGGATACACGCATTGTCATAAGGTTACCTCCAATTGTTGCACCCACCTTCGCTATCGCTTAGATGAGGGGGATTTTTCCGAACAGGTTAACGTCTCTCGTCTACCATAATGCCGGCAAGCTCCCATGCCTTTGCTATAAGGTCGAGAGTCTTTTCGGGAGGAAGTTCTTTGATGACTTCCTTGGTGTCCTTATCTATAATCTTGATGGTTACACGGTTGGTTGATTCATGGATACCGAATTGAAGCTCGGAGTTCGTCATCGTCTTGTTGAGGCTTTCAACGGTCTGATGAAGAGTTTCCTTCGATGCTTCACGGTTAGAAGAATCATTTGTCGATTCGCTTTGGTCTGCCGATTTTGCGGTAGGCTCAGGCTTCTTGTTGACTTCTGCGATAGAAACATCCGTGTACTCTGCTGCAGATTTGGTGACCCCGGCAGTAGGTATAACTGTCTGAGTGTTAATCATGTTGTTTACTGATTCAATTGCCATAGCGTCTCCTCCTGCGGCATCCGTGCCGCTCTAAGAGTTCCTGGTATAAGATATATCGGAACCGACTCATAAATTGTTAACAGGTAAAAAGAAAAATAGTATAAAAAGTCTCTCTCGTCTCTTGTAAATTACTTAAAGAGATTGTTTAAGCTCTCCATTACATCCTCAGTGCTTGACATGGAAGCCTTATTTGCTTCCTGAATCTGTAAGTATACCTCCTTACGGTATACAGGGACTTCCTTCGGAGCTGAAATTCCAATCTTGACCTGATCGCCCTTTACGTCAAGAATGGTAATCTCGATATTGTTGTTGATGACGAGGGCCTCGTTCTTTTTCCGTGATAAAGCTAACATGTGCCCTCCTTTGCCCCTGCCTTCAAGATATCGTAAATAGGAAATTTAACGAGGTAGGAATCTGAATCGAGTATAATCTGAACAGCCTTCTTCTCGGCTGCATTTATGATAATGGGAGCCTTCAGATTGACACTCATTGCCGTCAAATCCTTGGGTACGGTAACCGTAACAAGAACAAGGATTTCATCGGGTTTAAGCTCACCAATTGGCTTTAAGATTTCATCGTCAACCGTCGGATTGTAATTAGGAGATACACTAAGAGGATCCATGACAGGAAGGGCAAATGCGGGCTCCTGCAGAGACTGAAGCCACCTGATACCTGCCTGATCGCCTTTATCAAGGTCGTAAATAAGGGCAAAATCCGTCAAATCTGGAAAGCCGATAATACCGTTTTCGAAATGAATAATCTTGGCAGGATCGATTGTGACCTCACCGAATACTCTTGTGTCAATAGTCATCTGAAATCTCCTTTGGATATGATGGTTAAATGTAGTTTAACAACGATTCCTTTAATATCTTGCTGGTTGCAAGAAGTGCCGCATCATAAGATGTCTGAACGTTTGAAAGTTCAATAGCGGCCGTGGTCAGATCAACATCTTCATTGTCACTCTTAAGCTCTTTAAGGGTGCTAAGCTGAGTATCAAGTCTGTTCTCTATGAGTTCAAGTCTCTTTGAACGGGTACCGCAGTTGGTAAGAGCCACGTTATTGGCATCAAGGTAGCCGTCAGCCTTCGTGATGCCTGCCGATGCAAGACCTTGAAGCTTCTCATTTAAATAGGTCTGTGCCTTCTTTGCTGCATCTATCCGGGTCTGAACAGCCTCTCTTCCGGTCGCGTCATTTTCATCGAGTGAATTTAACTTAACGGTAAGCTCGGATATGGTTTCTTCAATATTTTCCACTTCGGTCAACGCATTTACCATATCGTCAAGGTCTCTTACAATATCGTGTGTAAAGCATTCGCCTGCAGTTGTATTGATGCGAAGTGTCTGGTTCGTACCTATATTATACTCTATTTCTCCGCCATAGGATGTATAGGAAATATTATTTGTGGTATCTTCACAGATAAAATAATGCTCCGGTCTTAAATCGCCGTTCTCCCATTTTGACTTTGTATAGGAGACTTCAAAATCCGTAATGCTCTCCGTATCGCCATAGTCCGAACCGACTAACAGCTCTCCTGTCTCGGCTACATAGACTATTGCTGACGAATCGTTTACCACAGTTTCATAAGGATTGGGATCGTCGCTTAAGTTCATGGAGACAACATTTGCAGTAACGTCGTTTCCGTTAATGGTAACGGTTGGAATAACACCGGTATCGCAGTCATCATAGGACAAACGAATACGTGTGATGTCTGCTTCATATACGTCCTGCTCGGTGTCTCCGGTATTGATATAAGAAATTGAATCAAGAGCCGCGGTTTCGCCCGTCTCTTTAATGGAATAGCTGATGTCCTGCTGTTTTTGGAAGGTAAGGGATTCTCCAGTTCTGAAGCCCGTAAACACGCTTCTCCCGGCAAAATCAACATTTCCCGTACTGTAAACCTCGCAAGCTAATGACTTTAAATCCTCGATGATGATCTTCCTGTCTTCGCTCTTAAGGGTATCGCTTGAAGCCTTTGTATATTGCTTGCGAATATCGGTAATGACATCCGAAAGCATATCGATTGCATCCTCTGTAACGGTCAGCCAGCTCTTTGCATCCTCTACGTTTTTGTCCACGTATTGAGATGTCTGATTGACGGAAGTACGCAATCTCAAAGACCTCAGTGCTATAATCGGATCGTCCGACGGACGGGAAATTTTCTTTTTCGTCGCAATCTGAGTCGAGAGGGTATCCTCAAGAGTCTTGTTTGCGTTTATATTGTTTATGGAATTGTTCTGAATAATCTTGTTTGTAATTCTCATAATTACCTCATATATGCAGCAGAATTTCTACTTTATGTATCGGCAAAAAAGAAAATAAATTGAGTGTTAAACACCCGTTTCCAAAATTAAACGATCATAAATTTCGGAAAAGGTCTGAATCATTTTTGAAGCGAGATTGTAGGCATTCTGGTACTTTATGAGGTTGACCGCTTCCTCTTCAGAGTCTACGCCGGAGATTGAGATTCGCTGATTGTCAATCGTAGTGGACATCGTGGTGTAGTAGGTCTCGGAGTTGTTGGCTCTCGAAGCATTTAAGGCCACGTCCGAAAGGAGGCTTTGTAAGAATTCCGAAGCCGAACCTCCTCTGAAGGATAATTTATCCTTGTCTGTCTTTAACTCGATTAATTCGTCCACAACGTCACTCTTCGACTCACCATCCGAAGCTCCGGTTCTGGTGGCCAGCAAATCAGGATCGCCCGCGATTGCCTTACTTACCGAAAAGTTTGAAGCCGTAAGCTTATGATAGGAATCGTCGGAACTGTTTACAGTAACAAATCCGTCCGCATCGGGATTTGCGTAAGAAGCGTAGTAATCAGAGAAATCGTACTGTCCGCCGTTTGGATTGGTGCCAAGCAAAAGTGCCGTTGCATCGTTTCCGTATGTGTCAACGGAACCATCCTGAGTGAGGATATCGTTGAAGGTTCTTGAATAAAGCCTTACAAATTCGTTTAACTGTTCCTGATAGTAGGGAATTCCCTGATAATCGACAGAGGCCCCGATTTTTGCTTCCTTGCCAAGTCTTGAAGCGGAAAGCTTATTTTCATCGTAGCTTTTATCAAGCTGGAAAGTATAGTAAGTCTCACCCGTATCGGTGTTTTTGCTCATTGTCCAGTTTGTATAATGAAACTCCTGAGCGCCCAAAGAAATGGTGCCACCGGACAAAGAAAGTGTGCATTTATCAAGATCTTTTAAATAATCCTCAGTGACTGCAACGGTCACCGTATATTTGACTGTGTCGACGCTATCAACTATACCTCGGAAGTTCTCTGTATTGTTGCCATCGCGCATCTCAATAAGGCCCTGAAGCTTTCCGCCTATCATGGTCGAATAAAGATTAAAGTCGGTTTCGTCCGACCACTTGATATCGTATAAGCCCTTACAATCGGACTGATTGATAGATTCATTATTGTCTCTTGCCACACATTCAAGCTCTCTGTAGTCGTTTCCGTCTACCAAGACCTGATTGCCTGCAATCTTTACCATGAAACGGTTTGCTCCGGTATCGTAGCCGTTTGCAAGGTCAAGAATCGGAGTCTCACTCGTCTCAACTGATACGTACTGAGATAAATCGTCGATTAAAAGAGCGCGTTTGTCTCTTAATTCATTTGCCGTTCCGCCGCCTACCTCTATTACGTTTATCTGCTTGTTTAAAGTAGCTATCTGGGAAGCAATGGAATTGATAGTGGATACTGTATCCTTTATCTCGGTATTTACGTCCTTCTGAAGCTCACTTAACTCTGTGGAAATATTGTTGAAATAGTCGCAAAGTGACTGCGTATACATTACAAACTGCGACTTTGCGGAGGTGGAACCTGCATCCTTTTTAAGCTCCTCGAGAGCATTGTACATAAGGTCAAAGGCGGTATTGAAGCCTGTAATATCGTCGGTCTCCTGAAAGTAGTTCTCAATGGACTTCATGTAATAGGCCTTAATATTTGACTCGCCTAATTTTTCGTTGTTGTCCCAATACTTATTGTCATAGAACTCATCTCGGATACGCTCGATGGCGATGGTATCAACACCCGCGCCCGCACAGCCATAGGTAGTAAAGGTTCTTAAGGCATTACTTGCTTCCTGAATGGTCTGCTGACGGCTGTACCCTTCAGTTTCAATGTTTGATATATTATTTGCCGTGGTATTTACTGCAGCATTTGATGCAAGCAATCCTGTATATGCAATATTTAAACCAAAAAATTGTGAAGGCATTTAAGCTCCTCTCTTGACCGATGCTGATATTAAGTACTATTGCACTGCCATGTCAAAACGTTCAAATGTGTATTACCCAAGCTGACTGATGATGTGCTCGAGCATTTCGTTTATCACGTTTATGTATCTCGAGGCCGCATTGTAAGCATTCTGGTATTTGATCATGCCCGTAAGCTCTTCATCCGTTGAAACACCGGTGACCTCTTCACGTTTATTGTCTATGCTTGAAACTGTTGCCTCCTGGCTCTCAACAAGCTTCTTGTATACATTTCCTGAATTTGATACCTGCGATACAAGGTTTGTATAGTAGGTATTCAGTGAACATTTTGTGGTGACGTTGGGATTGAGCACGTAATTGTCGGCGTCAAAAGCCTTAGCCAGGGCATTTACGGTATCGTAGTCAACAGTTCCATCTTCATACTTAAATTTAAGCTTTCCCGCTTCTCTTACAAGTGCAGGATTTACCTGCAGATTTGGAATCGAATAAAGGGTATCCGACATAAAGTCATCATCTGTAATTTCTTCGACGTAATCCCACTCGCCCGTTGTTTCATTGTACTTGTAGCCGTCACTTTCAACCTTCCTAAATATCTGTAAGGGTGAGCCGTCATCGGCTGCATAAAGCTTTCCGCCGGACTTATCATATCCTGCCTTCAAGGCATCGTTTATGGTGGTGACTACGTTGTGCACCAGCTGGTCAAATTCGGCTTCAACGTTCATGCATACAGACTGAGCGATTGTTGAATTGTAATATTCAACCTTCTCGTCGTATTTTGCAAGATCAAGCTGATACTGTGCGACTGCCTTTGCATATTCGGGATCTGCGGTTTTATATGTATAGTCATCCGGATTCGGAGTCTCGGGCTTTACCGGGATATCCGTATAGTCGGCATTCTTGTCTCCTCTTAAATAAAGCATAGCTCTCAGGGAGCCTATATCCGTTCCTTTTTCCGAGGAAATAAGTGCGGTAGTGTCAAATACATAGGCGTTGCTTAAATCAAGCTGTTCAAGACCGTTTTCATCGGTTACAACTTTAGAATTGATGACCCAGTAAGGATAATAAAATCCCGTATCCGCATCCTCGTTTACCGCAATCTCATAGACTGTATCGGAAGCCACGAAATCCACGCCCTCAACCTTGACCTTGACGGAGCCATAGACATCTTCGGAATAGGAAATGTTTACGAGTCCTGAGAGAGTATCAAGAGCTTCATTTCTTGCATCCCTTAAGTCATTTGCGGTCTCAACGCCTCCGACCTCAATCTTTCTGATCTGATCGTTTAAGCTCTGTATAGTCTTGCCCAAAGAATTGATTTCTTCGACGGCCGACTTGATATTCGTATTTAACTGGTTCTGATAATCGACAAGTCCCTGATAGACCTGTTTTGCATTAGTGATAAAGCTCTGCGCATATTGGATGAGCATTCTCTGAACCGTGGTATCGTCCGGAGTCTTTGATAGTTCCTGGATGGTCGACCATAGATTATTTAAGGAACTGTTAAAGCTTGCATCGTCATTTAACTCGTCGAGTAAATCTTCAACGTTTGTAAGTGCCTCATAGTTGGCAGTATAGAATTCCTCACGACCGTTTTCTTTTCTGTAGGACTGGTCGAGAAAATAATCACGTACCTGTCTGACCTTGGCATAGGTGACGCCTAAGCCTACCTGTTGGCTTGAGGTCGCATTGGAACCCGATTTAACTGTATTGTATACTCTGTCCGCCTCCAAGACCTGCTGACGCACGTAGCCGGTGGTATCGGTATTGGACAGATTGTGTGCTGTTGTATTTAATGCGTTTTGGGATGTCTGAAGTCCGCTCGTCCCGACGTAGAGTCCGCTCATTAAAGACATTTAAGGCTCTCCTTAGGCAAAGCACCCGAGAGTAAGGCTCTCGGGTGCTTGTAATCTCACTGTTTTGCGTCAAAGCCCCCGCTTGTGATACCAAGGGAAGCGCCCGTATTGTAGGCTCCCTTATTGTAGTTTGCGGTTTCCGGTGCTTTACGCATCGCCTGAATCAGATTCATATTGAAATTCACCATTTCGATGGATTCCTTCAAAAGCTCCTCATTGCGTTCGTTTACCGTCTTCATCCGGTAAAGAGTCGCATGAAGGTTGTCATGAACCATAGACAGGCGTTTCTGTTCTCCCGGTTTCTTTTTAAGCAAATTAATTAAATCATCAAGCTTAAGTCCGGCAACATCCGTGTTTAGGATCTTAGCGATCTCCGTCATAATAGAGGTGCGGCTGTTTTCCAAAGCCGTAATCCTTGATACAATTTCCTGTTCCTTGTCCGTAATCACAGAAAGTGCAGTCAGGTCGCCTCTTACAATGACGTCGGTCTTGCTTACCGACAAGTCAAGTAGCCTTTGATACTCCAAGTCTTCCCCATTTAATGTTTCAATCAGACTATCAATAAGACTGGCCACTTAACCCTCCTAAAGCAATTCCTCGTACTTTTTCATCAGCTTATTTGCAAAGCTTTCCGAATCCACCTCATAAGTGCCGTTTGCAATAGCGGCTTTCAAAGGCTCAACCTTGTCCATACGAATGTCGGATGCACTCTTTACAGCCATTGTTGCTGCCTGAAAGTTCAGACCTTTTGATGAAATCGAAACCTCATCGGTGCGGTTGCTTGCTTTGCTTGCTGTTTCCTTATGTACCTTAGAGGAATTATAAAGTTGCTGAACCTGTGTATAGGCTTCTATACGCATATGTTCCTCCTTTTGCATTTACTGCTCTTTAATTCTCTATCATTTATATCGGACGTTTTTTGATTTACTTAATAGAAAAAAAAGAAAAAAGGACAAAGATTCCTGCTTTGCAAGATTTTCCTCCTGCGGCGGGGTGCTTCAAGCGGCATCTGCCTTTTTGCCGCAGAGTGATCCTGCCAGGTATGGTTTTTATGTAACCTTAAATTCCAATGGAATTTAAGGTTACATAAAAACCCACCGCTTTCGCGGTGGGTTCTGTCGGTTAGTTTATTAACTTAGTAAGACTTACTGTGCCTTCCAAGCTTCGTACTGTGCTGAGAACTCAGCTAAGATATCCTGGTAACCAGCTTCGTCAAGAGCTGCCTGATATTCAGCGATCTTGTCAGCAACTTCGTCCTTAGCAAATCCGCCGTTCTCAAGGATGAAACCATACTCGTCAAATACTGACTGGCAAGCGGTGTACTTTGCTTCTACAGCAGACTTATCAAACTGGAAGCCGTTAGCGCAAGAGATAACTGCCTTACCATTGAAATCTTTGTACATCTGAGCGGTGTAAGGTGAATCTGAAGGAGCGGTAACGATTGTAGCGTTAGCTGATTCCCACATGGAGTGGTTGTAAGTAGCGCCTTCAACCTTCTCAACATATCCGTCTGCATTGTAGTTGAAGTCTGTTCCTTCAATACCATAGGTGTACATATCAGCAAGCTTTGTATCGGTGTAAAGAAGACCCATGAAGTCGATGCAAGCCTTTGCCTGCTCTTCTGTTGAGTTAGCAGTAATAGCGTAGCAGGAACCAAGCATTGAATCGGTGTGAAGATAGGTCTTTGTAGCAGGAACCATTGTTACATCCTGGAGATAACGTCCGTCAGCTTCGTCGTTGTTAGGAACGTCTGTCCACCAAGAAATAGCCCAATCCTGGCTCTGTGTGGTGGTATCTGTTGTAACCTTGTTAGCTTCGTCTTCTGAAACGTATCCTTTTTCTGCCCAATCAGCAATCAAAGTGCAGTACTCAAGATATTCATCTGTAGCGACTGTGTTAACAACGGTGTTGGTCTCTCTGTCAACTGCAACCCAGTTACCATTAGCATCACCTGTGAAGAAATCAAAGCTGTCGATGTACCATCTGTAGAAAAGAGCTGTCTTCTGAAGAAGCATGGGATACTTTAATCCTTCTGCAGCTGCGTCAGCAAGCATGGGCTCTAAGTCAGCAAGGCTCTTTACAGAGTTGATGTCCCAGCCGTACTTGTCTACAAGATCCTGACGGAACATGAAGTCGTAACCTTCTACATTGTCCTTGTAAACAGGGATGAAGTAGTTACGTCCTGAATACTTGGAAGCTTCCCATGTATTGGCATCAATAGAGTTGTAAAGATCAGTTCCGGGCAAAAGATCTGTGATGTCATAAGCAGATCCGTTCTTGAAAAGATCCTTTGTTCCAACTGTGGACTCCCATGAAGCGGTCCAAAGAAGGTTGATTTCGTTGTTTGCAAGAGCAAGGTTGGCCTTGTCTGTGAATTCACCTGATCCTACGTCTGTAAGAGAAATTTCAACGTTAATCTTGTCGCCGATGTAAGCGTTGATAGCATCTTCAACTTCCTTTGTACGAGCAGTATCTACTGTTCCTAAGTTGAAGCATGCTCTGTAAACGTTGATGTGAACCTTGTCAGAGCCTGACTCTGTGCTTGTTGCAGTGCTGGTAGCAGTATCTGCTGTTCCAGCATCGCTGGTTGATGTTTCGGATGAACCGCAAGCTGCCATAGAAAGAACCATAGCAGATGCAAGTGCAAGGGAAACGATCTTGTTGAATTTCTTCATAAAAAACCTCCCTAGAGTTTAATATATTTCTAAGCGCCTTCACTTTAAAGGAGCTTGAAACCAAATGTAATTTAGCCTTTAACGGAGCCAACCGTAAGTCCCTTGATAAAGTACTTCTGGAAGAAAGGATATGCTACCATAATAGGTCCGATGACTATGATAACCGTTGCCATCGTCGATGAATACTGAGGAATAGTGCCTCCCATTGCAGCTCTTACCGTAGCGGGTACGTTATTATTATTAAGTAAGAACTCTATACTCTTCTGAATATTTATAAGTAATAACTGCAGTGGTTTCTTCGTATCCGTATCGATATAAAGAAGGGCGTTCTGCCAATCGTTCCAATATGTCGTTGCCATCATGAAGCCTACGGCTGCAAGTGAGGGTTTTAATAGGGGTAAGCAGATTTGGAAGAAGGTGCGGTACTCTCCTGCGCCGTCTATCATTGCCGCTTCCATCAGCTCATTCGGTATACTGTTTGCAATGTACGTTCTCAGTATAATTACATTCATGGTAGTTACACAAAGAGGCAAGATAAGCACCAGAATGTTATCCTTCAAATGATAGTATGAAGTGAAGATAATGTATCCGGATAACTGACCTCCGTTAAAGAGCATCGGTATCAGCAGATAAACAGATAAGAACTTCGAAAGTTTAAAATCCTTTCTGCTGATCGAGTAAGCAAACATACTCATGATCAGAAGTCCAAAGAAGGTTCCGGCTACGGTAACAAAGATCGTAATCCCATAAGAGGTAATAAGCTTATTACCATATTTCAAAACCGCATTCATACCGGCCATGGACCACTTTTCGGGAAAAAGTGAGAATCCGTTTTTATTAAGTGTCTTCTCGTCTGTGAATGCTCCGACGATTACTAAAAGTACCGGGAACAAACAAGCAAGCGTGTATGCCAATAAGAATAATCCTAAAATCGCCTGTCCGAAAGTAAATTTTTCTTTCTTGGAAGGTGCTATATCAAGAGCCGTTTTTCTCTTACTCATCTCACACCTCCTTAGAATAATGCGCCGTCGGGCTCAATCTTACGAACAAGCCAGTTAGCAAACAACATAAGCAATAGTCCTACAATCGACTGGAATAGTGAAGCCGCAGCCGTGTATCCGAAGTCCGAAGATCTCAAAATTGAATTCAGTACGTAAGAATCAATTACCTGCGTGGTCTCATACAGCGAACCGTTGTTTCTGGTAACCTGATAGAAAAGACCTGTGTCTGATCTCATAACGTTTCCTACTGAAAGAAGAAGCATTACGGTAATCATTGGAATCAGCGAAGGAATGGTGATATGTTGAATCTTCTTCCAGGAGCCTGCACCGTCTATTTCGGCTGCTTCATAAAGCTCCGAATCGATTCCGGCAAGTACTGACATGTAAAGTACCGAGCCATAACCTGTATCCTTCCAAATCTTAACGATTGTCAGAATGTATGGCCAAAGGGCTGCGTTCGAATAAAACCTTGTATGCGTTCCGAAGGTCTGGTTGATAATACCTACATCCGATGAAATAAATGCAAATACGATAAACTGTACTGCTGCATAGGAGATGAATACCGGGATAATCATGATGGTCTGCATCACCTTCGAGCACTTCTTAAGCACGAACTTGTCAATTGCAATTGCAAGTGTGACGTTTAAGAAGGTTCCGAGCGCCGTAAACAATATATAGTACAGGATTGTGTTACGAAGCATTCTTACAAAAGTACTCTTCGAAGCAATCAGGAATTCAAAGTTTGCGAATCCATAGTTTCCAGCCCAGGGGCTTTTAAAAATTCCGAGCGAGCTCTTATAATCCTTGAACGCAAGGATGAGGCCCGACATCGGGACGTACATGATAAAGAAGAGAACCAAGAAAACCGGTAGAGCCATCACAACGTGCGCTCTGTGCTTCCAAGTATTTCGAAGAAATGCCTTCATACTTTTATCTCCTTTTTACTTAAAATTTCTTAATCGTTTTCGTAAATTTAATTTACATCACTTTTTATAATTTTGCAACCATTTTTTATCCTTTTGTAGTCAAAATGTTGCATTTTGTTTATCTTTAACAAATTGGGTATGTCATTTTTGTTGCTTTTGCCAAGTCATCTTTTTACTTCTTGCTAAAATAGCGCTATACGCCTCGAAATCGTTTTCATTGAGTTTCTATACAGATTGTGTGAAACAGTACAAATAAAGCTAAGTTTCACTTATGGAATTCTCGGCATCTGGCGTGATCGCCTCGGTGGCATACGCCTTTCGCTGAAGTAGTGTATCGTTAGCACCTGGTGTCTTTTTTGCTATGCAGGCGATTGCAAAGCAATTTCCTACATAGTAAAAAAGCAGGAACAACTGTCCCTGCCTTTTGTAATCTCGTTAGTTTACTTCTTAATACCCTTCACAATCCCTCTTGTTTCTGATCCTAATGGTCCTGTCAAATTCAGTGTAGTCCGTCAAGTAGAGGGTGGCGGCTCCGGCGGTCTTTGCTTCGGAGTCCTCCTTGCCTTCGGTGAAGCGGTGTTCGCCAAAGCAAGGTCCTACGGTAATTGAGTCGTGATTATTGTAGGCTTCAAGGAAGCCGTCCTTGCATACGAGGACCTCCGAACCGGTGACTGGCATAGCAAGATGTTCGCTCTGCATGTAGTCAATTCCGGTGAATGCAAGCTCAATTCTCCAGGGTGCTCCCATGATACCCTTTGTAACTACACGTATATCAAGTCCGCCTTCGACTTCCTTTACATATACGTCTATGTCAACATCGGGACCGTATTTTTTCGGTCTCTTTGTTTCATTTTCCATCTGCCACCAATCGGATGTGTTCGGAAGCCTGTCCGCCGGATAGGGAAGATAATACCAGCCGTGCATAGTCTCATGAAGGTGAAGTCCTCCGTCCTCTTCTTCCATTGTTTCCGATATGAAGGCTCTGTGCTCGCAGAAGGACCCTGCTACCTTCATGGCAAGCTTGATGCTACCGTCATGAAAGTAAAGGAAGTTTGACTTTCCGTTCATAACGGTATAGGAGAAGTTACCCTTCTTGGCTCTGTAAATTCCCGACCACTTGCAGAATCTCTTAAAGTCTGTCTGCTCATAAGGCTTCCCGGTTTCTGCCTCAGCAAACTCAGGTCTTAGCATAAACCAGATGAGGATATCGGGCATCATCAAATTATACTCTTTGCAGATTTCGATTATCCTGCTGCACATACTTAGGAATACGGGATTATTGTATTTAAGCCCCATCTTCATATATTCAAGATAATAACCTTCAGGGAAGCAAAGTCTGTCTTTGTCGAAACGTGTCGAGTTTGCCGTAAAGACACTCCAGTCAGGCTCCCAGTACATGAGCATGAGTTCAAGATTCTTTACAACGTTTGCATCATATTTGTCATCATTTAAGGATTCCGAAAGCATGATCATTGCATCGTTGTTTACGCGGTTATAGTTGCCTGCGGATTTCTCAGCGTATTCGCCGTCTTCGTTGCAGTCAATGCCTTCCTTTAAGTATTCGTTTGCGGCATCAAGTAACCTTCGATCACCGTATAAAGAAAAACCTTTTGCAAGCAATCCCGCGATTGCCCATCTGTGGTTCGGTGTATGAAAGCCGCCCTCAAGCATACCATAGATTCCGTCGTGGACGATTTCTTCGCATCTATTCAGGATTTCCCTTTCTTTATCCGTTTCGCAGCCGACTTTATGAAGATAATCAATAACCGGTAGGAACTCAAGTATGCAAAAAGCAGTATCAGGTGCCGAGTTAAAGTTGCAGGTCACATAGTCGAAGAGCCCGTTTTCGTGCTGACAGCCTCTGATGTAATCAAACCCCAGGATAAGACTTTTGTAAACCTTTTCATCCTTGTAAAATTTCGTATCCTTATTAAGATAACATTCGATTTCCGGAAGCACCTGATAGATGGCAACTTTTGCCTGAACCATACGGTTTACGTCGTAGAAGCCGCCATAGTAGGGGCTTTCCTTCCTCGTCTCCTGCACACGAAGTGCATGAATCACCCTTTCCTCCGTATCCCCAATCAAGCGTTCATAATGTTCTCTCATCCTAATCACCTCTTATTTTTGTAAGGCTGCGCCGATTATGCCCGCATCATTTGCAAAGCGTGCTGCCTTTATAATCGTGTTCTTTTTCGAATCCTTTGAATAAACGGATTTTGAAATCTTTTCAAGCGTGTCCGGCATGAAAAGGGGTGCCTGAACGCTTATTCCACCGCCTATTATAAGCTCTTCGGGCTGAAAAATATTAATGATGTTGGTAAGCCCTACCGAAAGATAAGTCGTGTATTCGTCAAGTACTGAAAGTATGGTCTTGTCTTTTGCCCTGACAGCTTCAAAAATGCCTCTTCCGTCAATTTTGGGAAGCTTCCAAAGATAGGATTTCGGATTTTCAACCATGGCATCGCAGGCAAGTTTCACCAAAGCTCCCGCCGAGGCATAGGCTTCAAAGCAGCCGCGTCTTCCGCAATTGCATGCCACTCCGTCGTACTTGATAGTCATATGGCCGATTTCGCCTTCGGCGAAATTAACGCCTCTGTAAATCTCTCCGTTCAATATAAAGCCGGCGCCGATTCCGGTGCCTATAGTTACCATGATAAAGGACCTTGCCCTGCTGCCGGTAAGCAGGTACTCTCCCAGCGCCGCAAGGTTTGCGTCATTGTCAAGAAGAACGTTTCTTCTAAGCGCCCTGGTGAGCATGTTTTCAAACTCGACATTTTCAAAGCCCAGATTATTGGCATATTCAATCATCCCGGTCTCGCGGTTTGCACTTCCCGGAACACCCATTCCGATACCTTCGATCTCATCAAGAGACAACTCGTTTGTCCTTAAAAGGGTATCAATATTTTCTTTCAGCATCTCCGTATAATGTTTAGGACCTTTTGATACATCTGTTGCAAACTCAATTTTGTCTTTGATTTTAAGTCCTTCAACCAGGCCGACTCCGGTATGGGTACCTCCCATATCAATTCCGATTTTCATATTGCCCTCTCTTCAAAAAATTTTCCTACCAAAGCCTGTGGCTTCAGGTAGCCGTCACACTCTCTTATTGCAGTACTTCCATCAGGAAGAGTATTGCCAAAGCCTGACCGTAGGGCATCGGCTTGAGCGGAATTTCTTTATAAAAATCCTTGGTAAGCCGCCCCATCGGAGTTCCGTAGGAGACCTGCTCCACCACTCCGTTGTCGTTTATATATCCCAAAATCGGCTTCAGGGCCTTAAGCGCCGTTTCTTCATATTCTTTTGAAAGCAGTCCCATATGAACGCCCTTAAGTATTCCGTAGGCAAAACCGCAGGTAGCGCTTGATTCCACATAGGAAGTGGGGTCATCGACAAGCGTATGCCACATGCCGCTCTCATCCTGATACTTTTTAAGTGCCTCGCACTGAGCCCTAAAGCTCTCGGTCAAAAACCTTTTGATAGGAAGAGGAGCTTCGACTATATCAAGAAACTCAGGAATTCCCATCGTAATCCAGCAGTTCCCGCGTCCCCAAAGAGCACGTGCAAAATTACTCTTTTCGTTAAAGCTCCAGCCATGGAACCAAAGACCTGTTTCTTTATCCGTTAAATACTTTATGTGAAGAAGAAACTGATACGAAGCCTCGTCTATATAAGCCTGATTGCCCGTCAGCTTACCGTACAAGGCAAGGAACAAAACAGTCATGTAGAGAGTGTCGTCCCAGATCTCAGAGTCATTCAGCGTATCCGAGGTGACGTGCTGAAATCCGCCTTCCTTGGTACGTGGAAAGCTTTCGTATATCCACTTCGCCCAATCGTCGCAGACAGCCAGATAATCCTTTCTGTCACAGTACTCGCCGACTAAACACATAGCGAGCAAAGGAGTCACCGTATTTACGTTCTTTGCAGGAAAGCCGACTCCCATCTGCCTGTCATAATAAGCAATGAGCTTGTCAAGATATTCTTTTTCGCCTGTTTGTTTAAATAATTTCCAGAATCCGAAAAGCCCGACTCCCTGAGTCCATTCCCAGAAACGGTACTTGTTGATATCGTCTCCTGCAAGATTCTTTGTCTTCATGTTTTCAAGGAAGGTCTCATCCTCCTCATACAAGACATTCGAAAAGCTCTCCCCGAGTTTTGCAAGCTTTTCGTTCAGTTCATCCCTTGAAATTTCCATTTTGATCTCCTTTGCACATGTATGCACATGCTATTTCGCAAAATTTGCGATATTTTATTGCTTTTTTATCATCTCATTGCTATAATTTGTGGCATGTTAGCAGGAGATAATCTTTTATATCAAAGCAAGCATTTCATAATCATAAATGACATTGCTCACGATACCTTTTATTACTTTGACTATGACGAGCGCGACTACTCTATCAACATGGAGTTTGAACACTACCATCCCTTTTATGAGATAATGCTGCTGCTCGGAAAGGAAGCAGATCATCTGATAGAGGGTCACCCTTATCATCTTCAGACAAACGACCTTGTGCTCTTAGAGCCCTCAAGGCTTCATAAATCCATCTATCCGAAGGGCGAGGCTTCAAAAAGAATCATCATAAGCTTTATGTTTCCCGATGACTACTTCGGCCACGAAGAAACCTACAAAGAAATTTTAAAACCATTCAAAGCTGAAATTCCGATTTTCAGGTTTGCACCCGAGGATCGAAAGAAGCTCTTTGACTGTTTAAACGACCTTTACAGCTATTCGTCGCGTCCTAACTATAAAGGTGACGACCTGGATGCTTTTTACATACATACGAAGTTTCAGGAATTTTTGTTTGCCCTTTACCAGGTATATGCAAAAAACATCTATAAGGACGATACAGCCTACAACTCAATAGAGCGTAAGATTTATGACATCACCGCCTACATCCATGCAAACTTTAGCGAAGATTTAAGTCTTGAGTCCTTGGCTGAGCAGTTTTACATAAGCCCCTGTTATCTCTCTCATCAGTTTAAAACGGTTACCCATTTTACCCTGATGAATTACATTCAGATGACGCGCATCAAGAATGTCGAATACAGGCTGTCATCGACCAACGAAAAGATTTCGGACATTGCCGAGGACTGCGGTTTCACAAGCTTTTCTCAGTTCAACCGAATCTTCAAAAAGATTAACGGCAAGTCACCGAGCGAGTTTCGTAAATCGGGTGATTTAACCGATTAATACCGGATTCGTGATTGCTATATTCGTACAATCCTTTGAAGCGACAAAGAAAATGTATTTCGAATCCGTGACATCAAAGTTCTTAATTTCAAGGCTATAGTCGTAATGACCTTCGGTCTTTCTTTCCGTAATGGGAATTAAGACCGATTTTTTATTTGAAAGAAAGGCCTCAAGCTTAGTAACGGGTCTGTTTGAAATAAGCTTAATATCAATATCAGCCTTCCCGTTTGCGTTCTTCAGGGTTTCTCCCGGTTTGCATCCGTTAACACGTGCAAGAAGAATCGGCCCGTTTGTAAGGAAGGAATTGCCGTGTCGGAGCGCATCCAAAATATTCTTACGTGTTTTTTCTTTATCTAAAAGATCAACATAAGTACGCACGCAGCCGCTCGTAAGCGAGGTCTTTGCCCACACCTCAAGTAAGGGAAGGAACTCATCCGAAAGCTTTACGAAGCTTTCAAGAGTATATCTTTCTTCTTTAAATCCATCCGCATCCCTGGTTTCCAAAAGCTTCGCAATGCTTTCTGAAAGCCACTTTATATGCGCATAAATCCTATGATAATCATTTGCCCTTGTATTGTGCGTATCGCTTCCGGTCGTTGCAGGTATAAATTCACCTTTTTCAAGCAAATCTCTCCAGAAATCGGCTGCCATCGCATCTGTCGTGCCATAATACATGGGATTTGAGCCGTTCCAGATTTCAATGGTCTCAAAAATCCCTGTCATATCGTAGAAATCTCTGTTCCATGAAATCGAAATGCTTAAATCTCTTGGATGATTGAGCTGTGCGAGTCCACCATGAGCCTTAATCTCGTCCGTGATGCGTACAAACTCGTCACGAAGATATTTTTCCGTGCGGTCCTTTGCCTCCGGAATACGGTAAATCACATCATATTCATCGACTCCGAGTGCAAGAACGTGTCCGTTTGAAGTGGAAATTTCCTTTGAAGGAATAGGCAAAAAATCTTTCGACTCGGTTGCCTTCCATTCCTTGTGATTGAGGATGTTGTGGTGATCACTTAAGGCTCCAAAGGTAAGACCTTTAGCCTGCATGGAAAAAGAAACTTCCTCGCAGGACTCGCTTACATCATCCGTACCGCCCCAGACAGGGCTTGAATAAATCGAATGATGATGAATATCGCCCGCGTAAATTCCGTCCTTTGTAAGGTCGATAAACCGTGTAAGCCCCACTATCAGAACAGTGGTCTTATCCTTATAAATTTCTGTTTTGAAATAGGTAATCTCATATTCCGAACCCTTTGAAACCTTTACAAGATACTTTCCTTCCTCTAAAGGAACGCTTACCTTTCCGTCTATACCCGTCACGACTCTTGTAAAATCAATTCGTCCCGAAGGTTCATAATCCGTCTTAAAGGTGTCACCTTCAAGAATCGGATAAAACCTTACCTCGCAGAGAATCGGCTCGCCGTTACAGCTAACGGAAATTTCAGCCGTACCTTTTTCCTTTGAAGGAGTTTCCTCGTATGAAATGCCCTTCGCCTTAAGAAAAGCTTCCGCCTTGCTCACGGCCGCATCCATAGCGTCCGCACTCAGATAAACCCTCATTTCATCGGACGAGGCATCGGCCGCTTTTTTGTACATATCAATACCTACCGAATAAAATTTTGATAGTTTTGACATAGATCCTTCTTTCTACTTCTTTACTCCACGACATTTCTATGAATTTAATGCTTCATAGGTAAACCCCTTAAGGTTAAGCTCTTTTGCCCTGTGGCAGGCTACGTAATGCCCGGGCTTTATTTCCTCATACTCGGGTGATGCCTCACAGCACTTTTCGGTGCAGTAACGGCACCTTGTATGGAAATAGCAGCCTGGGCGAAAAAAGCAAAATTTGCTACGTACAACATCTATAATTCTTTAATCCAAAGATATCTCGGATCGTCATCCCTCGTGGTCCAGGGGTTGCCGTCTAAGTGCCTTATCATCCAGCAATAGTACATCGGAAATCCCGGAGCACTGCATTGGGGATGTGTCTCCCCTGGAGTGATGTGAGCCACGCTTCCGTCCTTGATCTTGTAGGCATTGTCACCTATAAAGCAGGCTCCAAAGCCTTCCGGACGTTCATATCTGTAGTAATAAACCTCGGGCTGTGGGTGCGAATGGGGTGTGTAGCTTGAAAAGCTCCCCTGATGGTTGATTACCTCGCCGTTTACCATATTTGAATAGGGTGCGTTTGAATAGTCGAAAATAGTTCTGACCGTTCTTTCCATGCGGTTTTCGCACGAACCCTTGCCGAAGGTATCATTGGTGCACATTGAAGGTGTATAAAAAATCGTCTTAAATGTCTTATCATTTGGAGTCTTCTGAACGAGTACTTCCGAATCTTCAATAGCCTCGACTATGATTTCGACACCCTTGCAGACATGAAGGCAATATGGACCTTCATTTATGAAGTCGTGCCTTTGTCCTTCGCAGACTATTCTTTCATCACCCTCCGAATAGGAAACCGTAAATTCACCCTTGATGAGCAAAACCGCAGTTTCCTCATTATTGGATACAAAGGTCTTCTTATCGCCCTTCTTCATATTGTAAACAGCAATATCCATCATCATATCATTTTCTTCACCGTAGGAAGAAAGCTGTTTTTTATTTTCTTTGTCAAATTCAGGATAAAAAAACTGATTGTTCATAGCCCACCTCTTAAAACTTAATTTCGGAAAGCTTAACAGGTCTGTGCTCTTCTACCGACTTCTTGGCAGCAATACCCATAAGAACGGGCTTGAGTCCGTCAATAACGCCTAAAGGTGTATCCGTATCCTCTTCGATAGCCTTTACAAAGAGCTGAACCTCTCTTGAGAAGGACTCCATGTATCGCTCTAAGAAGAAGTATAAAGGCTTCTCTCCGGTGATGCCGTCTGCGCCCGAGAATACAAGGCTTGAAGCAGTATCGTTTGAAGTCTGAACCATTCCCTTGGTACCGAGCACTTCGGCACGCTGATCGTAACCGTATACAGCCTTACGGCAGTTGTCTATCATGGCAATTGCGCCGTTTTCCATTTTTAAGGTAATAAGAGCGGTGTCAACATCGCCAGCCTTACCGATTGCGGGGTCAACGAGGACTGCTGCCTGAGCGTAAATTTCCTCGGCATCACAGCCTGCAAGGTACCTTACCATATCAAAATCATGAATAGTCATGTCAAGGAACATTCCGCCCGATACGGCAGCATATTCTGCTGACGGAGGCTCGGGGTCTCTTGAAGTAATCTTGATGATCTGAGGGTCGCCGATTTTGCCCGAAACAATTGCATTCTTAACAGCCTCGAAGTTGTGGTCGAAACGGCGGTTAAAGCCTACCTGATACTTTACCTTCGAACCCTTAAGTGCATCGACAACCTCCTGAATCTTTGAAAGATCGTGGTCGATGGGTTTTTCGCAGAATACATGCTTTCCTGCCTTGATAGCCTCGATTGAAATGGGTGAATGAGTATTGGTGGAAGAACAAATCATAACCGCATCAATTTCGGGGTCCTGTAAGATTTCCTTGTAGTCCTTTGTTGTTTTTTTTACTCCCAAGTCCTTAGCCCAGGCAGCTACCTCGTCTGACATGAAGGGATCTGCCAAAGTCTTAATCCTTGCGCCCTTTACATGAAGGCAAATACTCTCCGTATGAACCTTACCGATTCGGCCTGCGCCGATTACGCCAAATGTTACCATAATATTCTCCTTTATAATCCTGTATGCTCTTTAATGTATTTTCTTGCCTTTATCGCGTATTCTAAAGGATTTGCCTTCCCTGGATCCTGCTCTGCCTCAACCAGCATATAGCCTTCGTAACCAGATTCAAAAAGAACCTTGAAGATCGCATCAAAGTCGATGCAGCCGTCTCCGGGAACAGTGAAAGCACCTTCGCGAACACCCTGTAAGAAGCTCAAATCTTCTTTCTTTACCTTTTCCACGATTTCGGGACGGATGTCCTTTAAATGAACGTGTTTGATACGAGGTGCGTACTTTTTTACCATTGCCACGGGATCCTCTCCGCAGTATGCAAAATGTCCCGAGTCAAAAAGAAGGTTTACATACCGGGGATCCGTATGCTCCATCATGTAGTCAACTTCGTTTGCCGTCTGTACCACGGTTCCCATGTGATGATGGAAGGTGAGCGTAATGCCTCTTTCAAGTGAAGCCTTGCCAAGCTTATTCAAGCCTTCGCAAAGAATCTTCCACTCGTCCTGATCGCAGATGTGCTTGTGACCGAATATGGGAGTTTCAAGCTGACCCTGTACCGAATAGGATTGTTCCGAAACTCCGATTACCTTTGCTCCCATTTCCTTTAGGAAATCTACCTTCTCAAGGAACTCCTTCTCAACCTCTTCATAAGGCTTTGTAAGAAGAAACATTGAAAACCAGCAGTTGCAAATCTGCATATTGCGAAGTGCCAATGCTTTTTTTAAGGTTTCCACATCCTTCGGATACTTATTTCCGATTTCGCAGCCGGTAAATCCCGCAAGTGCCATTTCGCTTACACACTGTTCAAAGGTGTTCTCCGCACCAAGATCCGGCATGTCGTCATTCGTCCAGGCAATGGGTGCAATACCCAAATGCACTTTCTCCTTGTTAAACATTTTTGCTCTCCTTAATATTTTCTTGCGCTTTCACGCTTTTTGATCAGATTGTCATAGGCTTCTTTTTCTTTTTTACTGCCCGTAACCGAAGCAAGTCCTACATTCCACCAGGAATCATAGCCGTCGGTCATAGTCTTCGGAAGCACCTTTATGTCGATGAGGGTCGAAACCTTTGAAGACCTGGCGTCTTCAAGCGCTGCCTTCAGCTCATCAGGCGTATGTACCGAGTAAGTCTTTGCGCCGTACCCCTTTGCAACGGCTGCGTAGTCAATCGGAATGAGGCCTCCCAAAAGTGCGTCGTTTTCATCTCTGAACCTGAATTCCGTAGCAAGGTTTCCGATTCCGTTACTCATCTCAAGATTGTTGATGCAGCCAAATCCGCAGTTGTCAAACAGTAAAACGTTTATCTTCTTTCCTTCCTGAATGGAGGTAACAAGGTCTGCGTGAAGCATGAGAAAGCTTCCGTCTCCGCACATTGCGTAGACTTCCCTTTCGGGCTCTGCAAGCTTGCATCCGAGGGCCGAGGAAATCTCGTAGCCCATGCAGGAATAGCCGTACTCCATGTGGTAGGAATCCTTGCAGTCCGTGGTCCACATACGCTGAAGGTCACCGGGAAGTGAGCCTGCAGCTCCGGTAACTATAGCATCATCGGCGATTATACTTCTAATCAAAGCAACCGCTGCCGTCTGTGTAATGTTCGTTCCATGGATACGTGCAAATTCTTCAATCGAGCCTTCGTAGTAAGCCTTAATAAGAGGTTTGAAATTCTCGTCATAGGTGTAAGAAGAAAGATGCTTCATCTCTTCTTCCCAGTCAGATTTTGCTTTCTTTATTTCATCTGTGTAAGCAGTCCTATAGTTTTCCTTTGAAAGCTCCTTAGAAAGCTTATTTATCGTTTCTAAAGCATCTGCAATTATTGAAAGTCCGTCATACTTGTATGCATGGAACCTTGAAAGGTTTACGTTTATAAACTTTGCATCCAAGGCATACATTGACTTTGAACCTGTCGTAAAATCAGTAAGTCTCGTACCTATTGCAATAATGACGTCTGCCTGTCTTGCTATGCGGTTTGCCGCAAGATTTCCCGTTACTCCGATACCGCCCAGATTGTATTCACAGGATGACTTTGTAGCACTCTTTCCTGCCTGAGTCTCCGCATAAGGGATGTTAAACTTTGCGGCAAACTCCATAAGAGCTTTTCCAGCTTCAGAATATCTCACACCGCCGCCGCAGATGATGAGGGGATGCTTTGCGTTTAAGATAACTTTAACTGCATCATTAATCTCCTCGTCCGTAGGTACATTTCTTACAATTCTGTGTACCCTTTTTTCAAAGAAATAATCCGGATAATCGTAGGATTCGCCTTCGACATCCTGGCTTAGTGCTATGCAAACGGCACCCGTTTCCGCAGGGTCCGTCAGAACCCTCATTGCGTTTATCATTGCGGTCATGAGCTGTTCCGGACGAATAATTCTGTCAAAGTACTTCGTAACTGCCCTGAAAGCATCGTTTGTAGTGGTCCCCAAAGAATTCGACTGCTCTATCTGCTGAAGCACGGGATCGGGCTCTCGAGTTGCAAAGGTGTCTCCGGGAAGGAGTAAAAGCGGGATGTTGTTTACGGTCGCACAGGCTGCCGCGGTCACCATATTTGCGGCTCCGGGTCCTATGGAAGAAGAACAGGCAATTATCTTCTTACGGTTATTCTGCTTTGCAAAGGCTGTGGCAACGTGCGCCATGCCCTGCTCGTTTCTGCCCTGAAATACCTTTAAGGAACCCGGATTTTCATCAAGTGCCTGGCCCAATCCGACTACGATTCCATGTCCGAAGATAGTGAAAATACCTTCTACAAATTTTGTTTCAATACCGTCTCTTGAAACGTACTGGTTGTCAAGAAACTTTACCAATGCCTGAGCAACGGTCATCTTCATAAGCTTTACCCCCTTGCTATCATTTCCCCGTATTTTTCTTTTTCCGCTTTGATAAACTCCTTAACCTTTTCGGGATTCGGAAGGTCGTCAGAACAGGAGTGGCTTGCAACCATCATTGATGCCTCCGCCGATCCGAATTCCAAACAGTCAAAGATTTCCCAACCGTTGAAAAGTCCGTACAAAAAGCCTGCCGCATAACCGTCCCCGCCGCCGAAGCTCTTTAAACAGTCAATTGGGAAGGGCTTTACTGAATACTTCCTTCCGTCTGAGGTGTGAGCAGTCGAGCCTTCCTTGCCGTGCTTGATTACAACAATCTTTGCCCTTTTTGAAAACCAGTAAGCTGCGGTCTCATCATCGTTCATACCTTCCTTTATAAGCCTTTCTGTCAGGTCAAACTCTTCCCTCGAGCCCATGATGATGTCGGCATTATTTGCTACATATGAATAATAAATTGAAATTTCGTCGTTGTTTTTCCATGTGTAAGCCCTGTAGTCAATGTCAAAGATGATGCGAACGTCGTTCCTCAATGCAAGCATCACAGCCTTCATGGCCGCTTCTCTTGAGGGGCTCTGTGAAAGAGCCGTTCCCGAAATCAGGATTGCCTTTGCGTTCTTTATATAGTCTTCGTCAATGTCCGCAGGTTCAAGTGAAAGATCCGCGATGCAGTTTCGATACATCAGTATGCTTGACTCGTTTGGAGAAAGAATTTCTGTGAAGGTAAGCCCGATTTTTTCACCATTCGTGCATCTTTTAATATGTGAAGTATCGATTCCTTCTTTTTCAAAATAATGTGTCACGAAGTCGCCGAGCTGATCGTCCGAAACACGGGCAAAGAAACCTGCCTTAAGTCCGTGACGTGAAACACCGACTGCGATGTTTGCGGGTGAACCGCCCACGTATTTTTTAAAGGTCGTGCACTCCTCAAGAGGATGAAAGTAATCGACAGGGTTAAAATCAACCGCTACGCGCCCCAAAAGTATCAAATCCATCGGTTTTGTTTCATCGAAAGTAATGTAATTCATCTGCCAGGCGTCCTCCATATCAATCATACAAGCTCTTGTAAATATTCTTTACGTCTTCTTTGGTGACTACCTTTACGGTATTTGCGGGAGAGCCCGAGAAAACGGCATCCTCGCTCATCTTGTCTATTACCTTAAAGAAATCATCCTTTTTGATCCCATACTCCAAAGGAGTCGGAATCTCGCATAGGTGTACCAGGTCTATCGTTGCCTTTAAGAACTTCTTTGCTGCCTCTTCATCCGAATCGGTTGCATCCGCCGCACCTATCTCGCGGCCCAAAATTCCGAAGCGGTCATAAGCTCCGTCAAGGGCAAAGCCAAAGCACTTTTCGATAAGCATTGCGTTTGAAGTTCCGTGCGGAACGTGGAAAAGTGCGCCGATAGGTCTGCTCATGCCATGAATAATCGTTACGGAAGAATTGTTGAAGGCTACGCCTGCTTCAAGTGCCGCAAGGCTCATTTCCTCACGTGCCTTTACGTTTGATCCGTCCTTGTAGGCAATCGGAAGATACTTAAATATCCTCTTAACCGCAGAAAGTGCGAAGGTATCAGACATAGGCTGAGCCTTTTTCGAAGTAAAGGCTTCGCTTGCGTGGCAAAGTGCATCAAGACCAGTCGAAGCAGTAATTTTCGGCGGTGCGGTAAGCGTAAACCTCGGGTCAATAACCGCCACGTCCGGCATCAAAACTGCGCCCTTTAAAAGCATCTTTATATCTTTCTTGGTATCTGTGATAATCGTAAACTGAGTTGCCTCGGAACCTGTTCCTGCCGTCGTGGGAATGGCAATCATGGGTGGTGTTTCTTTTTCTATGACCTTCCCCAGATAATCCGTAATCTTTCCACCGTTACCCTTAACTGCGGCTATTGCCTTCATGGAATCAATCGGTGAGCCGCCGCCAAGGGCGATTAAAAAGTCGCAGCCTTCCGAATCGTAAATCTTTAAGCCTTCATCAATCATTACATCCGTAGGCTCTCCGGTTACTCCCGAAAATACCACATAGGGAACTCCCTGATTGTTAAGTGTATCCTCAACATGCTTTAAATTTCCAAGCTTGATCATCGACTCATCCGTCACGATCAAAGCTTTACTGCCGAATCCTTTAAGCGAAGCCTCGCAGGCCTTAAGGGCGTCGGTTCCCTGAAAAATCTGCTTTGGCATTAAAAATAAACTGCTCATAACACCTCCAAAATCTTTATCCGTCTCTCACTTTAAAAGTTTGAAACCCCACTTTCAAACTTTACCTCAGTATAGATTTTTATCGCTTTGCCCGCTACGCAAATTTGGTTATGTTTTTGAGGATTTTTATACTTTCTTTTGCATTTCTTTTGATGATTGCAAGGTCAAAAAAAGGACCCGTTCCATAAGGACAGGTCCCTTTAATAAGAATTTTTATTAAATTTATTTTTCTTCCTTACCCTTTATGAGAGTGAGGCTATCTTCAATCGCAAGGAGTAAAAGCATTACGATTGTCCAGCCGTCTACAAAGCCAAGAGGGTTTGATAAGTCTTCTGTGACAAAGAAAAGAATTTTCGCAATTGCCATAGGTGCAATACCTGCAAGCTTTATATACTCTCTGTCTTTCAAGACTTACGAGGTACTGAGCTTTTGCCCCAGCACCTCGTGGGGAGCACCCACTGCCTAAAGGCATTGGACTCTCTTGAGCTTTTAGAAATTTTACGTGTCGTCTATGCAACCTTATTGTAATCGATGACCGACACCTCTTGCATCAACCTCTTTGCGGCATTAACAAGCATTTCAAGCCGTTTTGACACTGCATCTGTAAATGTTATTTCCCCGCAAATTTCGCATTCAAGGCAAGGAACATTTTTTATCACAATGATGCACTCCTTATATTCAACCGTAAAAGTTGTCGTTGTAGCCATTTTGTCATCATCAAAGCATGCAATACACATCTGTCAATTCCTCCTTGTCTTATTGTCCGACATCCAATGCAATGCATCCGGATAGCAAGCCGATATTACCAACAGTTTCCTTCCGTTAAAGCCAACCAAGACATGAATCGGTATGTTATCTTTTTCTCTGTAGTCAAGTATCAAAAAGCTTGGCAATGATTTTTCTGATTTGTTATCATCGGATAACAGGTTTACTTCAATATTGCTCCCTTCTTCAAAGTATACCACACCCGTCACATACTACATACCTCTACTCAAGCCTGAAAGTCAATATCTCATACGGCTTTATCTCCGTCGTGATAATACCGTCCTTGTAGGTATACTTAACGTCTTCTGCGGGAATTTCTTTTTCAAGAAGGTCTGTTGCAATGACTTTCCCTGCCTTAAACTTTGAAACGTCTATCTTAACCTTCGTCCTGGACCCGTACTCTTCGTGAAGGCGAACTATATTTCCGTTTCCGTCTTCGGCACGCTTCAGAGTATCCGCAAAGACGTTTTCTTTGTCCGTTGAAATCAGGGATTCACTTAAGCCTGCCTGCATACCGGTTTCAAATATGTAAACAGGGCGGTTGAGCATAAAGGCTTCATAAATGACGCTACCGCGTCTAAAGTCACCCTTATGAGGAAGCAGTGAATAGGTGAATTCGTGCACACCCTTGTCAGCATCGGGATCGGGAAAAATTCCCGACTTAATAAGCGTAAGGCGCATGACATTTTCGTGCACGTCCACGCCGTATTTACAGTTGTTTAAGAGGGCGACGCCGAAGTCCGTCTCCGAAATATCAACCCACTTGTGAGCAGCAAATTCGTATCGTGCCTCATCCCACGAGGTGTTCCTGTGAGTCGGCCGTTCCACATTGCCAAACTGGATGTCACAGGTGCACTTTGACGCAAGTACATCCACCGGGAAGGCCGCCTTCATGAGTACCTGCTGCTCCTTCCAGTCAACCCTTGTGTCAAAGTCGATTCTCTTTGTATGAGCGTAAAAAGAAATTGTCTGTTCAATCAGAGAGTTTAAGAAGCTTCTTTTTACATGGATTGAAAATCTTTCAAAGGAGTTCTCCGTAACCTCAAATTCCGAAAGCTTTAAAACTGCCTCGCATTTCTCCTCATATGTAGAGTCGATGTTCCACGCATCATATTCAAAGGGCCTGTCTTCAAAGGTAAGAAGGCGGTTTAGTACTTCGCCTTCTTTATTTACGAGCCTGTCTTCGTCCTTGTCAAAGAGCCCCGAAATCTCACCGTTTTCGTTGAAGGTCACGTCATAGAACGGTGTCGAAAGTGTTCTTACCGCCGCGTCATATTTAAAAGAAGATTCTCTTTCTTTAAGTGACTTAAGCTCACTCTTTGAAACCGTGAGATACCCCTTTGAGGGAATGTCCTCTATGAGCACATGTTTGCCGCCCGCATCGATTAACGCATACCGCTTAAAGGAGCAGGGATTATAAAGAATGATATTCTCTGAGCCCTCCCCCGATATTGCATCGGCGGCTTTCTTAATAAGCGCACGGTCCGATGAAAGCACCTCTTCATACTCTTTTTCGGAAACCCTGTAGACCTCACCTATCGAAGAACCGGGTAAGATATCATGGAACTGATTTAAGAGTGTCTTCTTCCAGTTTGCATTAAGCTCACTCTCGGGATAAAGAAACTCTTCCGACTTAAGTCCCGCAAACACGCTCAGCCACTCGGCATCCTCATTCATATATTCGGACATCCGGTTATATTTTTTGTTTCTTGCCTGTGAAGTGTAAGTGCCGCGGTGGTATTCAAGGTAGAGCTCACCCACCCACTTCGGTACCTTCTTGCCTTTAAGTTCTTTATCCAAAAGGATAAAGAAATCCTTTACAAAGGTATTCTTTGTAACAGGCATTCCCGGAAGTCCCTTAAGCATACGCCTGTTTTCTTCAAGCATTTCACGCGTGGTGCCGCCACCGCCGTCACCGTGACCGTAGCAGGTAAGAACATCCTTCGAAATTTCTTTGTCCGAAAATCTCTGCCAACAGCCCATCACCTGAGTGACATTCTGCCTGCCATTGTAGGTCGTTTCAAAGCGCGGATTGAGCGTAAGCTCTGGGTAAAGCTTGTGCTCGGTAGTCGTGATAAAGTATGTAAGGATCTCGGACCCGTCAATGCCCTTCCAGTAAAATACATCGTGGGGCATCTTGTTGGTTTCATTCCAGTTGATCTTCGTGGTCATGAAATAATCAATGCCCGACTTTTTAAGTATCTGCGGAAGTGCGGCACTGTAGCCGAATACGTCCGGAAGCCAGAGGACCTTATTGTCGCCCTTGTTAAATTCCCGCTTAAAAAATTCCTTACCTTTAATAATCTGCCTTACAAGCGACTCGCCGGAAGTTAAGTTGCAATCCGCCTCAAGCCACATTGCGCCTTCCGTTTCCCATCTGCCCTCTTTGACACGCTCTCGTATCTTTTCAAAGGTTTCGGGTGAATCTTCCTTGACAAATTCGTAGAGCTGAGGCTGGCTTGACATAAACTTGTACTCGGGATACTCGTTCATGTAATTAAGGACGGTTGAAAAGCTTCTCAAAGCCTTTTCGCGAGTCTGCCTCACCGGCCACTTCCAGGCAACGTCGATGTGAGTATGCCCTATGGAATGCACGGTTACAGGATTGTCCCCCGAAAGCTTTTCATAAAAGTTTTCATTCAGCCAATCGTCCGCTTTCTTCAGACTGTCGATAAATGCCTTTGAACCCGCAATTCGCAGGTCCGTCATGTTTATTACCTTATTCAAGCATTCAAAAATGTGTATGCGGTTTAAATCATCGGGCTTTAACTGTTCACAAAGGTCATAAAGCACCTTTACATCATAGTAAAGCTTTTCCGTAGCCTTTTCCTTTGCCCTGAAGCTTAGCCTGAAGTAATCCGAAATCGTAGCAGAGTTCGAATATGCATAGACTCCGATTGTAAAGCTTTCACCGGGATGCGCACACCTCGTAATCGACGCCTCATGATGATTCATATCCGCACCGCAAAGAATCTCATCATTGATATAAATAAGAAACTGAGGATTGTCCGTGTTCCAGATATTTACCGCTCCCGTAGAAAGAAGCATCCATATTTCCCTGCCTTCCATTTCGGGAGTTACTGATAAGACAGTCTTAAAACAGGTATGCTTGTCGCGCCCACCCCAACGGGTTGCATTTTTAAATTCGTGCCACCCGGGAGAGTCAGTGTTTTCAAAGATCGTGTTTCTTTGTCCATAGTCGATTTCCTTGGCAAAAATGGTAGGAACAGGATATTCGTCCGTGAAAATATTATTCCTAAGAGTATTTAAAAAGCCTTTAATGCGATTAGCTGATGCATCCATTATATGCGTCTCTCCCTAATATCAGGCATCCGACTATGCCCTGATCGTCATTTAAACCTGCCGGAACTATATAGGTATTAAGGCTTGCAAGCTCGGGAGTTTCTATATAACCGTTAAGCATTTCCTTTACATTGCGCCTGATAATATCAAAAAGCTGCGTCTGATGCATTACTCCGCCGCCGAGTATAATCCTCTCCGGAGCAAGTACCAGAATATAATTTGTAAGAGCCTCGGCTATATAATAGCCTTCAAGCTCCCAGACCTCTTTTACATCTGCTAAATCCTTTGCGGGAAGACCGAACCTTTCCTCAATCGCCGGTCCGCTTGCAAGACCCTCAAAACAGTCACCGTGATAAGGGCACTTTCCCTTGTAAGAATCCCCTTCTTTACGCTTCATAAGGATATGGCCTGCCTCCGGATGGAGGTTTCCGTGAAGAAGATGCCCATCTACAAGAATGCCCGCGCCGATTCCTGTACCTACAGTCAGATAAAGAACATTTTTGAGTCCTTCGCCCGCTCCGTACGTTGCCTCTCCGAGGCAGGAACCGTTTACGTCGGTATCAAAGCCGATGGGAATATTAAGTGCATCCCTAAAGGCTCCGACGATGTTAAAATTCCGCCAGGCAAGCTTTGGTGTCGAAGTGATAAAGCCATAGTTAGGCTTTCCCTTATCAAGACATATCGGCCCAAAACAGCCTATGCCGAGAGCATCAAGTTCTTTATCCTTAAAATAATCTATCAAAAGGGGCATGGTGGCTTCCGGAGTCTTTGTAGGAATGCTCACCGTGTCAAATATATGCCCGAATTCATCACCGATAGCGCACACCATTTTCGTGCCGCCGGCTTCAAGTGCTCCGATTTTCATAATTACCTCCAAATCAGGCCGGTTACTTATCACGATACCTGCCTTTAATTCACACTTATTTGCAAAGACTGTACGCAGCCTCATCACAGATAACCGTTACATCCGGGTGGAATTGTAAGATGGAAGCGGGAACCTTAGGTGTAACCGGTCCGAAGCAGGAATTCTTAATAGCCTCTGCCTTGTCCGCTCCACTTGCAAGAATCAAAATCCTCTTTGCCTTCATAATGGTTCCGATTCCCATGGTGTAAGCCTGCTTCGGAACATCGTCGATTGAAGCAAAGAACCTCTTGTTGGCATCGATTGTGGACTCCGTCAGATTAACGCAATGTGTTGCAACCGCAAAATCATCCGCAGGCTCATTAAAACCGATATGTCCGTTTCTTCCTATTCCGAGAAGCTGCAAATCGGCATATCCGAGTGACGCAACCTTTCTTTCGTAAGCCTTGCACTCACTCTCCGCGTCATCCTTTGAACCGTCCGGCAGGAAGCTTGCATCTGGACGCAGATTCACATGGTCAAATAAATTGTCATGCATAAAGAAATAATAGCTCTGGTCATGAGAACGCTTAAGTCCCTTGTACTCATCGAGATTAACCGTGGTAAGCCTTGAAAAATCAAGCCTTCCAGCTTCATACATGGAAACGAGATTCTTATAAGTGCCGACAGGCGTTGAACCCGTGGCAAGTCCGAGTACCCCGTCGGGCTTTTTAACAATCATGTCGGCAATAAAATCCGCCGCCTTCTTACTCATTTCCTCATAGTCTTTTACTACACAAATATCCATATTCGTACCCTCCCTGCTTGTTTTTACCCGTTTATCGTACCATATCGCGTAATTTAAAGACACCTGTTTTTTGCCTAAAAAACAGTCATATCTTGCGCATTTTCGTTTGGATTTTCGCTTGAAAGAACTTTACCGGTATGCTATGCTTGAGTGCGACTATTTAAGTCAACAGATACAGGAGAAGACATGAACGCTAAATTTTTTGATTTAAAACAGGAAAAACAGGACCGCATCATCAATGCAGCCCTGAAAATTTTTGCCCTTAACGGCTACGGACACGCAAGCACTGACGATATTGTCAAAGAGGCGCGTATCTCAAAGGGGCTTCTTTTTCATTATTTTGATTCAAAAATCGGCGTTTATTCGTTCATCCACGACTATGCTGTCAAGCTTATTTCTCTTGAGCTTTCAAGTGCGATAGACCCCGACGAAACCTCTTATTTTACCCTCTTAAAGCAGATTGAGGCGGCAAAGATGCAGGTGCTTAAGAGTCATCCCTATATGTGTGTATTTCTTAGATCCTGTGAAAAAGAAACCGTCACCGAAGCGCTTTTGTCTGTCGAAGAAAGTAAGAAGACGTATCGTGACAACTTAGGCACCATTCTTGCAAGAGCCGATCAAACGTTTATAAGCAAAAGCACCAACGCTTCAAGACTTCTTAGGATGCTTGATTATACGCTTCAGGGCATCATGGAAAATGCCCTGTTTGAAGGGTCGTTTACAGCCGAGGACAACTTCAATGAATCCGTAAGATACATTTCGCTCACTGAGCAGTATGTAAATATTTAATGCAATTTCCTATATAGGAACAACAAATCCTGCTTTGCAGGATTCTCCGCGCGCGAGCGGAATGCGCAGCATCATTTTCTCTACCGCGATTTGCGCATCATTGGTACGAAGTGCCTTTTTGCTGTATGGGAGATTGCAAAGCAATTTCCTATACAGTAAAAAACCTGCCGGTTTTAATCGGCAGGTTTTTTTATTTGATCAAGACTCTCCTGTAAGTCTACGACTCCTGATTTATGTCTGTGTTGACAGACATACAGATATAAAACCCATGCGCTTAGCTTCGCATTTATCTGAGTTTATTCTTCAGGCTTTTCTTCCGTAGCTTCCTCGACAGTTTCATTAACAGCTTCCTCCAAAGTATCGGAAACCTCGGCATCCTCTACTGCATTTTTCCTGTCATCGAAGAATTCTTCAACTCTTGCAGCTGCGCTCTGAAATTTCTCAGAAAGCACTCCTGCTGCCTTGTCTGCAGATGAAGCAACCTTTGCTCCGATGTCCTTTGCCTTCTTTTCAACATCAGAAAAAGAAAGTGAGGTGTAAGAACGCTTGCTCTCGGTCTGTTCGCCGACCTCTTCGGTAGTCTCTTTAGCTTCTGCCTCGACCTTATCTATGTCGGCGGTAGGTCCGTCATCAAGGTCCAGGTCCTCCATGTTCTCGGGAATGTTATCGTTTTTCTTTTTGTACATGTAGTATGCACCTGCACAGGCAGCACCGATTGCTGCCAATATTGCAAATTTTCCACCCTTTTTAGCCATAATAAATCTCCTTTCCAAATAAGAAGTCTGATAAGCTTCAGGCAACCCCGCCTGTTGAAACCCATTATAACAGATTTTGGTTAATGAAAAAGTTAATTATGTATAAAGTTTAGATGAACAATGTATGATACCGGATTGCTTTGAAATTTCGTGCCCTTCACCCTGGTATCATGCTATAATTACCCTTATAAAAAAGCACGTAAACGCTGCAAATTTACAAGTTTCCTCCCACTTCCCTTGGAAAGCAGGAAAGCTATGACAAGCGAAAGGACTTATTTATGAAAGAAAAATTATACACAATTCCAGTGAATGATGCCGTAAATGCGGGCGACGAATGCCCCATCTGCTATATCGAAAGAAACGTCGAGCAGTACCTTTTGGACTACGTGCTCGGTTCCGCTTCCTCGTACATGGAAGCCGACACCAGGGCTCTCACCGATGAATACGGCTTCTGCAGGGAGCACATCCGCAAAATGTACGACTACGGAAACACCCTCGGTAACGCCTGGATACTGAAGACTCACTATAAAAAGGTCATCGGTGAAATGCAGGAGCAGTTTAAGAAGTACACGCCATCAAAATCAAGCTTCAAGGATAAGTTTTCAAAGAATTCGGACTTAAAAAATCCCATCGCAAGGTGGACCGAAAGTCGCGATCATTCCTGCTACATCTGCAACGAGTTCAAGAAGATGTACTCGCACTACCTTGATACCTTTCTTTATCTGTACAAAGAAGATTCCGAGTTTAAAAAGAAAATCCTCGAAGGAAAGGGCTTCTGTCTGCATCACTTCGGCGAGCTCTGCGAATATGCGGAAGGTGCCTTAAGTGATAAAGAAAAACAGGAATTCTACCCTCAGATGTTTGACCTTATGAGTAAGAACATGGAGCGCCTATATGAAGATGTCAGCTGGCTCATAGAGAAGTTTGACTACCGCAACAAGGATGCTGATTGGAAGAATTCAAAGGATGCCGTCGGAAGAGGCATGCAGAAGCTTCGCGGCTCTTACCCTGCGGATCCTGCGTACAAGCAGGCAAAATAGAAATCGGATTGAAGTGTCACCGTGTGCGGTCGTGCAAGCGACATATGCCATTTATCAAAGCATCGCAGCATTCAGACGTATTACCTTTTTACTATATAGGAGATTGTAATACAATTTCCTATTACAGTAATAAAAAGACCTTCGGGATTTTAGCCCGAAGGTTTTTTTAACCATTAGTGATGGAACAGTCTGATTCCGGTAAATACCATTACCATATCGTGATTGTCCGAAGCCTCGATTACGAGATCGTCTCTTACCGAACCTCCCGGCTGAACGATGTACTTGACTCCGCTCTTATAAGCTCTTTCGATGTTGTCCGAGAATGGGAAGAAAGCATCCGATCCGACCGTGACACCGGTATTCTTTGAAAGCCATTCGCGCTTTTCTGCGGTTGTAAATACCTCAGGCTTAACCTTGAAGCGTTTCTGCCACTCTCCTTCTCTGAGTACGTCCTCGTACTCGTCTCCGATATAAAGGTCGATTGTATTGTCTCTGTCCGCGCGTCCAAGAGCATCCAAGAATTCAAGATTCAAAACCTTCGGGCACTGTCTTAAAAACCAGTTGTCTGCCTTTGAGCCTGCCAGACGCGTGCAGTGAATACGTGACTGCTGCCCTGCGCCTATTCCGATTGCCTGCCCGTCCTTTACATAGCATACCGAATTTGACTGCGTGTACTTTAAAGTGATAAGTGCAAGCTTCATATCATTAAGTGCCGATTCGGGAATTTCTTTATTCCTGGTAACGATGTTTGAAAATATCTCAGGATCGTTAATGTTAAGCTCGTTCCTGCCCTGTTCAAAGGTGATTCCGTATACCTGTTTTTTCTCAATCGGTGCAGGCACGTATGAAGGGGCAATCTCTATGATATTATAATTTCCCTTCTTTTTCTGTTTAAGAATTGAAAGGGCTTCCTCTGTATATCCGGGTGCAATTACTCCGTCCGAAACCTCTCTCTTTATAAGCCTTGCGGTGTCAGTATCGCAAACGTCCGAAAGAGCGATGAAATCGCCAAAGGATGACATTCTGTCGGCACCTCTTGCACGTGCATATGCCGATGCAAGCGGTGAAAGCTTTCCCAAATCATCCACCCAATAAATCTTTGCAAGAGTTTCGTCAAGAGGAAGTCCCAAAGCGGCTCCTGCGGGTGAAACGTGTTTAAATGAAGTTGCGGCCGGAAGTCCCGTTGCTTCCTTTAACTCTTTTACAAGCTGCCAGCCGTTAAATGCATCGAGAAAATTAATGTATCCCGGCCGTCCGTTAAGCACCTTTACAGGAAGGTCGGCCCCATCCTCCATGTATATCCTCGAAGGCTTCTGATTAGGATTGCATCCGTATTTTAACTGAATTTCGTTCATTTTCCGCTCCTTATCTGTTCTTGTTTACGATTCTCGTTTCCCATTTACCTGTTTCCAAATCCACGAAACGGGTGAATAAAGAAACCTTATTTTCAAAATTTAGGCTCTCCCAGATTTCCTCGGTAAAAGAATCGATATCGCCCTTTATGTGCACTGTCCACGGCTCGCCCTCAAAGCTCGGAAGGGGGTGAGCGTCATGCATATAGGTGTGAATAAATCTGCCCTCCGAAATGCGTGGATTGTCATAATAGAAGTTGTAACGGTTGCATGCGCTTCCGTCCCCGTTATTTGACTTTAAAATATTCATTTCATAAGAAAACTTGCCGTCTTCAAAGTGCAGTATTCCCGAAATCCTTGGAGTAAAGTTAGGATCGTCGGGCTCAAATTCACGTGTCCTTAAAGCCGCATCAAAGGACTTTCCCGCTCTCAAGTTGTCATAAACCGTATCCGTCTGGTCACCGTTTGTAACAATCGTGTGTGAACCGAACACCCTTACCGGCGCATAAATAATAAGTGAAGGGTCGCTCATCTTTAAAGGTTCGAAAGCCTCAGTCCTGATGCCCTCGCCGTCCTCAACAAAGACACGGTTTCTGGAATTAACGCTTCTTCCCATTATGAAATAAGCAATTACCGCCTTCTTTCCGTCCTCGGACCTGCCGATTACAATACCCCGCCCCGGATATTCATTTGTCTTAAGAAGGTTCTTTAGGTCGTAAATTTTCATGATATCTCTCCTTTCAGATTAAAAACCTACGCATGATTTCAAAAAAGACATATTTTTTTCATTTATGCGCCATGGAAGCAAGACCTAAGAATCGTGGAGGCCTCACCCGAACACGATTCTTGTTTTAATGGGCTTGCCGGAATGGTCGGCACATCTGAAAAAATAAGTTTTTTGAGAAAGCCGGCAAATTGGATTGCCCAATGAAAAAAAACCGACAATCTGAGCTTATCTGCCCAGACGGTCGGCTACAATCATCTATACTTCCCGTGGTCAATTCCACTTCCGTCAGTCATATAGACTACAAACGTAATTTATTAAATTTTACCGGCTGTGTCAACCCTTTGCCTTTAATTTTTTAAGGACCAGATCCTTTAAGTCCCGCGCCTTATCCTTCATACGTGAATTTGCAGTGTTTGACTGAAGGATAATTGCAATCATCTTCTGTGATACGTCAAGGTGTCCGGTCATGTAGCCAAGAACTGCAAGCAGATAGTTTACCGTGGTCTCATCCATTCCGCACATAGGGAAGCTTTCCTTTGCAACGGCTGATGCAAAGCCTTCATAAGCGTTCTTTGTAAATTCTTTTTCCATTGCTTTAAACTTTGCATAGTCGGGAGACTTGTCCGTGATTTCCTCGCACTTGCCTCTGCATATCCAGGAAGCCTTCAAACAGATATAAGCCTTTTCGCTTGCCTTTGAGCCTTTGACTACGGCATTTACAAGAGCCATCTTGTAGCGTTCGAGTGCCTGATCGTAGGTGAAGGTCTCCGGAAACTCGGTCTGCTCCTTAAAGTTAATCGAAATCTTTTCCTTGATGCGCTTTCCCTGCATCTGAAGAAGCGTCGGAAAATACCTCGTAAGTGCGGTATATCCGCATACCGGGCACATGATGATATCGTACTTTACTACATCAAGCTCTTTATAATGCGGTCTGAAATCAAGGTCCGTGCCGATGAGCTTTGCCTTGCCGCCTTTAACGGCACGTGTCTTAAATTCATACTCGCATAAGGGACATTTAACCGTTTTATCAAGAAGAAAGTCCTTTTCGGTAAGCTCAACAGGCTTCGGTGCTCCGCCTTCTTCTTTCTTTTTCTCATCTTCAAAAAGACTCATTCCCTCGAGCCCGCCAAGGCCAAAGGATTCAAGTCCGGATAAAATTCCGTCTGCCATTTATTTACCTCCGATAGGTATTCAATGATACAACTTGTCCGAAGTTGCGAAGCAAATTCGGAGTAAAGGCGCATGAAATGCGCCGTGCATCGATTATAGAAAGCATTTTTGCTTTCTATATTAACACACCTCAGTTAACATATTTTTCTTCAAATGATTCATGCGGCATAGGTCTGTCAAAATAGTAGCCCTGAATCATCTTTACCTTCATGCCCGAAAGAGCCTTTAACTGCTTGTCGGTTTCGATTCCTTCGACACAGACGCTGACGCCTATCGTCTCGGCAAGCTCCGCAACCATCTTGACAAAGGACTGCGAATAAGCATCCTCTGACAGATCCCTTACAAAGCACTGGTCAACCTTTATCACATCAAAAGGTATCTCTCTTATGTGCTTAAGCGACGAATAACCCGTTCCGAAGTCATCAAGAGCAATCTTTACGCCCAATGCCTTGATGCCCTCCAGGATCTTGACCATACGCTCCATATCGTTTATGGCAAGGCTTTCCGTAACCTCCAGGGTAAGGTTTTGGGGGTTAATGCCGGTTTCTTTAAGCGTTGCCTCAACCGTTTCGACGATGTCAGGCTGAAGAAGCTGGACTACGGAAAGATTTACGTTAACCTTATAGTCCGGGCACCCAGATTTATTCCATTTATCGCATTCAAGACAAGCCGTCTTTAATACGTGATTTCCGATTGGATTGATAAGTCCCAAATACTCTGCCAAAGGAATAAACTCCTGAGGTCCCACAAAGCCGAGCTCCGACGAATTCCAGCGAATCAAAGCCTCGGCGCCGATGCACTTGTTGTCTGCCGTAATATCAATAATCGGCTGATAATAAACCTCAAATTCCCTATAGCCTTCAAGCATTGCCTCACGCATGTTCTTTTCCATGCCAAGTCGCTCATTTGAAGCCGTCGTATAGTCGTTTGAAAACTCCGTCACACGGTTCTTGCCGTCCTTCTTGGCCTCATACATGGCAAAGTCGGCCTTCTTGATAAGGTCCTGAACGTTTTCGCCCATGTCAGGGAATTCAACGATTCCCATACTCATGGTGCAGTAGTAATCCGCATCCTTTAAATACCAGGGCTTGGAAAAAATATCCTCAATTTGAGTAACTATATCTCTAAAAGTATTGTAACTCTGCGGAGGGATGATGATGACAAATTCATCACCTCCCATTCGGTAACAGGTATTCTTAATCCCCTCAATACGCGTCAGGGAATGTGAAATCGCCTTTAAGAGTATATCGCCGTATTGATGCCCAAGGCCATCGTTTATATGCTTAAAGTCATCCAGGTCCAGATAAAGAAGGGCACCCTTCGTCCCTGAACTCTTCGCACTGTCTATATGCATTGCAAGGTCTCTCTCACAGCACAGACGATTATAAAGACCCGTCAAAAAGTCCGTATAGGACTGCTGCTCGATTCGCTTCTGGTAGTTCTTTTTGTCGGTCACGTCATAAGCCGCACATAAAGAAACCTTCCTGCCGTCCACCCAGTTGATAAAAGTATAATGCAAGTCATACCATTTGTTTTTCTCTGCATGGAAGACTTCATATATGCCGCTGTCACGGCTTACCGGTAGAGCGCTGTCAAATAAATCGTCAAGCTTTCCGGTAGCAAGTTCCGTTGCAAAATAGTTCTTTAAAATACGGTTTGCAAAAAGTGCCGTTCCGGTCTCGATATCGCGCACATAAATGGCACTTCCGACATTGTCCAAAATTGCTTCCAAAGAAGCATAGGAGCTCGCCAGGGAATTCTTCTGAATGCGCTTTACGATAATGCTTTGAAGAATCTTTATGGAATCATAAATAAACTTGATATCGAAGGTCGCCCATCTGCGATTTACGTCCGAATCGACAAAGCAGGCATACATCGATGCTTTTCCGCCTATCATAATCGGTATCGAGCAAAGAGCGGCAGCATTGATATCATCCATAAAAGCCTTGTCTGCTTCATCCGTATCGGTGTCTGCGGAAATCACCACGGGCTTGTCAAGATACATGAACCTCGCACGTTTCTGACCCATCTGTCTTTCAAAATAAGGAATTACACCGGCGTTGTACCACTCGGCGGCAATATCACAATAATCCGTCCTGCCTTTAACTCTGGCGACGTAAGCTCCCGAAATATCAAGATAGGTGCCGACAAGCTTTAAAAGTGCGCTCATGATGACTTCTATTGCATCGGAAGATTCGAGCAGCTGTACGATTTCAGACACAGCCTCGGCACGCTTCAGGGAAGCCTTTGTCTCTTCCTCGGAAAATTTGGAACGTCTGCTTTCAGCCTCGGCATTCTTGACGGAAAGCTTTGAACGAACAATAAGTTCCGTCACATCGCGAATGATATCCATCGAATCGCTAAACGCTTTTAATGTCGTAACACGTGAAAACTCAAGCGGTAAAACTGCACCCGGAAGATTTTTAAGCTCCTCGTCACTAAAAACTCCTACAATAATCCACGTAATTAAAGCATTTCCCTTAACGTGAAGCGAGACACCTGCCACCTTAATGTTGGGTACGCATGTGTCTTCTATTGCCTGAACCTCCAAATCGTCGGATGTGACTCTTTCGTATACCGCATTTATCACATCTTCGCCGATTAACTCATTTAAACGTCTGTAATCGGCACTGTCTCCGGTCTTTTCACAAATCATCTCGCCTGCCGCATCGACAGCGTATACGTAAATATCGGCGACCTTGCTGTACCTCGCCGCTACACGCTCCAAAATGCAGGCATCTATCTCAATGCTTGAAACCGTACTATTTATACCTTTATTAACACCAATTTCCACAACCAATAACCTCAATAGATTTCCCTAAATATTGTAGCATAGAGCCTTCTTTACACGCAAGAAATAGTTTGGGAAAAGGGTTCAAAAAAGTGTGTGCAGTCGCACACTTATGCACCTAAGCGGAATGCACAGCATTATTTTCCATGCCTTAAGCTGCGCATCAGTGACACGAAGTGCCCTTTTTGCTGTATGGGAGATTGCAAAGCAATTTCCTATACAGAAAACCCCGGAGATTGCTCTCCGGGGGAGACTGTTCGAAAACCCAAAACAGGATCGAGTCAAACACAATATGTGGTGCAAAGGGAGAGAATCGGAACACCACATGATGCGACGGCCGAATCAAAAAATCGAGTTTTCGAACGGCCTGGGGTTTTAAAAGACTATCTTAGTTGTTACCGTCAGACGAATAGTTCGGGGCTTCTTTTGTGATGTGAATGTCGTGAGGATGCGATTCACGTAAGGCTGCTGCCGAAATCTTCATGAACTTTCCGTTTTCTTTAAGCTCTTCGACAGTCTTGCATCCGCAGTATCCCATACCGGAGCGAAGGCCGCCCATCAGCTGGAAGATGGTATCTTCGACGCTTCCCTTGTAGGCAACACGTCCTTCAACGCCTTCGGGAACAAGCTTCTTTGCGTCGGTCTGGAAGTATCTGTCCTTGGAGCCGTTCTCCATAGCGGCTATGGAGCCCATGCCTCTGTAAACCTTATACTTACGTCCCTGGAACAGTTCGAAGTCGCCGGGTGCTTCGTCGCAGCCTGCAAACATAGAACCCATCATGCAGACGCTACCGCCTGCGGCAATTGCCTTTGTGATCTCGCCCGAATATTTGATACCGCCGTCGGCGATAACCGGGATGCCGTACTCCTTGGCTGCCTTGTAGCAGTCCATGATGGCGGTTACCTGAGGTACGCCGATTCCGGCAACGATACGTGTCGTACAGATGGAACCGGGTCCGATTCCGACCTTAACAGCATCCGCTCCCGCCTCGATCAAGGCCTTTGTAGCCTCTCCCGTAGCGACGTTTCCTGCGATTATCTGAAGATCGGGGAATTTTTCCTTTATCATCTTCACACATCTGATGACGTTTGCCGAATGTCCGTGTGCCGAATCAAGCACTACAACATCGACATGTGCCTTCACAAGTGCCTCGCATCTTTCAAGGCAGTTGGCAGTAATTCCGACTGCCGCGCCGCAGAGAAGTCTTCCCTGCTCGTCCTTTGCGGCAAGAGGATATTTAATGGTCTTCTCGATGTCCTTTATGGTAATGAGACCCTTTAAATTAAAGTCATCGTCCACAATCGGAAGCTTTTCCTTTCTTGCCTTTGCAAGTATCTGCTTTGCTTCCTCAAGGGTAATGCCTTCCTTGGCCGTGACAAGGCCTTCGCTTGTCATACAGTCACTTATCTTTTTGGTAAAATCTGTTTCGAATTTAAGATCGCGGTTGGTAATGATACCTACGAGCTTCTTTCCCTCAGTAATCGGAACGCCGGAGATTCTGAACTTGCCCATTAACTCGTCAGCATCCTTAAGTGTATGTTCCGGGGATAAAGAAAAAGGATCGGTAATTACCCCATTTTCAGACCTTTTAACCTTGTCAACCTCTTCGGCCTGAGCCTCAATTGACATATTCTTGTGGATAATTCCGATACCGCCCTGTCTTGCCATGGCTATTGCCATGCGATGTTCCGTAACCGTGTCCATGCCGGCACTCATTACGGGAATATTAAGTTTAATCTTCTTGGTGAGATAGGTAGAAACGTCAACCTGATTGGGAATAACCTCAGAGTACGCAGGAACCAACAGCACATCATCAAAAGTAATACCTTCGCCGATAATCTGACTCAAATTCATGTCCTCCTTAATTAAATTGTTGTAAATCACAGCACTTTATAGCAATAAACTGCCGGCGCTGCTTCCGACAGTTTTTGGCTATACAGGAAATTGCAACGCAATCTCCTGCATAGTCAAAAAAGCACTACGTGCCAGCTATTCACATTTACGCAAGGTATATGTTGCAAGCGACCGCACCGGACGCATGCGTTCTGCAAACAAAACGCTTAATTTTTGCTCTAAAATCTAACACAAGTATCTACCCTTGTCAATCAGTATAAACCTTCCAGGGCTCCAACTTCTTTAAAAGCATGGTAAGCTCTTCACTTGGTTCAAAGATGACCTTCTGATCGCCGTTGTAGAAAAAAACATACCTCTTATCGGGCATTGCTTCAGTATTGCTCGAAACATCAACGGTCTTTACCTGACGGTTCTTGTAGCCGTCAAGACGATACGACTTGATGGGAGCCATGATTTCAATCTTTGAAAGCTCGTAGGTTGCTACTCTCTTGCGCTTTTCTTTGTGCATGACCTTGTCAATCGTAATTTCCTTGTCCAGATACAGATATTCATATTCGACATCGATGTGAATATTGAAAAAGTATGCCGCAACACCGAAAATCACGGCTACTATAAAGGCATAAACTCCGAAGAGAAAGCAGGCAAGACCCGCAACAACCGTAAGACCTATTAAAAGATATTTGAGAAAGAGCTGATATCCGGGCGTGCGCCTCTTCACCATGCATTCGATATAAGAATCACCGTTCATATAAACCTCCTGAAAATTGCTTCATTAACTATAACAAAATTCCCCCGAAAGAAAAACCTCTTTATGGGAATATTTTTATTTTTCACGAAATGTTTAGAATTCTTTATAAGCCATCAATTGACTAAAGTGGGAATTTAAACCATAATGCAAAAGAAGTTATTTGGAAAAGGAAGGTTTCAATATGCCTGTAATTGATGAAATAAGGGAAAATCAAGCAAAAATAAAGGATAAAGGTTTTAAATACAAGGTTAAATATTATGTCGGTTATTACTGGATTCCGGCACTTGCAGTCATAGGTATAGGAATTTTCGTATTCAGCCTTGTGCATACCATGGTGACCGCAAAGGACAGCGGTTTTACAGCAATCTTCATAAATGCCGCAGACGCTCCCAATGCTGAAGAATTCACCGAGCGGATAGGCATAGACACCGATAAATACGAGGTGCTCTTTGATGCAAGCTATTACATCAGCTCCGATACCGAGTCCTACGATGAAACGACCTATGCCTGCATACAGAAATTCATGGCAGTAGTTGCATCGGGCACTGCGGATGTGGTACTTGGCGGAAGCGACGTTACGAGCATCTACTTCAACAGCGAAATGTATGCAGATTTGAGAGATTATTTCACCGATGAAGAGCTTGAAGCCCTGGGTGACAAGGTAATTTGGCATACTCCCATTGATACTGAAACCGGCGAAGTCATCGGTGAGAACTACCCCCTCGCGCTTGACGTAACCGATGCCCCGGGGCTTACCTCAGTTCCCTGCTTCTATTCGGATAAGGTTTACTTCTGCATCCTTGCAAACAGTTCGCATCCGGATTATGTAATGGAATTTTATGATTATATTTATGAGGAATAACTGTCATTCTTAACAGACGGGTAGCCTTAAGCGATATCTGCCTTTCCGTTGCAGTGTGATCCTTCCCGGTAGGACTTTAATGTAACCGGGAATTCAAACGGACTTTCCTATTTACATAAAAATAGGTTTCGCTTGCGTATCTCTCAACGTCCGGTGCGATTGCCTCGGCGACATACACCTTACACTGAAGTAGTGCCTTTTTCCCTATATGGAATTTCAACACAATTTCCTGTAAAGCAACCCCCATCCGATACCGGATGGGGGTTTTTATTTACCTTCTGCACTCAATTTCTCTTAACTCTTCGGGTGTGAAATAATAATGCTTTCCGCAGAATTGACAGTTTGTTTCAATAGTCTTTCCATCGGAAATCATCTCGTTCATTTCTTTCCTGTCTAAAGAAGCAAGACCATTTGCAAACCTGTCCTTTGAACAGTTGCAGGTAAAGCTTGCGGGGGTAGAATCCGTAAATTCGATATCAAAGCCCTTTAAGGCAATCTCCAAAAGTTCTTTCGGCCCGTTACCCTCTTCCAAAAGCTTTGTAACCGACGATATCTCCTTGATATTGCTCTCAAGCCTGTCTACAATCTCGTCCTGAGCAAAAGGCATTAACTGAATGATGAATCCGCCCGCCTCACGTACGCTACAGTCTCTGTCCACGAGAACTCCGAGTCCTACCGAGGACGGCACCTGTTCGCTTGAAGCAAAATATTCCGCAAGGTCATCTCCGATTTCTCCGGTGACAAGCATCGTCTCACCGACATAAGGCTCCTTTAAGCCCATATCCTTTATAACGGTTAAAAATCCCGGAGCAAGCGCTCCGCCGACATCAAGCTTTCCAAGTTTATTGGGTGGAAGCTCTACATCAGGTACAACAGCGTAACCCTTTACGTGACCGTGGCTGTCCGCGGTAACCATCATTCCCTTTGCCGGTCCTCCGCCCTGTATCTTAAGTGTGACCAGGTCTCTATCACCCTTCTGCATGGCTCCCATCATAAGCCCTGCGGTCATGAGCCTTCCAAGTGCCGCCGTCATAACGGGACTTGTATTGTGTGCCTGCCTTGCCGCTTCCACCGTGTCCTTTGTATATGCGGCAAAAGCCCGTATCTGGGCATTTGCTGCCGTTGCTCTGATAATACAATCGCTCATTTCATACACTCCCTTGCCATAACGGCAATCCGTTCACTCTTATCTGTTGGTTTATTTCCCGTGTCAGCATCAATTGCTTCAATAAATTCAAGCCCCGATGCCTCGATTAATTTCCTGATCTCAAAAAGCTCATAGCCTCTTTGCAGATGCGTCTCCGTAAATCTTGAAAATTTATCGCTTTCGCCATCCCTTACAAAGAAAGTAATGTCGTATTCATTTATCCCGGAATCCTCATCAAAAGAATTTTCCCAAATAAAGGCTTCATCGTCCCGCGATTCGGCTATCGTCGAATCCCCTATGACCTCCCTATACTTATAAAGAGTATTAAAGTCAAACAGGAACACTCCCTTTGGATCGAGATAATTATTCACAAGCTTAAAGACTGTGAGCAAATCCTCATCCTCAAGGATATAATTTATCGAATCGCAAACGCTTACCACCGCACGCACGGTGCCGTAAAGTTCAAACTCACGCATATCCTGGCAAAGATAAAGAATATTGCTGTCAGGCGTTTTCTTTTTCATCGCCTCCGAAAGCATGTCGGGCGATGAATCTATTCCTATCATGTCAAAGCCCTTAGCCTCAAGGCGTCTCGTCATCTCACCGGTCCCCGCGCCAAGCTCACATAGGAGTCCGTCATAAATTCCGATACTGTTTAATTTGTCCGTAATCGCATCACACCATTTGTCGTATGGCGTGTCCTCCATGAACTTGTCATAAAGGGCAGCAAAATCCGTATATGCTTCCATCATGCACACCCTATCCGACGATTTCCTTTAAGGCTTCAATCACTGCGTCCATCTCTTCATCCGTGCCGATTGAAATACGTATGTAGTCCTTTATCCTCTCGCCGTTAAAGGCTCTGACGATAATATTTTTCTTTCTCAATTCATTGAAAATACGATCTCTCTCTACAGACGCATGCTTACAAAAGATAAAGTTGGTCTCTGAGTCAAAGAAAGTAAAGTTTAACTTCCTAAGCTCTGACTTCGTGCGTTCCCTGGTAGCAATAATCCTCCCAACCGTCTCTTTAAAATATGCCGTATCAAGCATGGAAGCCGCACCAAGCTCCAAGGATGGAAGATTTAAGGTATACGAGTTAAAAGAAAACTTTACGTCCTTTAAGTACGAAATAAGCTTCTTTGAGCCAAAGGCAAAGCCGACTCTTAATCCCGCAAGCGATCTTGACTTTGAAAAAGTCTGAACCACCAAGAGATTTTCGTACTTATCCGTCAAAGGAAGCGCCGATGTACCACCGAAATCTATGTAGGCTTCATCAACTATCACTACTGAATCAGGATTCCTTTTTACAATTTCTTCAATTGAAGAAAGCTTAAGCGAAAGTCCGGTCGGTGCATTGGGATTTGCAATGATTATGCCGCCGTTTTCCTTAAAATAATCCGAGGGGTCAATTGTAAAATCGTCCTTCAGTTTGACGCGTTCAAACGGTATTCCGTAAAGATTTGCCCAAACCTCATAAAAGCTGTAGGTAACATCCGGAAAAAGAACAGGACGTGTACTGTTAAAGAACGTCATAAATGCCATAGACAATACGTCGTCCGAACCCACTCCCACGAATATACGGTCCTCGTCCACTTCGTAAACCTTCGAGATTGCATTTGTGAGAACGCTGCACTCGGGATCAGGATACTTTCTGAAGGCATCGGTATCTAAAGCTTTAAGCTTTTTAATAACCCCTGGCGCCGGAGGGTAGGGATTTTCATTTGTATTAAGCTTAATAAGCCCCGTACCCTTTGGCTGCTCTCCCGGCACATAAGGTACCACACGTCGTACACATTCTTCCCACATACTAAACCTCCGAAACTTATCCACATCCTTTATGAAAAGTAAGGACGTTTTTCCACTGTCATTCACAGCCTTTACACTCGCGACTGTGAATGACTTAGCTTTACACAAGTTTAATAGCAAGCGGAAAAAATTTCAATAAAGCAATACAATGATTATCGCTCGTTTACTCATAATGGTCGTGCATCAATACTTAAACGCAATCCTATCGTCTGTATTAAGCACCGTCTGCTCGCCTTCAACCTCAACGGTAACAGGCTTTTGCTTTACCCTGAACCTGTTCCAAAGTGAAAAATAAATCATGCAGCGACCGTGCTTCTTTAAGCTACCTTTCGGAACGACAACGTGCACGCTGTTTTCTGTCAGTCTTACCCTGCAAAGAGTCAGAATTTTCTTGTGCCCGTTTTCACAAATGTAAATATAGTTAAAGAAAGACGCTATCACGGAGCCTCCGAATACAAGAAGAAATCCCAGGCCAATAGTTAAAGGGTTTACGGATGCAAAGGTCCACACCGGGGTTTCCGTGATATCTATACCATCTTCGCTCTCCGAAAGGCTGTCAATTTCCGAAATACTCTCGATTGTCTTTAAGTCGCTCGTCTTTTCCGTGTTCCTACCATCCGTGCCGGGTCCGGTCAAATCCTTTGAAAATATGGTATTTCCGGAAACATTCGAATTTTTGTCATTTGCTGAAATATCGTTTGCCGAAATATCATTTGACGTAAGATCATTTTGGGATACGCTTGTTTTCAAACTGTCATTTTCCGAAGTACTGTTCTTTGAAGAGTCCTTATTAAGACCTGCCTTGGCACTTTTCTTTGTCTCGGATATTTTTACGGCTTGTGATGCATTACCCGAGCTCTTTGATGACGTATTTAAGGCTCCGGATGCTGATGCATTTGACAATGCTGCCTTCTCTGCCGCTGCCTTCTCTGCTGCTGCCTTCTCTGCTGCCGCCTTCTCTGCCGCTGCCTTTTCAGCCGCTGCCTTCTCTGCTGCCGCCTTCTCCGCCGCCGCTTTCTCCGCCGCAATGACTGCGGGGTCTCTTCCTATATTTCCGATTGTAATAGACTCAGACGCCACATTTCCGGCAGCATCCTTTACGGAAACCGTATAGGTGCCGTTTGACGTGATGTGCCACGAATTTTCTTTAGAATATGCTCCGCCGTTTAGGCTGTAAGGCTCTGACGCAAGACTCGATTCGTCCGATGCCTCAACGGTTATCGTAAGCCCTTCCTCAATCCATTCTTCCGTTGATTTTGAAAGGGACGAGACAGTAGGGGCTGTCCTGTCTATGCAGCTGACCGTAATTGATTCCGATGCGGTATTTCCGTTTGCATCGGTAAGTGTCACCGTGTAAGTGCCGTTTTCCGTTACATCCATTGATGTCGCACTTCCAAAGCCGTTTCCGAAATCAAGAGGTGCTGCGGATGCCAAGTAACTACTGTCAAGTGATGATACTTCCGCAAAAATCGTGACCGTTCCGTTTGTCGGTGCACTTGTCGAGGTGCTCAAAGAAAGAGACGCCACCGGTGTTGAAGTACTCTTTCCGCAGACGATTCCCGTCGTCGTATAGCTGTGGCTCGATGTTTCGACATGACTGTTATCATCTATCCTTACATAACCACAACGATTACAGCTTTCATAACGTCCCGTTTCACGGTTTCCCGTAAGTCCGTTTTCACAAACATCCCACCAGAGACTTACGTGAAAATCCTGAAACGTGAGGCAATTCGGACAATGAAATGAGTCTGTTCTGTACTCGTTCCACAATCTGTGTGAGCTGCAGGTTGCATTCACCTGGCCGTAACAATCACTCGTATGAGCATGATAGAGTGTCGCGGCCTCCGCCCGTTGCGTGGGGAAAGCTCCCAGTAAAAAGAAAAAGAAAATAACCTGAATTAAAAAAAGCCTTAAAGGCTTTACATTTTTTAACATAAAAAACCTCCATAGAAAATCTACCGCTGTAGCGGTCAAGAAATTCATATGCAGGTAACAAAAAAATAGTATCATCCGTCTAAAGCTTTTTCAAGGTGAAATTGAAATTTTTTGATGATGATTTTCCCAAATTAATTTTCAATCAGTTTTCAGCGAGCATTTTCCGACTGAATTCTTCCGGTCTAATTTCCTCGTCCATTACCCCATTCGCAGAATTACGGCTGAAATTATTTGTAATTGTTTTATGGGCAATGCTAAATTACGCGTTCTTACCTTCCTTCCTGTAGCTCTCCGCGGTTTCTTTATCGCCCATAGCCTCGTAAACACGGATAAGACCTTCTAAGGGTAATTCCAAGGAATATTTGACGGAAAGTTCAGGCTTTACCTCATACCTTGCGTTATAGTACCAGATTGCGGCCTCTCTATAGTCTTTAAGGTCTTCATAAAACCTTCCGAGTAAGTATGCACCCTCGCTCGTGCCGCCCATTGCTACGTCCTTTAAGGCATACTTAAGGGTAAACGTCGGGTCTTTCTTTATCATTCCGACCTTTAAAAGAATTATGTATGAAAGCTTAAGGATTCCCTCTTCCGCGGAATTTTCGGCTGTCTTACAAAAGAAAGCCTCTGCCTTTATAAAATCCTCATCCATCCCGCTTATCATCAGCTCCGTGGCATACATTTTCGTAAGCCTGTCGCTTAAGAAACCATCTCTTTGAATTGCCTTTTGAAAGGTCTTAAAATCCCTGCCGCAGTGTGCATTTAAGGGCCTGTGCTCTATTACGATGTCGCTTTCAAAAACCACCGGCTCCAACCGTACGGTTTCGTGAACCGGCTCGATAAAGGTAAATTCGCGAAGTCTCTTATAAAGCTTCGGGCGAAGTTCTTTGTCAAAGTTGTAGACCGATCCGCATTCAAGCTGATTTGCATACCACATCTGAACAATTTCGATTTCCGGAAGCAGGTGGTCTTTAAGCATCTTAAATTGCTCAAAGTTTTCTTTATCTATTACTTCATCGGCATCAGCCATATAAATATAGTCCATCGTGGCCTTGCTCATCGCAAAATTTCTCGCTGCGGAAAAATCGTCAACCCATTCAAAGTCATAAATCTTATCCGTGTATTCCAAAGCGATTTCCCTGGTAGCGTCCGTCGAGCCCGTATCGACTATCACGAGTTCGTCCCAGAGCCCTTTAAGCGCATCAAGGCAGCGACGCAGCACCTTTTCCTCATTTTTCACAATCATGCAGACAGATACAGTAATCATTTTGACCTCTTTTGATATTGATTTTATTAACAGTTGGAATCTATAATACAAAATACCATGAAAGAAAAAAAATACAGCATAAACATGACAGAAGGAGCCCTGCTTCCAAAGATAGTCTCCTTTACCATTCCACTTATATTATCGGGCATTTTGCAGCTTTTGTTTAATGCCGTCGACATGGTTGTTGCGGGACGTTTCGTCGGAAAGAACGCACTTGCAGCAATCGGCTCGACCTCGTCGCTCATAAACCTGTTAGTAAACGTCTTCTTAGGACTCTCCGTCGGCGTAAATGTAATCGTCGCAAGATACTTCGGGTCGGGTGCAAAGAAAGACGTTTCCGAAACGGTTCACACGGCCATCACGCTTTCCGTCATCTGTGGTATCATGCTTACCTTCATAGGAATAGCCTTTGCGCCCTCGATTCTCGTCATCATGGGCACTCCCGAGGACGTGCTGCCGCTTGCAAGCCTTTATATACGTATCTACTTTGCCGGCATGCCGCTTTCCATGCTTTACAACTTCGGTGCGGCAATCCTTCGTGCAAGCGGTGATACCAAACGTCCCCTTTATTATCTCACAATTTCCGGTGCCATCAATGCGGTCTGCAACATAGCCTTCATAGTGATATTCGGCATGGGTGTCGATGGCGTTGCCTACGCAACCGTTCTTTCTCAGGGAATATCGGCATTTCTGACTATCAAGTGCCTGATTAAGACGGATGAAATATACCGTTTAGAGATAAAGAAACTGAAGATTCACAAGGATAAGCTTTTGATAATCTTGGCCCAGGGACTTCCCGCGGGCTTTCAGGGAGCACTTTTCTCGATATCAAACGTTCTGATTCAGTCCTCGGTAAACTCCTTTGGCTCGGACGCAATGGCAGGAAACTCCGCCGCCTCGAACTTAGAGGGCTTCGTGTACGTTGCCATGAATTCCTTTTACCAGACCGCCGTCACCTTTACCAGTCAGAACTACGGTGCAAAGAAGCTTGACCGTATCCGAAAGATTTTCTTTATCTGCGTATCCTGCGTGACCGTGACAGGATTTGTACTCGGCCTTTTGTGCTACATCTTCGGGCCCGAGCTTCTCTCCATTTATGCCGACGGCACGGATAAAGAAATCGTTATTTCCTACGGTATGCGCAGAGTACAGATCATAATGCTTACCTACTTTACCTGCGGAATAATGGACACGGTAATGGGCTGCGTGCGAGGGCTTGGGCACTCTGTCATCCCTATGATCAGCTCGCTCCTCGGTGCCTGCGGATTCAGGATTCTTTGGATCATGACCGTGTTCAAGACAGTGAATACACTTGAATGTCTTTACTATTCCTATCCGATTTCATGGGTGCTCACCGCAACGGTGCACACCATTACCTATGTGATAATCTTTAGGCACATCAAAAAGAAAGCATAAAGGATGAGTCCTTTTGGATTCATCCTTTTATTTTGGTATTTCGTATATGCCATGCGTACAGCAAGGGTTGCCGCTTTGCTTTTGTGCATTTGTAGTAATAATTTGGTATTTCGTATATGCTATGCGTACAGCAAGGTGCGGTCGTGTCGATGTCATGACCTGTGAGGTCAAAATCGTTAATCTTCTTTATTCATTTCCTCGCCGTAAACCCTCGCACATTTAACGGCTGCGTGCCAGCCCTTTAATAAGGTCTTTACGCGTTCCTCTTCCATGGTAGGTATAAATTCACGACCTAGCTTCCAATTTTCCTTAATCTCGTCAAGGCTGTTCCAGAAGCCTACCGCAAGCCCTGCCAGGTATGCGGCTCCAAGAGCTGTTGTCTCTATGCATTTCGGACGGATTACGTTCAAATTCAGAATATCTGATTGGAACTTCATGAGGAAGTTATTTGCACTCGCTCCGCCATCTACCTTGAGTGAAGAAAGCTTTATATGCGAATCCTGCTCCATCACCTTCAATACATCATAGGTCTGATAGGCAATCGATTCAAGCGTTGCACGGATGAAGTGTTCCTTTTTGCAGCCTCTCGTAATACCTACTGCCGTGCCTCTTGCGTACTGGTCCCAGTACGGAGCACCAAGGCCTACAAAGGCGGGTACCAAGTACATGCCCGCGGTATCCGGAACAATTGTTGCAAATTCTTCCGTCTGACGGGCGGATTCAACGAGTCGCATCTCGTCTCTCAGCCACTGAACGCTTGCACCTGCCACAAATACCGATCCTTCAAGCGCATACTCCGGCTTATCGGAAATGCCTGCAGCAATGGTGGTTACGAGTCCGTTGTCCGAAAAAACTGCCTTGGAACCTGTATTCATTAGTAGGAAACAGCCCGTTCCGTAGGTGTTCTTTGCATCACCTTCATTAAAACAGCACTGTCCGAATAGTGCGGCCTGCTGGTCGCCTGCGGCTCCCGCAATCGAAATCGGTCCTCCGAGTACGAAGGAATCGGTCATGCCGAAGACTCCGCTTGACTTGCAGGCCTTCGGAAGCATCGACATAGGAATACCAAAATAATCGCAAAGTTCTTTGTCCCATTCAAGGGTATTTATGTTAAAGAGCATGGTACGTGACGCGTTTGTATAATCGGTTGCATGAACCCTGCCCTTTGTGAGATTCCAGATAAGCCAGGTGTCGACCGTCCCGAAGAGGAGCTTACCTGCCTCGGCCTTTTCCCTGGCGCCCTCGACATTATCAAGTATCCATTTAATCTTCGTGGCGCTGAAATAAGCATCCGGAAGAAGTCCCGTTTTCTTTCTGATAATTTCGGGCATCTTGGTCTGCTTGAGTGTCTCCACATAGTCGGCGGTTCTCTTACACTGCCATACGATTGCATTGTAGACAGGCTCTCCGGTTTCTTTATCCCAGACAATGGCAGTTTCGCGCTGATTTGTAATTCCTATTGCGGCAATCTCCGTATAATCTGCATTGACAAGAGCCATTGCTTCAAGGCAGACCGCAAGAGTTGACGACCAGATTTCCATGGCATTGTGCTCTACCCAGCCGGGCTTTGGATAAATCTGCGTAAATTCCCGTTGTGCCATGTTTACTATGGCACCCTTCCTGTCAAAAAGAATGCATCTCGAACTCGTGGTTCCCTGATCGATTGACATTATGTATTTTTTCATGTAACACCCCTGTTTATCATGATGTAGATTTGATCATAGCTCCCACCTGCGCCTAAGCTTTGAGGTGGTGATAGGCTATTCGATATTCTTCGTAATAATAAGGTCAGCTCCGGTTCCGCAGATATTTTCTTCCACTACGTCTCCGATATGTACCGGTGCCTTGACAGAAAGCTCTTTAAGCCTGTCAGCGATGTCGAATATTTTATCTTTGGGAATAACTGTTTTTGTTTTTACCGATACCACAAGATTCTTTCTGTTTGAAACGCAAACCGTTCCCGTTACGACTCTCGTGGGATTTGTAACCTCGTCTATTGCGTAAAGCTCGCCCCTTTTGCAGGTATTCCCGGTGACCTTCACAGACTCCCTGTTTCCAAGTTCAAAGGTTACGGTTAACTGACACCCCATAGGGCATCCGATACAGGTTAAATGTCTTGTCTCCATACGTTCCTCCCTAAGCTGTCTCTATGACAATTCGAATCTCGTCACGTACGTCCATTGACTCGATATCGGATTTTTTGATGATTACCTGCTCCATTTCGCCCGGAGCGCAAATCTGTTTCTTACGTCTTTGCAGGCACTTATCGCCGAGATAAACGCAGATTTCGGGATTTTTGTAAACATTTGAAACCCTGAATCTGACGGTGAGCAAATCTTCAAGCCTTGACGGATGAAGCTTTACGGGTACCGTGTATCTGACTCCGTTTCCGGTTTTTATGAGGATTTCGGGTTCAGTCTTTCTATCTCCTTTAGAAAGAACATATTCGGCTGCATGCTTTCCCGCCTCTGAAGCCTCCTTTGATACAAAGTCCACGAGATCGTGCACGTGAAGCACGTTTCCGCAGGCAAACACGCCCTCGATTGAGGTTTCAAGGCTTTCGTCAACCGTTGCGCCTCCCGTAACGGGGCTTAGCTCAACGCCCATCTTGTCGGAAAGTTCATTTTCCGGAAGTAGTCCGCATGAAAGAAGAAGTGTGTCGCAGGGAATTTCCTCTTCCGTTTCCTTAATAGGCTGATTCTTTTCGTCGACCTTTGCAATCGTAATGCTTGTAACCCTGTCCTTGCCCTTGATGTCGACAACCGTTGTCGAAAGCTTAAGCGGGATGCCAAAGTCGTCAAGACACTGAACTATATTTCTTTTTAACCCGCCGGAATACGGCATCAGCTCGCAAACTGCCTTTACATGCGCACCCTCTAAGGTCATGCGGCGTGCCATTATGAGGCCGATGTCTCCCGATCCGAGTATTACGACTTCCTTGCCGGGAAGCTTTCCCTCGATATTTACATATCTCTGAGCCGTTCCCGCGGAATAAATGCCGGCAGGTCTGTACCCGGGAGTATTCAAGGCTCCCCTCGGGCGCTCTCTGCAGCCCATGGCAAGGATGACCGACTCAGCCTCTATCGAGAAGATACCCTTGTCCTTGCTCATCGCAGTGATGACCTTATCCTTTGAAACATCTATTACGATGGTCTGAAGCATCGCTTCGATACCGCGCTTGTTTACTTCATCTATAAATCTTTGCGCATACTCAGGGCCGGTAAGCTCCTCTTTGAAGGTATGAAGTCCGAAACCATTATGTATGCACTGATTCAGTATTCCGCCAAGAAGCGAATCTCTTTCGATGATCAGAATATCCTTTTCTCCGTTATCATAAGCCGAAACGGCTGCTGCAAGTCCTGCGGGGCCGCCTCCGATGATTACTATTTTTTTCTTCATGTGCGACCTCCTATAAACTCTTATGCTCCGATAAGAACTCGGAGCCCTCGCCGTGCTTTGTGATCCTGGTAATATCAGTACCCAACTCCCTTGCAAGAATTTCCAAGGTCTTCGGCGAGCAGAAGCCTGCCTGGCATCTGCCCATTCCTGCGCGGGTCCTTCTCTTTACGCCGTCTAAGGTAGTCGCTCCCAAGGGTCTCCTAATCGCATCTACGATTTCACCCTCCGTCACAAGCTCACAGCGGCAAACAACATTTGCATAAAGAGGATTTTTCTTTATCAGGGCTTCTTTTTCCGAGTTCGAGGCAAGTGCCATGTTCGGAATGCCGGTTCTTGTCGAAATAAAATGGTCCTTCTTTGCGGCATTAAGAAGTTTTGCAACCTCACCTGCCACAAACTCACCGATTGCAGGTGCTGCGGAAAGTCCGGGAGATTCGATGCCTGCTACGTCATAAAAGCCTTTAACGCTTGACTCCCCGATTATGAAATCATCGCCCTCCGGGTGAGCGCGAAGTCCTGCAAAGGAAGTGATAACACTTCTAAAGGGAACCGCTTCTATGCTCTTTGATGCAGTCTTTTGAAGACCGTCAAGCCCTTCCTTGGTAGTGTTTACCTCTTCCTTGTCATCCGTATCGGTTGCGGTGGGACCAAGCAGTAAATTTCCGTGAACGGTAGGCGTTACAAGTACGCCCTTACCATATGCTCCCGGAAGCTGGAAGACAGTTGAGGAAACAAGGTTTCCGACCTTCTTGTCATACAGGCAGTACTCACCTTTGCGTGCCTGAATATAGAGCTTGTCGTCACAGACCATGTTGTGAAGCTTGTCCGCATAAACACCCGCTGCATTTATGACTGCTTTTGCGGTATATTCGCCCTTTGATGTGACGACCCTAAAGGAGTCATCTGTCTTCCTTATATCCTTAACCTCTTCGTCAAGCTTAAATTCGACGCCATTAACGTTTGCATTTTCAGCCATTGCTATAGTCAGATTAAACGGGCAGACGATTCCACCCGTGGGTGCAAAAAGTGCCGCGACGACTTCCTTTGAGATATTCGGTTCTTTCTTTCTGATTTCATCACCCGAAAGAATTTCCAGACCTTCGACTCCATTCTTGCGGCCTCGTTCTTTAAGCTCTTCAAGCTTATAAATATCGTTTTTGTCAAAGCAAAGAACGATCGAACCGTTTCTCTTGTATGGAAAATCAAGCTCCCTTGACAAACCTTCCATCTTCTTACTGCCAAGCACATTAAAATATGCTTTCTTTGTGCCCGGAAGCGCATCAAAGCCCGCATGTACTATTCCGCTGTTTGCCTTTGACGTTCCCTCGCAAACATCGGATGCTTTCTCTATAACTGTTATTTTTAAGGAGTAGCGGGAGAGTTCCCGCGCTATAGACGAGCCCGTAACACCGGCTCCGATTATTATTACATCGCTATACATTTCTAACCCTCCATTTGGAAACTACTTTTCCAATTCCCGTTTCCATTATAGCCTTTTTCCCTTGTTTTTTCAAACATTTCAGCCTTGTCACTTCCACCAAAAATGGAGGGTTAAATTTAGTTACAATTCACATACCAAAGGTTGATAAAGCCTCTTCTTTAGACAGTGCCTGACCAAGTTTCAATGTAATCTTATGTAGAAATCGTTATTTCCCGGTAAAGTTCCCTCATCAAACAGGGACGCTGTCTGTTCCGGTTCCTACATAGTAAAAAGGCGGTATGCCATGAGCATGCCGCCTTTAAAATGCTTAGAAATGTTTAAATTTCTATGAAATAGTTTGCTGCAGGTGAGATGGAAATTATTTATCTTCCTCAACCTTTGCTGCGTTCTTCTTTACCTGATGACGTCTGTAGAGCTCTGCGCCTGTTGTGCCGAGTGCAAGAACGATGAGGATCCACCACCAGCTCATAGCCTCTTCGGCAACTGCGGGAGCAAGAGGAGTTTCGGAATCATCGATTACCACTGTCTCGTCAACCTTTTCAGGCTCTTCCGTCTTCTCTTCAACGGTTTCTGCAAGAGGAGTTTCCTCTTCTACGATGATTACCTCTTCCTCTACGGGTGCTGTGGGAGCTACCGTACGAACAGCTGCGGGTGCTGCGGGAGTTGCAATAGCTGCAGTTACAATAGGGGTAGTCTCGGTTGTAGCGGGAGTATCGTCGTCTTCATCCTCTTCATTTGCAGGAGGAGTAAGTCTTTCTACTGCTTCTTCGTAAGCCTTACGGGCTTCTTCTGCAAGTTCCTTTACTTCCTCGTAGTCTTCTTTGGCACCGGTAAGCTTCTCTTTGGCCGTATTCATCTGAGCCTTAAGCTCGCCTATATGTTCTTCATTTACATTCTGGTTTCTGATAAGCTTAGAAATCTCTTTCTTTAAGGTATCTACATCAGTTGCTGCCTTATTTAAGGCTGCCTGTGCCTTGGTAAGCTCTTCCTTGAGCGTATCGTATGCATCCTTCTTGCCCTGTGCATCGGAAAGCCAATTTCTAAAGTCCTCGTCTGAAGCTGACGATGTAATTCCTGCATTACCTGTATTGGCTCTGTCATTCCAAATTTTATTGCTCAAATAAGTCTTTTCAAGCTCTTTTCCGGACTGTGTTTTAACAGAAACAGTTTCATTCTCGGAAACGTCTTTCTCGGTCTTGGTGCCGGAATATTCTATCCAATAAAGATAACTGCTGGGGGTTACCGTTACATTCTGGATATTGGTAGCATTACCTGTTCTACCCGAGTCGGTACTTTTTTGAGCTTCTTTCTGTGCTATAGCCTTAATAGCATCTATTGCTTCAGCCTCGGTATCACACTCAATAGTTTCTGTAACCGAATTTGCGGGAACGTAGTATACAGTCGCCGTCTTGCTATTCCAATCCCAACTAACTATGCCAGCGTAATAACCGCCCTCGGCTTCGACTTGCTGTCTAATAAGCGTCTCTATCTTTTCTTTATTGGTCTCCCCATTCTTAAATAGGGTTGTCCACAAATCCTTAACTCCGTCCCAGGTTGTATAGTCTACTGTTTTGCTTACTGTCTTGGCATAAGTAACTGTAATATTTCCGTTAACATAATAGTCATTTCTATTCTCAGTTACTGTAAGCGTATCGTTCTCACTAATCTGATACTCTTTATGGTTTTCTTTAAACGTATGTTCGTTTCTTTCTTCCTCTACAAAATCATAAGCGCCATACACAAGTCCCAATCCTTTATTGCCAGCATAGTCAAATCGTTTGTTACTAAACTTTTCGTAATCTGTAAATGAAACTACATACGTAGCCTTAGCATCATAGGAAGTAACCTTGCTTTCTTCTTTGGCGGTTAACGAGTCCTCATCCAAGCCTTTTTCAGCAAGTTCTTTTTCAGCATCTGTCTTAGATGCATATTCACCTGTCTTTCCCTCAACGGTCTCAACAGTCGTGGTAATAACATTAGCCGTTGTAGTCCAAATTGCGGTGCCATCATCAAAGGTAACCTTAACTTTTTGGGTATCCTCATCAATGTCAACTGAAGTAACAACCTTTCCATCGTCCGAGGTAGTCGAAGCTTCTTTAACGATATCGTTTGTAGATACAGTACCGTCAAGAATCACGTAGACATCCTTGCCTTCATTATCAGTAGCCTTAACTGCGGTTCCAGCAGCAAGCATCTCATTAAGCTCCGACTCTTCATAAGCGGCCATTACTTTCTTGCTGTCAGTATCCTCATAGGAATAGGTAAGAGTCTTTTCAAAGATTTCAACGCCGGTCTTGTCAGCATTTAACTTGTAGTTATAGTACTTGGTCTGCTCGTTTCCGTCTTTATCCTTATAGGTAACCTCGCAGTAACTGTACTCATCCTGATTGCTATATTTAGTAAATTCTTTGACTTCTACATCAGAACCTTTTTCTACTTCCGGAATGTAATAGTTCTTCATAATGTCATTGAATAGCTCATTGTATGCATTCCAGTCTGTCTTTTCCTCTGTTGCTTTTTCGTTCTTAATGACCTCTTCCTCACAAAGGATATCATATGCCGCATCCTTTTTGAGCTCTGCTTCTGCTGCCGCAAGCTCTGCTTCAAGCATTTCCGCACTTGCCTTTGCTGCCTCTAAAGCCGCATCTGCAGCATTGGCATTGTTACTTGCATTTTTCAAAGCATCTCTGTAAGCCTGCTGTGCAACCTCTAAATCAGCTAACGCTGCATCATAAGCTGCTGATGCTGCATCATACTCAGCCTTCGCATTCTCATAAGTATCGGTAGCTTCTTTCTCTGAAGCTTCGGCTTCGTCAAGAGAATCCTTGGCTGATGCAATTGTAGTTGCCCCATTAATTTCCTCAATGTTGCTGCTTATATCTTCCTTGGCTTCTGTAAGGACTTCATCAACCCCCGAAACATCGGAAGTTCCGTAAATTACATTGTTTGCAGATACAACTGCCTTCTCCATAACTCCGAGATCAGCAGCTTCCCTAAGTGAAGCATCTTCCGCGTTATTGAGCTCATCCTTGATTTCAAATTCAGAATTGCCTGCAGTAGATACGTTTGTGTCGATCTCATTTGCCAAACCCTCAGCAGTATCGGCAATTTGATCTACTTTTCCCTCTGTAACAGCATCCTTGAAGTCCCCTGCTGCTGTTACAACTGCATCAACCTTTTCATCCGCTGCACTAATACTCTTTTCGGCAGTTTTCTCTGCACCCTGAGCATCATCGACAACTGAATGCTTTTCCTCTGTCGGAGCAGTAACGGTAGCGTTATTGTCACCATTGTCATCGTTTTTAAGTGTTGTGTCTCCTTCAGCCGCAAAAGCACCCTGCGATGAAAGAAGCATACTTGCGCTCAATCCGATGGATAAAGCCTTGATGACCTGCTTTGAAGTACGAATGTTTTTCTTCATGATTAAATTCTCCTTTTTTAATAATGTCTCCCTATTTATCTTCATCCAATGCAATGTGCTCAAACAGGTATGAAAGCACTTCATTGGTAAATTTCTTGGCACTGAGTGCAGCTGTGATGCTGCCGTCCTCTGCTACATCCTCTCTGATAACGTCTGCATACATAATAATCGTTTCTGCCACTACGATCACATCCTTGTTCAGTAAGGACTTGCTTCCCTTTGGAAGCTTAACCGCAATCCCTAAGGGGCTTAGGTTTACTACATCTGCGTAGATCTTTTCAAGAGTGTCGCATTCAACGATTACGCTGTTTGCTTTAAAATCGACTCTTGAGATTCGTCTTCTTTCTTCCATTTGAAAACCTCCCATTTACACTAACTGTTCTGTAAGATAAGCTTCTGCCTTAACTATCTCGTCGTTTATCGCTCTGATAGAAAGCGGAACCTTTTTTGCCACATCCATCGTGCCGTACAATTCCTTTAAATAATTCGCCTTCTCGTTCCTCTTTGAAACCCAAAGCCCCATGCAAAGAAGAAGAAGTGTAATAAGCACCATGGCAACCGCCGTTCCGTAATAATTCGTCCCCGGAATGTTTGCTGCCAAGGGCGTCTCCTCCTCTTCTATAACCACCAGGCTATATGAAGAGAGAAAAGCTTTACCGATTGAATTTGTAAGAGATGTAATCAACTGCATAAACTTAACTTGCCTTTCTACAAATAAAGACTCCATTAAATCTAAGAATGGTTCATAATTTTCAAAAAAAATTTTTAATTCTGTGTTAATATATATCTAACAGAGTTAAAAAGTCAATGCTTTATACTTAATATATAGTACATTTCGGAGGTTCTTATGAAAGAACAGCTTAAGCGATACAGAAAAATAAAGGCTATCGAGCTCATCATCTTCCTGGTAATGGAGGTTGTTTTTTTATTCATCCTTATATCTAACAAGGCAATGCGTTCAAGCATATTTATGGACAAATCGTTGTTTATACTTTGTGCAATCGCCTATATCTCGATAATTTTCACCTTTGCTACATTAATATATGATTTTATAAAGCTTCGAAGCTTGAGCTACAAGGATTAAATAAAGGTTTAAAAACATCAATGAACGATTCGCACGCACGCCTTGCAGAATACGTGAGAAAAGCACAGGCAGGCGACTCGGATGCCTTTACCTATCTCTTTGCAGAGACAAATGGAATGATTTTGAAATATTGCAAAGCTTACCTTAAGGATGAAGCGCTCGCCGAGGATGCCTCCCAGGAAATCTTTATTTCTGCATTCAAAAAAATAAACGACATAAAGGATCCCATGCTGTTCATTGCATGGCTTAAGCAGATAGCAAGTCACGTTTGCTATGACTTTACCGCTAAATATCTGTCAAGGAAAAATGAACTCACGGATGAGACGATTTTGGAAACCGTCATGGATTCAAGTGAATCAGTCAATCCCGAGGAAAGCTTTTTCTCAGAGGATGAAAAAAACCGCTTAAGAGAAGCCATCCGGCAGCTTCCACCGAAGGAACGTGAGGTAATAATTTTAAGGTTCTACCGAAACCTAAAGATTGAGGAAATAGCTACGACCGTCAATTTAAGCCGTTCCACAGTCAAACGGCAGATACAGTCGGGAACCGCGAACCTTAGAAAGCTCATGGACAGTTAATAAGACGCATGGATTCTCATGCACATTTGCAAGAGTTCTCCCGCCTCCCAAGGAAAGTAAGGTTACGCCTATTACAAAGATAGTATCAACCAAACCTTGAAACCCATGTAGTCAAAAAGTCCCGGCAAACCCTGAGAAGGCAAACAAAAAGGCTTATTTATGAAAAAAACAGATTACGCAAGTCAGGAAAAAATGCTTTCCGATATATTCAAGGAGCTTAACAAGGCTCCCGGAAAGACCCGCATAAAAGACATAAAGAAACAGGCAAGGAAGAGATTTTTTAAGGATAACTTCCTTATTATGATTACTATAGCCGCAATGGCTGTGACCCTGGTACTTCCCTTTCTTTTTCCTCACAGTCATTCCGTTATATCCGTTGATTCTATGGAGAGAAAATTAAGTATCGTATCCTCTGAGATGACGGAGGATTCCTTTAAAATTTCTTTTTCCGGAGCAAAAATCGACACAGACTCCTCATATATGCTCGGGGATGCTAATAATAGTATATCTCCTTCGTATTATAATGAAGAAACGAACACAATTGAATTTCCGTATGATTTTAAGGAATACAATATTTACATTTATGATATTTACGGGCGCAGCATCCATCTGCTGCTTACGCCCCTGAAATAGAGGTAATAATGGCGAAAAGAAGTCTTTTGCTTCTCACAGCTTCATTAACAATTCTCACAGCCTGCGGAGGCACTTCGGAGGGTTTAGGTAGTCTGCCTTCAAACGGTGACTCCTTAACTACGACGATAGAAACAGACGGCACGGCGCTGTCAGACACCGAAGGCAAGGAAAAGCGTGACAATACGCCTTTATGCCTTGAGCCTACTGCTCCCGGCACCCTTACCACCGGAAACGAGTACGCAACGGTAGATTATTCAAACGCTGCCGACGGCTATATAATGGTTGACTATCTCGGAAGTGTATCGAAGGTCAAGCTTCAGCTTACCGGTCCAAATAGCGTTACCTATACCTATGACCTTACAAACGGATATGCTGCATTTCCTCTGACAAGCGGTGACGGTGACTACACTGTAAGCGTCTGTGAGAATATCGAGGGCACAAAGTATTCGCTCTCCTATACCGAAACACTTTCTTTTTCAGGGATTTCCGAATTCGGACCATACCTCTACCCGAATCAATATGTTAATTTCAACAGTTCATTAAAGACGATAGAAAAGGCTAAAGAGCTTGCAGACAACTGCTACTCGGACTTAGATGTTGTTTCTAACGTCTACAATTATGTAATTGAAAATATTACCTACGACTACGATAAAGCAAATACCGTCAAATCGGGCTATATTTCCTCGGTTGACGAAATCCTTGAAAGTGGGACGGGCATCTGCCTCGACTATTCGTGCGTCATGACAAGCATGCTCAGGAGTGAGCGGATTCCGACGCGCCTTGAGGTCGGCTATGTCGGTGAGGACATGCTCTACCACGCATGGATAAGTGTTTACCTTGAGGATGTCGGATGGGTAAACGGCATTATCCAGTTTAACGGTCACGAATGGTCCTTGATGGACCCGACCTTCGGTGCCAGCACCTCCGATGAGACCTTGAAGGAATACATTGGAACGGGCGACAATTACTCTGTTAAATATGTTTACTGATAAAGGGGACTATTATGAAAAGTCAAAGAAAACTTACCTCCGAAGAACTCTCTTCTTTCTTTACGCAGACAGCCATCCTGCTTCATGCGGGCATCACCCCCGTCGAAAGCATGCGAATACTCCTGTCGGATACGACCGATTCGTCTTCGAAGGAACTGATTCAGGCAATAATAGACTCTATAAATAAAGGAAATTCCTTTGCTGAAAGCCTTAACGAAACGGGCATGTTTCCTGTCTACGTATACAATACAATAAAGCTCGGTGAGGAAGCGGGGCTTACCGACGAGGTAATGCAGTCGCTTGCAAACTATTACGAGCGAGAGAGCCAGATTGCTGATAGCGTAAAGAGCGCCGTTACCTATCCCTTAGTGATGATTGTCATGATGCTTTGTGTCATCATCGTGCTCATCACAAAGGTACTTCCGATATTCAATCAGGTATTCGTACAGCTTGGGTCCGAAATGACAGGCTTTGCTGCTTCACTTATGAAGGTCGGAAATACCCTCAATTCCTATTCGCTTGTATTTATCATAATACTTGCTGTAATAGTTTTACTGTCTCTCTTCTTTTCAAAGACGGAAGTCGGACGAGCTTCGTTTAAAAAGCTCATAAATAAGCTTCACATTTTCAAGAACTTTTATGCCGGCATTGCTGCAGGGCGTTTTGCTTCCGGTATGGCAATTTCCCTTTCCTCAGGACTTGATACCTTCGGAAGCCTCGATATGGTATCATCCCTTGTCGAGCATAAAGAAACCGAAGAGAAAATCGATATCTGCAAACAGGAGATTCAGAAGGGTAATGATTTTTCCGAAGCTCTTAAAGAGGCCGGAATCTTTTCAAATGTAGACAACCGTATGGTTGCCGTCGGCTTTAAGTCCGGTAATGTCGAAGAAATTATGAACAAGATTGCAAACGAGTATGAGCAGAAGACCGAGAAAAAAATATATTCAATCATTTCTGTCATCGAGCCTACCCTCGTTATTATTCTTTCCCTGGTAGTCGGGCTGATACTGTTATCGGTAATCATGCCTCTTATGGGAGTTATGTCAACAATTGGCTAGGAGTATAAATGTCACGATTTTCAAAGCTTAAAAACAGCATATCAGGTGTTCACCTGTCGGTGCTCATATTTATCGTGTTGTTTTTCTTTTTCCTTAAGATGATTTCGGGGATTTCAAGCGACACACTCGATCGTGAGGAAGTAAGCCTAAAAACCGCACTTAACCGTGCGATAGTCTCCTGCTACTGTATCGAAGGTACCTATCCTCCGAGCCTTGACTATATTAAGGAGCACTATGGGCTTATTTACGACGATGAAACCTTCTTTGTGGACTACACTCCCATTGGGTCGAACATCTATCCTGATGTCACGATTTTGAGAAGGGAGGGCGAATGATGCTTAAGGACAACAAGCGGCACACCATTGACGTCCTCTTCGTAATAACCCTCTTTGCGGTCTTTGCCATGTCAATTATGACGCTTACGGGTATAGGAGCCTCCGTTTACAAGAAGATAGAGACTTCAATGAGTGAGAACTATGATTCAAGAACGGCATTCTCATATATCAGTAATAGGCTCCGTCAAAGCGACACAAACGGAAATATAAGTCTTGGAACCTACGGCGGAACGGATGCCGTCATCATAACCGAGGAGATTAACAACGTGACCTACTGTACCTACCTGTACTGCTATGACGGTCATTTAAAGGAGCTCTTCACCCGTGCCGGTCAGGAGTTTGACCTTGGGTTCGGCACGGATATTTTGGAGCTTGATGCCTTCAGTGCTACCTATGAAACAGATACGCTCATAAGATTCGAGCTAACACCCAAAGACACGGATAAAGAAACCGTTTTTGTACACGTCTCGTCACTAAATTAATGAGGTAAGATCTTGCGTAAATCCAAAAGTGCTTTATTCCTAATGGAATTAATAATCGTAATTTTCTTTTTCGCCCTGACAAGTGCGGTATGCCTGCGCGTCTTCGTGACGGCACATATGAAGGCGACGGAGACAAAGGGGCTAAACTATGCCATTATGTGGGCAGATAATGCCTTTGAATGTTTCAGGGAATACAAGGACGACACTAAGATGGTTGAAAAGACGCTCTCTGATGCCTTTACCCTTACGGATTACAGCTATGAGCTTTCTTTTTCCGAAGACGACGACTTTGTATACATGGATTATTCTTTTTACGAAGAAGACGATCATGCTTTGATTTACAGCTACACCTTTAAACAACACATTTTAAAGGAGAGCGAAGGATGAGAAAAAAGAAACGCGAATTCACATTAAATATTGGGATTTCATCAATCCTCTTCATATTCATAATCTTAGCCCTGGTATCCTTTGCAACGCTCTCTCTTTCAAGTGCGATGAGCGACTACAAGCTTACTTCGAGACTTATATCGAATTCAGAAAGCTACTTTAGTGCTTGTAAGGAGGCCGAAGAAGCTTTAAGCGACTGTGATGAGACTCTTTCGGCATTGTATGCTACCGGAATTTCAAGGGCAGGATATTATGAAAAGGTAGGCAAAAAGAAAACCTTTACAATTCCCGTGACGGACATTCAGACGCTTAATATCGAAATAAAGATTCTTTATCCCGACGATGCAGGAGAAAATTTTTACGAAATTACCTCGTTCAATGTAATGACCAACAGTGAGATTGAATATGATGACGGGCTGAATGTATATAGGTAGTTGAAATGTGTTATGTTTCTTTTGAAAAGAGGTGTCACCGATAGACGGTTGACCCAATTATGATAAGCAGTGATAGCCGCTCAACTTTGTGGGTTTGGGGCGGCTATTTCTGCGTCTAAGTCTAACATATGTTCGATAAAATTAAAACCCCGGAAATTGTTTTCCGGGGTTAATTTTTTATTCTTTATTCTTCAGAATCATCCGTCGAGGTGTTTTCCTCTTCGTAAACAATCTCCTCGGGAAGAACCTCGCTTAAGTCCTCATCCTTGGGTGCTTCAGAAGGCTCTCCGTCTTCTTCAACCATGGCATCCTGCATTGCCTTTAACATTTGCTCGTATCTGTTGTCAGATGAAAGCTCAACATCACGGTAACGCTTCATGCCTGTACCTGCGGGAATCAGTTTACCTAAGATAACATTTTCCTTAAGTCCAATAAGCGGATCAACCTTACCCTTGATAGCTGCCTCGGTAAGAACCTTGGTAGTCTCCTGGAAGGAAGCGGCTGACAGGAAGGAATTCGTTGCAAGAGCGGACTTGGTGATACCAAGGATTACTCTTGTACCTTCTGCAGGAGTCTTGCCTTCTTTTTCAAGCGCTTCGTTGATGTCTTCAAAGTCAAGGACATCCATCATGGTGCCGGGAAGAACATCTGAATCTCCGCCGTCCTCTACTCTTATTTTCTTGAGCATCTGACGAACGATGACTTCGATATGCTTGTCGTTGATATCAACACCCTGAAGTCTGTATACACGCTGAACCTCTCTTAAGAGATAGTCCTGAACTGCTCCGATACCCTTTATCTTTAAGAGATCATGAGGGTTAACGGAACCCTCGGTAAGCTCGTCGCCTGCTTCAAGTACCTGTCCGTCGGTTACCTTGATACGGGAGCCGTAGGGAATCAAATAGCCCTTGCTCTCTGAGGTCTCAGGATTGGTAATGAAGACTTCACGCTTCTTCTTGGTGTCTTTAATCTCGCATACGCCGCCGAACTCTGCAATAATTGCAAGTCCCTTGGGCTTTCTTGCTTCAAACAATTCCTCTACACGGGGAAGACCCTGTGTGATGTCACCGCCGGCAACACCACCGGTATGGAAGGTTCTCATCGTAAGCTGTGTACCGGGTTCACCGATTGACTGAGCTGCGATAATACCAACTGCTTCACCGACCTGAACTGCCTCACCGGTAGCCATGTTTGCACCGTAACACTTAGCACAGATACCTGTGTGTGAACGGCAGCAAAGAATATTTCTGACCTTAATGCGGGCATTAACGTTTAAATTGCCTTCTTCGTCTATGATAGGATTTCCGTTTACGTCGATACCTGACTTCATAATCTTGGCCGCACGGCTCGGATTAATCATGTGGTTCTTCTTGACGATCAGATTGCCATCCTTATCGTAAATATCGTTGCAGGAATACCTGCCCTGAATTCTATCCTTTAAGCCTTCGATGGTTTCCTTTCCGTCCATGAATGCATATACATCCATTCCGGGGATTTCATCTCTGCCTTCGGAGCAGTCGATTTCACGAATGATAAGCTCCTGCGATACGTCAACCATTCGACGGGTCAAATAACCTGAGTCGGCTGTTCTGATAGCCGTATCGGAAAGTCCCTTACGGGCACCGTGAGCTGACATAAAGTATTCAAGTACGTCAAGACCTTCACGGAAGTTTGACTTAATGGGAAGCTCAATGGTACGTCCGGTTGTATCGGCCATTAGTCCACGCATACCGGCAAGCTGCTTTATCTGCTGGTTTGAACCACGGGCACCCGAGTCAGCCATCATGAAGATGTTGTTGTATTTATCAAGACCCGAAAGAAGGTCATCTGTAAGCTTTTTATCTGCCTGAGTCCAGGTTTCAACGACTGCACGGTATCTTTCCTCTTCCGTAACAAGACCGCGTCTGTAGTTCTTTGCAATCTTGTCAATGGTCTGCTGTGCGTCCTCAAGAATCTGAGGCTTAGAAGCAGGAACCGTCATATCGGATACGGATACGGTCATAGCGGCACGTGTTGAATACTTGTAACCCGTAGCCTTGATAAGGTCAAGCGTTTCAGCAGTAACGGATGCACCGTGTACGTTAATAACCTTCTCAAGTATCTGCTTTAACTGCTTTCTTCCTACGTGGAAATCAACTTCCGGAAGAAGAGCATTTTCTTTCTTTGTACGATCTACATAGCCCAAATCCTGAGGAAGAATCTCATTGAAGAGAAGACGTCCCAAGGTGGTCTCTATGATACCTTCAATTGTTTCGCCTTCAAAGCTTGCGCTTCTTCTTACGTAGATAGGCTGATGAAGGGTGATCTCCTTATTTTCATAAGCAAGTAAAGCTTCGTTGGTAGAATTATAGTATCTGCCGAGCATATCAATCAGGCGACAGGTAACGATACGATTTCTCTCGGGATCGACATTAACCTTGATAATCGAATTGATATCAAGACCATTGCCCAAATCCTTAACCGCTGCCTTTGCATCGTCAATTGAGGCAAATTCCCTTACTACCTCGCTCTCTATTTCTTTATCCTTTGAAAGGTCAACCCATCTCTTCATGGTAAGGTAATAAATACCGAGAACCATATCCTGAGAAGGAACGGCAACAGGGCCACCGTCCGAAGGCTTCAAGAGGTTATTAGGAGAAAGAAGCAGGAATCTGCATTCTGCCTGTGCCTCCTGGCTCAAAGGAAGATGCACTGCCATCTGGTCACCGTCAAAGTCGGCGTTGAAGGCTGTACATACAAGGGGATGAAGCTTAATAGCCTTACCTTCTACAAGGATGGGCTCGAAAGCCTGAATACCCAGTCTGTGAAGTGTAGGAGCACGGTTAAGCATAACGGGATGCTCCTTGATAACATCTTCGAGAATATCCCATACCTGGGAATCAAGTCTCTCGACAAGCTTCTTTGCATTTTTGATATTCTGTGATATGCCGCGACCTACAAGTTCCTTCATTACGAAGGGCTTGAAAAGTTCGATTGCCATCTCCTTGGGAAGACCGCACTGGTAAATCTTAAGCTCGGGTCCTACTACGATAACGGAACGTCCGGAGTAGTCTACACGCTTACCTAAGAGGTTCTGACGGAAACGTCCGCCCTTACCCTTAAGCATATCGGAAAGTGACTTTAGCGCTCTGTTGCCGGGGCCTGTTACGGGGCGTCCGCGTCTGCCGTTATCAATAAGGGCATCAACGGCTTCCTGAAGCATTCTCTTTTCGTTCCTGACGATGATGTCGGGAGCACCGAGCTGTAAAAGTCTTTCCAAACGATTGTTTCTGTTGATAATACGCCTGTAAAGATCATTTAAATCCGAAGTTGCAAAACGTCCGCCGTCAAGCTGAACCATAGGACGTAAATCCGGAGGAATTACCGGAATAACATCAAGAATCATCCATTCGGGCTTATTACCGGATTCCCTGAAGGATTCAACGACCTCAAGTCTCTTGATGATACGTGCTCTCTTCTGTCCGGTTGAGCTTTCAAGCTCTTCACGAAGTTCTTTTGACTCTGTTTCCACATCAATAGCCTGTAAAAGCTCTTTGATGGACTCTGCACCCATTCCGGCACGGAATTGCATGCCTGCTTCTTTGGCTTCGGTGTACTCTCTTTCGGAAATAACCTGTTTGTAAGCAAAGTTTGAATCACCGGGGTCAAGTACTATATGAGAAGCAAAATACAATACCTTTTCAAGTGTCCTGGGAGAAAGATCAAGGATAAGACCCATTCTCGAAGGGATGCCTTTAAAATACCAAATATGTGAAACGGGAGCAGCAAGTTCGATACGTCCCATACGCTCTCTACGAACGTTTGACTTTGTAACTTCAACGCCGCAGCGATCGCAGATAACGCCCTTGAAGCGAATCTTTTTGTACTTACCGCAGTGACATTCCCAGTCCTTGCTGGGTCCGAAAATCCTTTCGCAGAACAGACCGTCCTTCTCAGGCTTTAAGGTTCTGTAATTGATGGTCTCGGGCTTTGTAACGATACCAAATTCCGGATCATCTCCGCGTCTGGACCACTCCCTGATCTTCTCAGGGGATGCTAAACCGATCTGAATTTTATCAAATGTCATCGGCTGATATGTATCATTCTTTATTTCAGACATTTATGGCGCTCCTTTACAATTCTTTTTCTGGGTTTGCTTTACTCATCGAAATCTTCGGAAAACTCTTCTGCATCCTCCGATTCGTCGTAATCATCCGAATCAACCAGCTCTCCGTTCTTAAACTCCTGAGCTGTGAAGCCGCCTGCTGCTGCAAACCCTTCGCTTTCGTAGGTGCGGTTTCTTCTATTGTCACCCTCAAGCTCAACACTTGAGAAGCTTGTGTTTCCGTATTCGGAAGCCTCGGTTAAGGTAACCTCGGTGTTGTCGTCTCTTAATACCTTGATATCAAGTCCGAGTGACTGAAGTTCCTTTAACAATACCTTAAAGGACTCGGGTATGCCGGGCTTAGGAATGTTCTCACCCTTGATGATTGCCTCGTAGGTCTTTACACGGCCGACTACATCGTCGGACTTAACCGTAAGGATTTCCTGAAGGGTATATGCAGCACCGTAAGCTTCGAGTGCCCAAACTTCCATTTCACCGAAACGCTGTCCGCCGAACTGTGCCTTACCGCCCAAAGGCTGCTGTGTAACCAGTGAGTAAGGACCTGTTGAACGAGCATGAATCTTATCATCTACAAGGTGGTGGAGCTTTAAGTAGTGCATGTGTCCTATTGTGGTAGGACCGTCAAACAGTTCACCGGTACGTCCGTCGCGAAGCTGAACCTTTCCGTCTCTTGAAATCGGAACGCCCTTCCAAACTGCTCTGTGAGCTCTGTTCTCCGAAAGGTAATCGAATACTTCGGGAAGAAGTTCATCCTTGTGAAGACTCTCAAATGTAGGTGCCTTTTTATCAAATTTTTTGCCCTCTGATTCAGCCTCGGCCTTAGCCTCTGCCTCATCGAAGGGAAGATTTACATAATCGTTTGCAAGCTCAAGGGAATCACCGATATCCTTTTCGTTTGCACCGTCAAATACGGGAGTTGCGATGTTGAAGCCCAATGCCTTCGCAGCAAGCGAAAGGTGGATTTCAAGCACCTGCCCTATATTCATACGTGAAGGTACGCCCAAGGGGTTAAGCACGATATCAAGCGGACGACCGTTGGGAAGATAAGGCATATCCTCAACAGGAAGAACTCTTGAAACGACACCCTTATTACCATGACGTCCGGCCATCTTGTCGCCGACCGAAATCTTACGCTTCTGAGCTATATAAACCCTTACGGACTCATTTACGCCGGGTGAAAGCTCGTCGCCGTTTTCACGTGTAAATACCTTTGCGTCAACAACGATTCCGTATTCACCATGCGGTACCTTCAAGGAAGTATCTCTGACTTCACGTGCTTTTTCACCGAAGATTGCTCTTAAAAGCTTTTCCTCTGAAGTAAGCTCAGTCTCTCCCTTAGGAGTAACCTTTCCGACAAGAATATCACCGGCTCTTACTTCTGCACCGATTCTGACAATTCCGCGCTCGTCAAGGTCCTTTAAGGCATCCTCACCGACACCGGGAACATCACGGGTGATTTCTTCGGGTCCAAGCTTAGTATCTCTGCTCTCTGCTTCATATTCTTCAATATGAATAGAGGTATAAACATCATCCTGAACAAGACGCTCAGACAAAAGAACAGCGTCCTCGTAATTGTAGCCTTCCCATGTCATAAAGCCAATAAGAGGGTTCTTACCAAGTGCAAGCTCACCGCCGGAGGTTGAAGGTCCGTCAGCGATTACCTCACCCTTTTCAACTCTATCGCCCTTATTTACGATAGGCTTCTGATTGTAGCAGTTTGACTGGTTGGAGCGTTCAAACTTAGTAAGCTTGTATTCCTTCTTTTCACCGTTGTCCTGATCGACAATGATGAGGTTTGAAGAAACATAGCTTACAACGCCCGATTCTCTGGCAACAACGCAGACACCCGAGTCAACGGCTGCCTTGGGTTCCATACCGGTACCTACTGCAGGTGCATCGGTCATCATAAGCGGAACTGCCTGACGCTGCATGTTTGATCCCATGAGGGCACGGTTTGCGTCATCGTTCTGAAGGAAAGGAATAAGTGCAGTAGCAACTGAGAATACCATTCTCGGAGACACATCCATGAAGTCGAACATCGTGGTGGGGTATTCCTGGGTTTCCTCTCTGTAACGGCCCGAAACGGTCTTCTTTACGAAGGTTCCGTCAGGATTCAAGGCTACGTTTGCCTGTGCTACATGGTAGTTATCTTCTTCATCCGCAGTCATATATACAACTTCATCGGTAACCCTGGGATTTGAAGGATCGGACTTGTCGACCTTTCTGTAGGGAGCTTCGATAAAGCCGTAGGTATTGATGCGTGCATAGGATGCAAGTGAGTTAATAAGACCGATGTTGGGACCTTCAGGAGTCTCGATAGGGCACATACGGCCATAGTGTGTATAGTGGACATCTCGAACCTCAAAGGATGCTCTTTCACGTGAAAGACCTCCGGGACCGAGTGCTGATAAACGTCTCTTGTGAGTAAGCTCACCGAGAGGGTTGTTCTGATCCATGAACTGTGAAAGCTGTGAAGATCCGAAGAACTCTTTAACGGCTGCCTGTACCGGCTTAATATTTATAAGTACCTGAGGGGTAACTTCCTCGGTATCATGAGTCTGCATACGCTCACGTACAACTCTTTCAAGTCTTGAAAGACCTATACGATACTGGTTCTGTAAGAGCTCGCCGACCGCACGGATACGTCTGTTTCCGAGGTGGTCGATATCATCGTCATTACCGATACCATACTCAAGATGCATATTGTAGTTGACAGAAGCAAAGATATCCTCAACCGTGATGTGCTTGGGAACAAGCTCGTGCATGTTTCTCTTGATGGCATCGAAAAGCTCATCCGGCTTGTCCGAATACTCATCCAAGATTCCCTTAAGTACGGGATAATAAACAGCTTCGGTAATGCCGAGTTCCTTGGGGTCACAGTCTACGAAAGCCGTAATGTCAACCATAAGGTTAGAAAGAACACGTTCCGCACTCTTTTCCTCTGTCTGAATCATTACATAAGGAACAGCCGAGTTCTGAATTGCATTCGCAAGCTCCAAGGTAACCTTGGTGCCTTTCTCCGCAATAATCTCACCTGTTGTAGGTGAGATAACATCCTCTGCAAGAATCATATTCCGAATACGATTCTTAAAATGAAGCTTCTTGTTAAATTTATATCTGCCGACGCGGGCTAAATCATAACGCTTGGGGTCAAAGAACATTCCCTCGATAAGGCTCTTTGCGTTTTCCTCGGAAAGAGGCTCACCGGGACGAATCTTCTTGTATAACTCAAGTAAACCTTCTCTATAGTTAGCGGAGGTGTCCTTTGCAAAAGAAGCTGTGAGTTTTTCTTCCTCACCGAATACTTCGGTAATCTCTTCATTGGTACCGAGTCCCAACGCACGAAGCAAAACAGTTACGGGAACCTTACGGGTCCTGTCTACGCGCACGTAAAAGACATCGTTTGAGTCTGTTTCATACTCAAGCCATGCACCTCTGTTAGGGATAACGGTTGCGTTGTACAAGCGCTTACCGATCTTGTCGTGCTGAATATCGTAATAGATGCCGGGGGAACGAACCATCTGGCTGACGATTACACGTTCAGCACCGTTGATTACGAATGTTCCGGTCTCCGTCATCAAAGGAAGGTCACCCATGAAGATATCATGCTCGATGATAGCTCCCGTTTCCTTATTGCAAAGACGTACCTTGACCTTCAAGGGTGCCGCATATGTGGCATCTCTTTCCTTGCACTTCTCGATTGTATACTTGGCGTCATCTCTGCAAAGCTCTGAATCTACGAATTCAAGGCTTAAACGTCCGCCGAAGTCTTCAATCGGAGAAATGTCGTCAAATACCTCTTTAAGTCCGTCCTTAAGGAACCATTCGTAGGAATCCTTCTGAACTTCAATAAGGTTGGGCATTTCCAAAACTTCTTTTTGTCGTGAATAACTCATACGTATGTTTCTGCCTGCGGCTACCTTACGTATTCTGTTTTTTTCCATAGACACTCACCCCGTTCTTATGAATTAACCGCTTTTTTTATGCTAAAAAAGGGTACAAAAAACCAATTCACTCCACAATAGAGCAACCTACATTTTATAACAATCGTTTTTCGGAGTCAAGAGGGGAATTTAAGAAATTTTCGAAATTCAATATACAAGGAAAGGAATTTCTCCGACCGAGCAAAACAAGCGGATCCGATAACGGAACCGCCTTATTTTGCATACTTTGCAATTGTTTCGTAAAGAAGCTTAGCTTCGATGGGCTTTGAAAGGTGTTCGTTTAAGCCGGCATTCAGGGACGCCTGAACATCGTTTGAAAATGCATTTGCGGAAAGTGCAATAATCGGAATCGTCTTTGCGTCCTCCCTCTCCATTGCCCGAATAAGCTTTGTAGCGGCAAGTCCGCTCATGACCGGCATTCTGATATCCATAAGGATTATGTCGTAGTAACCCGGTTCGTGTGATTCAAAGGCTTCCACCGCTTTTTCTCCGTCAACCGCCGTTTCCGGAAGCATCCCCCTCTTTTCAAGGATTGCCACTCCTATTTCGCGGTTTATGTCGTTGTCCTCAGCAAGAAGTACCCTAAGTCCCGTCAAATCCTTTTCGGTCAAATTGTCGTTTTCTTTTTCCTTAAGGCTGCAAACCTCCACGTTTAGGCTGACCCTGAAGGTCGTACCCTTGCCCTTCTCACTCTTTACGCTAATCTTGCCGCCCATCTTTTCGATGATGCCTTTGACAATTGGAAGGCCGAGTCCTGTGCCTGAAAGATGTGAATCAACCTCGGTTGATTCCTGCATAAAGGGTTCGAACATGTGCTTTTGGAATTCTTCGCTCATACCGATTCCGTCGTCTTTAACGGAAAAAGAAAGCTTCGCGATATTGCCCGCGTGCTCCCTTTCACGGCATGAAAAGACTACGTGTCCGCCCGGTTTCGTATACTTAACCGAATTTGAAAGGAGATTAATGAAAATCTGAGTAATTCTTAAGGGGTCGGTCATAATGCAGCTGTCGTTTGGTATGCTTGATCTGATTTCAAAATCAAGGCCCTTCTGCATGCACATCGGACCTATCATCGTATTGATTGCTTCCCAAAACTCGCCGAACGAGTACTCTACCCGGTTCAGCGAGAACTTGTCCTGTTCAATTCTCGAAATATCAAGGACATCGTTTATGAGTTGAAGCAGGAAATGTCCGGAGTAATTAACCTTGCCGATGTAGTCGCGCATTACTTCGGGGTTGTTCACTTCATCAAGCATCAGAACCGAAAGACCGAGAATTGCGTTCATGGGCGTACGCATCTCATGGCTCATACGTGTCATGAACTCACTTCTTGCATTTATGGCAGCCTCACGTTCCTTTAACGCCTTATCAAGCCTCGCCTTTGCACTGCTCTCATTTTTAAAGGCTTCGGTAACATCCTGCTTTACTATATAAATATAGTTGCGTCCGTTGTCGAGGTATGAACATTTATAGAATTTTTTAAGATTCTCGCCGCCTCTTCCTTTTTCATTGATCAGAAAATCATAGCGATGCTGTGAAGCAAGGATATCCGTCATATAAGGAAGTCTTGTAAGCATCTCGGCGCGTTTTTTATCATGTCCGTAGGCATGAGCCAGGATGTTTTTCTCAACCTCCTCTTCGTAAGAAGGATTGAAACGTCCCCTTATTTGATCGTCGGCATCAAAAACTATGGTTCCGTAATTCTCGGTTTCGATACACATTACAAAGTCGTAATTCTGCTCAAGTGCTCTCTTAAGTACCGTAATCAGAATCCTGTCCTCGGTAATGTCCTCAACCGTGATAAGTGCAAGCAATTCGCCCGTCGCGGGATGCATTTTTACAAGGCAGCCCATATCAAGCCAATATTTGGTGTTTTCTTCAATTGCAAAACCACCCGCCACCTGTGTAGACCTCTTCTGTCCCTTATTATACAAAGAAATCATTTCATCAAGGCTAAGGAGCTTGCCCATTTCCCTTCTGGTGCGCGGATCAAGCGAGCAATCGATAACTATTTCTCTGGCCGTCTCCCAATCCATCCCTTTCGAAATCGGAAACAGGCTGTTGCCATTGACATGAGTTACGATACCTCTTGTAATATTCACTATAAAGGAGAATTCTTTTCTGCTTCTTTTAAAGGTTCCGGTAAGAATTCCGTAACGGTCTCCGACCTTTAAATCCTTTGTGGAACCTGCTTCCGAATTCTTTCCCTCAAAAAGAAAAATTTCATCGTCGGTGGCTTTAACTCTTGTATAAAGGAGGCTTGCGATTATGCTTGAAAGTACGATTATCGCCATATGCGATATTACAAAAAGCCACTTGTATCTATCCTCGGTAAACAAATGAAGCACCAGACTAAAAAAGATGAGCGCAGTAAAGAGTACTATACAGAACTGCAATCCGTAAGTACCCTTTTTGTTTATCCTCTTTTTAAAAGCCTCAGTGCTTCTTTTTGCCATATATTCCTTACTGTTCTTTGACGAAGTGAATGTTCCTAATCTCCATTCCGTCCTGGCCGAACAAGATTCCAAGGTAAAGGTTGATGCTTAATGATGACTCAAGATCAAGCTCCTCCGTGGTGAATTCATTGTCGGTTCCCTTTTTGGAAATAATCTTTTTAGGTATACCGTTTATGCTTAGTGTCATCGGAATCTGAGCATTAAGTGAACCGTTTGCTCGTACCTCAAAGCGCATTGCAAATTTCTTTTTCTCGGTAAGGCTTATGAAGAGACGGTTAAGGACGCCCTTGTGAGTATCGATGAGGCTTTCATCAACCGTGGTGCCCTCACCTGCAATTACCGTAAATTCATTGACTCTTTCAAAGGACTCATCCTTGGGAGCATTTAATACTTCCCATTCCTCGGTCTCGCCGCAGGCTCTTGCAAAAGCTCTTGTCTTCATCGCTGCGGTCAGTATGTGACGCACGTTTCTCTGAAGCTCGGCTCTTGTGAAAATGCCGCTTTTTAAGCCCTCCTCTGAATCGTCGTCATTGTCGTTTCTGACTACATCCGAGGTGACCATATAAATATCATTGCCGCCCCTTATCATATAGGAGGTCTTTTTGCGGCTTGCCTCCCCACCTTCCTCGGCAATCGTAGTCCACCAGTCTGTTTCGAGAAGACCGTCATATTTCCAATCATCCCTTACGACCATGATGTTCTGCTCAAAGCTTGCGGATGTGTGAGTTCCGTTTAAGATACCATACGAGGTCATGATATTGTATGCCCCGCCCTCTTTTACCGCGATTTCAAAGCCCTTTAAGTAGATTTCGCGAAGTGCTCTCTTCGATACAACACTGTTGCCCTCGTTCCTGCCGACTTCCTGATTGTTGCAGGAGAAATGTTTAACAGTGCCGGTCACCTTGCTCTTATGAAAGCCCTTAAGCTCTGCCGCAGCCATCTTGCCGGTTAAAATCGGATCCTCGCTGAAGTACTCAAAATTACGGCCATTTAAAGGACATCTGTGAATGTTCATGCCGGGTCCCAAAAGCGAATCAACCTTGTTCATGCGCATTTCCTTGCCCATGTATTCATAGAAATCGCTTACCAGGCCTTTATCAAAGGAGCAGGCAAGGCACACGCCGTTGGGGCCCTGAAGTGCCTTCGTGCCCACGTCAAGTCGCATACCGCTCGGTCCGTCCGAACAGCATACCGATGGAATACCGTACGAAATCAGTGTATCCGTCACGCCAGCAAAGGCTGCTGCCGTACCGGGTGTTACCTTGGGAGAGCACATTCCCTCGCCCCTTGTCATATGTATCATATCGATATCGGAAAGTCCGCCTATAAAGGTGTCCATATCGATCTTACCGTCTCTTACATCCTTTAATGTATAGCTCTGTTTGCCCGCATAAGGAATTTCCTTGAGTTTCTTTCTCTCTTCGGATATCCAGTGTTCGGTGTCATATTGACGAGCAGGTACGGTTTCGTAAGAAATCCTTCCGCCGTCATTTACCATTCTTTCAAAAGCTTCGGTAGGCGAAAGTGCATCGGACGTGGTCTCGACCAAGGCGTCCTCTGAAAGCGCTATGGCGCCTATCAGGGAAGCAAAGCGCACATCGCCGCCTTCGTAAAGCTCGTACATACCCTCTTCGAGCACCCATGAGTTTTCAAAGCCCGTAACGCCCGTATCGTCATAGGAGGATAGTGCGTTAACGGAAAAAGAAATCGTTACTTCATCACTTTCACCCGGATTTAAAAGCCCGCTCTTCTCAAAATCAACAAGTTCTCTTATGGGCTTTTTGAGCCTTCCGTCCGGTTTCTTTACGTAAATCAAAACAGCATCCTTGCCGGGCACACTTCCGGTATTCGTAACCGTGACATTGCAGGTAACCGTCTCACCGTCAAAGCTCAATCCGCCCTCATGTCTAAAGGTCGTATAGGAAAGTCCATATCCGAAAGGATAAAGAACCTTGTCCTGATTGAAGGTTTCAAAATATCTGTAGCCTACGTAAATATCTTCGACGTAGACATTCTTAAGTCTGTCTCCGAAGTTTCCAAAACAGGGATAATCAGACAAATCGTACGCAATGGTATCTGACAAACGCCCCGAGGGATTGACCTTTCCTGTAAGCACATCAGCAGCCGCGTTTCCGCCTTCGATACCGCCCTGCCATACATAAAGTACGGCTGCAGGGCCAAACTCCTTTACCCACTTCATATCGATAATGTTTCCGGAATTTATCACAACGACAAGCTTTTCAAAGTACTTTGAAAGAACCTCCAAAGCCTTTCTCTCATCGTCTCTTAAAAGGTAACTGCCGGGCTCGTTAACATTATCCTTGTCCTCGCCCGCAAGTCTTCCGATTACAAAAATCGCAATGTCATTCTTCTCAGCGTCAGTGTAAACATCACTATCCTTAAGCTCCATTTCGACCTGGCTGAAGGGCTCGCCTGCCCAGCCCACGCCTCTGTCAAAGGGATTTTCTTTAAGCCAGTCCGTGTAGCGCTTTTTGACATCCTCATCCAGGCAAACTCCGGCATTTAAAAGTCCATCCGTAATATTTACCGTGTAAGGCACGTTAACCATTCCGCCCGAGCCCGAGCCGCTCTTTATATAGTCAAACTGAGTGCGTCCGTAAAGAGCAGCTTTCTCACCCTTCTTTAACGGTAACGCCTCTTTATCATTTTTAATAAGGACACAGCCTTCGGCACCCGCTTTTCTTGCAAGCGACTTATATTCATCCCAGTCGAAAATCAGCTTTTTGTTCATTTATCTCCCTCTTTAACTTCGGCAGGTTTCTTTTTCCCAAATACCAAAAGCTTAGAAAATACGTAGTTTAAAATGGTGACAAATACTGCAGAAATAAGGGTCGTCACGTAAACGTTGATGTTTAATAACGGTCCGCATACCTCCGTTATGAGGAGGTCCAAGAAGAAAGTTGACAGCCTTGAACCCCAGAATTTGAGGCACTCCGACCAAAAGGGACCCTTCGATTTAAAAACAAACTTCCTGTTAAAAGGATATGCAAAGGCAACACCCGAAACCCAGCTTACAATGCTTAGTACCATGGTCTCCATTGCAGTTGGGACCGTAGGGTTTCCGTATACTAAGAAGTTCCAGAGGAACTTGCATACCCATGAGAAAATCGTGGTAGCCACACCGACTATCAGGTAGACTATGATTTCCTCGTATTTTTTATAAAGCTCTTTGATTTTATCCACTAATGCCGCTCCTTAGCTTCGCACTTATTTAATGACAAGGTCCGACCAGGTATCCTGAGGGCAAAGACCGATATAAGTCTTTCCGGTGTTTAAAGTGATTTCTTCGCCGTCAGAAAGTCTGTAGAACTTTGTGAGCGAAGCCTGATCTTCTTTCTCCCACTTAATGGGAACCGCATAGCCGTTTGTGCAATAGTATCCGAATTTTGTGGTGCCGATACCCATGTACATCATGTAGCCTTCGCCATACTCGATAAGGGGAGCTGCATAAAGAATGACATTTTCAAATTCAAGCCCTCTCTCATCATCGTAATAAGCATCCGTGTACTCATCATCATACTCGGAATAAACGTAAACGCCCTTTTCTTTGTCATAGGTAAGGGTTGATTCGTTGTGAGGAAAGTTAGGCTTAATAACAGATGCTGTAATTGCATCTTTTTCACTTTCCAAAGAAAACTCCTCATCGGAGAAGGTAAAATGTTCTCCCTTATAGTAATCATTGTATTCAAGGTCGTAGCCTGCGTCTTCGATTCTCTCAAGGACGCTTGAATATGACTTGCCTGCAAATTCACCCTTTCCGGTGTAGTGCTCATTGGTAGCATATTCTTCATAGAAGCTTGCTTTTCCTCTGTCGATACGCGCAAAACCCCCGCTTAAATGATTGGTAGCATTCTCATATGCAAGCCATTCATCGATGAAATAAGGGCCGCCGTCATGAAGTAAAATTGCATTGTATTCGGAAAAGAGATAGCAGTTGGTAGGACGTGTACTTCTGATGTTTCCGATCTGTTCAACGTTCTGCCAATCCTTATAGATACACATTAAACGTGTGATGCGTCCGTTAAGTGTGGAATTGACCATTTCATAAACAATGTCCGCATCGGATGTTCCGTAATGGGGAAGTGCGGTCTTTTCATTGTCTATCATTACAGCGATGGGACGCTGATCCTTAATATCATTTGAAACCCATTCGTTTGTAAGCTCGCTTCTGTAAGAGTTCTCAGGAATAACGTTTTCGTCAGCCTCTTCCTTTGTCTCCTCTTCATCAGCTTTAATCGGCTCCTCGGAAATCACCAAAGCCTCCTCCTTGATGGATAGAGAGGTTGACTCTGTTGTTTCTGCAGAACCGCAGGCAGCAAGAGCTAGGGTCATGATAATTGCAAGCCCTCCGCTAATAAATTTTTTCATAGAAAATTACCTCGTAGTTTTATTTGTGCATAGGCACTCATCTATTCTACCTAAATTAGGCTGAATATTCAACGCAAACTTGATTATTTCAGGCACAAATTGTATCATTTATTTAAGTAAAGACGGAGGCAAAAAGATGTCATCACTTACCAAGCAGGCCATAATCGACTGCACCATAAGTCTTGCAGAACAGAAGCCTATCAGGAAGATAACTGTAAATGACATAGTAAAAGGCTGCGGTATCACACGTAATACCTTTTACTATTATTATCACGATATTTACGACGTATTGGATCAGATGCTGATTTCGCAGATAGAAGAACTGCGTGACAAAAATGTCGGAAATTACGACAAATTTTTATTTGATTTGATAGAACATGCATCCATGTACAAAAAACTCTGGAGAAATCTTTACAAGTCCATGGGACACGAGAATCTCCAGCACTACGTTCAAAAGAAAGTTCATTACCTGTTCAAAGAAGGTATCGAAAATCAGGTCGGTGAAGGCGCCCTAAGCAACACCGATATGGAAATCCTATGTGCTTTCTACGAGGAAGCCATCTTTGGAGTCCTTGCCCGATGGCTCAGAGGCGAAGCAACCATCAGCACCCGTGAAGAGCTCCACGATTTCACCGAACGACTTAGAGTCCTCTTTAATGGTGTCCTACCCCTGATGGTGTCAAATGCGAAAGACAGTAAACAATAACAATATCAGGCTTCGATTTCTATTTTTTATCTCTCTTTAACGAGAACTTACTCTCCGTCCCAGCCTTTAACTTCTTGAAGTTTTGGTAGTGGCGAGCGATTACGAGCATGGCAGAAGCCAGGCAAAGTATCCATACACCGATGCTGTCCGCCTTTAAAAAGAAAAGCGCTATCGGACAGGTGATGGAAGCCGAGCAGGAAGCAACGGACATGTACTTCCAAATAGCAAGCACTATGAAGAATACGAGCATGGCGACAAGCGCCATTCTGTAATCCACAAACCACGTGGTCGCAAACCCTGCCATAAAGGCCTTTCCGCCTTTAAAACCGTACCAAATCGGAAAGCAGTGCCCGAGCATCGCAAAAAATCCCGAGAAAGCAGCTCCGAACTGCCACATATCATAAGTATTTTTAAGGATTATTGCAGAAATGCATACCGGAAGTGCGGCCTTTATGATGTCGAGGAACATTACACTCCATGACAAAGGATTGTTTCCATAGACTCTTTTAAAGTTCGTAAATCCGGGATTTCCGCTTCCCTTTTCCCTGATGTCTTCATGATATACAAGCTTTGACATGATGATTGCGGGATTTACTCCGCCTATCAGGTAGCTTACAAAGGCAATTGCAAGCAATATTAACACAAACACTAAAGTATCGTTCATTTAAACTCCTATTCGGCTACAAGCAGGAACTGATATACATCCTGTTTGCCGTCCGATTCTACCGTTTCAATGCAGGGATTAATCGACTTTGCGTAGCTTGCCAAAGCATTCGATACGCTATCGTCGCACCCCTTTCCTCTGATGATGAGGAGAATATCGTGGTTCTTTAAATTCAGTCTGTCAACAGTTTCCTTTGCTGCATCTGCAAGCTCTTTCTTTGAAGAAACAACTTCTTTTTTGAGGATACCTATATACTCGCCCTCCTTGATGTCAATTCCGTTAAGAGAAGCATCACGTATGCTCTTTGAAATTTCCGCAGTTTCCACACCTTCCATTGAAGCCTTCATGGACTCTTCGATTTCGATTGGCGAAAGTCCGTCTGTATCGAGCATTCCGAGAATTGCATAGGCATCGCCTATTGAATGTGTCGGAATTACATGTACGTTTGACTTGCCGTATAAAGAAGCTGCCTGAGACGCCGCCATCAAAATATTCCCGTTATTCGGAAGCACGAAGATATCGTCTGCGTTTACCCTGTCAAAGCTCTGGATAAAGTTCTCCGCGGAAGGATTCATGGTCTGTCCGCCGAAGATTACCTCGTCAACCCCCATATTGATAAAGTCGTTCTTGATGCCCTCGCCGTTTGCAACCGCTACAATTCCAAGCTTTGAACGTTTCTTTGGCGTCAAATCCTTGTCAGATTCGCTTGCCGCTCCGGTTTCAAGGTTATTGTGCTGAAGCATCATATTCTCAATCTTTATGGTCAGGAATTCTCCGTACTGCTGGCAGAATTCAAGCACCTTGTAAGGTGTCATCGTGTGAACGTGCATCTTGACAATGCTTCCGTCCTTTATGCAGACAATGGAGTTTCCTATGCTCTGTAGGAAATCCCTAATAATATTTACATCAAAGTTTTCATAATCGCACTTTGAGCTCTGAAGTCTTAATAAAGTCTCAGTGCAGTATCCGAACTGAAGCTCCGAGTCGGGACCGAAGGCATCTAGGTCCAAAGAAACTGTTTTCTTTGTTTCTTTTTCATCAAAAGCCACGTCCGTTTCGTCATACTCGCCCGTTAAGTAGTTGGCCATACCCTCTGCAATATACACAAGGCCTGCTCCGCCTGAGTCTACAACACCTGCCTCCTTCAATACGTGAAGAAGATCCGGGGTTCTCTCAAGTGACTGCCTGGCACTGTCCACGAAGTGCTCCATGAACTCGTCTGGCTCTGCACACCCTGCCTCGCAGGCTCCGTTTGTCGCATCCTTTGCAACCGTAAGAATCGTACCTTCGGTAGGTGTCATGACGGAATCGTAGGCTCTCCTTACGCCTGACTTGAAAGCTTCTTCCAAAGCCCTTGTATCTGCAATATCAAGTCCTTCAAAACCGTCTGCAATGCCTGCAAAAAACTGGGAAAGAATAACTCCCGAGTTACCTCTTGCATTAAGAAGCATTCCCTTTGCAACCTTTTCTGCCGCCTCGGATATGGATTCCGTATCGTTGATTTCAACATCGGCTCCTCCGCGAAGAGTCATCATCATGTTGTCACCGGTATCGCCGTCAGGAATCGGGAATACATTCAGATCATTTACTTCGTTTACGAATCTTTTTAAGTGGCGGGCTCCAACGCCGATCATCTCGGCGTAATCGCGTCCGTTAAGCTCATGTGCTATCATATTTGCCTCGTTTCCTTATGCTTCTGCCTTGTATGTCACTTCCTTGCCAAATGCCCAAAGTCCGATTGCATCCGGTCCTGTTGAAGCTCCGATGATGGGTCCGATAACAATCGGAATAATACCCTTGCATTTAATTTTTTCCATGACCATATCAGATAAGGTCTTAATCTCCTCTTCACTGCAGTCTGCGTGTGCAAGGAAGATAAACTGTTCCTCGGGCTTTTCAATTGCATCTGCCATTAGATTAACCATCTCGTTAAAGGACCCCATTCTGCCCTTTGCCTTCTTGATAGGTGTCTGGGCACCCTCGGCATCTGCCGTAAGGATTGGCTTAACCCCCATCAGGTTCCCAAAGAATGCTTTTGAAGCGGTTACTCTTCCCGCTCTCTTCAAAAAGTCAAGTGTGTGAACCGCACAGAACTCGTTTACGTTGTTTCTTTTTGCCCTGACTATATCGACGATTTCGTCAAAGGACTTGCCTTCCCTGTTGAGCTTTGAAGCAAGGATTCCGAGCATTCCCTCGCCGATGCAGGCGTTGAGAGCATCGATACACTCGATTCTTCTGTCGGGATAATCCTTCAAAATTTCGCGAGCGGTCACAAAGCCGGTATTTACAGAGCCTGACTGCTTTAAAGCACAGCCTATGTAAATGATGTCCATACCCTTATCAAGGTACAAAGTAAAAATTCTCTTAAATTCTTCAACGGGAACCTGAGTCGTGGTAACTCTCTCGCCGTTTCTCAGTGCGCCATAAAGCTCCTTAGGTGAAAAATATTCCCATCTTAAAGAAGCCTGGGTCTCTTTTCCGTCACGAACGGTGTTCATGCGGGCATAGTCAATATCATATTCGTCAAGCAAATCGCCGGTTAAATCGGCACAGGAATCAACAATTATCTTTATCATATTTTCCTCCGTCAGGGCTTAGCCCCGCTAAATTTGATTGCGTCACACATCACAGCGCAATCTTACAGTCCGTATTGTATTTTTTTGTTTTTAAAGTAGTAAGATACAAAAAAAAGGTTTTGCACAAATTTTGTGCAAAACCTCACTTTTGTACAACTGTTAAGACAAATCTACTCGCAAGTCCCTGGCGGCGAATTCAAGTATGCGTAAAGCTACATACGCATTTTCAATTCGTGTGTATCCTCGCGATTATGTCGCTATGCTACCGGTCTTTTAAGCTTTTTACCTCTCTCCTGACCCAGTCTGCAAGCTCTTCCATGCCTTCGCCCGTCTTGGCGCTGAGCATGATAATCTCTGACTTTGGATTCAGCTTGCGTATGCGTTCCTTGGCCTTATCAAAATCAAAGTCAAAATATTCTAAGGTGTCAATCTTTGAAACAACCGTAAGATCCGAAATACTAAACATCAAAGGATATTTCAAAGGCTTATCGTCACCCTCGGGAACCGAAAAGAGCATCATGTTTTTGTGAGCTCCTGTATCAAATTCGGCAGGGCAGACAAGATTTCCGATATTTTCAAGAAAGATAATATCAAGGTCCTCGGCGTCAAATTCATCTATGGCATGTCTTGTCATCTCGGCGTCGATATGGCAAAGTCCGCCGTTATGTATCTGTAAAGCCTTAACCCCGGTTAAATCGGCTACTCTCTCGGCATCAAGACTTGTCTCAATATCAACGTCCATTATACCTATCTTAAACTCATCCTTTAAAAGATTTACAAGGCTTGTAAGCAGGGTAGTCTTTCCGGAACCGGGTGCCGACATGATATTCAGCATAAAGGTCTTTGAAGCCTTAAGTCTTTCCCTTAAGGCCGAAGCCTCTTTATTATTGTCTGCATAAACATTTTCATGAATTTCAATAACCCTTACAGCCATCTAAAGTACTCCCTGTTCTTTTAAGCGACTCTTTAAATAATTAATCCAGGCTTCAAAGCCTTCATCGTTCTTTGAGGAAATCAGAAAAATCTCCGCCTTAGGATTCAGCTTGCGAATACGCTCTTTGCAAAGGTCAATATCAAAATCAAATACGGAAATAGCATCGATTTTATTGATAAGTACCACATCCGAAACGGTATAGACAAGAGGATACTTTGCCGGCTTGTCATCACCTTCCGGTACGGAAAGAATCGTAATCGAAAAATGTGCTCCCGTATCATACTCTGCGGGGCAGACAAGATTCCCGACATTCTCGATAAAGATTAAGTCAGTGTCATCAATGCCCAAAGCATCAAGTCCCTGCTTTGTCATCTTCGCATCCATGTGACACATTCCTCCCGTATGAAGCTGAACTGCCTTTCCTCCGGCATTTAGAATCGTTTCGCAGTCAACGCTTCCGTCAATGTCACACTCCATTACTCCGACACGTACATCCTTCTTCAAATGCTCTATCGTGCGGACAAGGGTCGTTGTTTTTCCTGATCCCGGAGAGGACATCACGTTTATCATGAGTTTCTTTTTCCCCGAAAGCTCACTTCTGATGCCGTCTGCGGTCACCTCGTTGTCTTTAAATATGCCCTGTTTCAATTCAAGGATTGTCATATACACCTATCTCTTTTATGTTAAATTCGTTTCCGCGAAGCAGGTAAGTATTCTCGCTCTTACAGTAAGGGCATATCTTCCCATACTCAACTGTTGGGTATTCCTGCCTGCAGTCTTCGCAAAATGTCACAGCGGGAAGAGTCTCTATGTTGAGGCTTGCCTCCTTCGTGACCTCTTCTTTTTTACGTGCCCAGTTCCAGCAGTCAATAAGCTGTTCATGAATTACGCCTGAGACCTCACCAATCTCAAGCGTAACAAAATCAATCTTGTCAACCGCATTCTCAAGGGCTACCTTCTTTACATCCTTAAGGACGTAAAAAGTAACTCCCAGTTCGTGCATTTTCTCCTCCGGATTCAAGCACGAGCCGTGCTTGCACGCGCTCGTATTTGAATCGTCATTCATGCTTGGAAGCTTACTCCCAAGCTCAAACTTTTAGTGTTCGATCTTCTTGTGAGTGATCATATTGCCGATACGCTTCATCTGGTAAGGAAGAATTGCCTTAAACTTGTCTTCCGCAACCATCATCGTCGAGCATTCCGGATGATCTCTGTGAAGGCTGATAGCATCAAAGCCGCACTTCGTGGTGCAGATACCGCAGCCGATACACTTATTTGTATCAACAACTGTCATACCGCAGCCCAAGCATCTTGCAGTCTCTTTCTTAACCTGTTCCTCCGTAAGCGTTACCTTGTAATTTGAGAAGGTATTCTTGGGAAGGCTGTCATCATGGGCTTCTAACTGCTTGGGTGCTCTGTCGTAGCTCTCAACAAGGATATCGTCCGTATCAAGTGCCTTAAACTCCCAACGGTTACGGCCTGTAACCATGTGACCGCCGCGTACATATCTGTGCATGGACTCTGCTGCAATCTTGCCCTGTGCGATCGCGTCAATTGCAAACTTGGGGCCCGTATAAACATCTCCGCCTACGAAGATGTCGGGCTGACCTGTCTGGAAGGTAAACTTGTCCGCTACGATTGCAGGTCCCTTAAACTCAACCTTCTCATCCTTTACAAGGTCTCCCCATACCGAAGCCTGTCCTACAGCGAAGATTACTCTGTCGCAGTCAATCTTAATCGTATCGTTTTCATCGTAGGTGGGAGCGAATCTGCCCTCTGCGTTCTTAACAGACAGACACTTCTTGAAGATAATTCCTACGACCTTTCCATTCTCGGTAAGGATTTCCTTGGGACCATATCCGCAGTGAATTTCTACGCCGTCTTCCCTTGCCTCGCTCACTTCTTCAATGGAAGCGGGCATTTCTTTTTCGGATTCAAGGCACAAAGCATCAACCTTTACGGCGCCGTTTCTTGCCGAAACTCTTGCGGCATCGATTGCCACGTTTCCGCCTCCGACTACGACCACTCTGCCCGTGTATTCCTTGCCGCCGCAGTTTGCATCGTGCAGATATTCAATGGCCGTCATGGTGCCTTCGGCATCATCGCCCGGCACTCCGGGACGCTTTCCTAAAGAGCATCCGATTGCGATATAGAAAGCCTTGTAGCCCTGAGCTCTTAAATCTGATAAAGAAATGTCCTTGCCGACCTCAACGCCTGTCTTAATCTCAACGCCCATTTCACGCATTACGTCGATTTCGGCTGCGATAACATTCTTTTCAAGCTTATAGGAAGGGATACCGTAGCGAAGCATTCCGCCGGGCTCCTCATATTTTTCAAATACGGTAGGCTTGTAGCCTCTCTCCGCAAGGTAGAAAGCAGCCGTCAAACCTGCGGGCCCGCCTCCGATGATTGCAAGCTTCGTATCAAAACCGTCCTTGTGGATGGACTGTGTGCTTGCGGGTACTATTCTTTCGGGGATGTATCTGGTCTCTGCCTTCAAATCCTGCTCGGCAATAAATCTCTTTACGGCATCGATTGAAATACATTCATCAATCTTGCCTCTCGTGCAGGCATCTTCACAGCGGCGGTTACAGATGGCACCGCATACTGCAGGGAAAGGATTCTGCTTCTTGATAAGTGCAAGGGCTTCTTTATACTTGCCCTGTGCAGCCTTCTTCAGATAACCCTGAACCGCAATATGCGCAGGGCAAGCCGTCTTACATGGTGACGTACCGGTTTCGTGACAGTTAATACGGTTATTGTCTCGATAATTGTAGTCGTACTTATCTTCGCCCCACTTTGTTGCATCGGGAAGCTCCTGCTTGGGATACTTAACCTCAGAACCGTCAGCCTTGCAAAGCTTCTGCCCGAGTTTAAGAGCACCTGCCGGACAGTACTCTACGCATCTTCCGCAGGCAACGCACTTATCCTTGTCTACGTGAGCTACATAAGCGGAACGCGACATATTCGGAGTATTGAAAAGCTGTGAGGTACGCAAAGCATTACAGATTTCAACGTTGCAGTTGCAGATACCGAAGATCTTATTTTCACCGTCAATGTTGGTAATCTGGTGTACGAAGCCATTGTCCTCGGCACGCTTTAATATGGCTAAGGCTTCTTCCTTGGTGATATCATGACCCTTGCCCGTTTCACGACTGTAGTCAGCGAAATCACCTACACCGATACACCAGCCGTAATCGTCATCCGCGCAGCCGTCGTCGATTGCCTTTCTGGATGCACGACATGAACATCTTCCGACACTGATCTTTCCCTCATACTTTGAAAGCCAGTAGGAAAGCTTTTCGATATCGATGGCTTCATTTTCCATTGAGATAGCCTTTTCAACCGGAATAACGTGCATTCCGACTCCGGCACCTCCGGGAGGAACCATCTGTGTAATTCCCTTGAGCGGGATATATGTCATTCTTTCAAAGAAGGCTGCGATATCGGGATGATCCTTAAGTCGGTTATTTGTAGGGTCTTTCACATCCTTCATTTCTTCCATATTGAAAAGCTCTGCCGAACCGGGTACAAACATGGGGAGAATATAACGTCTCTCCGACTGCGGAGCTGTACGTCCGTTATGGTCATAGTGATTGCCGTAATCGTACTCTAAAAGTCCGATATAGCTCATTTCGTCAAGAAGCTTTTGGAACTTTTCCTCACCATCTGCGGAAATATTGTTTAACTTACAGAGTTCGCCGAAGGTGTAAGGCTTTCTCTTGTCCATTTTAAGCGCTACATCTGCCATTTCATCGGTAATAATCTCGGCAAGTCCCCAATACTCCGGATCCTCAACCTTGACTCCGCCGAAAATATGCCCCGCAACGTCTGTTATCTTGCGTCCGAGCTTGACAATTTTCTCCCTGGCGGGGTCGTCGTGTTTGTGTTTGGCTTCCCACTTTTCGTAATTTTCGAAATCCATTCCTTCACCTCATATAGTTTGCAGTTGCTAACTCCCGTAAGAGTAATAAAGCGGCGCTTTGCGCCGCAGTTTTTACATGATTATATTAAATTTTTCCAAATAAGTAAATCAATTTCAGTAAAATATTAGGTAAATGTGCAACAAAATCTTCTAACTGTTTAGTTCCCGTTCGTCAATATTAACATTTCTGAGTACTACAATTATTAAAACCATGAAAGCGCACGTTAAAATAAGCATTATCAGAAACGAAATGTCGTTTTTAAGAAAAATCCAGTCATCGTATACCGCACGGTAAATAAACTCCGCTATTAAAGCTGCGAGCATAAAAAGAAAGACAGCCGGTGCACTTCGATATATGCGTATGATGCTGTGCATATATCTGTCACGTTTCATTGGCTGACAGTTAAACTGAAGTGAGCAGACACCTAAAAACAAATACAAAAGCGGTATAAGTCCGATTGCCGTAGGCATCGAAACAAAGGGCCACCATGCTGTCGTATGGGACATTGAGACCGCTGCACCCGCGGTAGCAAGGGAAAGCACCGATAGCAGTGAAACCGCTGCGAACTTAAGTCTCACGCTCTTTTGCGAATCCATAAACTTTATCATCGGTCCGACATAAGTAATTTTTTCCCTTGTCTTTCCCTTTTCGTCTTCATAGAGCTCGGTTTTATAGTCATTAACATATTTCAGCGAGTCCTTTAGTTTAAAGAACTCGCCGTTAAAAAATACACCCATATTAAACTACACCTAAAATTTATTTGCCTCTGCCTTGTACTCAAATAAATAGTTCTTATTCTCGTCTATCTTCCTCTCCGGGAAGTGGCAGGCACAGAAGTGTCCGGGTTCAATCTCCGTCAAGGGAGGAGTCACACGTCTGCACTTATCCGTTGCCATGTAGCAGCGTGTACAGAATTTGCAGCCTTCCGGCGGATTGACGGGACTCGGAATATTTCCTTCGAGAATGATTCTTTCTTTGTCCGCGGAATCCGGATCCGTCGTGGGAATCGAAGAAAGAAGGGCAACCGTGTAAGGATGGCGCGGATCGTCGAAAATAGTCTTCTTGTCCGCAAGCTCTACAATATTTCCGAGGTACATTACCACGATTCTGTCGGAAATAAATTTAACGACCGACAAATCGTGAGAAATAAACATGTATGTAAGATTCTGCTTTTCCTTGAGTTCCTGAAGCAGGTTAATAATCTGCGACTGAATGGATACGTCAAGAGCTGATACGCACTCATCGCATACTACAAACTTAGGTCTGACCGCCAAAGCTCTTGCGATACAGATACGCTGCCTCTGACCTCCCGAAAACTGGTGAGGATACCTATGCAGCATATACTCCTGAAGTCCGCACTTTTCCATCGTATCTACGATGTACTCACGCATCTTTGCCGACCCATGCTTAAAGAAATGGTGTGTAACAAGACCTTCTTCGATGATCTGACCTACCGTAAAACGAGGGTTCAGTGAAGAATAGGGGTCCTGAAAGATGATCTGCAGATCTTTCCTTAAGGCCCTCATTTCCTTGTAAGTAAGGCGTGCAAGGTCGATACCGTCGTCGAGCATCTCCTCGTGCTTTTTAAATTCTTCATCGCCTGCGTACTTTTCCTTGACCTTTGAAAGCTGATTCTTCAAGGCTTCGATGTTCTTTTCGTGTCCGTCAATTACGGCATCCTGTTCTTTAAGCTTTTTTAAAAGCTTGTCGGCCTTATCTTTAACGCTCTTATCGTCAGTGCCCTTTGATAGCAGATGCTCTAAGTGCTCGTACTCGACGTTAGTAAGCTGTCTTTTTTCCTTTATACTGTTTCTTTTTTCTTCTTCCCTGAAGATTTCAAGTAAGAGCTTTCTCCCCTCGGCATCATCCCTTACGGTAAAGCCGCCGAGAATCTTTACAAGATTGCTTAGAGCAGTCTGTTCCTCACACTTGGCAATATTTAAATCCTGAAGAAGATAAAAATCCGCTCCATCCTCACCGCCGGCATCCAAAACCTTCTTTTCAAGCGCCGATACCTTGCTGCGTGCGTGCGACAGTTTCTGTTCGTATTTTTTGTAATTTACGACAGTATCTTTCACGTATGAAGGAGTAAGCTCACTCAAGGTCGTTCCGTAATAAAGAGTACAGCCTGCAGTCTGAGGGTAGAGCTGTAAAAGCACACGTCCCAAGGTCGACTTCCCGCATCCCGACTCTCCTACTACGCCTAAGGTTTCGCCTTCGTAAATATCTATTGTAATATCTTCGTTTGCCCTGACATAAAGCTGCTGTTTCTGAAAGACGGAGGACTTTGCAACAGGGAAGTACTTTTTTAAATTAGTGATTGACAGTAATTTTTTTGTGGTCTGCACTGTTTCTTTCCTCCTTTACAGGGTAGAAGCATCTGATCTTCTGATTGTCGCTTACGGAAACAAGCTCAGGTTCTTCGTTTAAGCACTTCTCGGTACAGTATTTGCATCTGGGTGCAAATTTGCAGCCCTTGGGAAGTGCAAGAGGGTGAGGTACGACACCCGGAATGGGCTCAAGCCTTTCAGCATCGGTGTCAAGCCTCGGAATTGAATTCATAAGGCCTTCCGTATAAGGATGGCTCATGGTCTGCTTGTGGAAGATGACGTTGGAAGGCGCATGCTCCACAACCTGTCCGCAATACATAACGGCTACGTCATCGGCCATCTCATTGATGACCCCTAAGTCATGTGTGATGAAGATGATTGACGCATTGGTAGATGCCTTAAGATTGTTCATAAGCTTAAGGATCTGTGCCTGAATGGTTACGTCAAGTGCCGTTGTAGGCTCGTCGGCAATTAAGATCTTAGGCTTACACGCAAGTGCCATTGCAATCATAACTCTCTGACGCATACCGCCCGACAGCTGGTGAGGATACTGTTTTACCACAACCTCGGGATTCGGAATCTGTACGTCCTTAAGCATCTTAACGGCTTCAAGACGCGCCTGCTTCTTACTCATTCCCTGGTGGATGATAAATGGCTCAGACAGCTGCCTCTCTATAGAAAAAACAGGATTTAAACTCGTCATCGGTTCCTGGAATATAACCGAAATCTCGTTTCCTCTTATCCTGCACATTTCGCTCTGTGAAAGCTTTGTAAGGTCACGGCCTTCAAGCAGGATTTCGCCGCTCTCTATATATCCGTTTCCGTCAAGCAGCTGCAGTATGCTCATCGCACTTACCGATTTTCCGGAGCCCGACTCTCCTACAATACCGATTGTTTTTCCGGCTTCAAGAGAATAGGAAACTCCGTTAACTGCCTTGACAATACCCTTTTTCGTGGTAAAGAAGGTATGTAAATCTTTAACTTCCAATAATGCCATTTTACGTATCCCCCTTACTTTTCATTCGTGGACTTAGGGTCCATGACGTCACGAAGCGTATCCCCGATTGTATTGATACATACAGCCGTAAAGCACAGGATTACGGAAGTAAATACCCACTGCCACCAGAAATTGATGGCTGCAGTCGCATTGCTGGCACGCGTAAGCATGTTGCCCCATGAAGGCTGAGGATACATAACACCGAAGCCCAGGAAGGAAAGTGAAGTCTCCGTCTGCATGGATGCCGCAAAGCTTAAGGTTATATTTACTAAGATTACTGAGAATACATTCGGAAGTATATGCTTAAAGGCAATACGTGAACTCTTTACGCCCATTGCCTGAGCGGCAGTTACGTACTCAGACTCTCTTGCAACGAGTATCTGTGCACGGGTAATGGAAGCAAAGCCCGGCCAGCTTAAAACGCCTAACACCACCATCATCATCAAAAGCTTTTGATTCTGTGATATAGCGGTCTGCGCAAGAAGCGAATTCATGATCAGCATGAACGGATACAGAGGAAGAGAACTGAATACCTCGGCAATACGCATTAAAAGTATATCGACCCATCCGCCTGCGTAACCTGAAATTGTACCGATTGCCACACCCAAAATAACCTCGATGATAACAGCAACAAGTCCGAAGGTCATGGTAACACGTCCGCCGGCAACAACTCTTTCAAGAATGTCGGCACCGACATCGTCCGTACCAAACCAGAAGCCCTTAAGACCCCAGCTCGTCACATAGTCGCCGTTTCCGTCAACTGCATAGCTCTGAAAGCCGCCGGTAAAGATCTTTGCTATTCCTGTCAGGCCTTCCGGTGCCTCTGCCTGATAGTAGTGGTCTCCGCCGAAGGAATAAACATTTCCCTTGTTCGTAAGCACTGTATAGTGATAATTTCCTGCCTGAATGTCAACAATCTTTTCATCGTCAGGAAGGCTCGGAACATCAACGCTGTCTGCCACAAAATCTCCGACGAGTGCAATAGAACCGTCATCCAAAAGAAGACAAACGCTCGCAGACGTTGCCGTAAGGGACTCTATCTTACGTCCGTTTAAGAATGTAAACATTTTCTCGGTTGTTCCCGAAAGCGAGGTACGAGCCATATCGTAAAGACCTCTCGACCCGGTATAAACCGAATTTCTGTCCTTTGTAAGTCCGACAATATAGTTGAGGGTAAAATCAACATCCTCCATGTCTGTCTTGCCTATAAAGCTGTCCATATTGGCATATGCCTGCTTGTTACCCCAGACATAGAGTGTTCCGTCATCCATCAAAAGTGCTGTTGCCTGATAGCCGCAGGTAAGCTTCTTAATATGTTCAATCTCAATCTCACCGTTTAATACTTCATCGGGAACGCAGGCAATATTGGGATTTTCCAAAAGAGCATCCGTAACGGCATACTGCCCGAAACGGTTTGACCCCCACCCGTAAAAGTTTCCGTCATAGTCGAAGGCAACCACATGGTCAACGCCTGCTGCCACAATAGCTATATCTGCATTTTTTACGGCTTCCGGTATATCCTTTACGTTTAAATCCGTAGCGCCAATCTTTGAAGCGCCCCATATGTAAACCTTGCCTGAGTTTGAAAGTCCTACGGAAAATGCACCATAGCTGTCGATTTCCCTGATATCATTCTTTAATTCTTTTGGAACCGACATCATCGTGCGGTTCGGAGGAATATTCTTTAATGTAGTCTCAGTGTAAGAATCCGAATATTTATCCATGAAATTCGGCACAATGAAAACAATTAAGAACATTATGATTACAACAATAACAGAAACAACGGCAAACTTGCGCTTAATAAAGGTATTAAACATCTGCTTACCGGGACTTATGATAAGGTCCGAATCATCAGGAATGTTTTCTTTGGCTTCTGACTCCTCATTTTCTTTATCCTTGTTTAAAAACCACTTTTCCTCGTACTTCTGACCCATGAACCAACGGACGAACCAGCGTGCAAGGACTCTGAACGGATTTTCTTTTTTGTTTGTTTCTTTACTCATTTCCGCCTCCTTACTTGCTGATACGTACTCTCGGGTCTACAAGCCCATAGCATAAGTCTATTACAATATTTGCAAAAAGTCCTATGAATGTATAAAGAACCTGTAAGAACATGATCAGGTCATAGTCGGCACTAAGTGTTGCGGAAAGAAGCATCTGCCCCATCCCCTTAAAGCCAAACATCGACTCCATGATCATTGCTCCGGATATGATTCCAAAGAAACCGCCTACAATAATTGAGACAAGCGGGACTAAAGCATTTCTCCATGCATGTGAATAGATGACCGCTTTTTCCCTAAGCCCCTTGGCACGTGCCGTGCGAATACAGTCAAGGCTTAAAGCATCAATCATCGAAGCGCGTGTGATACGGGTAATACTCGCCAGGGAAGAAAAGGTTAGACAGATTGCAGGGAGTGTTATATGCCACAAGACGTCCTTAATATTAGCCCAGCCTGTAAGATTCGAGCCGGGTGTCTTCATCCCGGAAACAGGAAACCACCCGAGTATCGAGCAAAAGAATACTATAAACAGTATGTAGATAATAAAGCTCGGAGTCGAAAAGCCAATCAGTGAAAAAGCCTGTACCCCTCGGTCGAACCGCGAGCCCTTCTTCACTGCACACTTTATTCCAAGCGGAATTGTAATTGCAAGAATTAATGTTTCCGAAACCAAGCCTATGAGCATTGAGTTTCTGAGTGCCGGACCCACCACATTTATTACGGGGGCGGCATATTCATAGGAGTAGCCAAAATTGCCCTGGAAGATACCGTTGCATTTACCATCGTAGTAGGGTGCAAGTCCAATCCATCTTAAGTAAAGGACAAAGTTATTGTCTGTGTCTGTCCCGTACATTCTCTGATATTTAAGATATAGCTCTTCAAACTTTGTTTCACGCTCTGCCGCGGAAATAGAGCTCTTGATATTGTTTAACTCTGTCTTTGCATCCGTATATGCGCGGTTTGCCGGCATCATCTGATACAGATTGAAGAGTACAAATGTCAAAAGAATAAAAACCGCAAGCATGTAAATGCATCTCTTTGCAACATACCTTCCCATTGGTGTTACCTCTCCTAAGCAAATTTATAAATACAGACTTATAGGATTAAGGTATTCCGGAAATATCTCATTCCCGGAATGCCTTAATCCTATAAAAAGGAGTATGCGGGGAAGTAGAAGCTTCCCCGCCCGACTCCTCAAAAACTACTTTGTAAGCCAGTAGATATCTGCATAATCCTTAATGTAGTAATTTGAATAATCAGAATACATTGAAGGATCGATTGTGTTGTAGTAAGAATAATCGTATACAGCTGAGTTGAATCCCGTTGCGAAGTTGAATGCACAGTACATAGGTGATCCTGCGTAGTAACCGTAAACGGCCTGCTGATAAAGTTCATCAAGCATGGGAGCAAAGTCTCCGATTGTATTGTAAACAGCCATACCTGCAGCAATTACATTTTCATTTTCCTTTAAGCCTGTCTGTAAGAGATCAGTAAACTCGTTGTCGGCTGTACCATACCAGTTGATTACTAAAGGCATGTAGCAGTATTCGCCGATTTCAACAGTCTTGTATGTGCCGTCAACTGACTGATAATTCTTGTCATTGTCAGAGATGATAGCAGTAGGAATCCTCTTGTAACGAATGCCTTCGGTATATGCCTCTCCGTCAGCTCCATAAATCCAGCCGCCCTCTTCAAGAACAGCAATAGCAGAGTCAACTGACGTTGCATATGCGTTAAGAGTTAAGCCCTGTTCAACAGCCTTTTCATACATCCATGAACCTGTGTAGTAAGGTCCGTCAACGACACCGCCGTAACCGCCTGTAAAGTCCTTTGCGAACTGTCCGCGGTTCATGCAGTAAGCAATAGCCTGTCTAACCTCGGTAAACTGAACCGGGCCATAGTCTGCACGGAACTGAAGCTTACCATAGCCTGCACGGCTGTAGTGAATATATGCTGCAGCGCCATCAGATGCATCTGCATAAGCAAGTGCTTCATCGGTCTGTGCACCGCCCGTAATGCCTGCAAGAACATCAAGACCGCCTGCCTTGAAGTCCTCAAGCTGAGTAGCAGGTACAATCTTCTTGTAAGTAATCTTCTCAATCGTAGGAACAACGCCCTCGTAGTTGCCTGCGAAATACTCATTTTTAGTCAATACAGCGCTTGAATCAGCGGTATCAAAGGAAACAACGCAATAAGCACCTGAATAAGGATACTTTGCATAAACTGCCGAATCTGTTGACGTGCATGCTTCCTTAATCTGAGCCGCAACTACATAGGTACCGTCATCATTCTTTGCATAGAAGGAATCAGAGAGATAGCAGCCTTCGCCATCGTCAAGTATCTCTGCATCGCCCAAGAACATAGGAGCATAGTAAGCTGAAAATGCTGCATAGGTAATGTCATAGAAATAAGGAATATGGTCAGCTCCGATTGTTACTGAGAAGCTGTAATCGTCAATCTTGTGTAAGCCTGCAAATACCTTGCTGCCTTCGGTTGAATCAGGACCTGTGTATGCAAGGTAATCAGCCTGTCCTAAGAGTGAAAGCGACTGAACCTGATATCCTGAAGCTTCTGTAGCAACTGCGGTATTAAATACCATAGGATAAGCAAGATAATCATCTGCAGTAACTTCACTGCCATCGGAGAACTTAAGTCCTTCCTTGATGGTGATTGTAAATGTCTTTGAACCATCGTCATTTACAACTTCATCGTGAGATGCAACTACAGTATCATTCCACTCGTATCCGCCTTCTTTAGTCTTTGAAACGGTATCAAGACCGGTTACAAGGTTCTGAATATCAAGATCGCTTGCGCCGGGATTTGATGAACCAAAGCTTGCAAGACGGAACTTTCCGCTTAACTCAGTTGAAGAACCGATGATGATATCGTTGTCTGCCTTAGCTGAAGTCCAGTCAATCAAAGCATCTGCGGGATCCCAGTAAGGGTTGGTGGGATGTTCGCTAACTCCGCCGATTGCGGTGTTGTAAAGATCATAATACTCATTTGAATAAAGCGGAACTTCAGGCATCAAATAATTCCAACGATTGATGTAGAGTTTCCACCATGCTGCGTAAACATCATCCGTAGTCTCATACTCACCTGCAGGTTCATCATTGTAAACCATTGCCATTGAAAGGAAGTCAAGACCCAAAAGATGCTGCTCCCCATCAACTGTGATGTAACCAAAGCCCGTATCGGGATCCTCTGTTACATCTGCGATTGTGATGTCCCCTCCGACTGCTTCGTAAAGAGAAGTATATTCAACTCCGTACTCTAAGCTTGAAAGTGACATTACGTCAAACTCATCGCACCAGTACTCATCAGCGGGATCGGTAACAGTTTCCGAAACACTTGATTCGGTACTTGTGCTCTCGCTTACGCTTGCAGAAGTGTCTCCGCAGGCAGTAAGCATGCCTGCAGTCATAGCCAGTGTAAGCACTGCTGCAAGGCTTTTCTTCATTGCCTTTTTCATAATTATCCTCCCTTGAAAAAGATTTGGCTTTCGCCATGTATTTAATCAAGAACGCACAATCATAAGCTTTATCACTACACTTGATTAAACTGGTAAAGTTCATGACTATACGGAAAAAGGGGGCACTACAATTGTATGTCCCCTCTTTGGTACGCCCTTAACTATTTGACCATAATAATGAAATGTTTTTAAAAAGTCAAGATTTATTGTTGTTTTCTTTGCATCTTTTTACCAACAGATACCCATACTGCGGAATTCTTACCTTGCCCTTAAGCTTTTCGCCTGTCAGTATATTTACCGCTTCCTGCTTAAAGGTTACTGTTCTTTCATCACTCATGTAGTTCAGTAAAAAGAACACGTCTCCCCTCTTTGCAAGCTCTATTCTCTCGTCGGCCTTCACAAAAGCCTTGTAGGGATTCTTAACGCCGGTAAGCTTTGTAAAGAAGTTAACCGAAGCCTCATTGAATACGGAACCGTAATAGTAAACCTTTCCTTTTCCATACTCATGCACCGTCATTGCGATATCGCCTTCGTAATAGTCGTTTCCGTAGCGGCCGATTGCGTTTGCCTTTGAGTCTTCTGAAAGCCTGTCGGTAAAGAGCTCTGCCTTCAGGGTTTCCTTGTCCGTCAGAATATCAATTCCGTCCATATCAGGTGCTATGAATGAATATTCCTTGACGTCGGCACCGGATAAGTCCTTAAAATCTCCAGGAAGGGTATCCGTCACGCATTTGCCGTTTAAATCCTTCTGTCCGGAGCGCGCTCCGAGTATCAGAATTCCTCCATTTTTAACGTATTCCGAAAGCTTCTTTACTCTTTCTTTATCTGTGATAAGCGGATGGGGATAAAACAAAACCTTGTACCTGTCTAAATCGCCCGATTCCCCTCCGTCGTAAAAATAAACATAATCAAAGGGCGTATGGCTCTTCTCTAAGGCCGTAAACAACGCGTTTTCACTTGCCTCTTCGAAGTATGTATGCCACCTGTCTATTTCCGAATCAAAGTTATTGTCATAATCCCTGAGGATACCGACCTTGGCCTTGTATTCTTTACCTGCAATGCATGAAAGCTTTCCGACTAATGTTCCGATTTCGGAAATTTCCTTTAAGCGTTCATTGTCTCTTCCGGAATAGTCAAGAATTCCATGCCAGTACATTTCGGTTCCGAAGGCAGCTGTACGCCATCTGAAGTAGCTTACATAGTCTGCTCCGTGAGCTATGCTCTGCATGGTCCAAAGGGTAATCTGACCGGGACGCGGATTTGGAACTCCGGGCCAGATAGTCCAGCCGTTTGCTCCTGTCTGCTGCTCCATGATGCCAAATATATGCGAAACGCTTCTTGCTTCCGAAAGGTTCTTACTGCACCATCTGTCATTTAAATCCTCTTTGGAGTGCTTCTCTCCTATCCTGTTTTGAAAGTTCGGATAGGAATCGTAGGTGTAAAAATCAAGGCTTTCCTTTGTCATCGCATGATTGTCAAGATGCCCGAAAAGACCGTTCGTGGTGATGAAATCGTCAGGCTTAATATACTTCCTAAGGATATCTGACTGCTCCTTTAAGAAGCTTCTCGCGCTGTCTGATACGAATCTGTAATAATCAAGCATCTCATGAGGATTCTGTGCTGTGTTGACAGTCGGTCTCGGAACGAAGATCTCATTCCAATCGGTATATGTCTGATTCCAAAATTCTGTTCCCCAAGCCCTATTTAAAGCATCCAAATCTGCATATTTATGCATGAGCCATTCTCTGAAGGCAAGCGTATCGCTTTCTGAATAGAATACATTTGTTTCGCAGTTTATTTCGTTATCAAGCTGCCAGCCGATTATGCATTTTCTTTTTGCATAGTGCTCGGCAAGCTTTTCGGTAATAATCCGGGACTTTTCCCTATAAATCTTTGAATTGTAATTGTAGTGTCTGCGTGACCCGTGTCTGTAAAGATTTCCGTTGATATCACAGTTCAATACCTCCGGATACTTATTTGTAAGCCAGGCGGGAGGGGTTGCAGTCGGTGTTCCGAAGATTACCTTCATATGCTTTTCATCGCAAAGATCCAAAAATTCGTCAAAGAAAGTATAGTCAAACCTTCCCTCTACAGGCTCCGTCTTGTTCCATGCAAACTCGGCGATTCTAATTACCGTAATGCCCGCCTTTAACATTCTGTCAAGATCTGATGCCCAAAGGCCCTTATCCCACTGCTCGGGATAATAGCAGGTACCGAGCCTTATGTCTTTACCGTTTAAGATGTGTTTCATGTACTTCCTCCCTATCCCACACGATTTCTACACCTATGAGTTTACTTTGATAACCTTATTCTTCCCTTCATAGCCGTTTGAAATATCTAACCTCCACTTAGTATTCCCGTTTTCATCCTCGGAAATTTTCTCAAATCCGAAAAGACGATAAAATTCTTTTACCATGGCATTCTTTGCGGTCGGATAATAATAGCCTCTGATTTCAACAATTCCAAGGTCAGAACACGTTTGTACAAGCATATCCATCATTGCAGATTCCATGTCACGCTTCAACACCCTGCAGCTCATCAGCCAAAGATCAATGTGACAAACATTCGAAAGCTTATGCCCGATTACAACCGAGACAACTCCGTTGTCGCCAAACCTGTCTTCAAGCTTTCCGTACAGTGTGATATATTCCGAATCTTCGCTGATCTTTTCAATTTCGTTCTGAGTGTACCTGTGAGTTGTCAGGTTGAACTGATTACTTTTATTGGTAAGCTGGGCAATCCTTGCCATATATACGGATTCGAAGGGTTTTATGACTGCATGCATATCAAGCGACACCAGATATTCATGGTAGTCCGTAAAGCCTGCTGAAAGAGATGCACGCTTGGCATTTTCTTTATACATTTCGTTTCTTTTTGCATCATCTGCGGAAAAAGAAGTCATTTCAAAATATCCGCCTCTGTCGATATTCCGGATATATTCGTGAATCTCCCCTATTTCAGGTGCCACCACTCCCGAAAGTCCGCTTTCCACAATATGTCTTTCTGCCGGATTGTCGTCAATAAAAAGAAGGCTTTCGGGAAGAAGGTTAAGTAAATCCGCTATTTCCTTGAAATTGCGATCCTTGGGATTCCAGTTTGCCTTTATCACCACGAAGTCATCCTTTTTAAGGACGCTGTCAGGATGATCAAGACCTGCAAATGCATTTTCCTCGTCGTTCTTTGAATCAATATTTAATACGATTCCGAGCTCGGTGCAGTCCTTGATGTAATGTTGGAACTCAGTGTACGCCTGCCCCAAAGACTCTTCGGGACCGAGTACGATATTGTCGACTCCGTCATCTCCGATCACTCCGCCCCAAAGGGTATTGTCCATGTCAAGCACGAAACCTTTTTTATTTTTCCCGTATATTGACTTGATGATATTCGAAACATTAAACGAAAGGTAAGGAATTGCATTCACATTTAATGCATATTTATACATATGATAATAGAAGGGATCAGACCATTCCCTCAGACCGTAATCCGCTGAAATATAATTGATATCGCAGATAAAGAAATTATCGTGTTCCTCGGCATATTTGTAAAATTCCATATTAAGACGTGTCAGAAAATTCACACGTCCATGAAAATCCGAGGCATCCTTGTTTCCTAAGAGCCTGTAAAAAGGCATCTCGAAGTTGTTTTGAATGATGGGGCAATTATACCGTGTTTTAAGGCTCTCCCATATTCTGGTATACTTGTCCGCTTCCCTCTTTAAGAGACTGTCTACGTCATCCTTGGAATCTCCCAAATGCGGATATGCCGTAACATTCCTATTTGAAGTACATATATAAATAATATCGGGTTTAAACTCAATAAGCTTTGGATTATCAAACATGGCGTCCTGATAATACTGATTGTATTCGCTCTCGTAGAATACAGGTTCAATACCGTTATCAAGCAAAAAAAGCTCCATAACAAGCTTAATATTGCTCGTAGTGTAGCCTCCCAGAATTGCTATGTTTTTCTTTATCCTAACGGAGCCGTCGTTTAAAAGCTCCCGCCTGATGCTTTTCTTCTTTGTCAATATAAATTCCGCATCAAACGGATATTGTAATTCCTTCATTGAAATCATCCTTCTCGATTAAGATTTTCACCTAATGCCCGCCTCTTTGCAAATGTCCCAATACAAAAGGGAATACAGTTTATCCGATTGTCGCAAATAACGTAAAGGCATCCTTAGTCGAACCGGTGTCTGAATGCAGGGGAAATGTTCATATACACACCCTCTCATTCAGATAAGCTCTAAAAGATTTTATTCAAAATTTTTGACCGTTACTTTATTTTTTCCTGTTCTTTTCGATTCATACAGCGCTTCATCCGCAATCGCAATAAGATCGTGAACAGTATCCGGAGTGATTAAATTAGATGGTGCCACGCCGACTCCGATGCTTACCGTTACATGTAAGCTTTCGCCGTTATAGCAAATCTCAGTCTGTTCGATTGCCGCACGTACTTTTTCCGCAGTTTCAGCAGGCACATGCCCGCACTGCATGAGGAGCAGAAATTCTTCGCCACCCCAACGGCAGAAATGGCTGTGTTCACACATTATCCTAAGAGGAACTGATGCGATAGTCTTTAGTACTAAGTCACCGCATTCATGCCCCCAGGTATCGTTCACACGCTTAAAATTGTCAATATCCAGCATGAGGATTGACGTATTCTGTTTTCTGTTTTTTACAAGCAGGTTGTCAAAATACTCCTGCATCCCGAAACGATTAAAAAGTCCCGTCAACGCATCATGACGATAAAGAAACTCATACTTGGAATTTGCTTCTTTCATCTTAGTATGCGTCTCCTGACGTACATACTCCATTATTACGGATATCACTAAGATAGTGATATAAAGGAAAGGGAACCGAAGCATAAAGGTTTCATTGTACGAAAACAAAAGAATTTCTTTACCCGCAGGTGACCACAGAAAGAAAATCAGCATAATCTCGACAGCCAAAGAGAAAACGCTGCCGCCTTTTAAGCCGAATATCAGTAGTGAAAAGCTCGGTACAAGACAGGTCCAAAGAATACTGAAGCCGTCGGGATTACCACTGATAGTAAAGTACGCAAATAAAACGAGAGACTCACATCCGAATATCAGGTGTAAAACTCGATCGGCTTTCTGTGTCACCAAGGTAAGCACCAGATTTACGGCGCAAAGAATGCTGAACACAAAGGTTACATTTCCAAGTACATATTCCTTGGTGCAAATATTAACAATCGTCATTATTAACGAGGTAAAGGAAATGGCAGCGTTTATGATGATAAAGAGAAGACGCATTCTCTTCTTGTCGGAAACAAGCTCCTTATTCGCCATCTCCATCAAGGCAACATATGTCTTTTTACTGAATATACTTTTTAATCCCTTCATAGGAAACAACCTTTACATTAATATGTACTTCTTGTCTTTTTATTTTAACATAAAATTGCATTCTATTCATTAAAAAAGGGGTTACTTGTGAAATTCCATTCGTTCG
>CAVCUM010000005.1:0-133088 GCA_963605385.1 Lachnospiraceae bacterium
GTTACAAATATGAGTGAGTCGGCTATTAAGCAGTATATGCAATAGCTCGTTACTGCTTAACTGTTGTTAAGCCAGCTATGAAGATATACAAATAGTTAAAGCCCGGTCAAATAGAGACCGGGCTTTTTAGCAGACTAAATTTGCACTTTTTATTTTGTAATATCTAGCAACGACTGCATGCGTTCCGTAATATGAGTAAGGACAGCAGTATTTTTCTCCTGATCGTCCATAGTCTGACTCGCGTGTGCGGATACCTCTTCGGATATGGCTGAAATGGTTTCGGTAGAGCTGACTATTTGCTCGTTCACTGTCTTCAATTCGCTGACATCATTGTTTAGACTGTCAATGTTCTTTCTGACTACCAGGGAATTATTACGTATATCTGCAAAGTTGACCATAACCTTATCCGTGGATTGCTTTTCCTCATTGATGGCAACAATCATTTCTCGTACCATGCTTACGACCTCACTGATGGCACTTGAAATATTCCCTATCAAAACGGTAATATCTCTGGCTGCATTTTCGGTCTGAGTTGCCATCTTTGAAATTTCCGTTGCAACAACGGAAAAGCCGCGCCCCGCTTCTCCTGCTCTTGCCGCTTCTATGCTGGCATTCAATGAAAGCAGACCGGTCTGAGAAGCGACTCCGCCGATGAGATCCACAATTGAGTTCATTTTATCTATATATTGATCAAGAATTTCAAGCTTGCTGCTGACACCTGCTCCCGTCTCCGTGGTCTGCATCGCCTGTGTTACCAAAATCGCCACTTCATCATCCGCACTCTTCAAGGATTCCATGGTTTGATTCATGTTTTCGCTGATTTGGTCCACAGACTTACTTACGAGAGCAACCTTTTGCTGGATTTCTTCCGTTAGGAGCAGCTGATTTTGAACTGATCCAGCCGTTTCGGAAGTTGCAACGCTCACCTCTTTCATTGAATCCTTGGTGTTTACTGATGAAATGTTAAGCTCACCTATCTTGCTGTAGATATCCCCTAAATCAGCCTGAAGTTTAGAGTAAAGAGAGGATATTTCGTCGGACATTCCCTTTGCTTTAAGCTGTTCTTCTTTAATGCTTTCAAGCTTCTGCTGATTGTTTGCCTTTGACGTCTGTGCTACGTAAATCGAATATATGCCTACGAGGGTCATCGACGCAATCTGGATGATTGCATGGTCAATATCCCTGTATCCGAACTTACCCGTGTAGGCTCCGCCTATTGTCATGATGAGGTTAAGTATAAGTGAGCCTGCGTTTATCTCGGCGGAATACTTTGCGTCATTAAAAACGGAAATCAAAAGAATCATAGGAACAGCCATCACGTAAATACTTGCATTCTGCGCCGTCATGGTCATAATCGAATATGTAATTGCGAAACCGATTCCCACTGTATGCTTCGCCATGGACGTTTCACGATCACGATAGAAAAAGAAACCTCCTGCAAGAACCGGGCACAACGTTACGCTGATGATCATCGCGGTATACGCAAGGCTTCTCTCATTTCTAAAAAAATAAACCAAATAAATAAGAACAATTATACCCGCCTCGATTGCGTGACCAATCAGTGCGGTTTTGTTATTTCTCCTGATATCACTTATTCTTTCTTTGTTCATGTATCAGCCTTCCCCTTGATAATAATATTTTTAAATTTCTTCGCACACTCTTCCATTTTATATCAAAGGTACTAACCAAAAGATAACCTTTTTGAGGAATATGAAACCAGCGGGCGTGTATTTTACTGCCTACTGTTTTCTTTTTTAGTACTACTGACTCATTGCATCTGACATCTCATAATTGATTAACACGTGAAAACGCACGCGGCGTTAAAAAATACTCCTTGCGCATTTGCCCTCAGTCCCTTATAATCCAAACAAAAGCAGAGCTTGATTTCTTTTTTCTTTATCAGTCAATCTGATGTCTATTGATTTCATTAAGATTCCTGCTTATTACCCACAACATTAAAATATGCAGGAAAGAAATCGACAGATGATTACTTCGGGGAAGGAAAGCCCGTATATTTTATTGAAGATGTGAATCGTACCACAGGGAAGCCTTTTGATGACAGAAGGCATATCATATATGTGAATGCGAGCTACAATGATTTAACAACGGAAATAGGAAGGCTGATGCACGATTTTCTGTGTGACAATCCGGATGAAATGTTATGTAAACCCATGGCAGAAAAAGCCAAATATTTAAAAGAGCATCAGAAAGGAGCGAGAGAAATGAGTGACATAGATGAAGAAATAAGAGAAGAAGGTCGCGCCGAGGGAGCGGCAGAGGAACAGGCGCGCATGGTTGTTAATATGATTCGAGAAGGTTTTTCGATGGGACAGATTATTGCTGTTACAAATATGAGTAAATCGGCTGTTAGGCAGTATATGCAATAGCTCGTTACTGTCAGACTTTGAATACCATAAAGCCCCTTGTTTAAAAGATAAAAAGATGATATAGTAATTTTGTGCGAATAATCAAGTAATGGAGGCTATTTTTTATGGTAAGCCAGAAAGTTAAGATTATAAACCCTACAGGGCTGGACCTAAGACCTGCCGGCATCCTATGTAAGGAAGCAATGCAATTCAAGTCCTTGATTACATTTTCGTATCGAGAGAATACAGCAAATGCCAAGAGCGTGTTAAGTGTTCTTGGAGCTTGTATAAAATGTGGCGATGAAATTGAATTCGTGTGTGAAGGTGAAGACGAGGTACAGGCTTTGAATAAGCTTGTTAAAGTCGTTGAAAGCGGTCTTGGCGAATGATATTTGATAATCCCCCATTTCGGATACGAAATGGGGGATTTTTTTATTAAATTAAATTTTTGGAGGATGATACATGCTTAATTACACTCGTTACAAAAAGAATCCTGTGTTCAAGTACGAAAATCGTACCTGGCTGGACAAAGAAATCGAGAAGGCGCCCATCTGGTGCAGCGTCGATTTGAGAGACGGAAATCAGGCACTCATCGATCCCATGGTGGTCAATGAAAAAATTGAACTTTTTAATTATCTTGTAAAGCTTGGCTTCAAGGAAATCGAGGTTGGTTTCCCTGCAGCAAGCCAGATTGAATTTGATTTTTTAAGGCAGCTTATCGAAGGAAATCTTATTCCTAAAGACGTGCGCCCTCAGGTGCTTACCCAATGCAGGGAGGAGCTTATCGACAGGACCTTTGAATCCATCAAGGGCTGTAAGGAAGCAATAGTTCACATCTACAATTCAACTTCCGTTCTCCAACGCGACGTCGTGTTCCACATGGATAAAGAACAGATAAAGCAGATTGCGATAGAAGGCACCAGAATGGTCAAAGAACGTGAAAAGAACTTTGACGGAAAGATTATCCTCGAATATTCTCCCGAATCCTTTACAGGTACTGAGCCCGAATACGCCATGGAAGTTTGTGAGGCTGTGCTTAAGGAATGGGGTGCCTCAAAGGACAGACAGGTCATCATCAACCTTCCTTCAACGGTTGAAATGACGACTCCAAACGTCTATGCGGACATCATCGAATGGTGCAATAAGAGCTTTGAAAACCGTGAAGCGGTCATTTTAAGCGTCCATCCTCACAATGACAGAGGCACCGGTGTTGCAGCAACGGAGCTTGCTCTTTTGGCAGGAGCCGACCGTGTCGAGGGAACTCTTTTCGGAAACGGAGAAAGAACAGGAAACGTAGACATTTTAAACGTTGCTTACAATATGTTCTCCCAGGGCATCGATCCCAAACTCAATATAGAAAATGTAAATGAGATTATCGAAATCTATGAGCGTCTTGTAAAGATGCCCGTTCATCCCCGCCATCCCTACGCCGGCAAGCTTGTGTTCACGGCCTTTTCGGGATCTCACCAGGATGCCATCAACAAAGGTGTACAGGCGATGCGTGAAAGAAAGAGCGAATACTGGGAGGTTCCATATCTTCCCATCGATCCCGCCGACATCGGCAGAAAATACGAACCGATTGTGCGCATCAATTCACAGTCCGGAAAAGGCGGTGTTGCCTTTATCATGGATACGTACTTCGGTTTCAAGCTTCCCAAGGCAATGCACAAGGAATTCGCAAACGTCATTCAGTCGCTTTCCGAGAAGCAGGGCGAGGTATCTCCCGAAGAAATCATGGATGCCTTCGAACGTGAATATCTTGCTCCGAGCTTTCCTTATCATTTCGAAAAGCTCAAGGTGGAAGACTACACGGGCGAACGCAGAAAAGACTTCGATACCGTCATCACACTTGACTTTAACGATCACGGCACAAAGAGGACCATCAATGCGGCCGGAAACGGGCCTATCGATGCTGTTAAGAGGGGCCTGATGGTTGAGCTTAAGCTTGATATGAAGATTCTTGACTACGAAGAACACGCTCTCTCCGCAGGCTCGAATTCAAAAGCTGCAGCATATATTCATCTGATGGATACAAACACCGGAAAGACCACCTATGGTGTCGGCGTAAGTTCAAACATCACTCGCGCCTCCGTTTATGCGATCTTCTCGGCAATGAACAGGATATACAAATAGCATTTAGATTGACTGATAAAAAAAGAACCCAAGCTCTGCTTTTGCTTGAGTTATAAGGGACTGAGGGCAAATGTGCAAGGAGTATTTTTTAACGCACGCGTGCAGATCAAGTCAATGATATTTGCAATCCGCTTCGCTACGGCTCTACTAAAAGCGACACTTCGTGCCTTACGAGGTACTGAGCTTGTAACCCGGCACCTTGCGGGGAGCACCACTGTCTAAAGGCAATGAGTGCTCTTGAGCTTTTATAAAAAATACTCTGTTTCTCTATTGACAATTCGATATTCAAAGTTTAGTTTATTATTGTTACACTTAAACAGACACCGCAGAAAGGAGGAAAGATTAAATGAATATGCGTGACAGATTAGATATGGAATTCAATCTTTTGCTCCTTGAGGATATGATTGTTTGGGAGCAAGTCAAAGTTAATACCCGGGCAATGCAATTAAGATACTCTGCGAAGGTTGCGACAAAGCTTGTGAATGTCGCATGATGATTTGTTTTACTTGCCTTGCCAAACATTAATGGCAAAGTTACAAAGAATGTTAAAGGACCTGTGACTTAAGTCACAGGTTTTTTTGTGAGGAATTTCTATGAAAAAATACATGTTAAAAAGCTGGTGGAGATATTTAATAGGCGGGCTTTCGCTGCTTGCGAGCACGTTTTTGGATGTAATCCTTCCGATGGTGATCATGTACCTGGTGGACGATGTGATCGTGGGGCGCGACCTTTCAAAGCTTAAGCTTTATATACTGATGATAGCAGGCTGTGCGGTAGGAAGAACGGTCTTCCAATACTTAAAGGAATTCCTGCTCGACGGTGCAGGTTCTTATGTTGCGGAAAGCTTGAGAAAGGACCTTCTTTCTCATATTACAAGGCTTTCAAAGCCTTACTTTAAAAAGAACAATACCGGTGAAATCATGGCTCACGTAAAGGACGACACATCTTATATCTGGGATATGGCAGGCTTTGTAAGCATGCTGTTAGTCGAAGGTGCCATTTACTTTGTAAGCGTCCTGGTTTGCATGATAAAGCTTAATTTACGGCTTAGTCTCATTCCGATTGTGTTCCTTCCGATTCTGGCTGTTATGGTAATCAGGCTTGAAAAGAAGCTTGACAAAAACTACGACTCCATCAGTGAGGAAAATGCAAAGCTTACAAGATGCATCGAGGAGAATATCTCGGGCGTACGTACCGTTAAGGCATTCTCGGCGGAAGAAGACGAGCTTAAAAAGTTTGACATTAGAAATCTTGCTTACAACGATATCAACGTCAAGCAGGCGCGAGATATGGCAAATGCCGAGCCGCTCATTCAGCTTGTCCCGAAGGTGATGCAGGCCTTGGTCATCACTGTCGGCGGTATAATGGCAATTCGTGAAAATATTACCTATGGAACGCTTGTTGCCTTCATGCAGTATGCATCAAACATCGTGTGGCCGCTTGAAAACCTGGGGTGGATGCTTGGCTGCGTATCTGCGGGCATCACCGGCAGAAAGAAAATAAATAAAATATTTAGTGAAAAACCCGTAATTGAAAGTCCTGCAAATCCCGTGACTAACTTTACTCCCACAGGTGCGCTTTCCTTTAAAAACGTTTCCTTCAAGATTGACGATACCGAAATCTTAAATAACGTAAGCTTCGACCTGGAAAAAGGAAAAACAATCGGCATCATGGGTGCCACGGGTGCCGGAAAGAGCTCGGTTGTAAACCTGATTGAAAGATTTTACGACGTCACGGACGGAGAAATTCTTGTGGACGGGGTAAACATAAAGGATCTGCCCTTAGAATATGTGAGGGGTTTTTCGTCCGTTGTGGCGCAGGATGTTTTTCTTTTTTCCGATTCGATAAGCGACAACATAAAACTCGGACGTAAGAAGACGCTCGACGACAAGACTGTTCGCTATGCGATTGAAAAGGCTCATGCCAAGGAATTCGTCGAAAAGATTACCGACACCTATGACGCGGTTATCGGAGAACGCGGAATAGGGCTTAGCGGAGGTCAAAAGCAGAGACTTTCGATAGCAAGAGCACTTTCAAGAAACTCAAAGCTCTTAATCATGGACGACTCGACCTCCGCTCTCGACACCGAGACTGAGGCTGAAATTCAGCAGGAAATCAAAGCAAAGAAGGATATGAGCAAGATAATAATCGGGCACAGGATATCTTCCGTAAAGGATGCCGATGAGATTATCGTACTTGACAAGGGAGCCATCAGGGAACGCGGTACGCATGAAGAGCTTATGAAGAAACGCGGAATGTACTTTGCGACCTACCAGGCTCAGTACGGAAACCTTGACGAGGCTATTTCTTCCTTTGCGGAAGGAGGTGTTGCATATGGCAATTAATTCAACAAAAAAAGACGAGGATTTAAAAGAAGGCATCAAAAGGGAAGTATTAAAACGTCTTTTCAGCCTGTTAAAGGGCTATAAGAAAGAAACTACCCTTGTAACGATACTTATATGCACGACCGTCGCCTTCGGAATCTTCTATCCGTTAATCATTCAGCGAATGATAGACGACGAGATATACAATAAAAATATCAAAGGGCTTTTAACCTGGGCGGGCGTACTGCTGGTAATGGCAGTCCTCAATATGCTGTTTACGAGAAAGTGGCGCATGATAATGGCGGACGTGTCAAACGACATAGTGCTCAAATTAAGGCGTAAGCTCTATACGCACATTCAGTATCTGGGCGTTGATTTTTTTGACTCAAGACCTGCCGGAAAAATCCTTGCAAGAGTCACGGGCGACATCAATTCGTTAAAGGACGTGCTTTCAAGCACCATCACCCAGTTGGTGCCCGAGATCCTCACTATAGTAGCGGTTTTAATAGTCATGGTAATAGTAAGCCCCGCGCTTACCATTTCGGCGCTTTTAACCCTTCCCGTCATCCTTGCGGGTGTGTTCGTGTGCGAGATACTTGCTCATAAGCGCTGGCAGTTAATGCGCAAGAAGGACTCCAACATGACCGCCTTTATCCATGAGGCTATAGACGGTGTTACGGTAATTCAGAGCTTTAACGCGGAAAAAGAAACCGACGAAGAGTTCGAAAAAATAGTTGACGAGCACAGAAAGAGCTTTATCAGTGCGGTAAGCATTGCGGATCTGTTCAGTCCCACGATTGAAATTTCCTACGGTATCGGAATAATCACAATGTACCTGATCGCCATCAAATGGCTCAACTTAGACGCTGCCTCGGTTGGCGAGCTGACAGCCTTCACCATGTATATGGGTATGCTCTTCGGCCCCATCAGAAACCTTGCAAACTACTATAACAAGCTGATTACAAACATGTCATCGGCTGAGCGTGTATTTGAAATTCTTGACACTGAGCCACTTATTAAAGACAGCGAGGATGCAGCTGTAATGCCTCCTATTAATGGCGAGGTGGTCTTTGACGACGTAACCTTTGCCTATCCCGATGAGCCTGACGTTGACATTCTTCATGCTGTAAGCTTCAAGGCGCTTCCCGGTGAAACCATTGCACTTGTAGGGCCTACCGGTGCCGGCAAGACAACAATCGTAAGTCTCATAAGCCGCTTCTACAATACTAAGAGCGGCAGGGTACTTGTTGACGGAAACGACATCAGCAAGGTAACCGTAAAATCGCTTCGTTCGCAGCTTGGCATCATGACCCAGGATAACTTTCTTTTTTCGGGTACTATAAAGGACAATATCAAGTACGGTAAAAAGAACGCAACCGACGAAGAGGTCATTGCAGCGGCAAAAGCGGTTCACGCGGATGAGTTTATTTCAAAGCTTGAGAAAGGATATGATACCGAGATTACCGAGCGAGGTGCCAGCTTAAGTGCTGGGCAGAGACAGTTGATAGCCTTTGCGAGAACGCTTCTTACAAAGCCTCGAATCTTAATCCTTGACGAGGCTACTTCGAGTATCGACACTCAGACCGAAATCCTCGTTCAGGAAGGCATTAGGGAGCTATTGAAATCACAGACGAGCTTCGTGGTGGCGCACAGGCTTTCAACCATCAAGAATGCCGACAGGATATTCGTAATCGACGACGGCGGAATCCTTGAAGCCGGAAATCATGATACCCTGATGGCAAGGAAGGGCACGTACTACAACCTTTACATGTCTCAATATATAGCCGCTACGTAACATTCTATACAGCCGCCTCTCGTTTGCATGAAATGTGAGAATTCATTCAAAACTCGCTCATAAAATGTGAGAGTTTTGCAAAAATACCCTCATGATACGCAAAAACCCGCACTCACCTTAAGTGAGTGCGGGTTTTGTATGATTATAGGAAGCAAAAAACTTCCTATAATCGATGCACGGCACATTTCATGTGCCGTGCATCCGAATTTACTTTGAAACCTCGGATAAGTTATGCCGTAGCCTTTTTACTTACCCTCTTTTTCATTACTATCAGGAAGACAACCGTCAAGACTACGCCAACCGGAATTGAAATCCAGGAAAGATCGATGAAGCTAAGTAACCCTGCCGCGATGTAGCATACAAAGGAAATTGCGGCTACGGAAAGTGCGTAAGGCAGCTGAGTCTCTACGTGGTCTAAGTGGTTGCAGTGTGCGCCGGCGCTCGACATAATGGTCGTGTCGGAAATAGGTGAACAGTGGTCACCGCAAACGGCACCTGCAAGGCAAGCCGAAATACCGATAAAGAAGAGATTTGAGGTCTCAGGGAAGATAGCTGATACAATAGGAATAAGTATTCCGAAGGTTCCCCATGAGGTACCTGTTGCAAAGGCGATGACGCAGGCAACTATGAAAACGATTGCGGGAAGTGCCCACTGTAAGCCCTCGGCATTTGACATTGCGATTCTTACAAATTCAGCGGAGCCAAGGTAATCGTTTGTCATGGTCTTTAAGGAGGTTGCAAGGGTCAGAATGGTGATTGCGGGTACCATTGCTATAAAGCCCTTGGGCACACATTCCATTGCCTCTTCAAAGGTAATTACACGTCTTAAAACAAGATAGATGATGACAAGTACAAGTGCGATTATGCTGCCCCAGGGAAGTCCGACATAAGCATCGGTTGAGGAGAATGCATCTACGAAGGTTCCTTCGCCTCCAAGCGAGTCAAGACCGTTCTTTATAAGTCCCCAGATACAGAAGACAATCAGAAGTCCAATGGGAATGAGAAGGTCGATCAGCTTGCCCTTGTGAGGATTGGAAGGGCCTTCCTCGGTAAGCTTTCTTTCCTGATTCTCATCGTTTAAGGCAACGTCCAAAGCACTTAAATCACCGGTCTTCTGTGCCTTAATTTCAAAGTCGGCCATCTTTCCGTAGTCAAAACCCAAGAGAACAATACCTATGATGAATACGAAGGTAAGGATTGAGTAGAAGTTGAAGGGAATAGCACGAACGAATAGCTCGATACCCGAATAATTTTCACTGTCCACACAGCCCGAAACTGCTGCCGCCCAGGAAGAAACCGGAGCAATCATGCACACGGGAGCTGCCGTAGCATCGATTAAGTATGCAAGCTTCACACGGCTTATCTTCTTTGAGTCCGTAACGGGACTCATAACAGAGCCTACTGTCAGGCAGTTGAAATAATCGTCGATGAAGATGAGTACACCGAGTAAGAAGGTTGCCATCATGGCGCCGGCACGTGTCGTAATGTGCTTCTCCGCCCATTCTCCGAAGGCTCTTGAAGCTCCGGACTTATTGACTAAAGCAACGACAATTCCGAGGATTACAAGGAAAAACAAAATTCCTGCATTTCCCGAAATTGAAGCGCTGATTGCGTCAACGGTGACTAAGTCAACCGTAGAAAGGAAATTGCAGTTTGCAGCCATTACGGCTCCGAGCAGCACTCCCAGGAAGAGTGATGAATAGGCTTCCTTGGTGATGAGTGCAAGTACAATTGCCACTAACGGCGGAAGTAGCGACCATGCGGTGTTCACAAAGGTTACGCCGCAGGCGTTGCAGATGATGATGGTCGCAAGTACGATTGCAAAAATCACCGCCGCAACTATGGTGGTTTTCTTTTTCATGATAATGGTCTCCTAAATATATTTAACCATCAGACGCCAAACGGCGCCTGACAATTATATTTGTTTTTAAACGTCTTTTCTACTATCCAAAGTGGTGTAACTAAAAGCCGTTTGAGTCTGGAAATATGTTTATTTTTCAACCGGTTTCTCGACCCTGATAGCCTTTGTGCGAATTTCCTTTGTAATCTGAGCGATGAACTCGCTTAAAGGCTTCTGGCCTTCATTGCCTTCGAAACGGCTTGATACGGATACGAGACCGTCATTAGCCTCCTGTTCACCGACTACGAGCCAGTAAGGAAGTCTTGAAAGACGTGCTTCCCTGATCTTGTAGCCGATCTTCTCGGAACGGTTGTCAACGGTTGCATCTATGCCGTTTGCCTTAAGCTCCTTTCTGACACTCTCGGCATATTCGCCGTACTTCTCGGAAATAGGAAGGACTCTGACCTGCTCGGCGCACATCCACGTAGGGAACTTGCCCGCATAGTGCTCGATGAGCCATGCAAGGGTTCTCTCGTAGCAGCCCATCGAGGTCCTGTGAATGATCCAGGGTGTTGCCTTGTTGCCCTGCTCATCAATGTAGTACATGCCAAACTTCTCTGCCGATGCACAGTCAAGCTGAATCGTTACCATGGTGTCTTCCTTACCATATACGTTTTTAGCCTGAATATCAATCTTCGGTCCGTAGAAAGCAGCTTCATCATCAGCTTCGGTGAACTCGATGTTGTTCTTTATCATTACGTCCCTTAAGTACTGCTGGGTTGAGTTCCAATAGGCCTCATCGCCCAAGTACTTGGCACGGTTGTTTGGATCCCACTTTGAAAGCCTGTAGGTAACATCACCTTCAAGCCCCAGGGTAGTCATTACATAGTGGCAAAGGTCTACACACCTTGTAAGCTCCTCTTCTGCCTGCTCGGGGGTTAGTATGATGTGAGCCTCGGTAATGGTAAACTGACGAACTCTTGTAAGTCCGTGCATTTCGCCTGAATCCTCGTTTCTAAAAAGTGTCGAGGTCTCGGACATTCTGTAGGGAAGGTCACGATAGGACTTCTGCTCGTTCATGTATACATAGTATTGGAAAGGACAGGTCATCGGGCGAAGTGCCATGACTTCCTTGCCGTCCTCGGCATCCTTATTAAGAATGAACATTCCGTCCATGTAGTGATCCCAGTGCCCTGAAATCTTGTAAAGGTCCGACTTTGCCATCAAAGGCGTACGGGTGCGGACGTAGCCCCATTCATTGTCCTCAAGGTCCTCGATCCACCGCTGAAGCTTCATAATCATCTTGGTGCCCTTGGGAGTAAACAACGGAAGCCCCTGTCCGATTACATCAGCAGTAAGGAAAAGTCCCATTTCGCGGCCGAGCCTGTTGTGGTCGCGCTTCTTGGCATCCTCGAGCTTTGTAAGGTATTCCTCGAGCTCTTCTTTTTTATTGAAGGCAGAACCGTAAATTCTCTGGAGTCTGTCTCTGTTTGAATCGCCTCTCCAGTAAGCCATTGATGAAGAGGTCAGCTTGAATGCCTTAACACCCTTTACGCTCATTAAGTGAGGGCCTGCGCAAAGATCAACGAAGCCGCCCTGATCGTAAAAAGAAATTTCCGAATCTTCCGGAAGGTCGTTGATGAGCTCCACCTTGAAGGGCTCGTTTCTTTCTTCCATGAATTTAACGGCCTCGGAACGGGAAAGCGTGAATCTCTTGATCTCGTGTCCTTCCTTGATAATCTTCTTCATCTCTGCCTCTAAGGCATCAAGATCCTCTCTTGAAAAAGGATCGGTTAGGAAATCATAATAAAACCCGTCTTCGACGGAAGGTCCTATCGTGCACTTTGCATCGGGGCGGAGTCTCTTTACAGCCTCTGCGAGCACGTGTGAAGCGGTATGTCTGATGATGGGAAGCGCTTCTTTATCGTTTACAGTAATGATATTTAAGGTTACGTCCGAATCAATAACGGTTCTTAAATCGCAAACCCTGCCGTCAACCTCACCCGCTGCGGCTACTCTTGCAAGTCCTTCGGAAATATCCGAAGCAATTTCGTAAATGCTCTTGGCACCTGCGTACTCCTTTACGGAGCCATCCTTAAGTGTTACTTTCATATTAACCTCCTGATTAAAAGTCTCGGCCGTGTATACATAAAGAAAAGCACCTTTAAGTACATTCCGTACATAAGGGTGCTTGCACACGGTTCCACCTTAACTTTCACTCAACCCCTTAACGCGGGACACGGCAATCCCCTACTTGATTCAGGAACGCAACTTGGGAAGGGTACCGATAAGCTTACACGCAGAGGCTCACACCATTTGCCTCATTCTCTGAGCGCTTACCTTTATCGACATGTTTCCGTCACAGTTTTTCTACGGAATATCCTATTGTTTTTGACTTTATTTGTCAAGCGAATATCCTGAAGCAATGTCTATTTCTTTAAGCTCTTCTTCTGTAAATGAAGTATTCTCTATGCACTTAATGTTGTCTAAGATCTGCGAAGGCTTAGAAGCACCCGCAAGAACGCTTGTGACAACGCCGTCTTTAAGTACCCAGGCAAGCGACATCTCCGCGAGGGTCTGTCCTCGCCTCTTTGCTATCTCATTAAGAGCACGAATCTGAGTCAGCTTCTCTTCCGTGATATTTGAATCCTTAAGGAATCTTCCGTCCGTCCTGATACGGCTGTCTTCCGGGATGCCGTTTAGGTATCTGTCCGTAAGAAGTCCCTGTGCCAACGGGCTAAAGGAAATAATGCCTTTGCCAAGCTTCTTTGCGGTATCCTTAAGTCCGTCCTGTTCAATCGTTCTGTCAAAGATTGAATAACGGTTCTGATTGATGATAAAGGGTACGTGAAGACTCTCAAGGATATTTGAAGCCTTTAATAGTCTTTCGCCGTCATAGTTTGAAAGTCCCACATACAAGGCCTTTCCGGACTGAACTATCGAAGCGAGAGCTCCCATGGTCTCCTCTAAGGGTGTATCGGGATCGGGTCTGTGATGATAAAAGATGTCCACATATTCAAGACCCATTCTTTTTAAGCTTGCGTCCAGGCTTGCGATCAGGTACTTACGCGAGCCGAAATTTCCGTAAGGTCCCGGCCACATATCATAGCCGGCCTTTGTGCTGATGACAAGCTCGTCTCTGTAGCCTGAAAAGTCATCCCTTAAAATCTGTCCGAAGTTCCTTTCTGCAGATCCGGGTTCCGGCCCATAGTTATTGGCAAGGTCAAAGTGCGTGATGCCGTTATCAAATGCCGTACGACACATAAGGCGCATATTTGCGTAATTGCCCGTGTCTCCGAAATTGTGCCAAAGACCAAGGGATACAAGGGGAAGCTTAAGTCCCGATTTGCCTGTATGCGCATATTTCATGCTTTCATATCTGTGTTCGTTTGCAATCATTATCTGTCCTCTCTGAAATAAGGAAGCCCCAAAGATGCCGGAGGCTGGTTCTCACGTTTGTTTCTCATGCTCGTAATTACAAGCACGATCATGGTTACAATGTAAGGAATCATCTTATAAAGTTCTTTGTACTCCATATGATCCATATTGGAAGGAAGATAGAGATAAAGAATGTAAAGTCCTCCAAACAGGATGGAAGCGAAAATGCCGACATTCGGACGCCAGATTGCAAAAATAACGATAGCGATTGCAAGCCATCCTCTGTCTCCAAAAGCATCATTGCTCCAAACCCCGCAGGCGTAGTCCATTACGTAATAAAGTCCGCCGAGACCCGCAATCATGCAGCCGATGCAGGTTGCGAAATATTTGTAGCGCGTAACGTTGATGCCTGCTGCATCCGCCGTTGCCGGGCTCTCGCCCACCGCTCTCAGATGAAGTCCCACACGCGTGTGCTTTATGACATAAGCCATTATGAGTGCAATTACAATGGCAAGATATGCCAAAAAGCCGTAGGATAAAAAGATCTTTTCAAACCAGTTTGCCGACGCATCATTTGGTGAAACAATCGACTTGCTGAAGTAAAGGCTCGTCTCGGTAAGGGTAATCGAAGGAACGTCGAGTCCCGAAAGCTTTATAAGCGAACCTCCGAAAAAGTTGCCGAAGCCCACGCCGAAGGTGGTCATTGCAAGACCGGTAACGTTCTGATTGGCTCTCAACGTTACAGTTAAAAAGCAGTAAATCAGGCCCATTATAAGTGAACCTATCAATGAGCAAATAAGCGGGATAAAGTAAATCAGGAAGGGATTTACGCCTGCCCCTGCCGTAAGCGACTGTTCGTAGTAGAAAGAGCCTATGACACCGCTTATCGCACCGACGTACATAACGCCGGGGATACCAAGGTTTAAATTACCTGATTTCTGAGTAAGGATTTCACCCGTACTGCCGTATAAAAGGGGTATGCCCTGTGCAACCGCACGGGGAATAAAAGCTACCAGACTAATCATTGCTTTCCTCCTTCTTAGAAGACTTTCTAAAGCAAAGCTTGTACGAGATAAAGAACTCGCAGCCTATGATAAAGAACAAAACTATTCCCGTGATGATATCCGAGAAAGACTGGTTTAAGCCAAACTGCGTTGAAATCTCACCAGCTCCTCTGTCAAAGAAAATGACGAGCAGGCTCGTAAATACCATTGCAATGGGATTAAACTTTGCAAGCCAGGAAACCATAACAGCCGTAAAGCCCTGTCCGCCGGCAATGGTGGTTGAAAGGGTATGGTTGATACTGCCTACAAGTAAGAGTCCTGCAAGTCCGCAAAGTGCACCCGAAAGCACCATTGTGCGAATGACGATTTTATTGACCTTCATGCCGACGTAGCGTGCCGTTCTTTCGCTCTCTCCGACTACTGCAATTTCGTAACCGTGCTTGCTGTAATTAAGGTATACGTACATAGCCGCCGTTACGATTAAAGCAACTATGATACTGAGAAGGTATTTGTTGCCAATTTCGGAAAGCCAGCCAAAGTGAGTTTCCTGGTTGATGATTCCTATCTTTCCGGATCCTTTCGGAACCTCCCATTTAATGGTGTAAAAAGCAACGAGCTGGGTTGCTATGTAGTTCATCATAAGGGTGGAAAGGGTTTCGTTTGTATTCCACTTTGCCTTTAAAAGGGCAGGAACAAGTCCCCAAACAGCTCCGGCAATTAAGCTTGTTACTATCATGATTACGATTACAAGCCAATTTGGAAGAGAATCAGGAAGGCAGAGCATTGAAGCCGCTGCCGCAAGTCCTCCTGCGAGCACCTGTCCTTCACCGCCTATGTTCCAGAATTTCATCTTGAAGGCAGGTGTCAGTGCAAGTGAAATGATGAGCAGAATCGAAAGATTCTGTAAGGTAATCCAGGTCTTTCTCGCCGTTCCGAAGGCGCCCGTCACCATCGTAGCGTAAACCGCAATCGGATTGTCGCCCGTGAGCAAAGTCGTGACTATGGCACATACGATAAGAGCAAGCAAAATAGCTGCGCCTCTTACGAGCCAGACCTTCTTTGCCGGAAGCGTGTCCCGCTTAACTATATGAAACAGGGGTTCTTTTGTAGTATTCTTAGCGTTACTCACCGTCCTTACTTCCTCCTACTCTGGTCATTAGCATACCGACCTCATTCTTGTCTGCCGTGCGTCCGTCAATGATTCCGCTGACTTTTCCGCCGCAAAGCACCAGGATTCTATCCGAAAGCTCAAGGAGTACGTCTAAGTCCTCACCGACGAAAATGACCGCAACCCCTTCTTTTTTCTGCTGATTGATAAGATTGTAAATCGTATAGGACGAGTTGATGTCAAGTCCTCTGACCGCATAAGCGGTGAGTAAAACGGTCGGTGCCGATGCAATTTCACGTCCGACCAAAATCTTTTGAACGTTACCGCCCGACAAACGCCTTACCGGAGTATTGATGCCCGGAGTCACTACCTCAAGCTCTTCCACTACTTCCTTTGCAAGCTTTTTGGGCGCTTCCCTGTCCGTAAACATCGTACGGCCGTTTCTAAAGGAACGAAGCATCATGTTGTTGGTCAGATCCATGTTTCCGACAAGTCCCATACCGAGTCTGTCCTCAGGCACAAAGGAAAGTGTTACACCGAGATCTGCAATCTTTAACGGATCCTTTCCCAAAAGCTCTTCAGCAGAGCCGTCATCTTCCACATATGTAATACTTCCGCTCTCGGCAGGCTGCAAGCCGGCGATTGCCTCCAAAAGTTCTTTTTGACCGCATCCGGAAATACCGGCTATGCCAAGAATTTCACCCGAATTTGCGCAAAAAGAAACATCGTCAAGCTTGAGTATCCCGTCCTCATTTCTGACGGTTAAATTCTTAACCTCGATACGCTTCCTGGGATTGACAGGTGTAGGTCTTTCAATATTTAGTGTAACGGCTCTTCCGACCATCATCTCAGTCATTTCCTGAGCGTTGGTGTCGGCAGTAAGCATATCACCGACATATTCGCCGTGGCGTAAAACGGCAACCCTGTCAGAAAGGCTTTCTACCTCATGCATCTTGTGCGTGATGATGATGATAGCCTTGCCGTCGTCACGCATGTTTCTCAATACATTGAAGAGCTTCTGCGTCTCCTGTGGAGTCAGAACGGCCGTAGGCTCATCTAAGATCAGAATGTCTGCGCCTCTGTAAAGAACCTTGACTATCTCAACGGTTTGTTTTTCCGAGACCGACATGTCGTAAATCTTGCGGTTGGGGTCCACTTCGAATCCGTATCTGTCGCAAATATCCTTGATACGCTTGGAAGCCTCTTTAAGATTTAACTTTCCTTCCATGCCGAGTACAATATTCTCTGCCGCAGTAAGGACATCTACGAGCTTGAAATGCTGGTGAACCATTCCGATGTGAAGGTCGTAGGCATCCTTGGGTGAGCGGATAACCGCTTCCTTGCCGTTAATGAAGATCTGACCCGAATCCGGATAATAAATTCCGGAAAGCATGTTCATAAGAGTGGTCTTACCGCTACCATTCTCGCCAAGCAGGGCAAGAATCTCGCCCTTATAAATATCAAGGCTTACATTGGAGTTTGCCACAACCTTTGTGCCAAAGGCTTTTGTGATGTTTCTCATCGAAACTGCTGCCTGTTTTGCTTCCATAAGCTTCTCCCGGGAATAAAGATAAAATAGTGTGCGCAAGCGGAAACGAAAGCATATTTTCCTAACCGTCAGCTGCGCAGTGTGGGCACGAAGTGCCTTTTTACCATATAGGAAATTACATCTGATTTCCTATGTAGTAAAAAGATTCAAAGGATGGTGATAACACCATCCTTTGAAATTTTAACAAATAAGTCTGTTACTATTCAAGTATTAATATGCTGTATTCAGGGTAACAATTCCGTCAATCTGAATATCGAAGTAAGGAGCCGAACGATAGGTTGACTCTGCGAAATATCCGTCAACAATAGCTTCGGTATCGGCTGTGTAATCTGCATCGGTATCTACGTCAGCCATGTAGGTAGTCAAGGTTTCACCGTTTACAGTGAAGTTAGCAGTATCGAATACGTGACGAGTACCTGCTTCAAGCTCTGCCTTTGCGGTTTCAATTGCTTCTTTAGTACCTTCTGCTGCAACATCACCAAGGTCGGTAAGAAGAACAGAACCTGTAGCAATTGTTCCGGTCCAGTCAGCATCGATTGCTTCTCCGTTAGCAACTGCATTGAGGCAGTATGTGTAGTAAGGAGCCCAGTTGATACGTGAAGAAACGATGTATGTATTGGGAGCTACACTTGCTGTAGAACCGTTATATGAAACGTTGGGAACGCCTGCTGTTTCGCAAGCTGTAGGAGCGCCCATTGAATCAGCATGCTGTGAAATAAGTACGCAGCCGTTGTTGATAAGAGTCTGAGCACCTTCTTTTTCAGCAGTCTCATCGTACCAGGAACCTGTAAAGGTAACTTCCATGGTGACATCGGGGCAAACTGACTTAGCACCAAGGTAGAAAGAAGTGTATCCGGAAACAACCTCTGCATAGGTGTAAGCACCTACATAACCCATCTTGGGCTCTGTAATGGTACCTGCAGCTAACATCTCATTTAATTTCATGCCTGCTGCAATACCTGCAAGGTAACGTCCTTCGTAAATAGAAGCGAATGCATTGTGATAGTTGTCAAGGCCTTCGGTATGAGCTCTGGTACCTGTTGCGTGGCAGAACTGAACATCGGAATGCTCTTTTGCAACCTCGATCATGTAACCTTCATGACCGAAGGAATCTGCGAATACGATATCGCAGCCTGCATCAACAAGCTCTTCTGCTGCGTCCTGGCATTCCTGACCTTCGGGAATGTTGGTCTTAAATACGTACTCAACACCTAATGCTTCGCAAGCCTCCTTGGCTGCATCGATGAAGTTCTTGTCATAGGTGGAGTTTTCATCGTGAAGGAAGATAAATCCTGCCTTTACGGATGATGAATTAGTGTTCTCAGTCTCTTGGCTTCCGCAAGCGCAAAGAGAAAGAACCATGAGTAAAGATAACAATAATGCTGCAAACTTTTTCATTTCCAATCTCCTTTAATAGTGTTTTTAACTATTTTGATATACGTTGGAATGGCAAAGACGAAAACGTTCAAACGCTTTCATAAAAAAATCGATTCAGGCAAGCCTAAACCGATCGAACTACACGGGTAATACCCGCATCAATTCGATAGTCCGGTCATTTACGGTGTCCGGGTAGAAACTTCAAGGCCATATCTCTTGATATATATCGAAAATAATTATCTTTACAGTGCTTAGAATAACAACAAATGCCACATTTTTCAATGTGGCATTTTAATAATTTATTTATGGTTTTTTAAGAATTAATTGTTAATAATTGATACATGAGGAAGCAAAGTCTAAATTCATTGTATGCTCATTACAAAAGAATTTTTGACCTTGGGACCGCCCAAGCACGAGTAAGCATCCATTTATCAAAGAAAAAAGTGAATTTCGAATGTTTTAGGATTGCAGAGCAGTTCGTATCAATCCTCTATTGTTCCCTAAACTCGATCTTCCCGGTCTTTGCATCCATCTTTTCAACTATTGCCAGGGATTCAAGCTGATAGCCCATGTTTCTGATCATGCGTCCGCCCGGCTGAAAGCCTTTTTCAACGGCGATTCCGATTCCCTCAACCTTAGCTCCCGCCTGAAGGCAGATTTGTATGAGCCCCTGAAGAGCACAGCCGTTCGCAAGAAAGTCATCGATTATGAGCACGTGGTCGTCTTCGTTTAAAAACTTTTTGGATACGATTACGTGATTTGTATTCTTGTGTGTAAAGGACTCAACCTCCGCGGTATACATATCACCGTCAAGGTTGATGGATTGGGACTTCTTTGCAAAAACAACCGGACAGTTGTTAAAGTGAAGAGCCGCAATGCTTGCAATGCCGATGCCCGACGCCTCAATCGTAAGAATTTTATTTATCGGTTTACCTACAAAACGCCTTGCGTATTCCTTGCCCATCTCATTGAAAAGTGAAATGTCCATGCAGTGGTTAAGAAAGCTGTCAACCTTTAAAACATTTCCCTCTTTGACGACGCCGTCTTTGAGTATTCTTTCTTCCAAACAGTTCATACGTGTCTCCTAATTACAATTCGCAGTTGTTTACGGTTCTCGGGAAGGGAAGTACGTCTCTGATATTTCCCATACCCGTTAAATACATAACGCATCTTTCGAATCCAAGTCCGAAGCCTGCATGACGTGCGGTACCGTACTTGCGAAGGTCCAGATAGAAATCGTAATCTTCTTTCTTGAGTCCGCACTCTTCCATTCTCTTTAGAAGCTTGTCGTAGTCGTCCTCACGCTGACTGCCTCCGATGATCTCGCCGATGCCAGGAACCAGGCAGTCCATAGCAGCAACGGTCTTGCCGTCCTCGTTTAACTTCATGTAGAAGGCCTTAATCTCCTTTGGATAGTCGGTTACAAATACGGGACGCTTAAACTCAACCTCAGTCAGGTATCTCTCGTGCTCTGTCTGAAGATCGCAGCCCCATGAAACAGGATAATCAAACTTATCGTTGTTCTTTTCCAAAATCTTAATAGCCTCAGTATAGGTAATACGGCCGAAATCGGAGCTTGCAACGTGCTTTAATCTTTCTATTAATGAGGTATCGACGAAACGGTTAAAGAAATCCATCTCCTCAGGGCATCTCTCAAGTACGAAGTTGATGACATACTTAAGCATTGCCTCTGCACATTCCATATCATCGGTCAGATCTGCAAAGCACATCTCGGGCTCAATCATCCAAAACTCTGCGGCATGGCGCGTGGTGTTTGAGTTCTCGGCTCTGAAGGTAGGTCCAAAGGTGTAAACGTTCTTGAACGCAAACGCATAGGTCTCTACGTTTAACTGACCCGATACGGTAAGATTTGTAACCTTATTAAAGAAATCCTTTGAATAATCTACCCTGCCGTCCTCTGTAAGCGGAAGGTTGTTTAAATCAAGGGTTGTTACCTGGAACATTTCGCCTGCGCCTTCACAGTCGCTTCCAGTAATAAGAGGCGTATGTACATAAACAAAGCCTCTCTCCATAAAGAAATTGTGGATGGCAAAAGCAATCATGGAGCGAACTCTGAATACCGCCTCGAAGGTGTTGGTACGCGCACGAAGGTGCGGAATCGTACGAAGGTACTCTAAAGTGTGGCGCTTTTTCTGAAGAGGGAAGTCAGGGGTTGAAGTTCCCTCAATCATGATTTGGGTTGCCTGCATTTCAATCGGCTGCTTTGCGTTCGGGGTTTCTACGATTGTACCCTTTGCAACAATTGCCGCTCCGACGTTCTGTTTTGAAATCGTTTCGAAGTTTGGAAGGGTATCCGAATAAACAATCTGAAGCGGATCAAAAAAGGTACCGTCATTCAATACGATAAAGCCGAAGGTCTTGGAATCCCTGATGCTCCTGACCCATCCGCCGACGGTCACTTCCTTGCCGATGTATTTTTCTTTTTCCTTAAATATAAGTCTGATATCCGTAAGTTCCATTATATATACTCCTTAATCTACACTTGTATGTTCAAGCAAATAATCAAAAACCTTTGAGTTCATCTCATCCTCTTCAAGGTCTCCGTAGCCTAACTCCTTACCAAGCTTTACGTATACGATGTTCTCCTTGGCATAAAGGGTTGCCATATCGCTAAGCGTGGTACCGCCGTACTCAAGATACTCTTCAATGCTTATGTCGTAGGAGTCCGCGGCATCCTGAAAGTCGGTCCTTACGTACTCCTCCTGAGTCTTTATAAGCTCATCCGGGAGGTCGTTAAACGTCGACGACTCAACCAGTGCATCGATCGCATCATAAACAATTTCATTTTCATACGCGTAATCGATGTAATCCTGAACCGTTCCCCTCACAAAAACCATGAATTCCGAAACCGTTGAATATGCGGTGCTGTTAAGCTTTGCAATTGCCTCGTCCGTCATGGGAACGGGACTACCGTCCTCATCCGTAAGCCCTTCTGTTTCAAGTGCAAGAGATGCAAAATAATCGTCCGCATAGTACGAAACCATGGAATCGTTAATTTCCGTCTTGACCGCTTCCGAGGAAAGATTTGAAAAATCACCCAAGGTAACTATATATTCATCTACATTGTCTGTTGTAATCTTAAATTCATCCGGCGAGCCCGGATTACCGCAGGATATCATGCCAAGTGCCATGAGCCCCGCCATCGCAATGCACAAAAAACGATTTTTCATATGTACTCCCGATTGTGCACCAAAGCACAAATATAAGGAAATTTATACCACAGATGCAGTTAGAATTCAAGAAGGCTGCAGGTCTATAGCTCGGCCTTTGGCTTTTTTATAAAATTTAAAGTTCTGCCACCCGGCTTTCTTGTTTTTCCATAATGGGAATGTTACAATGTTTAGGCAAATCGTTCGGAGGTATTATTTTATGTCAACAGGATGGATAATAGCGATCATAGTCATTGCGGTTTTAATAGGCTTGTTCGTTGCACTATATTTTCTCGGAAAGAAGGCCGAAAAACGTCAGGCTGAACAGCAGGCAACGCTTGAGCAATACAAGCAGACGGTCCCAATGCTTATCATTGACAAAAAGCGCATGAAGATGACAGAATCGGGGCTTTCGCAATCCGTCATCGATTCGACGCCGAAGCTTATGCGTCGTGCAAAGCTTCCAATCGTCAAAGCGAAGGTCGGACCTCAGGTTATGAGCCTTGTCTGTGATGAGAAGATTTTTGATTCGATTCCCGTCAAAAAGGAAGTTAAGGCAACCGTAAGCGGTATCTACATTACCGATGTAAAGGGTCTTCACGGAAAGATTGAGGCTGCCCCCAAGAAAAAGAAAAAGTTTGCTGCCTGGGTTGAGCGTATGCAGGAAAAGGCAGGAGCTAAATCCGTTAAGTAAAGAAAAGCAAAAACTCCGCAAGGTTTTCCTTGCGGAGTTTTTATGTGTGAGTTCATTACTTTAATACGATTCTCACTAATATATTGCACTGCTCTTTGTGTAAGTCATTTATTTCCATATCGTACTTTGTCAGAATTTTAATTTCTTTCTCGTCTTCAGTAAATAAATATTGCTTTGTGTATGTCCTGACCGTAAGCATTCCAAACGAAGTGTTATAGTCTGTGATGTATTCCTTGCCCTTTTCAAAATGCATTACCGATTTAGAGGCGCCTTTCCTGGTGATTTCCAAAAACTCAGAGTCAAATTTCAAAAGGTTCTTTACGGTTTCACCGTCCTCTGATACCTCTTCGTAGGATACGAATTTCTTTCCGTTCCTCTCATAGAGTTTTCCATAAGCCTCTGTGTCAAGCTTCATTTCCTCGCCGTCCGCAATGTGACGCGATTTTATTTCAATTAATATTTCTTTTTCCAATTAGCTTCCCTGCCCCGACTGCTTGTGCAACTGATTCAGTATGGACTGCTCCTGATGATCGATGTGCTCTCTTGAAGCCTCGGAGGCCTCGTGTGCGTTTCCCTCAAGAATGGCGTTCATAAGCCTTTCATGCTCGGATATAAGCCTTTCGTGCTGAGTCACGTCCTTTATGTACTCATATCTGTAGCGGTACATCTGCTCGGCAAGGTTGTTGATGATGGCAACCATCCTGTCATTGCCCGTCGCCTTGATGATGATGTCGTGGAAGGCAACATCCGAATGAGCGATCCGTTCATTGTCCTTGGAAGCGACCGCCTCCCTGAAATCCGAAAGGGCCTCCTTTAAGTGTTCTTTTTCCTCGTCCGAAATACGTTCGCAGGCAAGAAAAGCACAAAATGAATCAAGCGCCCTTCGTACCTCAAGCACATCCTTCAACCCCTTTTCCGAAATTTCGGCTACCACGGCGCCCTTCCTCGGAACATTTGTGACAAGCCCTTCCGCCTCAAGCATTCTGAGTGCGTCGCGAACCGGAGTACGGCTCACACCGAGACGTTTGGACAAGTGAATTTCCATAAGCCTTTCACCCGGTTTTAACTCACCTGTCAGGATTGCGCTTCTAAGCGTTTGAAAAACAACATCCCGTAGCGGCAAAAGATAATTTGTATCAAGTGACAAGTCTGTCATAAGCTCCCCTTTGTTACTGTTATAATGCAGATGATACCGGATCAAAAGTTTTGCAGATTGTAAGCGTACGCAGCAATCCGGAATCATGTGTATGTATGCTGCACAAAGAAATCAGGATACGCTTCCTTTAATCTGCCTTCACTCTTTAATAATAAATCCTCATCATTAAAAATTCCAAAAACCGTAGGGCCGGAGCCTGTCATGATTGAATTTAGAGCTCCTGCATCAAGCATAGACTTCTCTATCTCACCGATTACCGGATGAGCCTTCTTCGTAACCTGCTCTAAGGTGTTTCCTAAAAGCTTGGCGGTTTTTAAAATATCGTCCTTTTGCAAGGCATCTATCATTTCGTCAACCTGCGGGTGATATGGGTTTGTTTCTTTATCGTATGCTATGTAAACATCCTTTGTGGAAACGTAAATATCCGGTTTACAAACAAGAACCTTTACGTTCTTTGGACCCGTAAGAGGCGTAAGACGCTCTCCGATTCCTTCGCAGAGAGTTAAGCCTCCCTCCACGCAAAAAGGAACGTCTGCTCCGATTTTTACGGCTATTTTGCGAAGCTCATCATTTGAAAGTTTCAAACCAAACAAACGATTCAATCCGCGAAGTGTGGCCGCCGCGTCGGCACTTCCGCCTGCCATGCCTGCAGCTATCGGAATGTTCTTTTTTAAGGATATATTTACGTCAAAGCTTTTTCCGACGGCTTCCGAAAGCCTGTTTGCAGCTTTAATGACAAGGTTGTCACTGCCCGCCGCCTGCTCTTTATTTAACATTTCGTCATCCGTTAAAAGTCTTACTCCGGATCCGCCCTTTTCAAAGCTAAGCTCGTCGCAAAGGTCAAGCGTTGTCATGATCATCCTTACGTCATGATAGCCGTTTTCGCGTTTCCCCGTAATGTCGAGCGAAAGGTTTATTTTTGCATGTGCGCTTTCAAAAATCATTTATAATTCCTCAATGAATACATTACATAGCTCCGTCGTTCATGTCACGTATATTGTATGAGCTGTGTCCGTCCCTTTTAAGATATGCCTGCAAGCCTTTCCTAAACCTTAAAGCACATCCCCATGATTACGTAATATCGGCGTTATTGCAGGCATAAACCGCCGCAAATCGTTATTCGCGATCTGCGGCGGTTCAACGTTTACACTATTCTGCGTCTTCGTTCATCAGCTTGTCAAACTTTTCAAGCACTGCATCGAAAGTCTTTTGAGATATCTCGGGGAGTTCTCCGCCCCAGGTCTTCTCAGCCTGCTCATAGCCTTTTTTGAAGGCTTCCTTCATGCCTTCAAGCTTTGAAGTATCTCCGCCCGTTAAGGCAAGGGCAAAATCAATGATACGATCCGAAGTCTGCTTAACTCCGAAATATCCGTCTTCGGAAATATCTTCCTCAGCCTGTGCTTTGGTAGCTGCATCTACGGTAAAGTTTCCCTCTCTTAAGAAGCTCCACATATCCGTTGCATTTGCGTAGGCTGTGCCCTGCTTTGTAATGAGCTGTGCTACGATTTCACGAAGCTTTTCAGTCTGTGCCTCAGCATCCGACTTCAGCTTTTCGATAAGCTCTGCATTTGCCTTGTAGGTAGATGTGGGAATTTCAAGCGACGGCTCGTAGACAACGCCGCTGTTTGAAGAATCGTTAACCGATTCTTCTAAGCCGGCCTGCGACTGTGCTGCAGTCTTTGTCGAATACGCATAGGACTGGTAGCTGTCAATCGAACCGGTAATTCCGTTTACACTCATGATTGATCCTTTCTGCGGTAAAACCCGACTTATGGGGGTGCGTCCGTGCACCTATATACACTTCTAAAAGAGTTATCGGTAACTTTTGCGAAAAGTTTATAGCTAAACAAAAATTTTTCAAAAAAATTTCAGCTTACGCACCATTTCCTCAATCAACCGCGCCCACAAGTTCATTTACATCCTCAATACCATGCTCGAGCATGTATTTTTCGATTCCGTCGATGACTTCCATGGTGACCGTCGGATTAAAAAAGTTTGCGGCTCCAATTGAAACCATTCTTGCTCCGGCAAGTATCATTTCGACTGCATCCTCATAGCAGGAAATACCGCCCATTCCGATAATCGGAATCTTTACGGCATGAGCGCATTCATAGACCATTCTCACTGCAACCGGATGGATTGCGGGACCGCTCATTCCGCCCGTCTTGTTGGCAAGCACGAATTTACGTTTATTTATATCTATCTTCATGCCCGTAATCGTATTTATGAGTGATATTGCATCGGCTCCGGCACTCTCTGCCGCCTTTGCCATCTCGGAAATGCTCGTTACATTTGGGCTAAGCTTCATGACTATCGGCTTTTTTGCTTTTTTCTTTATCTCCGAGGTAATTTTTTCAAGTGCCTGCGCATTTTGTCCGAAGGCAATTGCGCCCTCCTTTACGTTGGGGCAGGAAACATTTATTTCGAGCAAATCCACCGGTTCTTCCGAAAGCTTTTCCACAACACCTACGTATTCTTCGATAGTTTTTCCACAAACATTGACGATTATCCTCGTATCGAAGTTCTTTAAAAACGGAATGTCTCTCTCAACAAAGGTATCAATTCCGGGGTTCTGCAGGCCTATTGCATTCAGCATACCGCCGTATACTTCACAGACTCTCGTCACAGGATTGCCTTCCCAGGGAGTCAGCGAAACACCCTTTGTGGTCACGGCTCCAAGCCTGTTTAAGTCGACAAGTTCAGAATACTCCTTGCCCGAGCCGAAGGTTCCGGAAGCAACCGTCACGGGATTTTTAAACTCTACACCGGCTATGTTTACTTTAGTATTCATCAAATTTCCACCTCCGAGGCAAGGAATACAGGGCCCTCAGTGCAGACTCTTTTATTGTTCACCCTTGAATGCTCGTCCTTTTCAACGGTCTTGCACACACACCCAAGGCAGGCGCCGACTCCGCAGGCCATTCTTTCTTCCAAAGATATGTAGGCAGGAATCTTTAATTCCTCGGCAAATTGCTTTATCGCCCGCAGCATCGGCATCGGACCGCAGGCATAGATCACATCCGCGGTAATGTTGTTTGCATACGCCGCATCAAGCACATTTCCCTTGGTGCCCGCACTTCCGTCCTCTGTTGCTATGTAGACCTTTGAATACCTTTCAAAGTCCTTATTTAAAAAGAAATCATCGTTCCTATACCCTAAAAGTGCGATGCAATCTTTAGCCTTAAGCTCTTTTGCAAGCTCAAGTAACGGTGGAAGTCCTATGCCTCCGCCGATTAAGAGCGCTTTTTTATTCTTTCCCTCGGACACCGGAAAGCCGTTTCCTAAAGGGCCAAGGACGCGTAAATTCTCGCCCTGCCTGTACAAAGAAAACTCCCTTGTACCCTTTCCGGCTGCCCTGTACACAAGTCTTAAAACTCTTCCGGCAAGCACCTCGCAGATGCTTATGGGACGTGGGAGGAGGGTTGATTCATGCTGAGGATAAAGCATCACAAACTGTCCGGGAAGAGCACTGTTTGCGGCTTCGGTTTCTATAAAAAGCTCGTATATACCACCTGCAAGGCGACCCTCTTTAACCACGAGACCCGGTTCATATATCTTCATATGCAATCTTTCCTCCGACGATTGTGTATTTCACCTTACCGATTAAAGTATCTCCCAGGAACGGTGTGTTTTGGGACTTTGAGAGAGTTTCCTTGTAAACCCAGGGTTCTTTTTCATTGAAAATGGTAAGGTCCGCCTTCTCCCCGACCGTTATGCCTTTAGACTTAAAGCCATAAAGCTCACGAGGGTTCTTAGTAAGCATAGCAAGGTACTTTTCAAGAGTGATTGCGCCGGTCTTTACAAGATTCATATATCCGATTGAAAATGCGGTTTCTAAGCCGATGATTCCGGACGGAGCCTTTAAGAGGTCAAAATCCTTTTCAAAGGGCGCATGCGGAGCATGGTCGGTTGCGAGAATCGAAATCGTGCCGTCCTTTACTCCCTCGATGATGGCGCGTCTGTCTTTTTTGGAGCGAAGAGGCGGATTTACCTTGGCAATTGTGCCATATTGAATGACCGCTTCCTCGGTAAGAGCCAGATGATTGGGTGTTACCTCTGCGTAAATCTGCGCACCGGTTTTCTTGGCTTTACGCACTTCCTCAACTGCTTCCTTCGTACTGATATGCTGAATATCAAGCCTTACACCTGCTTCAACGGCAAGCTCTATATCTCGTGCCACAAGAGTATATTCCGCTTCTCTGGGAGAACCGTAAATTCCGTAATAGTCGCTTGCCACGCCGTGATTGATACCATTTTCCTTAATGAGAGTCTTATCCTCTTCATGAAGACTGACCGGTACGTTTAACTCCTTTGCCTTTGAAAAAGCCTCCCTCAGGACGGATCTCGTCATAATCGGGATGCCGTCATCCGTAAAGCCTACAGCACCGTTTTTCTTTAGAGTCTCCATATCCGTAAGCTCTTTGCCCTTCAGCCCCTTTGTAACCGCGGCAGCACTGTGGACGTTTAGCTTCGTCTCCCTGCCCTTTTCAAGCACATATTTAAGGGTATCGACATTGTCTATACAGGGGCTTGTGTTTGCCATCATGACAACATCCGTAAAGCCACCTCTCAAGGCACATTCGGCACCCGAAAAAATATCTTCTTTATGCGTGAATCCGGGATCTCTGAAATGCACATGCACATCTAAAAAGCCCGGTGAAACCGTAAGTCCCGTCGCATCAATTGCACCGGAGACTATTTCTCCCGTCGCGGGGACGATTTTCTTAATAACACCATCCTCGATGTATAGGTCGTGTTTTCCCTTAAGACCCGAAATCGGATCGATTACGTTCGCATTGCAGATTGTGAGCATTCTTTACCTCGCTTAATATCTTCTTGAACTATACCTGTATTTTTTCTATAATAAAGCGTCAATGTAAAAAGAAAAATTTGGAGAAACTTATGCTTAGATTTATCGTAGCCGCTTTATGGGTTGTTCTTTTTTTAATTGTGTCGATTCCATTATTTTTAATCGAGCTCATCGTCGGGCTCTTTTCGAAGAAAGTGCGGGCGAAGTCGTCACAGGCCATCATCAGCTTTGGATTTAAGGGTGTCCTTTTTCTGGCCGGCACCGACATAACCGTTAAGGGGCTTGAAAAAATACCCGCTTCGGAACCCGTTTTATTTATCCCCAATCACAGAAGCATATTTGACATAGTCATTCTTTATCCGCTCTTAAAGAAAAAACAAACCGCTTTTGTGGCAAAGAAAGAGCTTAAAAAGGTTCCGCTGTTTTCCTCCTGGATGAGCCTTATGAACTGTAAATTCCTGGATCGCAAAAATCCCAAAGCCGGTTTAAAAACGATACTTGAGTGTGCGGAACTTGTCAAAAACGGTGTCTCGATTGCAATCTTTCCGGAAGGAACGAGAAACAAAACGGACGAGCCGCTTCTTCCCTTCCACGACGGTTCGCTTCACATTGCCAAGAAAACAGGCTGTACCATCGTCCCCGTAGCAATCAACAATACGGAGAAGATTTTTGAAGCCCAGCTCCCGAAAGTCAGAAAGGCCAAGGTCTGCATGGAATTTTGTGACCCGATTGTCACAAAGGACTACAGCAAGGAAGACTTCAAAGCTTTAAGTGAGCTTATAAGAGGGAAAATCATTACGACTGTAGAAAGAAACAAGGCGCTTGTATAAGCGCTTTTTTCTTTATCCGTGTTTTACTTACAGTTCTTTAAGCTTCTCAACAAGCTTTGAAAATCCCATCCCGTTTGAGGATTTGACCAAAATGCTTTCAGACCCGTCTGTCTCCTCCGAAAGCTTTAGCAAAAGCTCATCAAGCGAAGGATAATAAACCGTTTTAACGGTTGTGTCCGCATCACTTGCAGCCTCATACATATATTTACAGTTAGCACCCACGCAGATAAGCTTGTCAATGTGACTCTTTACTGCGTACCTGCCTACCTCGGCATGCATCCTGTCGGAATCTTCCCCGAGTTCAAACATATCCCCGAGTATTGCGACCTTCCTCTCACTTGAAAGTGTCAGTGTATCTATTGCCGCCTTCATGGAGTTAGGGGAAGCATTGTAGCAATCGTCGATTATGTAGCCGCCCTTGGGGGTCTTTATGATATTGCATCTGCCGCTTATGGTCTTTGCCGTAAAAAGACCTTCTGCGATTTCCTCTGACGTCATATGAAGATCATAGGCTATTGCTGCTGCAACGACCGCATTCATCACCATGTGACTTCCGGGAATCGTAATCCGTGCTTTAAGCTCCATATCCTTGTAGTGCAGGGTCATGGTCGAGCCTTCAAGAGATAGCGGGCATACATCCGTCGGATAGGCGTCGTTTGATGAATTGAATCCATAGAATACCGGAGTGATTCCGTTTACATTTCTAAGAGTCGAAAGCTTGTCATCATCACCATTTAGATAAATCGAACCATTCGGATTCATAAATTCGAATATTTCCGATTTAGCCTTCAGAATCCCATCACGGGATTTCAAAAATTCAAGATGGGCCTGACCTATATTTGTAATGACACAAATGTCAGGTCTTGCTATCCTTGATAAAACCCGCATTTCGCCGAAATCGCTTATACCCATTTCGAGTACAGCTATCTCGGTCTCTTCCTCAATATTTAAAACGGTCAGCGGAAGACCAATCTCATTATTGTAATTTCCTTCGGTTTTCAGAACTTTAAACTTAGCGCTTAGGGTACCGGCAACCATTTCCTTGGTACTGGTCTTTCCGACGCTTCCGGTGATTCCTATTACACGCGCCTTTCTTTCGGACCTGTACTGCTTTGCTATTTCCTGCAGTCCCTTTACGGTATCCTTGACTACAATGCAGGGGCCCGTTACGCCTTCAGGCACATGATCGCAAAGCACGCAGGATGCGCCTTTAGCAAATACATCGTTTATATAGTCGTGTCCGTCGCTTCTTTCTCCCTTAATGGCTACAAAAAGGGAGCCCTTTCCGGCCTTTCTCGAATCGATTACGACATTTGTAATTTCAGCTTTAGCTGCAGCATTTACTAGCTCTCCGCCTATAGCAGATGCTGCCTTAAAAATATCAAAGGGTACCATAGTTATTTTTCCATTGCCATGTTGATAAGCTTTTCGCAAAGCTCATTGTAAGAAATGCCGACAGCAGCAGCCTCCTGGGGCATAAGTGACGTAGGTGTCATACCCGGAAGCGTATTTGCTTCAAGGGCATAAATTTCGCCTGACTTCTTCATCATAATATCTATACGCGCATACTGTTTGAGCCTTAAAGCCTTAAATACATCCTCGGCCATCTTCTGCATCTTAAGTGTTGTTTCTTTATCCAGGTCTGCGGGACAGGTTTCAACAGTAGAACCTGCCTGATATTTGTTCTTGTAATCGTAAAAGCCTTCCTTGGGAGCAATCTCTATAACGGGAAGAGCGTGTCCGCCTATTACACCGCAGGAAAATTCCCTTCCGTCTATGAATTCTTCGACCACAACTTCCGTGCCGTAAGTGAAAGCATTTCTTTTTGCTTCCTCGTACTCGGCGGTATTATTAACCATGTAAACGCCGACACTCGATCCGCCCGTCGTAACCTTTACAACGGCAGGAAACTTCGGAGTGTTTGTATCGGGCTCATCCTTCTTTAAGGCGTACCCTGCAGGTGTTGAAATATTGTTTTCCCGCATTATTTCCTTTGCAAGAGCCTTGTCCATGGAAATGGCGGAGCTTACATAGTCAGTTCCCGTATATCTGATGCCAAAGAGATCAAAGGCAGCCTGAACCTTTCCGTTCTCGCCGTTTTCGCCGTGAAGTGCCATGAACACGACATCGGCCTTTTTGCAAATATCGATAACATTTGGACCGAAGAAATTTTTGTCTCCGTCGGCACGCATTTTCTTTACCGATTCGATATCGGGACTCTTTTCCTTGACAGTGTCAATATGTCCTAAAAGTTCTTCGCCTTTTTCAAATACCGCATCGGTATCATCAGTCTCAAGGCCCAAATAAACATCGAGCAGGATTGCCTGATGCCCGTCCTCTTTAAGTGCCTTGTAAACCATTTTCCCCGACACAAGCGAAACATCCCTTTCAGTGCTGATGCCTCCTGCGAGTACCACTATTTTCATTTTACGTCCTCTTCTTTCTCAAGCTCCGCCGAAAGCTTTGCGTTAAATGCTAAAAGCCTTATAAGGGAGTCCGGAGTATTTATATCATCTATCAGGCTTTCGCTTTCCGGATTTTGGCCACAAAGGTAGTGCATATAATCCTCCTCTGTTTCGGTGTAGGCGTTGCTTGATATTATATAGTCGACAATTATGAGTTCGAACATATTGCGTAAAAGCTCATCGACGGTCAGATCAGTCGATTCGATTCCGTACGGATTTGACTCGGCCAGGCTGATTTTTTCCGTGGTCCTGTCCATAAAAGTGCTCATAAGCGAAGTGCAATAATTCATGTCAACCGAACGCGTCGTGTTGAGATAGGTAATTGCTCCGTCAAGCACGGAATCGCTCTCAAAAGCCTTGTCCGCATTGTCCTTAAGATAATCCAAAATAACACGGTTGTAAACCCCCGAGCCAGAGGCTCTGTACATCTCAACCGCTGCCCTGAAACGCTGTTCGACGGTCACGATATCCTTGTTTGCCTCAAGACATTTCCAGGCAAGCATCGCGGCCTGAAAAGCCTTATTTGAAAGATTCGCATCGTACTTCTTGACCGTAATTGAAAACTTTGCCATGCAGGCTGCAAAGTATGCCGTTGCCTTTGTGGTCTCGGATATTACCTTTACTTCCGAATCGTCTTCACTGTATACAACGGAAGCGTAAACACCTCCGGTCTTTTGGTTTTGCATTTTCAAAAGCCATTCGGCCTCGTATACAGCCTCGTCTAAAATGTCAGGAATGTTATTTGCAGAAAAAGAAACTGTCTCATCATCCGAAAAAACATTCGGATAATATTCGAGTGCAGTACAGATATCCATTACCGCAAGGCAGCCCCCGACGACGTCCTTGTTGCCGTTTGAATCGGTATGCAGGCCGCCGGAAACATCTAATAAAAGCTCATCGTTTCCTTCAACCTTTGCTTTCTTCGTATGACAGCTTTCGCAGCGCATCGAATCAAGCTTTTTCAAAGCAGATAGGTACAGGTTTTCGTATTTGTCCGACGTAACGGTGAAGTCCCTCGATTTTCCAAGGATTTCGGTCTCTATGTAATAGGTGCCTTCTTTGGTAAGGTCGCTAAAATCGGCAATGCCGTATTCTGTTCCGGACTCATCTTTAGTGTCTTTGGCAGTTACTTTGCCTTCATAGACGACCGCTCCGGTTTCTTTATCAATTACATTAAAATCCGCGGGAAGGAGCTCTGCTGTCAGAATGGCAGTCTTGTCAGAGGCGGTCAGGTATCCCGATTCGTCAACTAAGATCTTCGGATAGGTAACCGGTGTTTCTAAGAGGAGAACAGGCTCATTTAACATGCTCTCTTTGGTGTTTACGGATTGTATGACAGTATTGCCCTCATTTAAAGCACTGCCGCAGCCCGACAGTAAAAGCATTGCCGCAAGGGAAGATGAAATTATTCTTTTTACAAAACTGCCCATTTGCAATCCTTTCCAAACACTTATATAGCAACGCTTATTCTACCACTAATAGCCTTGTTTGTGGAAGAGGGAAAGATGTCGCCTGCGCACTTTTACGCTTTTTCGAAATGTGTAGCTTTTTCCCTTGCCTTAAGCTTCACATCATGGGCTGTAGTGCCTTTTGCTATACCGGGGATTACAAAGTAATTTCCTATATAGCAAAACCCGCTGCCTAACGCAACGGGTTTAACTCAGTCAGAAAACTCCCACCTCAAATATTAACAGTCATCTATCCCCAATAATCATCATATGTGCCGTCCCTGCGTGAACGCTTATCATTGTAACGTCTCAGAGCCTCGGCTCCGACACCGCTTACCGCAAGAACGATTAAAATCCACCACCAGGTCATAGCTCCCGGCGAATTGGCACTCACGGCAAGAGGAACATCCTCTTCTTCGATAATAACCGTTTCTTTTGTTTCTTCACCTTCTGCCTCGTTACTTAAAACGGTTGAAGTCGCTTCGGAAGCATAAGCTTCCACATTAAAGCCTGTCAGCACAAAGCTTAAGAGAACGGCCGACAGACCTAAAGATATTTTCTTTTTTAACAGCTTTCCTAAATTCATAAGCCCCACCAAAAAGCACCCCCAAATACAATTCACGTGTAATAGTACCCTATTTCATCAAAAAAAGGACCACCCATATAGGTAGTCCTTCTACACATTTAATACTTAATTATCATATGTGATGCCGTTATCATTCAACTGAATTGTAGTTAATCAGGCAGCCTTTAAGGATAATTTCTCGTTCTTCATCCGTTAAATCTCCCAAATGAAGCACAAATTCCTTTAAACCGTCTTCCTTAACCGCATAGGCCTTGATATTGTCTTCACGGTTAATAATTGCTTCCCTGATCTTCGGAATGAAGATGTAGTCATCCTTTTTAAACGGAAGCTCGCCCTTGTCAATTGTAAAAGGAAGCATGCCCCAGTTGATCAGGTTTGAACGATATCTCTTAGTGGCATATTCATTGGCAATGTTTGCCCAGCCGCCGAGCACCTTCTGACAGGAAGCAGCCTGCTCTCTTGCCGAACCGTCTCCGGGCTTTACGGCAAAGATACATGAACCGATACCGAAGTTCGAATGATTTGCATCAGGGAATTTTTCTTTAACCTTACTCATCATCACATGAAGCTCGGGAAGTACCTGGCAGGGCTTTTCACCCATTTCACCGTTAAGCACGGCTTCACGTGCCTTCTCTGCTCTCTGAACCTCTTTTGCCTTTCCTACGTACTCGGGATCCTTCCTCGAGAGTGTGAACTCTGCAAGTCCCAAAGGATTTGAACGATATGAAGAGGTCTCTCCCGAAGGAATGAGCTCGTCGGTCGTGGTAACCGGATCATGAATCTCCGAAACAACCTTGAGCACAAGGTTCTCGGTAAGCGGAATCATCTTGGGCCAATCCTTAATGTTGGGTCCCATCTTTAATTCCTGGTCCGGATCGGCAATGCCGTGTGAATCGAATACACGATTTTTGTAAATCGAAGCATCAAAGTAATATTTATATTTCTTTAAGTCCTTATCAACGGCGGTTGCGGGAGTTAAGAAGCCCTTATTCGCCGCAGTAGCTGCGATTGAACGCGCATCCATCAGGGCAACGGATGCAATCTGACCGTTCTGAATCTTCGAGCCTTCTCTGTTCGGGAAGTTTCTCGTTGAATGGCGGATTGAGAGCGCATTATTGGAAGGTGTGTCACCCGCTCCGAAGCAAGGGCCGCAGAAAGCAGTCTTTACGATTGAGCCGGACTTAAGAAGCTTTGCCACGCTTCCGTTCTTTACAAGCTCCATGTATATGGGTGTCGACGCAGGGTAAACACTTAATGTAAACTCATCGCTTCCGATGAAGGAATCTTCCAGTATGTCTGCTGCCGCACAAATATTCTCAAATCCACCGCCTGCACAGCCCGCAATGATTCCCTGTTCCACATAAAGCTTTCCGTCTACAATCTTGTCCTGAAGTGTGAAATTTACCTTGTCGCCGAAGCTTACCTTCGCACGTTCCTCAACATCGTGAATAATATCCTTTAAGTTGGCATTTACTTCATCGATAGTGTACACGTTTGAAGGATGGAAAGGCATTGCAATCATGGGCCTAATCTTTGAAAGATCGACGCAAATCATGCCGTCATAATATGCTCCGTCCTCGGGTTTAAGCTCTTTATAAGCTTCCTTACGTCCGTGAATGTCATAGAATTCTTCGATCTTTTCATCAGTTGACCAGATGGAAGAAAGACAGGTTGTTTCCGTGGTCATTACATCAATGCCGATACGAAAATCCGCCGAAAGCTTTTCAACACCGGGACCTACAAATTCCATTACCTTATTCTTGACGTATCCGTTTGCAAAAACCGCACCGATTATCGCAAGAGCTACATCCTGAGGGCCTACACCCTTTATGGGTTCACCGGTTAAATAAACACCGACAACGCCCGGCATATTGATGTCATAGGTCTGACTCAACAACTGCTTTACTAACTCCGGTCCGCCTTCTCCGACCGCCATTGTTCCGAGTGCCCCGTATCTGGTATGAGAATCGGAGCCCAAAATCATTGCCCCCGACTCTGCGAGCATTTCACGGGCGAACTGATGGATAACAGCCTGGTGAGGGGGAACGTAAATTCCGCCGTATTTCTTTGCGGCCGTAAGTCCAAACATGTGGTCATCTTCGTTGATGGTGCCTCCTACTGCGCAAAGAGAGTTGTGGCAGTTGGTGAGCACATAGGGAATCGGGAATTTCTTGAGTCCTGAAGCACGTGCGGTCTGAATGATGCCGACAAAAGTAATGTCATGTGAGGTAAGCTTGTCAAACTTAATCTTAAGCTTGTCCATTGAGTCCGAGGTGTTGTGTGCCTTTAAAATCCTGTAAGCAATAGTTCCCTTTTTGCCCGCCTCTTTATTAAGAGTGCCGGCTTCACTTTCGGGAATTACCTTACCATCCTTTAAGAAGGCACCGCCTTCATATAGTTTTACCATGTTCTTTTTCCTTTATTTTGAGGTCACTTTATCCAAGTGCCAAAGTTCGTCAACGTATTCCTGAATAGTTCTGTCGGAAGAGAACTTTCCGGACTTGGCGATATTGATGATTGCCGACTTTGCCCATGCTTCCCTGTCGGTGTACTTCTTTGCCAGAGCTTCCCTTGCATCGTGGTAGGATCTGAAATCCTTCAAGATGAAGTATCTGTCGGCCCTGTCGGTTTCCATCGTGTTAAGAAGTGAGTTGTAAAGCGAACGGAATTCATCCGTATTGCCGGGAGCGTAGGTGCCGTCCACAAGCTGATCAAGTACCTTCTTTACGTCGGGATCCGAATTGTAAATTTCAACCGGAGCGTAGCCTCCGTAATTTTCGTAATTGATAACCTCCTCAGCGCTCAAACCGAAGATCTGGGCGTTTTCCTCACCAACCTCTTCAACGATTTCAACATTTGCACCGTCCATGGTACCAAGTGTAATCGCACCGTTAAGCATGAACTTCATATTGCCCGTACCGGATGCTTCCTTGGAAGCCGTGGAAATCTGCTCGGAAACGTCGGAAGCGGCAAAGATAATCTCGGCATTCGATACTCTGTAATTTTCAATGAAGACCACTTTAATCTTTCCATTAATCGAAGCATCGTTGTTGATGACATCAGCTACGGAATTGATAAGCTTGATGGTCTGCTTTGCGGTATGATAGCCGGCTGCAGCCTTCGCGCCGAAAATAAACGTGCGGGGATAGAAATCCATATTCGGATTTTCCTTGAGCATGTTGTAAAGATACATAATGTCAAGAATATTAAGAAGCTGTCTCTTATACTCGTGAAGTCTCTTTACCTGTACGTCAAAAATCGAATCAGTGTCAACCTTTATGCCGTTGTGCTTTAAGATATACTCTGCCAGGCGTTCCTTGTTCTTTTTCTTTATCTCGAGGAACTCTTTACGCGCCTTCTTGTCGTTTGCACAGGGAAGGAGCTTTGAAATCTCCGAAAGGTCCGTAATCCAACCGTTTCCGACACGCTTCGTAACCCACTCGGCAAGGAGCGGATTTGCATGGAGCAGGAAACGTCTCTGGGTAATACCGTTAGTCTTATTGTTGAACTTATCAGGGAAGAGCTCGTAAAAGTCCTTAAGCTCCTGATTTTTCAATATTTCGGTGTGAAGTCTTGCAACGCCGTTTACTGAGAAGCCCGCAACGATTGCAAGATTGGCCATTCTGACCTGTCCGTCATAAAGGACAGCCATCTTTCTGACCTTTTCATTGTTTCCGGGATACTTCTCGGAAAGAGTGATAAGGAAACGTCTGTTAATCTCTTCGACGATCTGATATACACGAGGAAGAAGCTTCTGGAACAGGTCGATAGGCCACTTTTCAAGCGCTTCGGCCATAATGGTATGGTTGGTGTAAGCGCAGGTCTTCGTGGTAACATCCCAGGCTTCGTCCCAGGTAAGGTCATGTTCATCCATCAGGATGCGCATAAGCTCGGCAACGGCAACTGTCGGGTGCGTGTCGTTTAACTGGAATACGGTCTTTTCGTAAAGCTTTCTGATGTCCTTGTGCTTTCTTAAATACTTTTCTACGGCCTCCTGAACGGATGCGGAGACAAAGAAATACTGCTGCTTTAATCTAAGCTCTTTACCTGCGTAATGATTGTCGTTTGGATAAAGAACCTCAACGATGTTTCTTGCGAGATTTTCCTGCTCAACAGCCTTTACGTAGTCGCCCTTGTCAAAGGAATCAAGCTTGAATACTTCAAGGGGAGCTGCGTCCCAGATTCTCAAGGTATTTACTACGCCATTTCCGTAACCTACTACGGGGATATCATAGGGAATTGCATTTACTGACTGATAGCCTTCGAGGCGGTAGTGATTTCTGCCCTGCTCATCGGTATCAAAGGTCGTATATCCGCCGAATTTAACTTCTTTTGTGTACTCGGGTCTCTTAAGTTCGAAGGGGTTACCGTTTTCAAGCCAGTTGTCGGGAGCTTCAACCTGATAGCCGTCCTTTATAATCTGCTTGAACATTCCGTATCTGTAACGGATACCGCAACCGTAAGCGGGATAGCCAAGTGTTGCAAGTGAATCAAGGAAGCAGGCTGCAAGGCGTCCGAGTCCGCCGTTTCCTAAAGCTGCATCCGGTTCCTCATCCTCTATTACGTTGAGATCGATACCAAGCTCATTCAAAGCTTCGGATACTGCTTTCGAAGCCTTTAAATTGATGATATTGTTTCCCAAAGCCCTGCCCATCAAAAATTCCATGGACATGTAATAAACTATCTTTGTGTCTTTTTCATCGATTGCCTTTTGTGTATCCATCCAGGCATCGATTATCTGATCCTTAAGTGCGAAGCATACAGCCTGAAATTTCTGCTGATCGTCTGCCTCATCCAATGTCTTTCTGTAAAGTGTCTTTACGTTGTAAACAACGCTTCTCTTAAAAAGTTCTTTATCAAACTTAGGTGTTTGCATTGCATTCTCCTTCAGAATTTTTTCCCATCCAAACCATGTACCAATTTCCCTTAGTGCCAGTTTATATGCGTTCGACACCTATTGTAACATTCTCCCCATTAACGTTCCATTCTTTCATGTTCGCAAGGGTACCTTCCGTTACGATCTCACGCGCCAGAACCTTTGTGGAAATTGCTTCTCTATTGTCAAGAACGACCTTGCATACCACGTCGCTTCCGCTTACCAATACCTTTATGCGATCCATTACTTCAAAGCCGGACTCCTTACGCATCGTCTGGATCTTTGAAATAACCTCATATACAAAGCCTTCTTCGATAAGCTCCTCTGTAAGAGTCGTATCGAGTACAACCGTGACAACATTGTCGGCTTCCGTCACGTAACCTTCTTTTTGCGCAATTGTAATAAGAAGATCTTCCTCGGAAAGTTTAATCTCAGTATCGTCAACGGTAAAGGTAAGTGTACCTTCCCTCTTTAATGTATCGTAGGCTTCGTTTCCGTTAACCGATGCCAGATATTTCTGAATACCGCCAAGGTGCTTTCCGTACTTGGGTCCTACCGTACGAAGCTGAGGCTTGAAGGTGTAGGAAGTAAAGTCACGCACATCGTCCGTAAATTCAACTTCCTTTACATTTAGCTCATCCTCGATGATTTCTTTATAGAAGTCGTTAAGTGTGTAAGGAGCCTTTACAAACATCTTTGCGATAGGCTGCCTGTTCTTGATATTTGAAGTGTTTCTTGCGGCACGTCCCATTACGACGGTCTTTAAAACAGCTTCCATGTTCTTTTCAAGCTCGGTATCGACCAAAGCATCGTCACATACAGGGAAGTCGCAAAGATGAACGCTTATGGGCGCATTTGTGTCAAGCGAACAAACCAAATTTCTGTAAATATCGTCTGCCATGAAAGGAATCATGGGTGCGGCTGCCTTTGCAACGGTTACCAAAGCCGTATAAAGAGTCATGTAAGCGTTGATCTTGTCCTGCTCCATGCCCTTTGCCCAGAATCTCTCCCTTGAACGGCGCACATACCAGTTACTCATCTCGTCCACGAAGTCATCAAGTGCACGTCCTGCCTCCGGGATGCGGTACTTGTCAAGGTTCTCATCCACGCTCTTGACCATGGTATTGAGCTTGGAAAGAAGCCACTTATCCATTACCGGAAGCTTGTCGTATTCAAGGGTATACTTTGTAGCATCAAAGCTGTCGATATTTGCGTAAAGTACAAAGAAAGCGTAAGTATTCCAAAGGGTACCCATGAACTGTCTCTGTCCTTCGAGCACTGCTTCCTTTGAAAATTTATTGGGAAGCCAGGGTGCGGAGTTGGTATAGAAATACCATCTGATTGCGTCAGCGCCATAGGTCTTTAAAGCATCGAAAGGATCGACGGCATTGCCCTTTGACTTACTCATCTTTTCACCATTTTCATCAAGCACAAGACCTAAGACAATAACATTCTCATAGGGTGCTTTATTGAACAGGAGGGTGCTTTCTGCCATAAGGGAATAGAACCATCCTCTCGTCTGGTCTACTGCCTCCGAAATAAACTGTGCAGGGAACTGTTTCTCAAATACTTCTTTATTTTCAAAAGGATAATGATGCTGTGCAAAAGGCATAGCACCCGAATCAAACCAGCAGTCAATAACCTCCGGCACACGCTTCATGGTCTTGCCGCACTCAGGGCAGGCACAGGTAATCTCGTCAATGTAAGGTCTGTGAAGCTCTACGGTCTTTGCCTTGGGGTTGCCACTTAACTTTTCAAGCTGCTCCCTTGAACCGATAGCCTCCCTGTGACCGCACTCCTCGCACTCCCAGATATTTAAGGGTGTGCCCCAGTAACGGTTACGTGAAATGCCCCAGTCCTGAATATTTTCAAGCCAGTTGCCAAATCTCCCTTCGCCGATTGTGGGCGGAATCCAATTGACGGTCTTATTGTTGCGCACAAGGTCGTCCCTTACGGCGGTCATCTTGATAAACCAGGACTCACGCGCATAGTAAAGCAAGGGTGTCGAGCATCTCCAGCAATGAGGATAATCATGCTCTACCTTGGGAGCCAAGAAAAGAATGCCCCTTGAATCAAGTTCTTTGAGTACCTCCGGATCGCAGTTGATTGCTCCGTGCTCGATTTCTTTTTGCGTGGGCTTACAACGCATGCCGGCAAAAGGTGTTTCAGGCTTCATAACGCCGTGCTCGTCAACCATCTGCACGAAGGGTGCGTCATATTTACGGCCGACACGTGCGTCATCTTCACCGAAGGCAGGGGCGATATGTACAATACCGGTACCGTCTGTCATGGTTACATAGCTGTCACAATAGATAAAGAAAGCTTTTTTGTGCTGCTTTTCAGCCGCATCCAAAGCGCACTTGTATAAGGGCTCGTACTCCTTGTACTCGAGGTCGCTACCCTTATATTCTTCAATTATTTCATAGGCAGGTGTGCCCTCTGCTCTTTCAATTCCACCAAGTACACTGTCGCAAAGTGCCTTTGCAAGTATATAGGTATAGCCGTCTGCAGCATTTACGCGGACATAGGTCTCATCCGGGTTTACGCAAAGAGCAATATTTGAACAAAGAGTCCAGGGTGTCGTGGTCCATGCAAGGAAATAAGCATCCTCGTTCTTTATCTTGAAACGGACAATGGCGGTTCTTTCCTTTAAGGTCTTGTAGCCCTGAGCCACCTCGTGAGATGAAAGAGGGGTACCGCAGCGAGGGCAATAGGGAACGATCTTAAAGCCCTTATAAAGAAGGCCCTTGTCCCAAATTTCCTTTAATGCCCACCATTCGGACTCGATATAATCGTCATGGTAAGTGACATAAGGCTGCTCCATGTCCGCCCAAAAGCCTACGGTTCCAGAGAAATCTTCCCACATACCCTTGTATTTCCAGACAGATTCCTTGCACTTCTGTACGAAGGGATCAAGACCGTACTCTTCAATCTGTTCCTTACCGTCTATTCCCAAAAGCTTTTCAACTTCGAGTTCAACAGGAAGACCGTGAGTATCCCAGCCTGCCTTTCTCGGAACCATGTAGCCCTTCATAGTGCGATATCTCGGAATCATATCCTTAATAACACGGGTAAGCACATGTCCGATGTGGGGCTTCCCGTTTGCAGTCGGAGGTCCGTCGTAGAAAGTATAGGTCGGTCCTTCCTTACGGTTTTCCATACTTTTTTCAAAAATATTATTTTCATTCCAGAACTTCAGTGTTTCTTTTTCCCTGTCCACGAAGTTCATATTTGTCGATACCTGCTTGTACATTTATTGCCTCCTAGATATATTCGAAACCCATTTTAGTTTCTATGGATTATTTATGTCAATAGCTAAGTTACCTGCGCTTTTTCCAAAGCATTTTAAATATGGAAAAGAACTTAATCCTTACAAAATCAATAATCAGTCCGAGGATGAAAATCACGATTGCCGCCGAAATGAGTTTACATATGAATATTCCAGTCGGAAGGGAAAGGGTGTCGTAGATTCCAAGCCATTTCTGCCAGTTGTAACGAACCGAAAGGCTTTCATGGAACAGGTAAATTCCAAGTGCCATCGGAGAAAGTAAACAGATAACCTTTGAAGCCCTGCCGTCATGTTCTTTCATATTGATAAAAGCGGAGAAAATACCTATGGCAGATAAAAGAACCCAAATTTGATTGTACTCGGTTGCAACATTTAGAATTTCCGACAGATGACCTGTTTTCGTATGGATTAAATCGATTAGCAGAACTTCCGCAAAGGTCAAAGCCGAGGCAGCTCCGTAGAGTATAAAACCTTGCGAGGGTTTCTTTATCCTCTCAAAGCCGTAGAGCCTGAAGTACGCACCGATGAGGAAGACGATCAGGAACCATAGGAGGTTATATCCGAATTCATCCTCTTCAAATCTGACCGGTAAAAAGCTCTTAAATAAGGATTCGTAAATCACAAGAACTATAAGCATAAGCCTAAACTGCTTTTTAGTAAGTGCCTTAACTCCTGCCGAGATAAGTGGAAGGAGCATATAGATTACGACATACGAAGTCACGAACCAGAAGACATCCATGTGAATAGGAAAAATATTTCGAAGTATGTAATAGGTGTTGATTTCTTCATTTATATTGATATTAAAAAGAAGGCAGACTGCAAATGACCCTGCCGAATAAAAAAAGCACTGAAGCACAAGCTCAAGCAGCCTTCCAATTTTAAACTCCGAATTAATCAGGAAGTAGCCCGAAATCAGCATGAAAACGTTGACAGCCGATATGCAAAGAACCTCGATGACCCAGGCAATTACGGCATTTACGCTTTCGGACTCTGAAACACCTGTAAGGAGATTCCCTTTTCCAAGAGCATGAAGCATTATGACCATGAACATGGTGATAAGCCTTAAAAGCTCGATATTTGCATTTCTTTTTTTAGTGACGTTTCCCTGCATCTGTTTGCTTTCCTTCTTTTATGCCTGATTTGAGAATTTTAAAGGCCTGCTTCCACGGAATTTCACGGCACATTACGTTCCTTTTTGAATAAACGAAGCGAAATCCGAAAACACCTGCCAACTTTCCGTAAAGGAAATAGAAAAGTACGCCCCTGTCAAAGAAAAATTTTTCATTGTAGCCCTTAAACCACGTGGACTCTCCGCCTTCGCGCAAGGCTTCACTGCCGATTACGACAGGTGTCCTGTAAAGCTTAAGCCCTGCCCTTAAGCAATCCCGTATAAACAGGCTGTCCTCGCCGCAGGAATACTTTGCTCCGCCTCCGAAAAGAAGGGAATACCTGACACCTGACTTGACAAGAGCATCTTTCCTGACTGCCATGCTGTAAGCCGGATATCTTCCAAAATTCCAGATACGGACACGCCCAAAATCATTATTCCAATAAGTGCGTCTTGATTCGTCGACATTTAAATTAAAAAACAGTGCATCCGCCTCCGGATGCCCTTCAAATTCCGAAATAATAAGATCTCCGTAGCCGGCATCATATTCAATGTCGTCGTCTGAAAACAGCAGGATGTCTCCCGCAGCCTTATCAATACAATGATTTCGGCTCTTTCCGACGCCCTTCTCGTCACAATTAAAAACGCGCACCGTGCATCCGTTTAAGGGAAGCTCTTCTTCCGAATCGGTGCCGTTTTGGTTCACCAGCACGGCATCGGAAAAAACATGCATTTTTTTAATTAGTTTTTCAGGTTCCGCATTAACAGCGGATATCAAGAGTTCAAGTTTCATACTGTATCCTAGCATAGAAGTGGGGATTTTTCAGGCTAAACTAAAGCTCATGCTTTAATTTATCACTTACATCAATATCTGTTCCTATCTGAACCTCCATTGCAACAAGGCGCGTATCGGCTCTTAACAGGTGTTTTGCCCCCTTCGGAATAAAAATCGTATCTCCTGCCAAGACTTTTTTGACATCGCCGTCTATCACGGTTTCACCTGTTCCCTCGAGTACGGTCCAAACCTCATCACGACGCAAGTGGCTGTGATAATTCATGGAGCTTCCGGGATTTAAGGTCACCTTTATGGTGAGTCCCGAAGGCTCGATGTCAAGTACCTTGTAGCTCCCCCAGGATTTTTCGGCAAACCTCAACGGCGCCTCCATGGTTTCCACGTAGGGCTTCATATAGCTGGAAGCATTCTTGTCTGAAACCAGTATTCCGTCCGCACTTGCCGCTACAATGATATTTTTAAGTCCAAGTGCCAGAATCGGAACATCGGTTTCATTTATGACGGTAGTATTATTGCAATTATTGTCAAAGGTAACATCTCCAAGTGATACCTCCCCGGTCACATCGGTTAAGGTCTTCCATGTACCGACATCAATCCAATCCCCGTCAAACCTTATTGTCTTTATACTTGTTTCTCGTTCGGCAACGGCATAGTCAAAGCTGATCTTTTGAAGTCCTGAGTACTTTGAATACAGATCGTCATAATCCGTAAAGTCAAGGTACTCGTGACCCTTTTTCAAAATGTACGAAAGTTTGAAGCCGAATACTCCGCCGTTCCAGAGGGCATGTTCATTTAGCAGCTTTTTAGCGGTTTCCAAATCAGGCTTTTCCTTAAAGCCTGTTACATTCCCCTCCCCGTCTGTCAGAATATAGCCATATTTTTCGCTTGGATATGTGGGCGAAATGCCCATGAGAATAAGGTTTGCCGTGTCTACGGCCTCGCCGATCTTCCTAACGGTTCTGAAATATTCTTCGCCGACATAAGAATCAACAGGGCAAACTACAATCGGCTCATTAAGTGAAACTCCCTTTACATCCTTTAAATAGCTTGCCGCTAAGACTATTGCCGGGAATGTGTCACGTCTGTCAGGTTCAACACAGATATTAACGTCTGAGGAGAGCTGATTTGTAAGACTTGATACCTGTTTCCTGGCTGTAGCCACAGTTATTTCGCAATCCGGCATTGAAGTCTTAAGCCCGTTATATACCCTTTGAACCATGGATTCCAAAATGCCGTCGTTGTTTTTGAAAATCTTTAAAAATTGTTTTGAGCGCACATCATTTGAAAGCGGCCAAAGTCGCTTTCCCGATCCGCCTGAAAGTAATATAAGCTGCATAATCTTCTTCCCTAAATATGACTAATTCGAAGTTGTGAAGCAAATTCGTAGTAAAGGCGCATGAAATGTACCGTACATCGATTATAGGAAGCAATTTTGCTTGTAACCGCCAGTCGTGGTGCCAATATGAAGGAATCTCTGATATTTATATCAGTCCTTTCCATCATCATGTCTTCTCCTGTAACCGATAGATTTGTAATATTCTTCTTTCATGGCATACATTCGCTTATCCGCTTCCTTGTATACCGACTTTACCTTTGCATTTTCAATTTCCATGGACGTGCAATAACCGGACGATACGCTAAGCTTAATATCCTCATGCGAAGCATTGTCATCATCAATCAGCTTGTAAAGAGACTTAAGCTTTGCATCAATATCATATCCTGCAATATCCGAAATGACGACAATAAATTCATCGCCGCCCATTCGTCCGAGGGTCTCACCGTTTACAAAGTTTACCCTAAGAGCATCAGCGAATCGCTTGATAAGTTCGTCTCCGGCCTCATGTCCGAAATCATCGTTTACAACCTTTAAGTTGTTAATATCGAATTGAATAATGGCAAAGTCGTTATTTCTGCTTTCTATGGATGTAAAAATCTCCTCACATTTGCGCCTTGTAAAGAGATCCGTCAGCACATCCACGTATGCAATCTTTTCAAGAAATTCCGTCTCGGCATTCTTATAGAGGCGCATGCGCATCTCGCTGATAAAGTCAACAAGCATCGCGATTACCAAAATCAGTACGCCTGCTGCCGCGTAACTCTTGTACTCGCTTTCCACCCACGAAACAATACCGTACTTTGTGATGTTGAACATTATGATGTCACGACCCGAAATAATGGCAATCAATCCAAAGCCAATCGACAATATGACATGGTTTCTTTCCTTTAAAAGGTCTTCGATGATGAGGTACAGTACAAAGATGGCAACCAGGAAAAAGAAAGTCTGATAAAGCCTCACAAAAGACGGAAGGTGAGCAACATTTGTCAGGGTAAAGATTATCGTAACAACGTAAAACTGAATTTCTATCAGGATAAATGCATAGTAAAGGAAACTCTCCGCGCGTTTTTTTCTTGCTTCGACATCCTCTCTGAAATAAAGAAGGATAGGGAAAGGCACGAGGTAGAGAGATAAGTATTCCATGTAAGTCTTTAACTCAAGATTCTGCGTAAAGATATATGTGAGAGAATAATTGCAAAGTGACCAGCAGCCCACGCAGGTTGCAAAAACACCGATGCAAAAAAGCCTTTCCATGAAATAGGCTTTAAAATAAAGGCAGAATGTACATAGAGAAATAGCAAGACCCGAGACGATTAAGGTCACGGCAACCGCAAAAGGAAAGATTCTTGCTCCGTAAAATGAGGAAAGTGCTGTTTCGGAAGTGTAAAGCTCCGGCGGTGTTATTGTGGTAAAAGCATTATCTTCGGTGACGGACATTGTAATCTTTATCCGTTTGCCGTTCGCATCATCGGGAAGAGTTACAAAATCAGAGCCATAGCCAAGCATATGGCCTTCTTTATAGTTTGATAGCCCGTACTCATAGACAAGCTCATCCTCAACATAGACACGTGTCACGGAATATATCATGTGAAGACGCATGGTGACATGTTCCGGGAGGTCGTCCGGCAAAGTCGTGCTCATGACAATCCAGTCCCCGTTATTCGTAACCGGGAGTTTGAAGCTGTTAAGCTTTACATCTTCGTAAACCGAAGTGTTGTATTTAACCTGCCAACCGTCATTAAGGCTTATTTCTTCATGAGACGTTCCGGTATGCCTTGCCGTGCCGTAAGCCACGAAGAAAATGGCAACAACAAAGAAAAACAAAAGTCCATGAAGTATCTTAGACCTGTAAGTAATCAATTTCCCCTCCGCCAATGCAGAAAACCCACCGCTCATTAAATGCAAGTGCATCGCATTTTCCTGTGTGCTAACCGTTCCGGCGAGCCCGCAGGAACTACGTGATTAGCTTGCTTCCTTCAATTATAAAGGCTTACATTTTCTAAAGCAAGGACTAAAGTACCGGCATTGTTAAGTTCAAGAATCGCTTACGAGTCTTGAACTTAACCTCAGAAAGCGGTCGTTAAGCGACTGCTCTGTCCGGTTTATGTATGTATGCAAACATCATGTGACAAGTCAGGACTGAAATGTTATGATAGAGCTTAGAAAAAGCAAATTTCGAACAGGCATCCGTCAGTTCCTTACAACAACATTTGCAAATTCCAGGTGAGGCAGCATTCCGAGATGCCCTATGGAAGGAAAAGGTGAACCTCTATGATGCACATTATTTTGTCGGAGTAAAATTTATTAATATGTCAAAGAAGTTGTTTTCTGTTATCATTTTTATTTTTCTTTTTCTAACCGCCTGTTCAGGCAAGAGTTCAGATTTCGAATCGCAGGGGTATACCATCGACGAGGTTAATCTAAATATCGAAAGCATAACCGACAGCTATAAAATCGTAGTTGTCAATGATTTACACCTGCAAGTAAACAACGATGAAGTTGCCGAGGAAAATTCCGAGTTCATGGACAACAGAATTGCCGAATTTTCGTCAATTGACACGACGACACACGAAAAATTGCTTGAACTTCCCGAAGCAATAAATGATATTGACGCCGATCTTGTCATTTTTGCCGGTGACATGATTGACTTTTGTTCAAAAGCAAATACCGATGCCTTAAGCGGGTGTTTTCAAAAACTCACAACGGACTATATATATCTGCGCTCCGATCACGACCTCGAGCCTTACTGGCTAAAAGTTTCCGACTATGCGGATTGTAATCTCCGGCAGAGTGAAATTTGCGACAATTCAAGAATTCTTATTTATGACTTAGGAAGTGTTATTGTTCTTGGATTTAACATGAGTCAGAACAATATAGACTCGGAGTCCCTTGAAAAGGTCAAAGATGTATTTTCGCTCAACAAGCCTGTCATCGTTGCCACCCACGTTCCCTTTGATTCTTCGGTTAGTGACGATCTCAAGCTGTATTCCGAAGAAGTTCGAAATGGGAGACATCTTTACTGGGGATACGATGCCGAGTACTTCCCAAATGCAGAAACGCAGGAATTTTTGAATCTCATCTACGCGGATGACTCTCCTGTGGTTTATGTCATCGGTGCCCATCTTCACTCAAAGTGGGACGGCCTGATAAGTCAAAAAATAACAGAGCACATCTTCGCGCCCTGTTACATGGGGAATATCGGAATTATCAATATAAATGATCCGTCCTTTCAAACGTAACCGCCGTAACCTCTTCACCTGTGGGAATCACATGGTCTGAGGATCTTGATATTTCTTTGAAGCCCGCCTTGATATGGAGCTTCAGGCTTGCGTTGTTTGTGTCAATTACCCTTGCATAGGTCTTTGAAAGCTTGAGCGTTTCAAATGCCCAGTCGTTCATGAGTCGTACAGCCTCTGTCCCGTAGCCATGGCCTGCGGGAGCATTTTCGGAAAAGAAAATCCCGGATTCCATTGAGTTTTCCTTTTCATCGTAGTGCTGTAAATAGACACAGCCGATTTCCTTGCCCGTTTCCTTTACGGAAACGACAAATTGGAAGACCTTACCCTTCATAATCTTCTCATTGAAGTAGTCAAGTTCTTCTTCCATCGTAATTGGGTAACGATAAAAAAAATTCTTCCTGACAAACCAGGCATTGCGCCAGGAAAGAACCTTTTCCAAATCTTTCGTTGTTACAGGTCTTAAAGAAAGGCGCCAAGACTCGATTCTTGACGCCTTATCCAAAGGTTTAAATTCATTCATACCTTAAAGCATTACCTCTTCAATCAAATTGGCAAGTTTCTTTGCTTCCTCGGAAATAAGCTCCTTGTCATTGCCTTCAATCATGACGCGCACCAAAGGCTCGGTACCCGAAGGACGAATTAAGACTCTTCCCTTTCCCGCAAACTTATCCGTAAGCACTTTGATGGCATCGGCAATTTCGGGATATTCCATATAGGTTTCCTTCTTGTGATTGGGAACCTTTGCACCGACCAAGGCCTGAGGAAGGATCTCCACAACCGAAGCAAGCTCCGATAAAGGCTTTCCGGTTTCAACTATTACCTCCAACAGATGGAGTGCCGAAAGAAGTCCGTCTCCGGTAGTATTGTCATCAAGGAAAATGATGTGACCGGACTGCTCGCCGCCAAGGTTTGCACCGATTTCTTTCATGCGTTCGAGTACATATCTGTCCCCAACCTTGGTCTGCTCAATGTGAATATTCTCTCTTTCTCCCATCTGGAAGAATCCGAGGTTACTCATAACGGTTGCAACAATGGTATCTTTCCTGAGCTTTCCGTGCTCCTTCATATACTTTCCGATGATGCCCATTATCTGGTCACCGTTAACCTCTTTACCGTTTTCGTCAACGGCAAGTAATCTGTCGGCATCTCCGTCAAAGGCAAGTCCAAGGTTTGCTTTTTCGTAAACAACTCTTGCCATCAGCTCTTCAAGATGAGTCGACCCACAGTTGGCATTGATGTTTGTGCCGTCGGGAACATTATGAATCGGAATGACCGTAGCTCCAAGCTCCTTTAGGGCCTCAACGGATGTATAGTAAGCCGCACCTTCGGCAGTATCTACAACAATTCGTAAGCCCGTTAAATCGGCATCTATTGCCTTGATGGAATGGTTGATATATTCTTCTCTTGCATCTGTACGATATTTAACCTTACCGACTCCGGCACCGATAGGGAAGGTAACGCCCTGCATTCCGGAGTTGATCAAAGCTTCAATCTCGTCCTCCAAAGCATCCGGAAGCTTGTATCCGTTGCCATCGAAGAACTTTATCCCGTTAAATTCAACGGGATTGTGCGATGCAGAAATCACAACGCCCGCATCAACCTTGTATTTCTTGGTAAGATATGCAATTGCAGGTGTAGGAAGAACACCTACAAATACGCAATTTGCTCCGACGGAACAAGCGCCCGCCATCAAAGCATTTGCAAGCATATCTCCGGAAATACGCGTATCACATCCGACCATAATGGTAGGCTTGTGCTTATTCTCCTTTGAAAGCACGCAGGCTCCCGCCTGTCCCAGCTTCAAAGCCAAATCCGGTGTAAGTTCCTCGTTTGCGACACCTCTTACCCCATCAGTACCAAACATTCTGCTCAAAATTTTAGTCTCCAATCTTTGTAAGTTTAATGGATATCGGATACGTATCCGTAGCTTCAACTCCCTCAGGCAAATCCATCACAAGGTAGCACTCATAGATGCCCTCGCGGAATTTCGTCACATTGTTTAAGAGCATATAATCATCAAAATCAACACGTAAATTCAAATCGGAAGTCTTAACTTTCTCAAGGTTCTGAGTAAGCCCCTTTAAGGTGAAGGAGACCGTATCGTCACTTGTGACAACCTCTGCTTCAAAACCATCCGGCACATTATCTATCGTAAGGTTTTTGAGACTCACCTCGTATTCCTTTTCAATGATTTCCTCAATATAAACCGTTGCCTTCAAAGTATTGTCGCTCTTGTCCGCAAGACGTACTCCGTCCGGAAGATAGTCTGAAAGCCTTAGCACCATGTCCATATCATCGCTCTGTCCCGTGATGTTAAGCTCCGAAGAAGGAATGTTGATTGAAGAAATCGCACTGATGACATCGGCCGAGCCCGCAATAACAACTGTTTCGGGATCAAGCTCAACTTCTCCGGTTGCTTCGAAACCGTCTGCCGGCACACCGCTTACCGCATAGTAGACCGGTACGCGTTTTGTGGTAAGTATCTCGACATCCACACGAACGGAATCTATATTTAATTCAAGATTCTTCTTGTCAACTTCATCTCCATCAGCCGTATAAAGAATGATTTCCGACTGAGTGGAAATGTTCTCGGTAAATCCGGTTACGGAAACGTCTACCGAAGCCGCGCTGATAGTGTCAACTATGGACTCCGGTCCGCTTATACGAACCTGATTCTGTGAAGGCATTACATCGCCCAAAATGTAGCCGCTTTCTATATCGCCGGAAGTCGTCGCTCCTATCGGAAGCTGAATATTCTTTCTGTCCTCAATATTAACCTTAATATTGGAAATCGAAGAACGGATGGTATCAACCTTGTCCGCATATTTGGTCGTAGTAATCTGAATCGGAACCAGGGTACCGTCAGCCGAAAGCTCGGACATATCCGCAGTTGCGTAAATATTGTCGTTCGTGCTGCCAAGCTCCTGAATCGTGGTACGTGAAGCCTTTATCGTAACGGATGAAATCACATCGGTTTCGTCCAAGACTTCAAGCGTCTTACCTTCGTCGGTGATAAGGTTTGAATTAAGAATCCTGACCGGCACATCGGTATAGGTCTTTGAAATAACAGGGTCCGTCGCATTAACCACCACAAGCCAAATTACGATTGCGGCAACCAGAGACAAAATCTTAAGATCCCAATTCGACAAAATATTTTCTTTTGTAAATTTCTTTTTCAAGCCGGAGGTCATGACCTGCTACCCCCTTTCCTTCCCTTTGGAAAGATAGCACGTTTTTTATCCGTCTCAGGCTTAGCCTGCACTTCAATAAGCTTCTGACGCAGGGTTTCCTGATCGACGTTTCTCAAAAGCTCGCCCTCATAAGCAATACTGATACGACCCGTTTCCTCCGAGACAATCAGCACAAGTGCATCCGTAACCTCGGAAATTCCGACGCCCGCCCTGTGACGTGTTCCGAGCTCCTTGCTCAAGGTGAGATTGTCCGAAAGCGGCAGATAACAGGTGGCGTAAGTAACCCGGTTTCCCCTGATTACAACCGCTCCGTCGTGAAGAGGAGTGTTATGTTCGAAAATATTGATAAGAAGCTGATTTGTGACAACACCCCCAACCTCTATTCCTGTTTTTTCAACGTCTGAAAGAGGATTCTCCTGCTCGATTACGATTAAGGCGCCCGTCTTTACACGCGCCATTTCGTTGCAGGCATGAATGATTTCCTGAATGGTCTTGTCTGAGAATCTGCCCTCGGCTCCGATTTCGCCGTCGGCATTGAACAAAGAAGATACAAACGGTTTGCGGCCGAGCTGTTCAAGAGCTTTTCGTAATTCCGGCTGAAATACCACAACTATCAAGGTTGCGGCAATGGTGAACAGCTTGTTGGCAATCCATATGATGGTATTCATTTCAAGGGCTACCGCAATGACCAGGAAAATGATAATAACACCAATTCCTTTCAGCAGTACAAAAGCCTTTGTCTTCTTCATCCACAGAAGAATCTTGTAGATGAGAAAGGCTATAATAACAATTTCTACAATATCCGTCCAGGATATCTGGGGCATATTAAATTGATCAAAAAAATTCCTTAGAAAATCAATTATGTTCGCCATTATTTCAGTTCTTTCTTACGTCCCTCTCCGGCAGGTCTTCCGCCGCTCATTCCCAAAGGTCCCTTTGAGCGACTCTGTGCCGTTTTTTCTCTGGCCTCGGCCACCGCTCTTTCCCTGACATCCGCACGGACTCTGCTGGCGGGTTCGGTCTTTACCAAAGGCTCCGCTTTCCTAACTGTCCCGGCTGCAGGCGAAGACACTTTCTTTTTCGGAGAAACCTGAGGTTTCTTTGCTCCGTTATCGGAAAGTTTTATGGTGTTCTTCGGAATGGCCTTTACGTAATAGTAATATTCGTCGTCCTCGAACTGAACCTTTTCAGTACGATTATAATCCAAGTCAAAGCAGAAATACTGTAAAATTGTATTAAGAATTATTGAAATTATCATGCCGCCGAAGGCTAAACCTGCGGAAACAGTTCCATGAAGCACAGAATTCAAGATTACAACAGTCAAAAACTGAACTATCGCACCCGTGGTAATCGCAACGGACCAACTGTAGCGCACGGAAAGTCTGCGGATTACATATACGACCAGAACTGTTATCGCAAAAGCTAAAGCCATCACAATCATATCCTTGTCGGCAATCAGTCCGTCAATGATGTCTCTGAAAGTTCCGAGTTCCTCACTGGATAAAGAAATTGAACCATCCGTGCCAAGTGACTCCGCATTCACACTTATATAGTGCAGTACGTAGTACACAATCGCTCCGCACCCCGTCGAAACCATAGCGGTTGGTGTTGCAATAAGTCCCATAGATACCGGAATCACATATGGAATCTTGAACACAAAGGAAAGCGGAACCAATATTACAGCCGCCGAATCCTTTGAAGCAAATCGGAAATACAACAGGAACAATATTAAGAAAAGTGCAAGCACAACTATTGCACATTCCATAGACAGTGCATAAACATGTGCAAGAATGACAAGAGCCAGGATTACAAGTGTTAAATTAAGCGGTAAAAAAGAACCCGCAAGCGCTATTATTAAGGCAATCGCTCCGTTTGAAAGCCTTGTCATGAATCCGAGTGAACTGTTTATACGAAGCATTGCAATAAATGTCAGTAAAAACTTAAGCGTCGGAACGATGAATACCTCATTCTTGCCGACAAATTTTTTGATTTTTTCCTTTATAACAAGTAACTGATCCATATCCCCTCTATCTGACTTCCTCTGTGTCGTCTCCGGTTTCTTCTTTGTAGAGTTTCCCCAAATATTTAAGGTTATTAAAGTAAACCTTCAGGCTGTGCCTTGCACGGCTGTACCTGACGGAAAAAGCAATGTAAACAATAACACAGTATGATACCGTGAAAATAACATACTTTTTCAAAATGCCCGCCGCAAGTTCGAAAACATCAATCTTGTAAATATCAAGCATCAGCTCTTCAAAATTGTAATATACATAAACACCAAAAACTATCATACATGCAATGGTCGCACATATGACAGCCTTTAATACCTGAAGTGCCACGTAATCGCTCCTGAAATGTGAGGCTACGGATCTGCTCTTTCGACCTTCTCCGTCCTCGTAGGACGCCATGCGTGTCATTAGTTTGATTCTCTTTTCGTTTAACATAAAAATCCTTTACTTATTGTCAATAAACCTCATACGTGCAGCTTCCCTCGGGTCCTTCTTGGGCTCTGCCTTCGGCGCATTCTGAGACTTTAACATCTGTCCGAAACCGTTTGTCATATTTGCCTTGCACTTATCGCAATACTTTCCCGAACGAATCGGTGTGCCGCAGCCTTCGCAGAAGAGTTCTATTACCGAACCCTCCGCAAACTGAAGGCGTTCTTCCCTGAGCCATTGTTGAATCTGGCCAATTTCCACCTCGCAGACTTGCGATACCTCAGAAATACCACAGCCGGGATGTGACTGAATATATGTCTTGACTTCCTTGAACTTTGTTTCCAGGGCTTCTCTACACTGCGGACAGGTGATAGGTCCCATCACATAGTTGAAAAGTCTTCCGCATTTTCTGCAATTGCGTACGTTCATATTCATAATCCTCCGAGAGATTTTAATAATTCAAAGACCGTCTTGAAAGTTTAAGGTGCCAAATTCGAGCATTTTCACTGAGACGTCTGCCTCATCGAATTCATACGCATCCTTGTAAAGGGCTTCATGCACCTGCAAATGTAAGAATAAAAACGTGTCCCACTCCGGCTTCCTTTAAAGCTTCCGCGAGAGCATTAAGTGTACTGCCGGTTGTATAAATGTCATCAATTAAAATTACTCTTTTCAAGTGTACATCATTTTCCGAGACAAGAAAAGCCTTTTTCATATTCGCTTGTCTTTCAGCTCTCGACATCGACTTTAAAGGTCTCGTTTTTTTGACTCTCATGACCATTCCGTCGCAAACTGGAATATTCGTTATTTTTCCCAACTCTTTTGCAAGCTCGCAGGCCTGATTATAGCCCCTTTTCATTAACCTTTTCTTATGAAGCGGAACCGGTATAAAGGCATCCGGTTTAATCCCCGAAATCCAGTCTCCAAGTTCTTTTTCCATTAGATACGCATACGGTTTTGCATAGAATTTTCGATTCATATACTTGAACCTGTATATGCTCTCCGAAACCTTATCATACGTATAAAGACTTCTGCCGCCTTCGAAAAAACGCGGTGTTTCCATGCAATCCTTGCATTTGTCTCCCGTTCTCTCCACATGTTTACCGCAAAGAACGCAGAACGGTGGCTTAACCTTTTCCAAAGTGTTCAGGCAGTTTTTACAGATTCCCGCACTGCCAGCGTTTACCGGTCTTGCCGTATCGCAGAACGGGCACCGGTCCGGATAAAGAAGCTTTAAAAAATCAAACTCACATAATTTCATTTATTCTGTCACAAAGGCTTGAATACCTTAAACTTTCTTTGTCATTGTCAATCATTGCGTTTACTTCGCTTTCACTACCTATCATTATGAGATATTCCCTGGCTCGTGTAACGGCGGTATAAAGAAGGTTTCTGTTAAAAAGCTGCTTTGCTCCACCGATTATCGGAAGCACCACAGCCTTATACTCGCTTCCCTGGGATTTATGAATCGTTACCGCATAGGCAAGTGTAAGGTCGTCAAGTGAGGAAAGCGGATAATGAACCTGCCTCTTATCGTCAAACTCAACGGTCAGCCAATCACTGTCTTTGTTAATCTCAATAATCCGTCCGGTATCACCGTTGAAAATTCCGACGCCCGAATCAATCACAAGATTAAAATTTCCAATGATCTCCCACTCGGCATCGTAGTTGTTTCGAATCTGCATGACCTTGTCGCCGACCCTGAAAATCTTTTCTCCGTAAGGGTGTTCTGCCTTGCCCGGTGCCGGGGGATTCAGCTTTGCCTGAAGAAAATTGTTAAGGCTGTCAACCCCAAGCGGACCTTTTCTCGTAGGAGTCAGCACCTGCGATTCAAATATGTCTATTCCCTTTTTCTCCGGAAGCACACGCCCCACAAGCTGTTCGACATAAGAAAGAATCTTGTTGTAGTCACTGCATTTCGTAAACCAAAAATCGTTTTCTTTATCCTTCTCAAGATAGAGTCCATGCTTTATGCGATGGGCATTCTCGACAATTGTGCTGTTGCCGCCCTGCCTGTAAATCGTTTCAAGCTTTGTGACCGGAAATTTTTGTGATATAAGCAGATCTTTTAAGACGCGGCCCGGATTTACGCTCGGAAGCTGATAGTCATCACCCACGAGTACGAGACGCGTTCCCTCTTTGACAGCCTTGAGTAAAGATTGAAAAAGAAAAACATCGACCATCGACATTTCGTCTACGATAATTGCGTCAAAATCCAAGGGTGAATCCTCATTGCGGCCGAATTCTTCCATCCCTCCTCCGATACCCGAGCCCACCTCAAGCAGGCGGTGAATGGTCTTTGCTTCATAGCCCGTCGCTTCGGTCATGCGCTTGGCCGCTCTTCCGGTAGGTGCGCATAGTGCAAAGCTGATTCCCCGTCCCTCATAATATGCAATAAGAGCTTTGATTGTTGTTGTTTTTCCGGTTCCGGGACCTCCCGTAATAATCGAAACTCCGTAAACCGAAGCCTTGAATACAGCCTCGGCCTGTAGGGTATCAAGTTTGAAATTTGAAAGCGAAAGTAAGCTCTCCACTTCCTGTAAAATCCTATTTTCCTCGGACGCGGAAGGCGGAGTGATTGCCATCATAAGACTTTTTAACATGCCGGCGGAGTTTTTTTCGGCATAATACCCGCGGGGATTGTATACGGCGTCGCCTACGGTGATAAGCTTTTTTTCGGCAATCATGTTTTCAAGCTGAAGCTTTACAAGCTCCGAATCCACATTAAGAGTTCCCGTCGCATTATGAAGTAAAACCCCGCTTGGCAGATACACATGTCCGTAAGTTCCTGCATTTGCGATGACATAATTGATACCGCTTTGTATCCTGTAGGTATTTTCCGTCTTGATGCCGATTCTCGATGCAATTTCATCGGCTGTGGGAAATCCTACCCCGTCTATGTCCTCAGCAAGCCTGTAGGGATTCTCTTCAAGAATCCTGTACATGGTATCCTTGTAAAAAGAATAAATCTTGAGGGCAAGTTTATTTGAAATCTTGTATTTCTGCAAGAAAATCATTGCCTCGCGATAGCCCTTCTTTTCCTGCATTGCCGTACCAATCTCCTGAGCTTTTCTGAGGCTGATGCCCTTTATACATTCAAGTCTTTCGGGTTCCTCTTCGCAGACTCTGAAGGTATCCGCACCGAATTCATCGACTATTCTTTTTGCAAGAGATGGGCCAATTCCTTTGATGATACCCGAGCTCAAATAACGAAGAATCGAATCCTCGTCATCTGGCTGGATAGATTTGTATGAATTTGTCAAAAACTGATTGCCGTATTTGGAGTGAATCTTCCAGTCGCCCGTTATTTCGAGCGTTTCTCCCGTTGAGACCGATAAGAAATTCCCGACAACGGTTTCTTCCCTGTCGTCAATCAAAAGATCCAAGACCGTATAACCGTTCTGTTCATTTCTGTACCGAATTGAATTTACATAACCCTTAATAGTTTCCATCTAAGCTATAGATTGTAATTCCGTTTCATCTGTTCATATAGGGTCTGGGCAAGCCCCAAACTGTTTGTTTCAGTGGACGTCTCTGCAATTTCCTGAATCATCGAGTCCTTGTAATAGTCCATCATGGTAGTGGTCGCGGAAGAAGAATATTCGTCTCCGTCTACCGTCTTTGCCATTTCCTTCATGCACTGTTCGAGGAAATATGCCTCAAACTGTTTGCAGACATCCATAAGCTCTTCATCGGTGGCATTTGAATAGTCCGCATTTGTGTCAATCTTTGATGCCAAAGAAGAAGCCTCGGAAGCATTTGTACTGATATATTGAGAATATAAACTTGAAATTGATGATAAGTCCATAAGGTTCCTTTCGGTTCTTTATCCGCAGTTTTATTTAAGGCCTTTACCATGCTTATGAGCGTAAATTGTTTGCCTGCTGAAGCATCTCGTCGGATGCGGTGATTGCCTTTGAATTGAGTTCGTAGGCTCTCTGTGCGGTGATGAGGTTTACCATTTCATCTACTACCTGGACATTTGAGCCTTCCAAATACCCTTGAGACACCTTGGTGCGTTCAAGAGTCGCGTTATCAGCTTCATTTAAAGCAGCACCGCTCGCGGCCGTCTGGCTAAAGAGACCCGAATCGTTCTTTTCAAGACCTGCCGGATTGTTAAACTGATATATACCGAAGGTAATTCCGAGAGACTGAGGATTGTTGCTTTCATCAGGATAGCAGAAGGTCCCGTCTGAGGTAACGGTAATCTTGCTCGTCACATAATCGCTGCTAAAGGAAATTTCCTTTCCTGTTGAGTCAAGCACCATGAGGCCATCACTGTTGGTAAGGCATACGCCGCCCTGTGAATTCATTGCCCAGTTAAAGTTACCGTTTCTGGTGTAGTAGGTATTTCCGTCTTCACCCTTAACCGCAAAGAATCCATTTCCGGACAAAGCAAAAGCGGAATCGCTCTCACTTGCAAGAAGTGCTCCGTCCGTAAATATCGAAGTAATCGAAGCATTTCGAACACCCAGACCGACCTGTGCGCCGACCGGTTTATTGTCACCATTTGCCGAAGTGGTCTTCGTCTGTATCGTTTGATAAAGAAGGGATTTGAACTCGTTAACCTCCGTCTTGTAGCCGGTAGTGTTAACGTTTGAAAGATTGTTTGCAATAGTGTCTACGTTTGTCTGCTGAGCGCGCATTCCCGTTGCGGCTGTCCATAAGCTTCTTACCATTTAAAAGCCTCCTTATACTCTGCCAATCTGGTTGGCTGCAATGTCTAAGGTCTCGTCAATGGACTTGATAATCTTCTGATTGGCCTCATACTGGCGTGTGATGGTGATCAAATCCACCATTTCCGAAACTATGTTGACATTTGACATTTCAAGATAGCCGGAATATACCTTTGCATTTGCAGTCGTCGTCGTAGCTCCTTCTACTGCATTTAGGAGATTCTCTCCGTATTTCTCCAAATAATCATAATCCGTAAAGTCCGTAAGCTGCAGGGTTGCGACAAGCGTGTCGTCCTGCATGATGCGTCCCTGTGAATCAATTGAGGCATCCACATTCGGATTTAACTTTATACGTCCGTTTGTACCCATTACGTAGTCGCCGTCCTTGGTAACAAGGTAGCCATCAGTAGTAAGGGTAAACGAACCGTCACGGGTGTACTTGGTGGAAGTCTCGCCCGCTTTATTGGTAAACTCTATTGTGAAAAAGCCGTCTCCCGAAAGAGCCAAATCATAAGTATTGTCGGTAATCTTAAATGACCCCTGTGAATAATCGGTGTAGTTCTCACCGATCTTTACGCCCGGAGTGTTGATGCCTATGCGCTTCGGGATATTGACATTTTCGGAGGTATCCTTAACCTTGTAGGCTAAAACCGTATCAAAGGACTGGCTCGTCGAGCCCTCCTTTTTAAAGCCTACCGTTGTGGAATTGGCAAGGTTGTTGGTCAGCGTATCCATCCTGTGCTGTTCGTTTAACATGCCGGTATATGCTGTGTATAAGCCTTTTACCATTTAATTACCTCACTTAATTTAGTCAAAACCCGCCTATGAGTCTTGCTCCACGACTGGGTATAGCTTGTGATAACCCCGTCTTCGCAATCGCTTAGATGACGAAGATTTCCCCGACTGAATTAAATGTCCTCTCTGTAACCTGCTAAGAACTCTACGTACTTGCCGGTTCCGATAGCAACTGCGGTCATAGGCTCCTCTGCAGTCATGACATTGATACCCATCTTTTCGGAGATAAGGTCTTCAAGACCTCTTAATAAGCTGCCGCCGCCTGTAAGGACGATTCCTCTTTCGCCGATATCGGAAGCAAGTTCCGGAGGTGTCTTTTCAAGCACGGAGTGAATTGCATCTATAATCTTCGCCGTAGCATCCGCTAAAGCTTCTCTTGTTTCATCCGATGAAACATTTACGGTAACGGGAAGGCCGGTAACTAAGTTTCTGCCCCTTACGTCCATATATTTAACCTCGGCCGTCTTGTATGCACAGCCGACTTTAATCTTGATATCCTCAGCGGTTCTTTCACCGATCTGAAGGTTGTGTTTCTTTCTCATGAAACGAACAATAGCATCGTCAAAGTCATCACCTGCGACCTTGATGGATGTGCTCTCAACCGTACCGCCAAGAGAAATAACAGCAATATCGGTGGTGCCGCCGCCTATATCCACTATCATGTTTCCACAGGGCTTTGCAATGTCGATTCCCGCTCCGATTGCAGCAGCTATAGGCTCTTCAATGATTGCGACCTCCCTCGCACCTGCCTGATAGGTAGCATCCTCAACTGCCTTCTTCTCAACTTCGGTAACGCCCGACGGCACGCAAACCGCAATACGGGGTTTACGATATGTACGTCTGCCAAGTGCCTTCTGGATGAAATATTTCATCATCTTCTCGGTAACCGTATAATCAGAAATAACGCCCTGTCTCAACGGACGAACGGCAACAATGTTGCCAGGTGTACGCCCAAGCATCAGACGAGCTTCTTCGCCGATAGCCATTATCCTACCCGAGTCTCTGTCAAAAGCAACAACGGAGGGCTCCTTTAATACGACGCCCTTACCTCTGATATAAACGAGAACGGAGGCCGTTCCCAAGTCAATTCCCAAATCTGTATACTGCATTTTGTCTCCCTTTCTATATAGAACCGTATGGTGTGTTTGGCTTTCATGCGCCTGATATTAGGATAACGGATTGCTACGTGCTACCTCGCACCCGCAATCCTGCAGCCCTTCGTAATCCGCTCATTTTCCTTCAGAAAAATGACTACTTACTCATGTCTGGCGGGTCCTAAGGTTCATACTTTTTTGCAAGTAAGCTAACAAAAAGCTTTGAACTTTTTTCGATTCCGCTTTTGTAATTATACAATACGACACTTTATAAAAAAAGAGGAAACATACTTTTTTAGATTCTTTTAAACAGTATCGGCATATTATAGAAAAATGTTTAGAGGTTTCAAAGAACCTTCACAAAGAACTAAGCGTTTTCAGACGCACTGACCGTTCCAACAAGCCCATTAAGGCAAAAATCGTGTTCGGGAACAGCCTCCACGATTTTTAGGTCTTGTCTCCACAGTGTTCAAATGAAAACGCTTATGTTCTTTGTTTGATTCATTTATATTTCTTACAGTATATCTTCAGTCCAGCCTATATCTTCACCGTCTCCGCTTTCCGAGGAACCGCTGTCAGATGAGCCACTGTCGGATGAACCGCTATCCGAGCTTCCACTGTCTGAACTGCCGCTGTCTGAACTGCCACCGCCTGAACTTCCGCCGCCTGAGTTTCCGCTGTCGGAAGGTGTGCTATACGAGGAACCGCTGTCGGATGAGCCGCCGTCAGATGAACCGCCGGATGTGTTATCGGTGCCTGCGGTCGGTTGAGTAGCTGCAGGTGCTGCAGGTGTTGTAGTTGCCGGTGCCGTATTATTGGCGTTTGGCTTTGAAATATGAGTTGTGGGTTTCTCAGTTACGATCTTTACTGACGAAGAGGAAGCCAATGTATCATCGGACGACGTTCTTTTTCCTTCAACAAGAGGCGAAATCCTTGATGCCTCGGCAGTTCCGTTTTGAACCGCCTCGCGATTTTTTTCTATCAATTCCTGCATCTTATTCCTGCCTACAAGAACAGGATCCTCACTCTCAAGTTCTTCGACCGATGCCACATCTATCCACTCATCATTTCCGTCCTGCTGCTGCAGGATACCGTTCATGACACGTACCGTACGAACTTCATTTTCAGCCGCTTTAGTTTCCTCTTGGTGCCTTACTACCTCTCCTGACAGACTGCTGTTTTGTTCCTCCATTTCAACAAGCTGTGTCTTCAAGGTCAGTGTTAACCGATTGAAATGATATAACCCTATTGCCAGCACAAATACCATAACCGCCAGGACATAGGTAAGGACGATCCAGATTGTTTTTCCGTTTGTTTTCACTTGCTTATCTCCCATCATTTGCCCTCATTATCCACTGTATCCACTATATTTTTTAAGAATTCATACCCGGAAGTCCCCTCTTTGAAATCTCCTCTTTTAAGAACCTGTTCGCAGACCGTATACATGCTTCTATTCACCTCCGGCCCGTAAATCACTACCGTACTTCCGTCATATTCCATTAACGTATAAGGTCTGAGGACATATGTAATATTGTACCGATCCTCCGGAAGACCCGTTAGGACATTTGCGAAATGCTCCCTTCCGTTAGCCGTTCGAATTACCTTGTCGATCTTCTTACCTTTTTGCATGCCATAGGTTTTACCACCACTAACCTTACTGCCTCCGTAAACCAACGGAATACTTTCACGATTGTCGAGGCGCATGACCAATGTCCCTATTTCCGTAATTCGATACCCCGCAAGTCCTGAGTTGCCGATTAACTGGGATTTCTTTGTCTTGTCGATGCCGAAGGTGCACCTTAATCCGGTAACCCCGGTATAGCGAACCGAAAATCCGTGATAAGAAAAGAGATCCTCAAACTCAGGTATTGCCGTTGCAGTATAGCAGTTTCCGCTATATGAAAGTCTCCAGACATACATTCCGCTTGGTATGCCGGACGAATTATAACGGATTGCTTCCGCAATCTTTGCATTCGTATCTAAGGATTCAATGCTTGCTACCGATATCAGACGCTTTGATGTGTCTTCCTGCCATTTTGTACCCAAAACCTCTACACCGTCTATATAAAGCTTGGATGTGTCATCGTACCCCTCGGGAAGTGTGAGTAAAAGATTTCCGATGCCGATTTCCGGTATAGTCTCCTCTGAACCCTCCACGGTTTTCATCTTGCGAACCGTCGTGGAACCGGTCGTCGTAGAGGAGGCAACATACAGGGTTCCACCTCCGCAAAATGAATCAAAATCGCTTGCATCACTGCAAATACCATTTGCAAGCTGCGTCCAGGTTCCGTCCTTATAATATCTTGCCCGTAATACAGTACCCTGATTCCAGATAATGTACGGAACTCCGTCTTTTACGGTAAGTTGAAAACCGGTGGACATATCGATATCGTTTAAAGCCTCTTCTGTCCACTTTGAACCGTCAAAGGTAAGAAAAGCATTTTTATTTGCCTCGCATTTTGCAACTATATAAACCATGCTTTTCGAAACATAAGCTTCCGCCTGATGTACTTTTTCAATACCGTTAATGGTATAGGCATCAGTCCAAGTCTTAGCATTTGAATCATAGCAGACTATTTTACCCTTAGCCGCATCCCCTGTAGCGAGATAATCGCTGTAGACGGCATACCATTTGCCATTACTGTAAAAAGCCGTAGGATTGGCAATTGACGGCCAAGACCCGGTTGATGCTTTGACAGTTGGTAACTTTTCTTTTGTATCCGCATTTACAATAAGAAGCTCATCCGAAGTGTATGAACTAACCCATACATTTCCGTTAGCGGATACAAAAGAGGCATTGTTCGGATAATAATCGGCATCATATGTATATACCGTACTCCACTGACTGTCTGCATATTTCCCCACGCTTAAGGTGCCATTTTCATTGATATAAAGCATGTAGACCTGATTGTTTAAATAAATTACATCGTAAATATTTGAGACGGAGTTCGATCCCGATATGGATGCAATGCTTTTCCAGCTACCGCCGTTTTCGGAGCAAAAAAGTGTCGCCTGATTGTTATGCAATCCGGCCAGATAAAGAATGCTTCCGTCTTCACTTCCGGTTATTGCAGGATACTTTAAACCGCTTATTTCTTCACCCTGTCCAAGCCAGTACGAATCCTCCGAAAGCTCCGGAAAATCCACATGAAAGATAGCCTTTCCGTCTTCAAAGCGCACATTACTGATGACAAGGCCGCTGTTTGAGCCGTCATCATAAAAAATGGTGTCCTTCGTGCAGGGGTCATCCATATTTGCGCTGCCAAGTGTCGGTCTGGAGTTTGTTCCGACCGCAGCCTTCTCCACGCTCTCATAAGCATTCTTACTATCCTGAGTTCCGGGACGGAACACATAGATATAATTGTCTCCCGTGGCATTCGTATGATCGGTCACAGCTGTGTTTACCCGATATACGATAAGCCCCGATTCGGGTAGTTCATATTCATATCCACGGGTTCCATCTGATGCAGCCTCTGTTTTTACCCTGTACTCCACCACGAAGAACTCCGAAGAAGAAAGTTTCGTTTTTAATATATAGGCCCTTGTTCCGCTTGTACTCTCCGCAGGCACAAGGGTATAGTCTCCGCTCTGCGTAATCGTAGGCGTATCCGATTCCGGGATCCAGCCAAGATCCTTTCTGGTGTAGACTAACGGATAGTTTGCAGGTGCAGATACAGATGCCATGTGATCCCATACTCCGACCGGCTCTCCCGTATCACCTGAGGTACGATACAAATCCGGCGCTCCGAGAGAATGCAAAAGCTCGTGAGAAATCGTGGTATATCCCCAGTCATATGCTGCACTGTCGGTAATCCACAGACTCGTAGACGGTATCACATTGTAAGCCGCAACCTTTTTCCCAAACAGCGTCCACTGTCCGGCACCATCTGCCTTATGTGCATAGTAAGGATTGCTCTTGGTGTCTCCTCCTGCTGCCACCTTCACTATAAATGTCACGTTGTCGATGCATCCTTCTAAATTGCCGCTGTCCAAGCCTGAAACACTTGCAAGTTTCCCTTCCTGGTATAAGGAGTTCACCTTATTTACCGCTTCCGTGATAAAATCTGTCTCCGTATATTCAGAAGCACCTTTCGTAAGTGTTATATGAACGAAGCTGTCATTATAATCCTGCGGAAAGATGCTGTTAACAGTTACCTGCCCATCTGAAATGGCCGAAATATAAGCGTGTACGCTGTTTACGGAATTCTTATTGTAAATGGCCTCACAGTTCTTATAATTCGTTTCAAAGTACGAAGTATCCCCTTCAAAGTCCACCATCAGCACAAGATTTCCGATAGTCTGGCTCTCCGCCCTTGCATAGGCAGGTTGAAAAAGTAAAATACCGCAAAACGTCAATGCTATGAAAATTAAATTTCTTTTTATATGCTTCATAGGCTTTACCTTAAATTTCAATCTTTCTAATCCCAAATTGTAATGATTCCAAGCCGCTCCGGTGTGAATGCGCTGTCTGAATCTTCCGCAGGCACCGTTAAATAATAGGTGGTCCTTCCTTCCTTGCGGGAGGCGTATGCGATCTCCCCGTCCTTGGCAAAATTATTCGGAGTGTCCATGGAAGGCTTCCCGTCTTCTTTAAAATCGCCCTCATAGGCAACAGCCCCGGACGCACGGTTACGAAAGGCTTCAATCGCTCCGCCTGATAAATCTGCAGTACCCATATTTATCGTAAGCCTTTCCACAGGATGATGTTCGGTCGAGAGTGTTCCCTCGTAGCCTATGTAGGTCCCGTCCGTCAGATTAAAGCTTTCACTTGAAAAAGAACCCGTCTTGTCTGAAGCACACACATAGAGCCTTATTTCCGAATCTGTCACCTGCAAATAAAAATTTCGCCCATCATTAAGCGGATACTCTATGGCAGTGCAGCGCTCTCCGAGTTCATCCGAAAGAACTGTCATGCGCCATGAGCCCGAATTTGCCTCTCCCGTGTAGTTTCTTTGTCCGATTAAGAGGTCTGAAAGCATCACGGTGTACCAATCTTCCGCAAGGATAGTCTCCACCGCCGCCTCGGCATCACCCAAAGGCATGGCATCAAGCAGATTCTGAGCCTTCATGCGAATTTCTTCCGTATCCTTAGAAAGGTCCACCGTAATATCGGCAATTTCTGACTGCCTCTCCGATGTATAGTCAAGACGCTGCTCCCATTCAAGGCTTTCACGAATATCTAACGGATCCTGAACAGTTTCTTCTTCCGTTTCAGGTTTATTGACCACCGCATGACTGTGAACATCCTCCGCGGATTCCTTTACCTTTTCCTTCACGTTTGCAAGGTTCTTTGAGTCCTCTGTTCCGCAGGACGTAAGCATGAGCGGCAGCGTCAGTGCAATTGATAAAACTGTACATAAAAATCTTTTATTTCTCATCAAATTCATCTTTCTTTTTTGGGGTGTTAGATTCTTTATCGGCAATTTTTCTTTTTCCCTTAAGTATACCCATAAACAATTAAAGCCGCAGCATCATCCGCAGCTTTAATATCACCTATGTATAAATTACTATTTAAGAATGCATTTCTGTTTAAGATATTCCTCTACATTTAGCAAGCAATCCCATCCAATCATCTTCACTTCTCGTATTGCCTTGCTTTCTCTATCGCCTTCTTCACATACTGGCCGGTGAAGGATTCTTTTACCATTGAGACTTCCTCGGGTGTGCCCTTTGCAATGACGGTTCCGCCGCCATCTCCTCCTTCAGGCCCCATGTCGATGATATAGTCGGCGGTCTTGATGACATCTAAGTTGTGCTCGATGACTACGACCGTGTTGCCACCTTCGACAAGGCGCCTCAACATTTCAGTGAGGCGATGGACATCCGCAAAATGCAGTCCCGTCGTAGGCTCGTCGAGAATATAAATCGTACGTCCCGTGGAACGCTTGCTGAGCTCAGTTGCGAGCTTTACTCTCTGTGCCTCACCGCCCGAAAGCTCGGTAGAAGGCTGTCCGAGCTTGATATATCCAAGGCCCACCTCATTAAGTGTCTTTATTCTGTCACGGATTGAGGGAACATTTTCAAAGAAGGTAACCGCTTCCTCAACTGTCATATCAAGTACGTCGTAAATCGACTTTCCCTTATAGAGACACTCCAAGGTTTCGCGGTTGTAGCGCTTGCCGCCGCAGACCTCGCAGGGAACATATACATCGGGCAAAAAGTGCATCTCGATCTTGATGATGCCGTCGCCCTGACAGGCTTCGCATCTGCCGCCCTTGACGTTAAAGGAGAAGCGTCCCTTCTTGTAGCCGCGCTCTTTAGCCTCCTTGGTAAGGGCAAACAAATCCCTTATCTGATCAAAGACTCCCGTGTAGGTCGCAGGGTTCGATCTCGGAGTACGTCCGATGGGGGACTGGTCAATATCGATGACCTTGTCAAGCTCGCTGATTCCGTCCATCGAATCGAAATCACCTGGAATCGTATGTGCCCTGTTTAGCGTCTTTGCAAGATACTTATATAAGATCTCGTTCGTAAGTGAGCTCTTGCCTGAGCCCGAAACACCTGTAATGCAGGTAAAGACTCCCAAAGGAATCGAGACGTCAATATTTTTAAGGTTATTCTCACGTGCTCCGTGAATTGTGAGAAATCCTGTCGGAACAGCACGGGTCTTGGGAACCGGAATGAATTTCTTCCCACTCAAGTACTGCCCCGTAATGGAGTCCTTAACCTTCATAATCTCAGCGGCAGTCCCCTCTGCAACAAGCTTTCCTCCGTTAATGCCGGCACCGGGACCTATGTCCACGATATGGTCGGCTTCAAGCATGGTATCCTCGTCATGTTCTACCACCAACACGGTATTTCCTAAATCTCTTAGGTGCTTTAAGGTAGCAAGAAGCTTGTCATTGTCGCGTTGATGAAGTCCGATGGAAGGCTCATCAAGTATGTAGGTAACGCCTACAAGCCCTGAGCCTATCTGGGTTGCAAGACGAATTCTCTGAGCCTCGCCGCCCGAAAGCGAAGCGGTGGCTCTTGAAAGTGTCAGATAGGAAAGTCCCACATCCTTTAGAAAATTAACTCTCGACAAAATCTGCTTTATGATCTGGTCACCTATGAAGTGTTCTTTTTCCGTTAAGTCAAGGCCGTTCATGAAATCAAGAAGCTTTAAAATTGAAAACTGCGTGACCTCATATATGTTCAAATCCCCGACAGTGACGGCAAGCGACTCCTTCTTAAGGCGCATGCCCTTACATTCCGCGCAGGGCGTGAAATCCATAAAGGACTCAAACTCCGCCTTTGCGGTCTGTGAAAAGGTCTCGCGGTAGCGCATCCTGCAAACCTCGAGGATGCCTTCCCAGCTCACCTCGTAAACACCTTGTCCGCGCTGGCTTTTGTAGGTAATGGTGAATTTCTTTCCGCCGTTTCCATTCCACAAAAGGTCCTTGATATCATCGGGATAATCCTTAAACGGCGTGTCCATATCAAATTTGTAAACCTTCATCAAAGACTGCATGACGGCATAAAGCCAGCTTTTTTGATCCATGATTGACTTAAAACCGTTCACTGCAATCGCGCCCTCGTTTAAGGTAAGGGTGTCGTCGGGAATTATTAAGTCCTTTGAAAACTCCATCTTGTAGCCGAGTCCCGCGCAGGCAGGGCAGGCTCCGAAGGGGTTGTTGAAGGAGAAAGAACGTGTCTCGACCTCCGGTATGGATATTTCGCAATCGGGGCAGGCAAAATTCGTGGAAAAAGAAAGCCTTTCGCCGCCTATAACATCTACGTCCAAAAGACCTGAAGTCAAATTGATTACATTCTCAACCGAATCCGTCAGACGTTTTTGCATTTCATTCTTTATGACAAGTCTGTCAACAACGATATCAATGCTGTGCTTGATATTTTTATCAAGGGAAATATCCTCCGAAAGCTCATACATGCTTCCGTCGATTATGGCTCTCACATAGCCGGAACGACGTGCTTTATCAAGGAGCTTTTCGTGCATACCCTTTTTCCCGCGCACAACGGGTGCAAGAAGCTGAATCTTCGTGCCCTCGGGAAGTGCCATTATGCGGTCCACAATCTGGTCTACAGACTGTTTGTTGATGACACGGCCGCAGTTTGGACAGTGAACTGTTCCGATTCTTGCATAGAGAAGTCTGAAATAATCGTATATCTCGGTAACCGTTCCGACCGTAGATCTGGGATTTCTGTTCGTAGACTTCTGGTCAATGGAAATGGCAGGAGAAAGCCCTTCGATGCTTTCGACATTGGGCTTTTCCATCATGCCCAAAAACTGCCTTGCATAAGAAGAGAGGGACTCCATGTAACGTCTCTGTCCCTCTGCATAAATCGTATCAAAAGCAAGTGATGATTTTCCGGAACCCGAAAGCCCCGTTATCACCACGAGCTTGTTCCTCGGAATATCAACATCCAAATTTTTTAAATTGTGTTCATTGGCTCCCCTGACCCTGATTAACTCCGAGGGCGGGAGCATTTTTACCTTTGCCATATACTGCCTTTCAATAATCATTCGCCGGGCTTAATATGCTCGTCTATGATGAACGTCGGTCTCTTTCTTGCCGCATCCAAGGTACGCCACAAATACTCGCCAAGGACCCCAAGCATAGAAAGAACAAGTCCCGATGCCAGCAATACCACGGTCATGAGCGAAGCCCAACCGGAAATCGGAACGCCTGAGCTAAAGTACTCTACCAGAATGCATATAAAAGCAATGAGTGCGACAATATCGAAAATAACGCCTAAATACGTCATGAAGCGAATCGGTGCAAAGGAAAAGCTCATCATCGAATCCATCACAAGCTTTACCTTCTTTGCAAATGTCCAGCGTGACTTACCCTTCTCACGGTTCTTTCTGTCAAAGTAAATCATGTCCGTCTTAAAGCCCGCCCACATTACCTGAAGGGTAAGGCTTGAATTCTTCTCATCCATCTTCTCGATGACGTCGATTACCTGTCTGTCGATAAGGTAGCAGTCGCATCCTCCTGCGGGCATATTTTTATTTATGAATTTTCTCACGATTCCGTAATAACGGTTTGCAAAGAAGACCTTTAACTTGCTTTCATCCCTTGAACGGCGCACCGCAAGAACGACCTTGTTGCCCTTCTGCCAGGATTCAAACATTTCAAGAATCAGAGTGGAATCTTCCTGAAGATCCGCCTGCTTCGTAACAGCACAATCACCCGTGCAGACGCTTAAGCCAGCAAGCAAAGCCGCATGCTCGCCGAAGTTTCTCGAAAGCTTTACAAGGCGCACGTGCCCGGTGTCAAGAGCCTTAATCTCGTTCATGACCTGCCACGAGGAATCCCCCGACCCGTCATCGACCATTACTATTTCGTATTCGGGAACACGTCCGAGTACCTTTTCTTTGAGATCCTGATACAAATCCATCAGGGTATCTTCGTTAAAATATACCGGGATTACTATTGAAAGCTTACTCATGTCTGGCTCCGATCTCTTTTAAATATTCATCATAATCACGTATGTATTCAGTGCCGTCATAATGCATGTTTGACATTACGACAAGGACGGAATCCTTTGAGAAATCATACATATCCTTCCAAAGCATCTTGGGAAGGTAAAGTCCGAGTCCGGGCTCGTCCAAAGAAACGATCATTTCCTCGTGTCCGTCCGTTACACGCACCTTACTCGTGCCGCTTACATTTACCATTAAAAACTCCGACTGCCTGTTCGCATGCTTTCCGCGCACAACCGTCGCATCGGAACCGTAAATGTAAAAAACACGCTTGATGTCAAAAGGAATGTCTATACCATCCCCTTCGATTACGACAAGGTTACCTCTCTCATCGCCAAGGTCTCGGAATCTTATGATTTTAATCTTATCTTTTAATGCCATATAACCCTCTACTTAAATGCATTAAGTGCATCAATTACTGCCTGCTGCTCTTTAGGAAGCATTCCGTTAAACATTGGAATCGAAAGAACCGTCCTTGCATACTCCTCCGTAATCGGATAATCGCCTTCTTTGTGCCCCAGATACTTATATGCCTCCGACAAATGAGGCGGAATCGGATAATGAATAATCGATCCGATTTCTTTCTCCTTCAGATATTCTATCAGTTCGTCGCGCTTTTTGCATCTTACCACAAACTGGTGCCAAACTGTTGTCGCATTTTCACGCACCTTCGGAAGAAGTAAGAGTTCGTTGTTTATTCCCTTGCTGTAGGTATCGCCCAAATATTCGCGTTCCCCTGTAAGCTCCTCGATATGGGAAAGCCTTACTCTCAACAAGCCCGCCTGGAGCTCGTCAAGACGCGAGTTTGCTCCGACGACCTTGTTGTAGTAGCGTTTCTCGCTGCCGTAGTTTCTGTAAACCTTCATGTCCTTTGCGATTGATTCGTCGTTTGTGACTATCGCTCCGGCATCACCGAAGGCACCCAGATTTTTAGACGGGTAAAAAGAAAAACAACCTATATCTCCAAAGGTTCCCGTCATCTGTCCGTTAAACCTAGCTCCGTGTGACTGTGCGCAGTCCTCGACCAGACGAAGGTTGTATTTTTTGCAAAGCTTTGCAATAGTGTCCATCTTTGAAGCCTGTCCGTAAAGGTGAACTACCAATATCGCCTTGGTGCGCTCAGTTATAAGGCTTTCAAGCTTCGACGCATCGATATTGTAATGCTCATCAGGCTCGCAGAATACGGGAGTTGCACCGTTTATGGTAATACCCATTACACTTGCGATATAAGTATTTGCCTGAACTATTACTTCATCGCCCTTGCCGATTCCTAGTACCCTGAAGGCAAGCCAAAGCGCATCCAGCCCGCTTGCAAGACCCACACAGTACTTTGCGCCGGTATATGCCGCAAACTCTTCTTCAAAGCTTTCGACCTCGTGTCCAAGGATATACCAGCCCGAACGAAGAACAGAAAGCGCCTTTGCTTCGAATTCATCCTGATATTTTAAAAATCCTCTGTCCATTCTGTTTGCAGGAATGTTCATAATAACCTCCGTAAATGTGCCGGATTGCCTGTTGCTTCATGCCTTCGTAATCCCACGTTAAGCTCCGTGTCTTACCACGCACGCTTTGCAATCACTCTATTTCTAAAAGTGCCGTCTTCAGTTCGCGCATCCTGTCACGGCAGACAACCGCCTCTTCAAAGTTAAGCTCTGCTGCCGCCTTTTTCATCTTACGCTCTAATGTAACGATTTCTTTTTCCATCTCGTCGCGGCTCATGGATTCGGTTTCCTTCATTTCTGGCAAAGCCTTTTCAGGGCCTGTACTTGAAATTCGGATGACATCGCGAACCGCCTTTTTAATGGTAGTGGGCGTGATGCCGTGCTCCTTGTTGTAAGCCATCTGGATGGCTCGTCTACGCATTGTTTCGTCTATGCACTGCTTCATCGAATCGGTCACTGTGTCGGCATACATCACTACATGGCCTTCAGAATTTCTGGCGGCACGACCTACCGTCTGAATCAAGCTTGTGGCACTTCTTAAAAAGCCTTCTTTATCGGCATCCATAATGGCGACAAGGGCAATCTCGGGAATATCTAGTCCCTCTCTCAAAAGGTTGATACCGACCAACACGTCAAACTTGTCAAGCCGCATATCTCTTATTATCTCAGACCGTTCAAGCGTGTCAATGTCTGAATGAAGATACTTTACTCTTATTCCGACCTCGGCAAGATATTCGGTCAGGTCCTCGGCCATCTTCTTCGTAAGAGTTGTGACCAAGACCTTGAAGCCCTTCTCAACCGTCCTTTTAATCTCGCCCACAAGGTCGTCAACCTGACCCTCGATGGGCTTCACGGTAATCTCAGGATCAAGAAGTCCGGTCGGTCTGATTACCTGCTCGGTTCGAAGCAGCTCGTGGTCTGCTTCGTAGGTGCCGGGTGTTGCCGAAACAAAGAGCATCCTGTCTATATGTGATTCAAATTCATCAAAATTAAGGGGTCTGTTGTCGAGAGCCGAAGGTAGTCTGAAGCCATACTCGACAAGCGTGGTCTTTCGTGACCGATCACCTGCGTACATGCCGCGAACCTGAGGAAGCGTGATATGTGACTCATCGACTATTATCAGAAACTCTCCGTCAAAATAATCAAGCAGGCATTTCGGCGGCTCTCCTGCCTTTGTACCCGCAAGGTGACGGGAATAATTCTCTATTCCGGAACAAAACCCCGTTTCGCGGAGCATCTCCATATCAAAGTTCGTGCGCTCCGAAATTCTCTGTGCCTCTATGAGCTTGTCGTCTGCCTTGAACTCTTTGACACGGGCATGCATTTCTTCCTCAATGTCATTTAATGCCCTTTCCATCGTTTCAGGCTCCACCACATAATGGGAAGCCGGAAAAAGAATAACATGCTCAAGCGTCCTTATGCATTTTCCCGTGAGGATATCGACCTCTGAAATCCTGTCGATTTCATCTCCGAAAAATTCAATCCTGACAAGGTAATTTGATCCATGGGAAGGAACGACCTCAACGGTATCGCCGTGAACTCTGAAATTGTTACGTTCCATTACCATGTCGTTTCTTGTGTACTGAATATTTATAAGTGCGCGTATGCACTCATCCCGTTCAATCTCCTGACCGCGTCTTAGGGATAGGCACATTGCCTTAAATTCCTTGGGCGAGCCCAGTCCGTAAATACAGGAAACCGAGGCTACGACTATGACATCCTTCCTTTCCGTAAGAGAGGCTGTCGCTGAAAGCCTGAGCCTGTCTATCTCGTCGTTTATGGCAGAATCCTTCTCGATATAGGTGTCCGTCTTCGGAATATATGCTTCGGGCTGATAGTAGTCATAGTAGGAAACGAAATATTCCACGGCATTTTCTGGAAAGAATTCCTTCATCTCGGAATAAAGCTGCCCCGCAAGTGTCTTATTATGCGAAATAATAAGGGTCGGCACATTCAAAGCCTCGATGACGTTTGCCATGGTAAAGGTCTTGCCGGAGCCCGTTACGCCTAAAAGGGTTTCAAACTGATTGCCCTCCTTAAAGCCGTTTACAAGCTCCTCTATTGCCTTTGGCTGGTCACCCGTGGGCTTATATTCCGAATGAAGCACAAAATGGTCCATAAAATTACCTTTCAGCGCGCATGGGATTGTTTAAAAAGTCTTCATAGCTGAGACGGATGCCATCTTCAAGTTCCGTCTTGTAGGTCCAGCCGAGGGCCGTGGCCTTGGATACGTCAAGGAGCTTTCTCGGAGTGCCATTCGGCTTGCTTGCATCCCATTTTATTTCTCCCGTATATCCTATAACCTTTGCAACAAGTTCGGTGAGTTCCTTGATGGTAAGCTCCTTGCCGGTTCCTGCATTGACCGTTTCGTCGCCCGAATAATTGTTCATGAGGAAAACGCAAAGGTTTGCAAGGTCGTCTACATAAAGAAACTCACGCAAAGGTGAACCGTCTCCCCAACAGGTAACGGACGTAAGACCGTTTACCTTGGCTTCATGAAAACGCCTTATGAGAGCGGGAAGCACGTGGGAATGTGTTGGATGATAATTGTCATTTGGTCCGTAAAGATTTGTCGGCATAACGGAAATATAGTCCGTTCCGTACTGCTTGTTTAAAAATTCGCAATATTTAAGTCCCGAGATCTTTGCAAGAGCATAAGCTTCGTTTGTTTTTTCAAGTTCGGAGGTAAGAAGGCAGGATTCCTTCATGGGCTGAGGCGCCATGCGAGGATAGATGCAGGAGGAGCCCAAGAACTCAAGCTTCTTACAGCCGTTTTCAAATGCCGAATGTATTACGTTCATCTCAAGCGTCATATTGAAGTACATGAAATCGGCAAGTGCTTCGCTGTTTGCTACGATTCCTCCGACCTTGGCAGCCGCAAGGAATACATACTCAGGCTTCTCTTCTTTAAAGAAAGCCTCTACGTCCGATTGTCTTGTAAGATCAAGCTCCGAATGGGTCCTTCCGATTATATTCGTGTAGCCCTGACGTTTTAGCTCACGTACGATTGCGGAACCAACCATTCCCCTGTGTCCCGCTACATATATCTTGGCATCCTTTTCCATATATACTCCAATCCGTTTTTTAGCATAAAATTCAACTTCAAAGATACCGGATTGCCACACTGTGTGCTTTTTCGATCCTGCATCCTTTGTTGATGCTATGAATTATACCCAAGTTCTCTTAAAACCTTTTTTGCACTGTCAAAATCGTTTAATCTCGGAACAAGTACGCCCTTTGTAAGCATGTAAGCTTCGGAGCCCTTTCCAAGTATCAAAACCGCATCGCCGGGACGGGCATCGCTTAAAGCCTTCTTAATGGCTTCGTCCCTGTCCTCAATCAGCTCATAGTTGTTTACTCCGGGCTCAAGAGTCGAGACCATCGTTTCAAGGAGCATCTTCGGCTCGTCGAAACGTGCGTCCTCGATGGTGAAATAATTGTAGTCCGCAATTGCCGTGCAGTACTCCGCCATATCGGTTCGTCTGTGAATATCCCTGGAACCGCCCGCACCGACCACAACTCTTAAAAATCCATCCGTAAGGGTTGACTTGATGTATTCGGTCAAATTCTTAACCGCATTGGCAGTATGTGCGTAATCGACTATTACCTTAAAGGGTTGGCCAAAGTCTATCGTTTCCTGTCGCGCATCTATGGGCTCTAATAGGTTTACAGCCTCGACAAGCTCATCTATCCTGAATCCAAAATGGCTTAAGGCAATCAGAACACCACAAATATTGTAGACATTGAAAATACCTGAAAGGCTGCAATGTATTTTTCTTGCTCCAAGGATACCGTTAAGCCTGAAGCTTAAATTCCTGTAGCCTATCTCAATATCGGTTGCGTATACATCCGCTGTTTTGTCGTTAACAGCGTAGGTCACGACTTTTGCATTTGCGGCTTTCATAAAGACATCGGCAAATTTATCATCCTTGTTGATGACACAGATGCCGTTTGGATCCGTATATGCCATAAGGCGCGCCTTTGCAGCCGCATAATTGTCCATTGTCTTAAATATATCCAAAGCGTCGCGCGAAAGATTTGTAAATATCGAGGCGTCAAACCTTACGCCCTCCATCTTGCCTGTACCGAGTCTTTCTCCGCTTGCTTCCATCGATACAAATTCGCATTTATCATTCTTAAAGCCGTTAAGAGCCTTAAAGAAATCCTCCTGAAGCGGCGTGGTGTACTCACAGTCCATCGAAAAGCCTTCGGATCTGATGCCGTTCGTGCCGATATAGCCGGTCTTTTTTTGAAGACGGTTTAGTATCTGATAAATCATCTCTGCGGTCGTAGTCTTCCCATCGGTTCCGGTAACACCTACGATTTTCATGGAGTCCATGGGTCTTCCGTAGAAACGGTTTAGTATCAGATTCATCGCCTTTTGCGAATCATTAACGATTACCTGAGGCAGAGCGATGCCCGTCAATTTTCTTTCTACGATTAGTGCCACCGCTCCGTTTTCTATGGCTTTAGCGGCAAAATCATGTCCGTCGACCGTTAAGCCCTTAACGCAGACAAAGAGGATGTTACTCCCCTTTGTACGCGAATCATCTGTTACCTTTTCAATCTCTGTATCGAATTCACAGGGAATCAAGTCGCTAAGCTTCATTTTTGTCCTCCGGATTCAAACATGAGCCGTGCCTTCACATGCTCGTATTTAAATCGCCAGTCAGGCTTAAAAGTTTACTTCCAGGCTTCAAGCTCTTCCTTTGCTGCGGCACATATGATGTCAATGCCTTCCTTTAGCTCTTCCTCGGAAATTGTGAGCGGAGGCATAATCTTTACCACACTGTCGTGTCTGCCCGCCCTTTCAATGATGAGTCCCTTTTTAAAGCACCTATCGGCTATTTTGTGAGACAGATCTCCCGATGCATCGATTCCAGAAAAATCGATTCCCCAGATAAGCCCTATTCCGCGAAGGGTAATGCGGGAATCAAGAGGAAGAATCGTCTCCTCGACATACTTCTTTACAAACTCGCCCTTCTTCTTAACGCCCCCGTTAATATCATGGGAAACGTTGTATTCAATACCTTTCCTGGCTGCTACGAAGGCAAGCTGGTTGCCTCTGAAGGTGCCGTTATGCTCTGCGGGCCTAAATATATCAAGTTCTTCCCTTACCAATAAAAGCGACATGGGGAATCCGTAGCCGCCGATTGACTTTGATAAAGTAACCATATCGGGGTGAATCCCGGCTCTTTCGAAGCTAAAGAAATATCCCGTACGTGAACAGCCTGTCTGAACATCATCAACCACTAAGAGAATATCATTCTCATGGCAGATCTTCTCAAGGCCCTTTAGGAACTCTACGGATGCTACATTGATACCGCCCTCTGCCTGAGTGGTCTCTACAAAGACTGCTGCCGGCTTCTCAACTCCCGAGTGATCGTCATGGAGAATCATCTCAAGATAGGCAAGCGAATCAATCTTGTCGTTCTCATAGGGAATAAACGTAACATTATCAAGAGAAACCTCTGCACCCTCTCTTGAGGTCTGATCCGTGGTGAGTGCAAGGCTTCCTAAGGTCATGCCGTGAAAGGCACCCATGAAGGCAATAATATTTAAACGTTTCTTGTTCTTTCTGCAAAGCTTAAGTGCGGCTTCATTGGCATTCGTACCCGTGGGTCCGGGGAACATGATACGGTAGGAAAGCCCCCTCTTATCGAGGATTTCTTTCTTGAAGGTATCTATAAACTCGGCCTTTGCCTCGGTATACATATCCATGGCATGGGTGATGCCGTCATTTGTAAGGTAATCTATTATTGCACTCTTGATCTCGTCATTGTTGTGTCCGTAGTTGAGTGCTCCGCAGCCTGCGAGGAAATCAAGATACCTGCTCCCGTCTGCGGCATATATATATGAACCCTTTGCCTTTTCAAAGACCTTCGGGAACTTTCTGCAATAAGAACGAACAGCTGATTCGTTTTCTTCAAAAATAGACTTGCCAAAGCTCATACTGTCTCCATTCTGCCTATTACGGCTTAAGGCCCGCCTACACGTACGCAGGCTTTTTAGGAACCTCGTTTTTAATGAAATAAATTTCATACCAGATAAGGAAGGCGTAAACCGTATAAATACGACGGCCGTTGTTCCAGCGTCCGGACTTGTGCTCATTTAATAAATGCATGAGCTCATCAACATTGAAAAACTCAGATACCCAGGGCTTTTCAAACATTTCCTTTACGACCGCATACCACTTGTCCTCTTTGATCCAGTCCTTGAAGGGAACCAAAAATCCGAGTTTCTTTCTCTTTGCCCACTCTTCGGGGATGGTCTTGTTTGCCGCCATTCTGAAGGCATACTTCGTGGTGTAGTCGTAAATAATATATTTAAGCGGTATTTCCTCGGATACCTTAAATACCTCCCTGTCAAGGAACGGAACCCTGAGCTCCAAGGAATTTGCCATTGTCATCTTATCTGCTTTCAAGAGTATATCATAGGGCAGCCAGAGATGCATATCAAGATACATTTTTTGCAATAATTCGGGCTTTCCCTTAATCTCGTCAAAAATCGGCTTTGTAATTTCCTCGTAAGACTTCCCACATCTGTATTCGGGCTTCAAAAGCTTGTCAGCCTCTTCATTGTTCATGATAAAGGCCTGCCCGATGTAAGACTCTGAAAGCGTCGAACCCGCACGGATGAGGAAGTGACGTCCCTTCATGTTGGGCATCTTTTCGGCAAGGTTCTTCATCCCTCTTCTAAACCAAAACGGAAGCTTTTTGTAACGCGCATACTCGCGTGGAGTTTCGTATTCGTAATAGCCGCCGAAGAGTTCATCCGCACCTTCGCCCGAAAGGACGACCTTTACGTCCTTCGAAGCCATGTTGGCAAGATAATAAAGCGGAACCGCCGAAAGATTTGCATGCGGTTCGTCCGAATGATACTGAACGGTCGGAAGTATGTCAAAGAACATGTCGGCGTTGATGTTTTTCTGCTTGTGCTTCATGCCAAGAATCTTGCAAAGGTCGTCGGCATTGGCATTTTCATTGAAGCCCGTGTTCGTAACGTGCTCGCCCTCAAAGCCTACGGTATAAGCCTTTGAAACATTCGCATTTGCTACGATATAGCTTGAATCGACACCGCTTGAGAGGAAGGAACCGACCTCAACATCCGCAATCTTGTGATGCTCAATTGAATCCTTCATGATGTCATTTATCTTGTTAACCGCCGTCTCAAGGTCATCGTCATTGTTTTTGTAATCAATTGAAAAGTACTGCTTTATGTCTATCTTTCCATCTTTATAGACAAAGAAATGTCCGGGATTGAGCTTGTATACATTTGCAAAGAAAGACTCTGTCGGTACCGAATACTGATAGCAGAGATAGGTCTTTAATGCATTCCTGTTGAGCTCTTTTTTGAAATCCGGGTGATGTAAGAAGGCCTTTATCTCGGAACCGTACATGAAGAGATCCTTGGTATCGTAGTAGTAAAAAGGCTTGATGCCGAAGGGGTCTCTTGCTCCGAAAAGAGTTTCGTTCTTAGTATCCCAGATTACAAAACCGAACATTCCGCGCAGCTTATTGACCACGTCCGTGCCGTATTCCTCGTAGCCATGTACGATTACCTCGGTATCGGAATTGGTCGCAAATACGTGTCCGCATTTAATAAGCTCTTCTTTTAGCTCCTTATAATTGTAAATTTCTCCGTTGAAATTTATGACTAAAGTCCTATCCTCGTTAAATAAAGGCTGGTCACCGCCCGCAAGGTCAATGATGCTCAAACGTCTGAAGCCCATTGCCACATGACTGTCGGTAAAAAATCCCTCTCCGTCGGGGCCTCTGTGGGCAATGGAATCTGTCATTGCCTTTAATATTTCTTTCTTTTTCTCTCTTTCGGTGCTGTCGATAAAGCCTGCAAAACCACACATTTATAGCATCTCCGTTAAATCGTATGAGTATTTGTCCTGTATTTCTTTTTGTAATTGAGTGCACGAAGCCTTAGGTAGAATCTCTGTTTGAAGGACTTATCCCCCTTAAACTGCATGGGATCTACGTGTTTGTGTCTCTTCCAAAGCTTAAGCGCCTCCGCCCTGTACTCATCATTTACTATGTATTTCTTTATAATGTTCTTTGGAACCATGTGAAGCATAAATTCGTCGGTCAAAAGCTTAAATTCATGCTCCTTGCCCTCGTAAACATCATCTAAAAGCGTCTTTATAAGATTGTGTCCGAGTGCGCAAAGGTAATAGCTTGAGCGCGCCTGACGGGGATTGATTTCCATTACCTTAAAGTCTTTTTCTCTTGAATCGTACTTAAGGTCAAATTCGCAGAAGCCTCTGTAGCCGATGCTTTCAAGGAAATCCTTGAGTCTGTTGACTGTTTCTATAGTATTTCCGTACTGATTGTAGCCGTTAATCAGGACCGTGCAGTTGCCTATGCCAGAAGGGGTATGCTCCTGAAGACCGATCTGAGCAAAGGTAGCAAGCTCTGCCTTTCCCTTTGAATTACAGTAGAACACGCAATCGCAAAGGTATGAATCGTCTCCCGGAATAAATTCCTGAACGATTAAGGATTTCTCATAACCCGAAGCCTTTACCCTGTCGATAAAATTCGTTGCATTCTTCGGTGTGGTAGCCTTAAAGACCTTGGGCTGCCCTTCGAAATGGTGCTTTCCGTACTCTATTCCGTCGCCGGGCTTGATGATGAGCGGATAGACCATGTCTACAGGAATCGGTGCCGTCACAGGCTCCGAGCAGTCATAGTATACCGTGCGCACGAAAGGAAGACGTCCTTCGTAGGTCTTATAAAATTTTTCTTTATCAAGGAAGCTGTCCGCAATTTCAAAAGAAGGACAGTTATATACGAAATATCCGTCAATTGCCTCATGATTTTCAAGTAACAGGCGCACATAAACATCATGGCAGGGTACGATCAAGCTCCTGCCTGAGTCAAGATGGTTCTTTCCGTATTCCGTAAGGGCTGATACAAAGCCTTCGTTTGTCTTTAAATCGGGATGATACTCGATATTTACAATCGAAGAATGCTCCGTAAAGCGGATCTTCTCCGTGGCAATTACATCTACCGGCTTATTGAAAAGCTCATAGTAGCACCTTGCCATATAATATACGTTTATGTCAGAGCCAAGAAGCACTACATTTCTTTCCATATCAGCCTCCTATATACGTACGCTCTATTTCCGGCTTTATGCTTGTCAGAAGCTCATACATCGTGGTACCTACGTGACGGGTAATCTCACTGATTGGAATATCACCTCCAAGGACAGTGACCTTATCGTGCTTTTTTACGGTTCTGTCAACCTTTACCTCGCACATTCCCATTCCAACCTCGCCTACGATAGGATACTTTTTACCATTTATCGCTACGTTTGACAAGTACCTCTTTCGGTTGATACCGTCATAATATCCGGTGTCAATTATGGCAATATATTCGGTCTCTTTGGCTTTATGTAAAAGCCCGTAGCCCACATAGTCGCCTTCGCTTACTTTATTTATCTGTATTACCTCAGTGTAAAAAGAAAAAGCTGTCTTTACAGGATATTTCTTTAATTCCTTCGTGGGTTCTACGCGGTGAAGCTTATTTTCCAAGTCTCTCTGAAGCTTTCTAAGCCTTCCCTTTATGCTGTTTGAATAAGGATATATAGTTGTAAAACCGTATAAAGAAATACCTATGCGAACCCCGTTTTCATAGGAAGGAGCGTCATGTAAGAAAACTGTCTGCGTCCTGTCCAAATGAACCATGGGAATTTTCTTTAGATCTATATCCGAAGTCAGTTCCTCAAAGCGTTTTTTATCTCTTGCATATTCGATGTCTCTTAAGCCGTTTGAGTGAAAATGCGTAAATATGCCTTCTACGGTAAGATTATCATTTTCAAATGCTTCGTTAATCGACTTCGTAAGGATTTCTTTATCCGAAAAGCCTAAACGGTTCATGCCTGAATTTACCTTAAACTGAAGCTTAAGCTTAAGGCCGCTTTCAACGATTTCTTTATATGTGTCGGGATCATTTACGCAGACGGAAATGTTTTGCTTACTTGCAATGCTTAAATACTCAGCCGGCACGGGCTGAAGCATTATAACCGGATACTCCCCAGTATATTCGCGTACCTTTAAGGCTTCATCGAGACTTGATACCGCAAAAGCGTTCATGCCGCCTTCTATCAAAGCCGGTATGATACCATAGCCGTGTCCGTAGGCGTTCCCCTTTACGACCGCTATGTTCCATTTATGCGGAAAAAGCTCGCACATAAGCTTTGCGTTATCTCTGATTATTGAGTTGTCTATTTCAACATAGGCTTTTCTGTACATATTATTTGCTTAAGCTTTCGGATAAATAATCAATTGCGTATTCAAGCTGGTTGTCGACCGACTCCTCTGCGTAGTAGGCTTCAGAGTCAAACTCGACCTCTACATCGGGAGCTATCCCCGTTTCATGAATGCAGACTCCGTTCGGAGTATAGTAACGGCTCGTCGTAAGCTTGATGCCGGAACCGTCTGTAAGAGGATAGATGGACTGAACTATGCCCTTTCCGTAGGTATTGGTGCCTATGACGGTTGCAAGACCATAGTCATGCATGGCACCTGTCAGCAGTTCGGATGCGCTTGCACTGTAGCCGTTTACTAAGATTACAACAGGAATCGTAATCGGGCTCTTACCCTCGCAAGTATAGTCTTCCCTGTTCCCGCTCTTATCCAGGGTATAGGTAATGACCCCTTCGGGAAGCATTTCACGTGCAATATCAAGAACCGTATCAAGATTTCCGCCGGGATTGCTTCTTAAATCGAGAATCATTGCCTTCATGCCCTGAGTATTCAGGTCGGAATATGCATTCTTAAACTGATTCAGTGTTACATCGTCAAATTCCGTAATCTGAATATATCCGATGCCATTTTCCTTCATTTCAAAGCTGACGGTCTGATTTTCCACCTTGCGGCGTTCGACCGTAAAGTACAGGTAACTATCTTCGCCTTCCCTGTATATCGTAAGCTCGACCGTTGTTCCTTCGGGGCCCTTAATCCTTGCGGTAACTTCGTCTAAAGTAAGACCCGCAAGATTTTCTCCATCTGTTTCAATGATAAGGTCTCCATCTCTGAGTCCCGCTTCCTCCGCCGGAGAATTCTTGAATATGCCGGAAAGCTTTGCGTAGCCTGTCTCCGAATCCATTGAAACATAGGAGCCGATTCCATAGTAGGTGCCCTCGGAATCAGTCATCATATCATCAAGTTCTTCCGCCGTATAATAGGCCGCATAAGGATCTCCGAGTGAATCGACAATTGCCTTGTAGATATTTTCGTGCATAAGGTCCGTATCAATATCCTCTTCAAAATAGAAAACCTTTAGTATATCGGAATAAAGTGTTTCGGCCTTGTCGACGGTTTCCTGATCCATCAGCTGATTGTCAGCCGTATCTACGCTTTCGACGGTCTTGTACGCTGCAAGCGCCTCATTATACGCACTTTCCTGATAAATAAAAATACCAAACCCAAGTACAAGTGCCAAAAAAGCGGTGATTACAACCCCACTTAAAATCCCTATCAGGAAAAACTTGCCTTTTATCTTTTTTTCATTGCCTGTGTTCATTTGTCAAAATATCCTTTATCTAATTCACTCCAAGATATGGCCATGGGCTTACGTAAGAGCCGTTAAGTCTGACGCTAAAGTGCAGATGGTTACCCGTTGAACGGCCTGTCGTCCCGACCTTTGCAATCTGCTCACCTCTCGCCACAATATCATCCTTTTTCACAAGAAGTGCGCTTGCGTGCATATAGACTGTATAAAGCCCATCACCGTGATTTATCATGACATAGTTGCCCATGGACCAGTTAAAGTCAGCAGCAACCACCACCCCGTCGTAGGCTGCAAGAATTGCCGTTCCTGCAGGAGCCGCCATATCTATACCGCTATGGTAAGAGGTCGAACCGTTGATAGGGTCCGTTCTGTAACCGAAATCATCCGTAATACGTGTGTATGAAGGTGCCGGCCAGGTAAACATACCGCCGTCATAGTTCATCACTACACCGTTTGCAGAGGCAATTGCCTTCTGCTCGGCACGGATTGCCGCTTCCAAGTTCTCAATCACCTGGGTCATTTCCGCTAAGGCTTCCTGGTTCTCATTTATCTCCGCCGTCTTTGCGTCAATCTGCTGATTGTAGCTTGTTAGCTGTGCTTCTTTTTCGCTCAAAAGCTCCTGAAGGCTCGTCTCTTCCTCTTCCTGGGTTGCCTTGGCTGTGTCGAGAGTTTCTTTTTCCGCTTCCAAAGTCTCCTTGCAAAGCTCGGTCCACTCGCGGGTATTCGTGTACTCGTCAAGCATCTTCCTGTCATAGGCTTCAATCATATCGATATAATCGGCCTTCGTGAGCAAATCGCTGTAGCTTGAGGCTGAAAACATAAGCTCCAGGTAGAAATTGTCGCCCCTTTCGTACATGAACTTGATACGCTGTTTCATAGCCTCATACTGGGCATTTTCAGCCTCGATGGCCTCATTTAGTTCGGTTGTGATTTCTTCTATTTCGGTTTCTTTTTCCGTAATGAGGGTGTTAAGCTCCTCAATCTTTTCCTGAATCTGAACGATTTCGGCATCGACCTTCTCAATGTAGGCCGCAGTATCCTGCTTTAAGCCCTCAAGCTCTTTCTTTATCGCCTTGGCATTTGTGATGTTCTGCTGAAGCTGGTTCTTGACGTTCTCTGACTCAGTAATCTGCTGCTGCTTTTCCCTGATGCTATCGTTTGTAATCGCAGAAAGCGATGTCCCAGCATTTGTGTCCGCAGAAAGAAAAAGTAAACACGAAAAGAACAATATTAAAGAAATAATTCTCTTTATATGTTTCAAAAAATAGCCTCCAAGATTTTGTCATGGCTCGCTTAAGGCGGACCGAATTAAACCCGTAAGTGCTTTCTGACCGTCACAAAGCTTCCCAAAAAGCCGATTCCGACGCCAAGCAGAAGTGAAACTGGAAGAAGGGTGTCAAAAATCTGATCAACCGTCAGGAAATTAAGAAGCGTTGAAAGAACGGAAAATTCCTCACGGACGAAGTTAAGTGCTCTGTTGTATATAAAGTAAATAATTGCAAGAGGTATCGAAGCACCTATTAAGCCTATCAGCATACCTTCTATTACGAAGGGCGCCCGCACGAAATAATCGGTTGCACCTATGTATTTCATAATGGAAATCTCTTCCTTGCGGACGGAAATTCCTATGGTAACGGTGTTGCTGATAAGGAAAATTGATACAGCAAGAAGGATGAATATGATTCCCACGGAAACATAGCCTATCAGTTTGTTTGCATTGTCAAGCGTAAGGGCCGTAAGCTCCGACCTTTTTACCTCTCTGACTCCGTCAACCGATTCGAGGTAGGTGACAAGCGCACTCTGCATCGAAACATCGTTTAAATAAATCTCATAGTTTGCCGAGTCGGCAAGAGGATTTTCAGTAAAGCCGTCACTGTACTCGCCGAGATACTCTTCCTTGAACTCCTCCCAGGCTTCGTCCGCAGAAACAAAATGAACCTCCGAAACCTCAGCCCTTCGCTTAATCATATCGCCGATTTCCTCGATACGTTTATCGGAAATGCCGGAGTCAAAAAATACTACGACACAGACTCCTTCCTCGGCGGTCTTTACGATGTTCTGAAAGTTTATGATGACCGAATAAAATATTCCGAAGAGGAACAGGCAGGCGGCAATCGTAGCAACGGAAGCAAGCGAGAAGAGCTTGTTTCTGAAGATATTCTTGATGCCCTGCCAGAGGGTATAGAAAAACGTACTAATTTTCATTACTGTACCCTCCCTTCTCTACATCACTTACCACAACGCCCTTATTAAGCGTGATAACACGCTTCTGCATTTCATTTACGATATCCTTGTTGTGGGTTACCATGATTACGGTGGTACCCTTTTCATTGATTTCTTCGAGTAAGTTCATAATCTCCATGGACGTGTGGGGATCCAGGTTGCCGGTAGGCTCGTCCGCAAGAAGGATTGAGGGTTTATTAACCAAAGCTCTTGCAATCGCAACTCTTTGCTGCTCACCGCCGGAAAGCTTCATAGGCTTTGCCCTGTACTTTCCCGCCAGACCCACAAGCGCTAAAATTGCAGGAACATTCTTGCGTATTTCGCTGCCCTTCGCCTCGATGATGCGCTGTGCAAAGGCAACGTTCTCATAGACGTTTCTGTCCTTTAAGAGTCTGAAATCCTGGAATACTACGCCTATATTTCTGCGAAATTTGGGAATCCTGCTGTGTCTGATCTTGTTGAGATTGTAATTTAATATATAAATGTTTCCGCTCGTAGGTGTAAGCTCTCTCAAGAGAAGCTTCATAAAAGTGGTCTTTCCGGAGCCGGAATCGCCTACCACGAATACGAATTCTCCTTTTTTGATACGCAGTGAAACATTTGAAAGAGCCGGAACTCCGGTCTGATAGGATTTTGAGACATTGTCCATGACAATAACCTCGTCATCCTCCATTAATTTTTTCTTTTTCTTTAAAGTAGCCATCTATAACCTCGCATTAATATTCAGCGTTTTCCATGTACTTCATGTATTTGACAACCATAAGTGCAATCTCAAAGGTGATTGCGTCCTCAAATGACCTAAGGTCAAGACCTGTAGACTTCTGAAGCTTGTCAAGCCTGTATACCAGGGTGTTCCTGTGTATAAAGAGCTGTCTTGACGTCTCCGAAACATTTAAGTTGTTCTCGAAAAATTTGTTGATCGTCTCGATCGTTTCATCGTCGAAATCGTCGGGATTCTTTCCGTCAAAGATTTCCTTTATGAACATTTTGCACAAGGGTATCGGAAGCTGGTAAATGAGACGGCCGATCCCAAGCTCGGAATATGCCACGACCTCACGCTGGGTAAAGAAAATCTTTCCTACATCCATTGCCATTTTGGCTTCCTTGTAGGAACGACTCACCTCTTTAATCTCACCCACGGCCGTGCCGTATGAGATGCGCGTACCCTCGACGCCTTCCTTTTCAAGGACGGATATAATCTGATGTCCAAGATCCTCAAGCTCTTCGGAATACTCTCCGTCATCGACCTCCTTGACCACGATTACGTCATTTTCATCAACTGCCGTGATAAAGTCCTTGCTGTTTGCTCCAAAATGCGTGCGAAGGCATTCAAGAACGTTTCTGTCCTTTTTGTCGGAGGCCTCTACTACGACCGCAACTCTTCTTACATCGGTTGCAATGTGAAGCTTCTTTGCCCTGCTGTAAATGTCGACGAGCAGCATATTGTCAAGAAGGAGGTTCTTGATGAAATTGTCCTTATCAAATCTTTCCTTGTAGGCGACTAAGAGGCTTTGAATCTGGAAGGCGACCATCTTGCCGACCATATATACGTCCTCGCCACTTCCGCAGGCAATGAGGATGTACTCGACTCGACCGTCATCGTAAATCTTGAAATACTGATACCCCTGAATCTCCTGGGAATCGGCCTGGCTCAATGCGAAATCCTTGGCAGCTCTGGCAATGTTTCCCATATGCCCCGTCGTAGAAACAACATCCTTTCCTTCGACATCGACCACGCAGAGATCTACTCTTGAAATACTCTTCAGCCCGTCAATAGTTGTCTGCAATATCTGATTTGATATCATATTCCCTCCAGTAGCAGTTGTGAAACTTTCACAATGTTTTCACCCATCAAAAAACCTTGCGATACGCATTTACTTTTTAATACTATTACTTTTTACTTAAAAAGCCAACCCCAAAAGGACTTTCTTTTATGCATTTTTTTAAAAATTTTTCAATTTTTGTGCATTTTTGACATAAAAAAAATAACCAAAAAAATAATTTAAAACTTATACTTGATTTTTCCTTTTCTTTTGAATATAATAGCGAAGTGCAATCGAGCTACAGATTGCTATCAATATTGGGCTATCGCCAAACGGTAAGGCAACGGACTCTGACTCCGTCATTTTCAAGGTTCGAATCCTTGTAGCCCAGCGACAGGGGATGGAAGTTTTCCATTCCCTTTTCTTTATCTCGGAGGTTCTTATGTTTGATCTTGCAAAGAAGCAGACTCTCTATACCGAAAAGCTGGTTGAATTTGGTGCCTACCTGGTCCCCGCAGAATTAAAGGACAAGAAAGTTCCCGCCAAGGATGAGCATATTCTTCTTCCGAAGAAATATCTTCCTGACGGACTTAAAAAGGGTGATGCGGTTGAGGTGTACGTATACCTTGATTCAAGCGACCGCCCCATTGCCTCGACAATTGCGCCGAAGCTACTGCTTCATGAGGTTGGCAGACTGACCGTCAGGGATGTAAGCAATGTCGGAGCCTTTCTTGACTGGGGGCTTGAGAAGGATCTGTTCCTGCCTTTTAAAGAGCAGACCAAAAAGGTGCAGCCCGGCGACGAAGTGCTTGTTGCGGTATACCTCGACAAGTCGAACCGAATTGCCTGCACGATGAACGTATATAAATACCTTTCGTCGGACTCACCCTACAAAAAGGACTCACGCGTTAAAGGAACCGTATACGAAACAAGCGACAATTTCGGTGTATTCGTGGCCGTTGACGATAAATTTCAGGGTCTTATTCCCAAAAAGGAAATGTACGGTCACATAGAAATCGGTGAGGAAATAACAGCCAGAGTCACAAGCGTTCGCGAGGACGGAAAGTTAAACCTAAGCATTCGTGATAAAGCCTACGAGCAGATCGGAAAGGATGCTGAAAAGCTTCTTTCAATCATCGATTCCTACGACGGAGTCCTTCCCTTCACGGAAAAAGCAACTCCCGAAGTAGTGCTTCGCGAAACCGGCATGTCCAAAAACGAGTTCAAGCGTGCGCTCGGAGCTCTGTATAAAGAAAGAAAAATCGAAATCTCGGATGAAGGAAAAATAAGGCTGGTTAAATAGACCATTAATGTTTGGTGCGGTCGAGTTAGTGACATATACAATTTGCCAAAGTAACATATCATTGGCACGTATTGACTTTTTGCTATAAAGCAAGAACCCTCGGAGGGCTTAGCCTTCCGAGGGTTCTTTTCGTTTAGTTTCTCCTATGCGTATGTATCAAAGTTCGATCCGATATTCGGATTTACACTGTGTTCCATCGACTGCTTGTCAATCATGCTTACAATGCCTTCTCCCATCGACTCGTTTGAATCCATAGCCTTTGAAAGAACCGCAACTCCAACTTCTGAATTTAATCTGGCACTTGAAAGCGCCATCGAAACTGCTGCAATATCCATTCTTTTATACCTCTGCCTTCAAGGCTCCTTTCTCTTTTGGTATTAAAACTTTAGGACTTCATAATTAAATTTCTATTAACGCAAATGCATCACTTAAAATTTCATAAATATAAACTGCGTCGCACGGATTGCATAGATTTGCAAAGGAATGCGAGGCTTGTGGAACAAAGAATCCTGCTTTGCTGGTTTCTTATCCTGCAGTGGTCGCTTTAAGCGACATCTGCCTTTCCGCCGCAGTGAGATCCTGCCCGGTATGGCTTTTAATGTAATAGGGAATTCCAATGGGATTTCATATTACATTAAAAAGAGCTTCGGGAATCCCGAAGCCCTTTGACTGCAAATTACTATCAAGCCTTACCGTCTGATCCAAGAACGTGAACGATCTTGTGAGCAACCATGTCCTTAACAGCCTGACGAGCGGGCTTTAAGTACTGTCTGGGATCGAAGTGATCGGGATGCTCTGCGAAGTACTTTCTGATGTTACCGGTCATAGCAAGACGAATATCAGAGTCGATATTAATCTTACATACTGCAAGGGTAGCTGCCTTTCTGAGCTGCTCTTCCGGAATACCTACTGCGTCGGGCATTGCTCCGCCGTACTGGTTAACCATCTTTACGAATTCCTGAGGAACCGAAGATGATCCGTGAAGAACGATAGGGAAGCCGGGAAGTCTCTTGATGCACTCCTCGAGTACGTCGAAACGAAGCGGAGGGGGAACAAGGATGCCGTCTGCATTACGTGTGCACTGCTCGGGAGTGAACTTGTATGCACCGTGTGAAGTTCCGATTGCAATTGCAAGGGAGTCGCAGCCTGTTCTGTCTACGAACTCTTCTACTTCTTCGGGTCTTGTATAAGCTTCTTTACCTGCTTCTACATTAACTTCGTCTTCAATACCTGCCAAGGTACCAAGCTCTGCTTCTACTACTACGCCGTGAGCGTGAGCGTACTCAACTACCTGCTTGGTAAGTGCGATGTTGTCCTCGAAAGACTTTGAAGAAGCGTCAATCATAACGGAAGTAAAGCCGCCATCGATACAGTTCTTGCAAAGTTCAAAGGTATCGCCGTGATCAAGGTGAAGAGCGATCGGAATATCGGGATTCTCGATAACTGCTGCCTCTACGAGCTTTACTAAATAGGTGTGGTTTGCATATGCTCTTGCACCCTTGGAAACCTGAAGAATAACAGGGCTCTTTAATTCACCTGCAGCTTCAGTAATACCCTGAACAATTTCCATGTTGTTTACGTTGAAAGCACCAACTGCGTATCCGCCGTTGTAAGCCTTCTTGAACATTTCGGTTGTTGTAACTAATGCCATTTGGTTGTCCTCCATTTTATTTTGCTTTATAGAAATTGAAGCCTGCGCCTCAACGTTCCTAACGATGATATACTACCACAAAGTTTTAAATTATAAAATAGAAATCGTCAAATTTTTAACGACAATTTTAACGGTTCTACACTTCAAACATCAAATCCGCATATGAAGGGAAGGGCCATATATCTTTGTCGACAATCTTTTCAAGCTTGTCGGCAGGCTCTCTTAATGCCTGCATTGCCGGAATCACCTCGTCCTTGAAAAAGAAAGCGCGTTCCTTTTGATTCTTAATGGCAATTCCTTTCTTTCTGACTTCCTTCATTTTTTCAAGATTATCCTGAATGAGGGTTAAATTCTCATTGACCTGGTTAAGAAGCTTCCTTGGCGTAACGGGATCCACCCCAGCCTTTACCATCGAGTTTACGGTATCGGCAAGTGACCCCGCATAGGCCATTACTGCAGGGATGATCTGCTTTGAGGCCATGCTCGTCATCGTGTGGGCTTCGATATTTATGGTGCGTGAGTACTGCTCGTAAAGGATCTCCGAACGGGACTCAAGCTCTGCTCTTGTGAATACGTTGAATTTTTCAAAGAGCTTTACTGCCTTGTCTGTGGTAAGTGTGCTTGTGGCATCCACCATAGATTTCATATTCGGAAGTCCGCGTCTTGCAGCCTCCTCCACCCAGGCATCAGAATACCCGTCACCGTTAAAGATGATACGCTTATGTTCAGTCAGGTATTTCTTTATCAAATCCGCACAGGCTCTGTCAAAATCCTCTGCCTTTTCAAGCACATCGGCTGCTTCCGCAAAGCTCTCGGCGACGATTGTATTGAGGATGATGTTGGCATTGCCGATTGAATCGGAACTTCCGACCGATCTGAACTCAAACTTGTTGCCGGTAAAAGCAAACGGCGAGGTGCGATTTCTGTCGGTTGCATCCATCTTGAAATCCGGAATTGCAGATACTCCGGTCTTAAATACTTTTTCCTTTTTGACGGTATTGGCAGCACCGGTCTCAACCACCTGACGCACTACGTCATCAAGCTGTTCGCCGAGGAAGACGGAAATAATTGCCGGAGGAGCTTCCGATGCTCCGAGACGCAAATCGTTTCCGGGGCATGAAGCACTCTGCCTTAATAAATCCGCGTGTGTGTCAACTGCCTTAAGTACACAGGCAAGTATCAGGAGGAACTGGATGTTTTCATTGGGAGAAACACCCGGATCGATTAAATTGATACCATCGTCAGTTGTCAAAGACCAGTTGTTGTGCTTACCTGATCCGTTCACTCCTGCAAACGGCTTTTCATGCAGCAGGCAGGCAAGGCCATGACGTTCCGCAACCTTCTTCATGATTTCCATCGTAAGCTGGTTGTGATCCATTGCGATATTGGCAATCTCATAAATAGGTGCAAGCTCATGCTGGGCAGGTGCAACCTCGTTGTGCTGAGTCTTGGCCGTAACGCCCAATTTCCAAAGCTCTTTATTGATATCACGCATGAAGGCGCCGACTCTTGTTTCGATTGAACCGTAATAGTGGTCGTCAAGCTCCTGACCCTTAGGTGCAGGTGCTCCGAAAAGTGTTCTTCCAGCAAAGATAAGGTCTTCACGCTGCAAATATTTTTCTCTGTCTACTATAAAGTATTCCTGTTCGGGTCCGACGGAAGGAATGACCTTCTTGGAGGTCGTATTTCCGAAAAGTCTTATGATTCTTAAAGCATGCTCGTTTACCGCCTCCATTGAGCGTATAAGCGGTGTCTTCATATCGAGAGCTTCACCTTTATACGAACAGAAAGCAGTAGGAATACACAAAATATTTCCCGCCGCATCTTCCTTTATAAATGCAGGAGAAGTCATATCCCAAGCTGTATAACCTCTTGCTTCGAAGGTAGCTCTGAGTCCGCCCGACGGAAAGCTTGAAGCATCAGATTCACCCTTAATAAGCTCCTTACCCCTAAACTCGGTAATGCAGTTTCCTTCACTATCGGGATGATTGATGAAGGCATCATGTTTCTCAGCCGTAATTCCCGTAAGAGGCTGGAACCAATGCGTATAATGCGTTGCTCCGTTTTCCTCAGCCCATTCCTTCATGGCCTTTGCCACGATGTCGGCAGTCTTCAGTGAAAGCTCTCCGCCGTTCGCCCTGACACTCATGAACTCATCAAAGGTTTCCTTGGGAAGACGCGCGCGCATCTTTCCTACGGTAAATACATTTTTTGCGAAGATATCTTCTATGTTGGTGTTTTCCATTACGGCTCCTTTGCCTTTAGCGATTAATCTCTTAATTACCTTAAATCACGAAGTTCCTTTGGTCAATCGTCGCCTTTAACAAGATTAGGCTTTCTTAGAAGGTCATACTTTGACGCAAATGACGAAAGTGTCACATAAAGAACCTGTTTTGAATGCGGCGCGGACTCTTGATTTGCACCTTCTTTATCCTTTATCGAAAGAACCTTGACGGGGATATTGCTTCCGTCGGGCTTCATAATTTCGATTTCCTCGCCCACTGAAAACTTATTCTTCTGGGTAATCTTAACGGTCCTATCCTCTGTACTTTCAACCTCACCCAGATATATGTATTCGTTTATGTAAGTGTTTGAATCGTAAACCTGCGATTCCTCACTTGGCTTTCCGTAGTAAAAGCCGGTCGAGAACTGACGGTACGTGCACTTGGAAATCTCCGCCCTGTACCAATCCATATTTGCCGCATACTTTTTAGGCGACTCAAGGTAATCGTCTATCGCCTTCCTATAGGTACGGGCAACCGTTGCCACGTAAAGAGCGGTTTTCATGCGTCCTTCTATTTTGAAGCTGTCAATTCCTGCATCTATCAGGTCCGGTATATGCTCTATCATGCAAAGATCTTTTGAATTAAAGATATACGTTCCGCGTTCATTTTCAAACACGGGAAGGTACTGTCCCGGACGTTCTTCCTCCTCGATGACAGCGGATATTTCATGAGGCTTGGTGATCTTGTATTTCCAGCGGCACGGGTGTGTGCAGGCCCCGTGATTGGCATCCCTGCCGGTAAAATAGTTGCTTAGCAGGCATCTTCCCGAATAAGAAATGCACATAGCTCCGTGAATGAAGCACTCTATTTCTTTATCCTTTGGAATATGACTTCTTATTTCCTTTATCTCGTTTAAAGAAAGCTCGCGTGCAGCAACAACACGCTTTGCCCCCTGTTTGTACCAAAAATTGAAGGTCCTGTAATTTGTGTTGTTCGCCTGGGTCGAAATGTGAAGCTCTGCTCCCGGGCAAAACTCCTTTGCAAGCTCAAACATTCCGGGATCCGCTATTATCAGGGCATCGGGATTAAGTTCCGAGAGTTCCTTAAAATATTCCTCCGCTCCGTCCAAATCGTAATTGTGGGCTAAGATATTTGCGGTCACATGAACCTTTACTCCGTGAGAATGTGCAAATTCTATACCCTCACGCATTTCTTCTTTTGTGAAATTCTTGGCCTTTGCCCTCAGCCCGAAGGCTTCTCCGCCTATAAAAACAGCATCGGCGCCAAATATAACCGCCGTCTTCAATACCTCAAGGCTGCTTGCCGGCACCAGTAATTCGGGTTTCTTCATATCATTTCCTTGTGCTTACGGTTACTCCGTCCCCTACGGGAAGGATAACCGTGGTAAGTTCGTCATTGTGAGTGAGTTCGTAGAGATAGTCCCTCATACGCTTGTAAATGGTTCTGTTTCTTCTTTCTACTGCAAACTTTGACTCTAAGATATCTCCATCCTGCATCACATTGTCTGAAAGAAGAACGCCGCCCTTTGAAAGAAGTCTTAAAATATCGGGCATAAAGTTAATATACTGCCCCTTTGCCGCGTCCATAAAAATAAAATCAAACGGGCCTTCAAGGGTTTTCAGAATATCCGCTGCATCTCCCGCAAGAAAGGTAATCCTGTCTTCGACGCCAAACTTTTTAAAGTTCTCTCTGGCCTGTGGAATGCGTTTTTCGTATTTTTCAATCGTAGTGATGTGACTCTCCGGCGGCAGATTTTCCGCCATCAGAATAGACGAAAAACCAATGGCGGTTCCCACTTCTAGTACGTTTGAGGGGTGTGTAAGATCCAGCAGAAACTTAATGAGAGTCTGCATCTCCTTACGTATAATCGGCACATTGGTTTCAATCGAAAATTGTTCTAATTCGTTTAAGCCCTCGGAATTAGGCGCTGCATATGAATTTATGAAGGAAGACATACGCTCGTTTATGATCATCTCATTCTACGCTTTCTTCTTCCGTCGGGTTCATTGCATCGACCATTTCTTCCGTGGTCATCGAGGTGTTGAGCGTGTAGGTACCGGGTTCCATCCCATCCCTCTTTTCGGCAACAAGCAGCTGCACATAGGCAAGCTTGTGATCTCTCACAAGGCCCTTCTCTTCCAGCAGCTTTGCGATGTCCTTTAAGGATTTATCCTCTGAAATGTAGACAGAGACGTCTCTTCCCGGGGCAGGTGACACTGCACTTTCCGTGAATACCCTGTAGCCGAAATCATAGGCAGACAAAGCCTTTGTATAAATAAAATTTACAACCCAAACCGCAACCGCAATCTTGATGAGTGCAGAAAGAAGGGTTCCCAATATATCTGTTACTCTGATACCGTCTTTACTCAAAATGAAGTCCCTCTGTAAGCTGATAGGTGAACTTCTGAAGGAGGCGGCACAGTGCCGCATCAGCCCTCAAAAACTCGCTTCCTAATCTATTATTAATAACATCTTGAAACTCATAAGTCAATGAATCTATCTTTTGAATAACGTCCTCACCCGTATTCCTTTGTAAAAAGAAATTTTTTTCCCTCAGTTCACAGGCTCTTCTAAAAAGGTCCGGTTCTGCCTTTATCAGATTTAGGGCACTCTCATATTCCTTGTATTCAAGCGTTTCTCTGATGGTCAAAAGAGCCTGTCTCGTGAGCTCACTTAAGTCTGTCATACTGTCCTCACATGTCAATTCCGGTTATCACGGGAATAATAATGGGTCGGCGGTTCATCTTCTTCCAAAAATACTGGCCGAGGGTATCCTTCATGACGGTCTTCAGCTTGGTCCAGTCATAGGTCTGCTTGTTAAGTGCACTGTTTAATGCCTTCAAGACCTCTGCTTCGGCACCGCGAAGTACTTCTTCGGATTCTTTTTCATATATAACGCCTCGGGTAGTAACCTGCGGTTCGGATGCCAAAAGGCCTGTATAATTGTCTACCGCAATGGCAACCACGACCACACCGCTCTCGGACAGATGCTGACGCTCTCTGAGCACCGAATTTCCGACATCGCCGATCCCAAGTCCGTCTACGTATATGCTCTGACAGGGAACCTTACCGACTACACCCGCTTCTTCGCTTCCTATTTCAAGGACATCTCCGGACCGCAAGATGATAATATTCTCCTTTGGAATGCCAAGATCCGAAGCGATTTTGGCCTGAGCCCTCAAATGCTTGTATTCACCATGAACGGGAATCGAAAATTTCGGCCTTACAAGCGAATACATAAGCTTAATTTCTTCCTGACAGGCGTGCCCCGATACATGGGCATCCTGGAAGATTACATCCGCACCCTTGAGTAAGAGTTCATTGATAATCTTGGTGACGGCTTTTTCGTTTCCGGGAATCGGATTACTTGAAAAAATAACCGTATCTCCAGGACCGACCGAAACCTTCTTGTGATTTCCGTTTGCCATTCTTGAAAGTGCAGCCATGCTCTCACCCTGGGAACCCGTCGTGATGATAACGGTCTTTTCGGGCGGATAGTTCTTAAGCGTATCAATGTCGACAAGAGTATTTTCGGGAACCGAAATGCGGTTTAACTGCTGTGCAATATCGATAATGCTGACCATGCTGCGTCCCTCGACCGAAACCTTGCGGTTAAAGGAATGGGCAGTATTGATGATCTGCTGAACTCTATCAACGTTGGATGCAAAGGTTGCTATAATGATGCGATTGCTCTTGTGCTCGTTAAAAATATTTTCAAAGGTCTTTGAAAGTGTTCTCTCGGAAGGTGTAAAGCCCGGGCGTTCCGCATTTGTCGAATCGCACATAAGTGCAAGAACACCCTTTCTGCCAAGCTCGGCAAATCTTTCAAGGTCGATGGAATCGCCGTAAACAGGCGTATAATCCACCTTAAAGTCTCCCGTATGGACTATGACTCCGGCGGGGGATGTGATTGCAAGAGCCGCAGCATCAACGATAGAGTGGTTTGTCTTGATAAACTCTATTCTGAACTGACCGAGATTGATGCTCTGTCCGAATTTGACAACTTTTCTTTTTACCTTTCTGTAAAGCTCCTCGTGCTCTTTGAGCTTATTCTCAATGATTCCTATCGTAAGCTTTGTAGCATAAATCGGAACATTTACCTCTCTTAATACATAGGGAAGTGCACCGATGTGATCCTCGTGACCGTGGGTAATCACAAACCCCTTTACGCGGTCAATGTTGTCCCTCAAATATGTGATATCGGGAATTACCAAATCGACCCCGAGCATGTCATCCTCAGGGAAGGCAAGTCCGCAGTCAACGACAATAATACTGTCCTCGTACTCGAAGGCAGTAATGTTCATACCGATCTGCTCCAGCCCGCCTAAGGGAATAATCTTAAGCTTTGCGGAACTATTTTCTTTTTCCTTACTCAAAAACGAATCTCCTTTTCTTAAATGGCAAAAGGCAGACAATCCCCTTAAGGATATAGTCTGCAAAATGCAATCTGTAGATTTAACTTTATCTGATGTCGATATCGTCTAAAAGAGCCGAAAAAACCTGACCTACAGCCTTTAGCTCGTCATCGTCGTCGACGATTTCATAAGCCCCGTCCGCATCCTCTGCCTTGGATACATCCTTTAGCACATAGGCATCGGCGTCCTCGGATTCTTCTTCCGTTACCAACATATAATCCACACCCCCAAGGGTGGTTTTTTCAATTACATAAAATTCGATGACATCTCCGTCATCACCTTTAAACTCAATCTTTTCCATCTTTCCTGCCGTATTCCATATAGCCCTCGAGTATCACGCGGGCCGCTATCATATCAACGTATTTCTTCCTGTCCTCACGCTTGATGCCGGCTTCATCCATCAATTCATCAGCCTCAACTGTTGTGAGACGCTCGTCCCACATGTGAACCTTAAGACCTGTCCGCCTTTCGAGCTTGTCCTTGAATTCAAGGGAGAGCTTTGCCCTGTCCCCTTGGGTATCGTCCATATTGAGAGGAAGTCCGAGTACTATTTCGGTGACGTCATATTGTACAATAAGCTCTTCGATACGCGCAAGAGTTTTCCTAAGTTTATTTTCTTCAGGTCTGCGTATTATTTCAAGAGCCTGCGCAGTAAGCAAAAGCGGGTCGCTTATCGCAACGCCCACCGTTTTTGAGCCAAAATCCAATCCCATGTAACGCATAAAGAAACTATTTCCATCCGTGCTGCTTTACGTATGAGGACAAGAGTTCTTCAATAATCTCGTCTCTCTCCAGGCGCCTGATAAGCTTTCTTGCGTCATGAGCGGAAGTAATATAAGTAGGGTCGTCCGAAACAAGATACCCGGTTATCTGATTTATGGGATCATACCCTTTTTCAATATTGGCCTTGTATACCACTTCAAGAATCTGCTCGGGTGTAACCGGCTTGTCAACCTCTACCTTGAAAAATTGTGTCTGGTCCAAATCAGCCATATCTATGCTCTCCTTCATATTAGAAATTCGCGCGTTTGTGTCATTTACAAATCTCTTTATTGCTCTTTTACGTTATTCTACCATACTTTTATTTTCAATCCATTATAAATTTCCTTAACTTTTTCTTACCCTGCGTGTATAAAGCAGGGTTATGCCGACCAAAAAAGGAACTGACGCAACTGTCGGAAGTGCATATCTCATGGAGCACGCAAGAGGAGACGCCACGCAGACCAAAACATTTACTGCAGAGGGTATGCAAAGGATTACGACTGAGCCCTGTTTTCTTTTTACAAGAAGCCATATGAGAATAATACCGATAAAAGTATACAATCCCGGACGAATGAGCAGATTCAGAAGCTTATTATTGACCGTGTAGCCGTAAATCTCACTTAAGGCCTCGCTAAACTTAATGTGAGTAACACCCATATCCGCCACATATGAATCGTAGGATCCGTTTGCGCTTGCTCCAATATCATCCTTAACCGGCGCAATGTATCCGAATGCTCCGTTTAAAAGTGCCTCGAGATAAACTCCCGGATGCTTTTTTAGCTGGGAAAAATAAACCTGCAGATAGCCTTTGAAATCCGAATGATTGTAATAGATCTTTACCGGATCGACTATCCTTGGGTCATAATTTTGCAAATGTTCCATTCCCTGAAAGTTTTTGTCAAGGATTTCTTTTTCCTCTGAGGTAATTTCATCCGGATAGGTCACCGCATACCTTGCCGTCTGGGAAAACATGACACCCATACTCTCGGCCGCAGACGTTCCTCCGATATTAAGTGTGGGGAAAAGCACGCGGGTAGTTCCTTCATATAAAAAGAAAACTGTTATGAGGGCTGCAAACACTCTTCTTTTTGAGGTCTTTTTAAGGAATATCCCCATTGCAAAAAGAGCAGGAATGCAGGCAAAAATCCCGTTGTTTCTAAGGAAGCACATTAATAGGCTTGAAAGCATTAGCAGCCAAAAGTCTTTCCTGGTACATTCCCTTTTAACATAAATATTCAAAAGCATGATGAGGAAGAATACCGTACTCACCGTATAAAGAAAATCTTTTTCGAACCACTGAGCGAAAAATCCCCAAAGAGGAAGGAGTCCGAAATAGAAGGTTGCTCCAAGGCAAAAGTAAAACGGCACCTTGAGTCGTCTTAATCTGTCAAGCCCATATGAGAAGGCAACAGCTCCGAGTATCGATTGGAAGAGGCCATAAAGAAAAATGCCGAAGCTTGCGTCAATTAACTTTCTGCCCAACGAAAACAGGCCTCCCATTAAAAATGTCGAAAACGGAGGATGCCAGGCAGTAATCTGTTCATCTCCCAAGAAATACTTTAGCTGCAGGACACTGTCCGGATTCATATCTCCGGGATAATTGTTAATGAGGTAAAACATCCAGCATGCAAAGATAAACAGTGAAGAAAGCAGGAAGTAATTTCTCCGAATGAAGGAATTTTGCTTTGTCCCGGCTTTAATCTCTCTCTTCGAAAGTTCAAGCAGGCAGGATAGGAGCACATATGCCACAAGCGTCATTCCCAGACACGCAAATGCATTTATAAGGCGCTGAAATCCGCTTCCGTAAAGATAAAAGCTTGTGTCGTACTTTTCATAAAAGGTACAAAGTATGTACAAAACCGATAGTAAAAGAGCCGTCAAAAAGGTAAACAGATCAAATTTCTCAAAATGTTTAAAGAAACATATCCATACAAGGAAAAAGAAAACAACTCCCACTGTCTGCATGGGAATATTTGTATTAAACGTGTTTGAAAGGCGCTCCGCTACCGTAACCCCTTGGTAAAGCTCAAGCTTAATACTCAGAGAGAGAGTCGCGAGGCAGGCAAACAAAGCCCCGATTGCGATTGTAAACGGCGTAACGCCCGAAAAAAAATCTTTTATTTTCAAATTAAATGACCGGCCCAAATTCTTCATAGTCCTCACAGATATAGGCAAAGCTTAGATAATCTCACCTTCCAAGAGCTCGTCATCAAGCATTCCGGTAAGATTTACCATATGGATTTCATTTTCAAGGTTTTCTTTGTACTTAACCGCCACGCGGATATAGTCCTTGGTAAAACCTGTCATATACACTTCCCCGTTTATGGTCTTTTCCTCTTCAAATAAGACCTCGGCCTTGCAGCCTACGTGTGACCTTCTAAAGTTCTTTGAAAGTGTTTTCGTAAGCTTTAGCATTTCATCGCTTCTGATTGCCTTGTCGGTATCCTTTACCTGGTTTGGAAGCTTTTCCGCAACCGTACCTTTACGTTTTGAATACTTGAAAATATGCATTTCGTAAAAGCCTACGTTCGTACAGAATGCCTTTGAAGCTTCAAACTCTTCTTTGGTCTCTCCCGGAAAGCCCACGATTACATCCGTAGTGATGGCTGGATTATCAAAATATTTTCTCAAAAGCTTTACTCCCTCCATGTACCGAAGAGTCGTATAATGCCTGTTCATTCTCTTTAAGGTCTCGTCACAGCCGCTTTGCAGCGATAGGTGAAAATGCGGGCAGAGCTTTGTTAAGACGCTGATTCTTTTGACAAAATCCTCGGTGATGACACGCGGTTCAAGGGAGCTTAAACGGATTCTTTTTACATCATCTACGGAATTTATGGCTTCAAGGAGATCCGCAAGCTTATTTTGTGAAAGGTCATTAGGGTCCATAATTCCATAGGAGCTTACATGGATGCCGGTAAGGACAAACTCTTTATAGCCCTTCTTTGCCAGGTTACGTATCTCTAAGAGAATGTCGTCCATATCACGGCTTCTGACCCTGCCTCTTGCATAGGGAATCAGGCAGTAGGAGCAGAACTGGTTGCAGCCATCCTCAATCTTGATGTACGCGCGGGTCCTCTCGGAAGTATCCTCAAGGAACATGCTCTCGTACTCATTTGTGTGGTTTATATCTATGACATAGTCGTTCTTTGGCGATTCTGTAAGAGTATCATCCGCATTTTCAGAAAATCTTCCACGCGACTTTAAAAATTCGTAAAGGATATCCACAATTTTGGACTTTTGATTGTTGCCGACAGCGATATCTATTGCCGGGTCTTTCTTAACATTCTCCATGTCCGTCTGGATATAACAGCCGGTTCCGATTACCACTGCATCGGGATTTAGGGTCTTTGCCCTGTGTAACATCTGACGGGATTTCCTGTCCGCAATATTTGTCACGGTACAAGTATTTACTACATAAACGTCCGCTTTTTGATCAAAAGGCACAACTTGGAAACCGTTTTCCATAAATTTTTGTTGCATTACGTCTATCTCGTATGCATTCACTTTGCAGCCAAGGTTATGAAATGCCACCGTTTTCATTCTTTTTCCTAACTTTTCTGTTTATTTTTAATCGTTGACAAAAATATGTGTTTTATTTATTATGAATTCGAAGGTTGAAGTCATTTTAGGAGGTATAAACCATGAAGACAGTTCAGATTTCTTTAAATTCTATTGATAAGGTTAAGTCCTTTGTTAACGACATCACCAAGTTCGATAATGATTTCGATTTGGTATCGGGACGTTACGTAATTGATGCTAAGTCCATTATGGGCATTTTCAGCTTGGACCTTTCAAAGCCCATCGATTTGAATATCCATGCCGAAGGCGATGCAGAAGAGGTTCTTGAAACCTTAAAGCCCTACATGCTTTAATTTCTTAGAAATTACCGGGGCGCTTTAAGCGCCCCAAATATTTAAACCATTAACAATTTAACAATCTTCAACCTCATGTAGCCAAAAGATTTTTCTTTAGGCTTTTTTTATGTCTGAAATTGTGTTTGGGAAGAGCAAACACTTAAGCACAATAGGTAGATCCCCCGCTTGCGGGATCATCGCTACTCCTCTGCGCTTACCTCAATTACCTCACGGGTATCTATTGCGGTCTTTACCATTTCGTCTATCTTTTCAGAAAGATTTCCCTCATGCTTTTTTATCACATTAAGATTCGGTTTCGTAACCGGATGCTTTGCGACAAAGATAGTACAGCAATCCTCATAAGGCTGAATGCTCGTCTCGTAAGTATCTATCTTCTTTGAAATAGTGACGATATCCTCTTTGTCAAAGCCGATAAGCGGTCTGAAGACGGGAAGCGAGCAAACCTCATTTGTAACAAGCAGTGAATGTGTGGTCTGGCTTGCTACCTGTCCTATCGATTCGCCTGTTATAAGTCCCTGACAGTCGCTCTCTTTTGCAAGCTCTTCCGCTATCTTCATCATATAACGGCGCATGATGATGGTAAGCTCGTCATGCGGACACTTTTCGTATATGTAGAGCTGGATATCCGTAAAATTAATAATGTTAAGCGTAATCGGTCCGCTGTACCTTGATACGAATCTCGCAAGATCCACAACCTTCTGCTTTGCACGCTCGCTTGTGTAAGGAGGAGCATGGAAATAGGTAGCCTCTATCTTGACGCCACGCTTTGATATCATGTATCCCGCAACAGGCGAGTCAATTCCGCCCGAAAGAAGGAGCATTGCCTTTCCGTTTGTGCCTACCGGCATTCCGCCAGGGCCCGGTATTACCTCGGAATAAACAAAAATCTTTTCCCTGACCTCAACCACCAGATTGATCTCGGGATTGTGAACATCAACCTTAAGCTCGGGATATGCAAGCAAAAGAGCTTCTCCGACCGCCGCATTTATCTCCATAGAGTCAATCGGATAATTCTTTCTTGCGCGTCTCGCATTTACCTTGAAGGTTTTATGCTTATCGGGATACATAATCCCAAAATACTTAACGATTTCTTCCTTTAATCTGTCAACGCCCTCGTCCTCAAGGCGGACCATGGGTGCGATGCCCGAAATTCCAAAGACTCGTTGTAGTCTGTCTATTACATCGTCATAGTCAAATTCCGACTCAAAGTCAAGGAAAATCCTTCCCGGAGTCTTCGAAACCTTAAACACCCCGTCGCATCCCCTCAGGGCATATTTAACCTGACGCATCAGGGCGTCCTCAAATATATATCTGTTTTTTCCTTTTACTCCGATTTCGGCATATTTAATGATAAATGAGCTAAACATTTCTATCTCCTTGTAAATCGCCCGTATATTTCAATAATTTCTTTAAGACCGGTAACGGTTTTTGAAAGCTCTTCCATAGTCGTAAATTCCGACATACTGATACGAAGTGCTCCATCCATTTCGACATTCGACGCACCCATTGCCTTAAGAGTGGAGGATGTCTTTTTGGAATGCGACGCGCAGGCACTGCCGGCAGAAACAAAAATTTCTTTTTCCTCAAGTGCGTGAAGCATTACCTCGCTCCTCAAACCCTTCACCGAAATATTCATGATGTGAGGTGCGGTCTTATAAACATCAAAGCTTCCGTCTAAAAGCCGGTCACACCCGTTTACCTTTACATTTGGAATACCGCTTACCTCGGTTAAGAAGTAATTCTTAAGCCTAAAAAGCTTTTCTCTCTTTTCGCTTAAGCCATCTGTAATCTTTTCAATCGCAAGTCCCATGCCTGCAATTCCGGGAACATTGAGCGTTCCGTTTCTTAATCCGCCCTGCTGCCCGCCGCCATACGAAATGGGCTTTAATTTCACGTGTTCATCGACATAAAGGATTCCGACGCCCTTTGGCCCGTGAATCTTGTGTCCGCTTACGGAGAGCATGTCAATTTTCTGCTTTTTGGGATAAATAAAAGCCTTCCCGAAGCCCTGAACCGCATCAACATGAAAAAGGGTATTCGGATTTGACTCCTTAATAAGCTTACCGGCTTCCTCAATCGGCTGAACTGAGCCAACTTCATTGTTGGTATGCATGATTGACACAAGAATGGTATCGGGACGAAGTTTTTCTTTAAGCTCGTCCAAAGAAATGAGTCCCAGTGAATCCACGTCCAGATAATCAATCTCAAAGCCCTCGGATTTAAGATACTCTACCGTGTTAAGTATAGCTGGATGCTCTATCTTTGTGGTGATGATGTGCATACCGGCACGTTTGTTGGCCCGGGCGGCACCAATCAATGCAAGATTGTCTGACTCAGTACCTCCGGAAGTAAAGAGGATTTCTTTTTCCGTGACCTTTAATGCCTTCGCCGCCTGCTTATACGCATCCTTTACATACCCTTCGGCTTCAACCCCCTTTGAGTGCATGCTCGAAGGATTGCCGTAGGCGGTTGTCATAATATTGTAAGAAAGCTCCGCAACCTCCTTATAGACAACAGTTGTTGCGGAATTATCAAGATATATTTCCATCAGTTTTTCCTTGCCGTCATTCCTACCCATTCGCCCTGATGATCGATACTCAATATTTCAAGACCGTTGTCTTCAAGACACTTTTTCATCTCGGCCTCTTTGGTGTTGATGATACCGGAGGTGATGTAAACAGCTCCCTTTTTCATCTGACCAAGGATAACGGGTGTCAAGGGTTTTAAAACATCCGCAAGAATATTCGCAACCACGATGTCGTACTTATCGTACCCTACTTCATCCTGAATTTCTTTATCCGTAATGATATTGCCGATTATGAGCTTAAACGCCTCGGGATTTATGCCGTTTGTCTCCATATTTTCGCGCACTGCATCGACCGCACAGGGGTCAAGATCTGTTCCGACCGCTGCCTTTATGCCATACATCAGTGAAACAATTGAAAGGATTCCTGAACCCGTACCAACATCAAGCAGCAGGGTGTCTTTTGTGATATATTTCTTTAACGCCCTGATGCAAAGCTGGGTAGTCTCGTGCATACCGGTTCCGAATGCGGTACCCGGGTCGATATGAAGGATTTTTTTGTCCCTGTCCTCGGGCTTAACCTCTTCCCAGGAAGGGATGACCAAAAGGTCGTCTATGTAGAACTGGTGGAAGAACTGTTTCCAGTTGTTAATCCAGTCAATGTCCTCGGTTTCGGAAATTTCAAGCTTTCCCTCGCCTATTTCACAGTACTTAGATGTCTCTTCCAAAACTTCCATGATAGAGGCGGAAATTGCATCCCTGTCGACATTTCCGTCGTCTTCAACGAAGCAGCTTATGTAGGCGATATCGTCAAATTCCGGCATATCCGGCAGGATATCCACAAACATCTGCTCCTTTTCAAGTGCCGTGAGCGGCACCTTGTCTTCAATCTGCGCTCCCTCCAGCCCGATATCGTAAAGGTTGCTTATTAAAATATCCTCGGCCTCGGTGACCGTTTTAATCCTGAATTTAATCCACTTCATGATGTGCCTCTTTTAAACTTACTTTTGGACCTTAGTATCATAACACAGATTTATGATTTGACAAAGAATAACTCTTGATTCCTTTGGCATTTTCGTCGTATAAAGAAAGAAACGGCTAAAGAGGTAAGAATGTATCATTTTTTTGTTAATGGAAACGCAATAGAAAAAGAAACGATAACTATAACCGGGAAGGACGTAAATCATATAAAGAACGTCCTGCGAATGAAGAAGGGCGAAGAAATTTCCGTAAGTGTAACCGGAAATGACGCCGAGTATAAGTGTGCCGTCCGAGACTATAGCGATGACAGCGTGATCTGCGATATTTTATCGGTAAACGAAACAGGGAATGAACTTCCTTCGAAGATATTTCTTTTTCAGGGGCTTCCGAAATCAGATAAGATGGAACTCATCATTCAAAAGGCTGTGGAGCTTGGTGCCTTTAAGATCATCCCAGTTCAAATGAAACGCTCAGTAATGAAGCTTGACCCTAAAAAAGCTCCCGACAAAATAAAACGGTGGCAGGCAATCTCGGAAGCTGCGGCAAAACAGTCAAAAAGAAGTATCATCCCGGAAATTTCGATGCCGGTAAGCTTTAAAGAAGCCTTGAACGAGGCTTTAAATCTTACGCACAAATTGGTGCCTTACGAATGTGCCGAAGGCATCGCCCGTACAAGGGAAGTTCTTGAGAAAGTTAACCCCGGCGAGTCAGTCGCAGTTTTCATCGGTCCGGAGGGTGGCTTCGATGATAGCGAGATTGAACTTGCAAGGTCTTCCGGTTTTGAAATCATCACCCTCGGAAAAAGAATTCTGCGAACAGAAACCGCAGGACTGGTGGTATTAAGTCTTTTGATGATGAAGCTGGATTCTTAACCCGCGGTGGGTCACTTTAAGCAAAAAAGCTCCCAAAAGTCCTAAAGACTTCGGGAGCTTTTTGTAGGTGCAATTTTATTTCTTCTTACCGTTTGATTCGGTATATCTTTTTACTTCATTTAGGCTGTCGCCTGTAAGAGCGTCAAACTGCGTAAGGAGGTTTCTTGCCTCTTTTGAGAGCTTGGTGGGTGTCTCAACCATAAGCGTTACATAGTGATCGCCCCTTGTATTCTTCATACGTACCGAAGGAACACCTTTACCCTTCAAACGAACCTGAAGACCCGACTGAGTTCCTGCCTTGACATTGTAAACAACATATCCGTCAACCGTTTCGATGAGTATATCCCCGCCGAGTGCAGCAGTTGCAAATGAAATCGGCACTTCAGAAAAAATGGTCATACCATCTCTTGTAAACTTCGTATTATTTCTGATACGAACTTCGACAAGCAAATCTCCTCTTGCACCGCCCATTGAACCAGGTTCGCCAAGCTCCGTTATACGTACACACTGTCCGTCATCGATACCTGCCGGAATCTTTACGGAAACCTTCTTACGTGTCGAGTTGTAGCCCGTGCCTCCGCAATCCGGACACTTCGAGGTAATGATTTTACCCGTACCCTTGCAGTCGGGACATTCGCCGACCTGGGTAACGCTTCCGAAGAAGGATTGGGATGTGTAGCGAATCTGTCCGCGGCCTCCGCACTTTGAACAGGTCGTAGGTGAAGTTCCTGCCTTGCAGCCGCTTCCATGGCATGAAGGACACTCCTCCTTGTAAGGAATCTCAACCTCCTTCTCTACGCCCGTAATTGCATCACTAAAGTTAATGGTAACGGACACGGTCATATTACGTCCTTTACTTTGTCCGCCCTGACTCCTTCCGCCGGAACGGTGTCCGAATAAATCGCCGAATCCGAACCCGCTTAAAATATCATCAAAATTTAAATTGCTGAAATCAAAGCCCGAGAATCCGCCGTAGCCGCCTCCGGCCGAGCCATCAAAAGCACTGTGTCCGAACTTATCGTACTGAGCCCTCTTCTGAGGGTCGCTCAAAACAGCATATGCCTCGGAGGCTTCTTTAAACTTCGACTCTGCTTCCTTGTCACCGGGATTTGCATCAGGGTGATACTTTTTAGCCAAAGTACGATATGCCTTTTTTAACGTGTTTTCATCGGCATTCTTATCAACACCTAACACTTCATAATAATCTCGTTTTTGTTCTGCCATAAGTAAACTGCTCCTATGCTGTCTATCTATACCGGAATCCTTGAAAATCCCGGGCAAAAAATTGCTTTTAATTCACAACTTGAATAAACACTCAAAAGCGGGGCGAGAAAGCTCGCCCCTCTAAAAGCTAAACTTTATATTTCAGGACTCGCTTTCAAATCCCGTCGCAAGATTCAAAGCTGCGTTAGCAAGCATTGCTTCTTTAAATCCGTGTGCTTCCTTACGGAGTGCCTAACTCATTTTGGGCTTAACCCCGGCTGAGTTAAACTTCCCTGAAGTCTCCATCAACAACATTGTCGTCGCCTGAGTTGGGTGCTTCGGTATACGAAGCCTGACCCATATCAGGGCCTGCTCCCTGGCCGGCACCTGCGCCTGCACCCTGTGCTCCCTGAGCCTGTTCATACATCTTTGCAAAGAGTGTCTGAGCCGAATTCATAAGCTTTTCCTTAGCTGCCTTCATATCGCTTATCTGGCTGTCGGAAAGCTCCTGATCCTTTGTTGACTCAAGCATATCCTTTAATGCCTTAAGGTCTGCCTCAACGGTTTCCTTGCTTGCGGCATCAAGCTTGTCGCCTGCATCCTGCAAAGCCTTCTCGGTCTGGAAGGCGAAGGATTCTGCTTCGTTTCTGGTATCAACGGCTTCCTTACGCTTCTTATCCTGAGCCTCGAATTCCTTGGCTTCCCTTACTGCCTTTTCAATATCTTCATCACTCATGGATGAACCTGCGGTGATGGTAATGTGCTGTTCCTTACCGGTTCCGAGATCCTTAGCGGATACGTTAACAATACCGTTTGCATCGATATCGAAGGTAACCTCGATCTGAGGAACACCCTTCATTGCCGGAGGGATACCGTCAAGTCTGAACTGTCCTAAGGACTTATTGTCTCTTGCGAACTGTCTTTCGCCCTGTACTACGTTGATATCAACGGCTGTCTGGTTGTTCTCGGCTGTTGAGAATACCTGGCTCTTTCTGGTAGGAATGGTAGTATTTCTTTCGATAAGTCTTGTAGCTATACCGCCGAGAGTCTCGATTGAAAGTGAAAGGGGCGTAACATCAAGAAGAAGGATATCACTGCCTGTGCTTTCTCCGCCGAGCTTACCACCCTGAATGGAAGCACCGATTGCAACACATTCATCGGGGTTAAGAGACTTTGAAGGCTCCTTGCCGGTTAACTGACGAACCTTATCCTGAACTGCGGGGATACGAGTTGAACCGCCGACCAAAAGTACCTGGCCTAAATCTGCGTTTGTAAGACCTGCATCCTTCATAGCGTTCTGAACGGGAATTGCCGTTCTTTCTACAAGGTCATGAGTAAGTTCATCGAACTTAGCTCTGGTTAAGTTCATATCGAAGTGCTTCGGTCCATCGCTTGTAGCGGTAATGAAAGGAAGGTTGATATTTGTGGTAGTAGCCGATGAAAGCTCTTTCTTGGCCTTCTCTGCTGCTTCCTTTAATCTCTGAAGAGCCATCTTGTCGCTTGAAAGATCGATGCCCTCTGCCTTCTTGAACTCTGAAATCATCCAGTCTGTAATCTTAGCATCAAAGTCATCGCCGCCTAAGTGGGTATCGCCGTTTGTAGAAAGAACTTCTACAACGCCTTCACCTATATCGATAATTGATACATCGAAGGTACCGCCGCCTAAGTCGTATACCATAATCTTCTGTTCTTTATCATTGTCAAGTCCGTATGCAAGTGCTGCTGCCGTGGGCTCGTTGATGATACGCTTTACATCAAGACCTGCAATCTTACCTGCATCCTTGGTAGCCTGACGCTGAGCGTCATTGAAGTATGCAGGAACCGTGATAACCGCTTCAGAAACGGTTTCGCCTAAATAGCTCTCTGCATCTGCTTTAAGCTTCTGTAAAATCATAGCGGAAATCTGCTGAGGTGAGTATGTCTTTCCGTCGATTGTACGTCCTCTGTCGGTACCCATATCTCTCTTGATGGACGAAATGGTCTTCTCGGCATTTGTAACTGCCTGACGCTTTGCAGGTTCACCTACAAGCCTCTCACCCGTCTTTGTAAATGCAACTACGGAAGGGGTAGTACGTGCGCCCTCTGTATTTGCGATAACTGTAGGCTTTCCGCCTTCAACAACAGCTACGCAGCTGTTGGTTGTTCCCAAGTCAATACCAATTATTTTGCTCATATATTTTTCCTCCTATAGAATATTTTCATTATTTAACTACCGATACCATGCTCGGTCTGATTACGGTATCGTGATATGTGTAACCCTTTTGAAGCTCCTCAGCAACAATGCCGGACTCAAACTCTTCACTTTCAACCTGCATTACCGCATTATGATAAACGTGATCGAATTCTTTGCCCTTCGCTTCAATCGGTTTAACGCCCAAGCTGTCTAGCTCTGTTATGAGCTGCTTGTAAACCATGTTCATGCCTTCCGCAAAGGCAGTTCCCTTTTCTTCCTCCGGTAAAGCCGCCAAGCCTCTTTCAAAGTTGTCGACTATGGGAAGAATCTTTACAATAACATTTCTTGAACCGACATCAAACATTTGGGATTTTTCTTTTTCCGAGCGGTTCCTGAAATTTTGGAATTCCGCAAGCTGTCTGGTGTATCGATCCTGAAGCTCTGCGACCTTACTCTTTAACTCGTCGACGACCTTGTCGTTCTTTTGTTTCTTTTTCTTGAAGGGGCCGTCCTTTTCTTCGGAAGCTTCTTTTTCCTCGCAAGTCTCATTAGCTTCGGCTTCCTCCTTGCCCCGGGCATCGTTTGCTTCAGATTCGGTAGCTTTAACTTCGGTTTCCGATTTTTCCGCTGTATCTTCTTCAATCGGTTCTTTAATCTCTTCTGCCAATTTTGTCACCCTTTCTTGTAAATTGTATCAAGCTGGTTCTTCATGCTTTGGAGGGTTTCGACCACCTTATCGTAATCCATTCGTTTCGGACCAACGATTCCGATTGTTCCCTTAATGCCCTCCGCAAGCTCGTAGGTTGCGGTTACAACACTGCAATCCTTTAAGCCCTCTACCGGTGATTCATCGCCGATGTAGACCTGAATACCGTTTTCGGTACTTGCAAGTGAAGTGAGCGCCAACTCGTTAAGCGGTGCCTTCTCTTCGAAGGTATGCAGCAGCTCTGCTGCTTTTTCCCTGTCGGCCAGCTCCGGATATTTCAAGATATTCGTAGCTCCGCTTGTATATATCTCCAAATCCTCATCATCGGAATGAATGGCCTCCATCAGAGCGTCTATGATATCTGCTATCAGACCTGAATGGATGCCCGCCATCTTCTTGATAGAGGAAATGATACCTAAATTGATTTCCTCAATGCTCAAGCCGTTAAGGTTGGTGTTGAGCAAAAGGTTAAGCGTTAAAATTGCTTCATCCGTAAGCTCGCCTTCGGTCGGAATGATGTGATTCTTGATCACGTTCCCCTCAGTGACTATAACTGCAAGAAGCTGACAAGCGTTAACCCTTGAAAGCTGGATGAACTTAAGCTTGTTGTGATTGTAAGCCGGGGCGGATACCATCGTTGCGTAATTGGTATTTGTTGCCAATACCTTCGATACCTGCTTTAAAAGTTCGTCGACCTTTTCTTCTTTTTGAAGAAGAAATTCTTTCATGTCGTCAACTTCTTTTGTCTTTTCTTCAAGCATCTTGTCAACGTAGAGTCTGTAGCCCTTGTCGGAAGGGATACGACCCGCCGAGGTATGAGGCTGAACTATGTAGCCCATCTCCTCAAGGTCTGCCATCTCGTTTCGAATGGTTGCTGAACTCAAGTTTAAATCCGTGTACTTCGAAATCGTACGGCTGCCTACCGGTTCGCCGGTTTCAAGGTAATTACGAACAACTGCCTGTAAAATTTTTATCTTTCTTTCATCGAGTTCCAACTTATCACCATATCTTTCGGTACCGGCTTGTTAGCACTCGATGTGTTTGAGTGCTAACATCTATTGATAAGATATACCCACTTATGCAAAATGTCAACATATTTAAATTATAAAAAAAATATAAATGACCTCGGACTTCCGTGTGCTTCATGCTCACAAATTTCGCCACAAGAACAAAGAATCCTGCTTTACGCGTGCAGCGGAATGCGCAGCATTATTTTCCCTGCCTTAAGCTTCACATCATTGGCTTGAAGTGCTTGTTTTGCCGTATGGAAGATTACGAAGCAATATCCTGTACAGTATAAAAGGATGCCCTTTTAAAAGGCATCCTTCATTTCTACTTATTAAGATATTCCATTAATGCGTCATATTGCTTCTTTGCTTCTTCGTAGCCCTCATCATAGAGCTTCAAAAGTTTTTCTTTGTCCTTCTCGGTACGACTGATTTCAAGATCGTGCTCGGGTCTTATTAAGAAAAGCTTTCCCTCCGAGGCTTCTTTTTCCACGTAATCAAGGCACTCGTTGTAGGCGATGTGCCTGTTCTTTATGAGTTCGTAAACCTTTGGATAGCGAAGATACTTTGCCCTAATCGCCGCGAGCATTTTCTTGCTCTCTGGCTTACGCCTGAAGCCTATGGGCTTTGTCATGACGACGACATTCTTGACATTACCGGCTCTTTCGCTTTCCTTTATCGGGATCGAATCGGAAACACCTCCGTCAAGATAAGGCTGACCCTTGATGCGAACAATCTTCGAGATCAGAGGAAGCGAGCTCGATGCCCTCAAATAATCCACCTGGCTGTAGGCATCCTCTATCCTTACATACTCAGGCTCGCCTGTCTTAATGTTTGTAACAACCGCATAGGCATTTCCGGTAAATTCCCTGTACTTATCATAATCGAAGGGATTGATATAATTCGGAATCAGGTCAAAGCTTACATCCATTCCGAAGAAGTCGCCTGTCGTAAGGAAGCTGTAAAACCCCATATACTGCTTCATATCGATGTAGTCAGTGAAGATGTCCCTGCTCCTGCCACGCTGCTTTGCGACGTAGCCTGTCATGTTGCAGGCTCCCGCCGAAACACCGTAAATATTTTTGAATTCAAGTTCTTTATCCAAAAAGAAATCAAGCACACCGGAAGTATAGAGTCCCTTCATACCTCCGCCTTCAAGTATCAAACCGGCATCATACATGTCAATTTCCTCCTAATACTCACTTTTCACAAATTTTCTGAGTGCGTCAAGAGAACGCTCTACTTTTTTAGTTTCTATACAATATGCCATCCTGAAATAGGAAGGGCAGGCAAACGAATCGGAGGGTACCAATATCAAATCGTATTTAAGCGCTTTCCTGGAAAAAGAAACCGCATCCTTCTCCAGGGCCTTTGGGAATATGTAAAAGGTTCCGTCGGGCTTTACGACCTCAAAGCCAAGATCCGTAAGCTCTTTATATAGAAGCTTCATGTTTGTTTCGTAAACCGAAAGGTCAGCCGTGAGGTTTAAAACGCGCCCGACTGCCTGCTGTATGATAGAAGCCGGACAGTTATGACCGGTTCCCCTCGAAATCTGCCCGCACATATTGATAATGGTTTCCGAATCCGGGTCGGAAGGATTTGCGGCAACGTATCCGATTCTTTCTCCGGGAAGTGACAGAGACTTTGAGAAAGAATAACAGGAAAGCGTGTATTTGTAATACTTTGAAGGATACGGGCAGGTGCTTCCTTCAAATATGATTTCCCTGTACGGCTCGTCCGAAATAAGGTAAATATTGTATCCGAATTCCTCGGATTTTTCTTTAAGAAGCCTTGAAAGTTCCATTATGGTAGCTTCCGAATAAACAACACCGGTAGGATTGTTGGGACTGTTAATCAAAACTGCCTTGACGTTTTCGTCAATGCTGTCGGAAAGCCTTTCAAAATCTATCTGAAATGTCCTTGTGTCTGCGGGCACCACCCTGATATGAGCACCCGTTCCTTCAATATAAGGAATATACTCGGGAAAGAAGGGGGCAAAAACAATCACGTCGTCGCCCGGTTTCGTAATGGCTCTCAGCGCATGGGCAATTGCTCCTGCCGCCCCCGAAGTCGGGAAAATATGCGTAGGCTTATAGTCCATACCAAAGCGCTCGTTTAATGAAGAAGCTACTTTAGCTTTAAATTCGGGATTACCAAGACTTGGACTGTATCCGTGAAGTTCCATCGGGTCGGTTTCATTTATAAGCTTTATCATCTCATCCGTAAAAGCCTTCGGAACAGGCACTGATGGATTACCGAGGCTATAGTCAAAGACATTTTCGTAGCCTATCTCACTGCCCCTTTTGGTCGCATACTCGGACAATTCTCTTATTACCGATTTATTGTTTAACATTGCTTTGTAATTTTGATTTATCATATCTGCCTCCGGATTACTTCCATGCCATCATGATGTTTAAGGGTTTCTTACCCAGACCTCATAAGCGACCTTGTCGAGCACGGTTTCCGAATTCTTTTCAAACCCCGTTGACATTAACAGTCCCTTCGAAGCAACATTATCCTTCATGACAAGGGCGTTTATGGGCCCGAGTTCTTTGCTATTTGCAAATTCAAGTATAGCCCTTACCGCCTCTTTGGCATAGCCCTGTCTTTGATAATCACAGCCTATCGCAAATCCGATTTCGTAATTGTCAAAGCCCTCGCGTGCGCTAAGTCCTGCCCTTCCTATTACTCTGCCGTCGGATTTTCTTAGTACCGTCCATACGCCGAAGCCCTGAGGTGCGTATACCTTTTCACGATATTCCATTAAGTAGCGTTTTTCTTCTTCTTTATCCTTATAAAGGCCTTCCGTGTAAAGCGTCATCAGAGGATTTTGATACATTTCATAGAAAGCATCAATATCGCTTTCTATCGTCTCACGCAAGATAAGCCTTTCCGTTTCCGCTATTATCCAGGGTTCACCGACTGTCCGTTTATATACCCTGTCGAAATACTCAAGCTCGGTATCCTCGGCATCAAGCACGAAATACTTTGCCTCAGGATATGAATCCATTTCGGTTTCATACTTAATATATACCAAAGCTTCGCCGCCCAGTCCCTTAATCTTTTTATAGGAGCTTAAGGAATCAACGACGTAAAGTGTATTCTTTTCAAGCTTTGTAACACTGTCCGGACTTACATACAACACCAAAATGCCCTTAATAAGCATCCGCACGATAAACCGGACGCGTGCACGTAAATTGTCCGTCAGCAGATTAGTCAAAAAAACGATTCTCTTCATTTACATTCCCTTCAAAGTATTCTATCATAAACTGACAGAATTAATCATAAAGAAAGAGGAAATTAAATGAGCAAAAATCCAATAGTTACCATTAAAATGTCAACCGGCGATATCATGAAGCTCGAGCTTTATCCCGATATTGCCCCCAAGACGGTTGAGAATTTCTTAAGCCTTGTTAGCAAAGGCTTCTATGACGGCCTTATCTTCCACCGTGTAATAAACGGTTTCATGATTCAGGGCGGCGATCCCGAAGGCACCGGTATGGGTGGTCCCGGCTATTCAATCCCCGGTGAATTTTCGCAAAATGGTTTTGAGAACAACTTAAAGCACACCGAAGGAGTTATCTCGATGGCTCGCAGCATGGATCCCAATTCCGCTGGAAGCCAGTTCTTTATCATGCACAAGACTTCTCCCCATCTTGACGGAAGCTATGCCGCTTTCGGTAAGGTCATCGAAGGTCTTGATGTTGTCGACAAAATTGCTACTGTTAAAACCGACTGGTCCGACAGACCTATAGAAGACCAGATTATGGAAAAAGTAACTGTAGAAGCTTAGATGCACACGGATTTAAAGAGATAAATGTCTGCTGATGCAGACTTGAATCGATGCCGTGAAATTGCAAACAAGTCTTGATCTTAGGCTTCAAGAATCGTTTTATTAAGCCCTGCCACTAATTTATTAGGCAGGGCTTTGTTCATAATTTGTTCATAATTTGTTTTAGATTTATTCAATAAAGAAACAAACTTTGGCCATTTTTATGGTTTATATTTTAACCATAGAAACAAACACGCAACACTTAATTCGATAAACACTTTAAAACTTTTTCATAATAAATGCCGGGTAACTTAGTTATCCGGCATCCTCCCTTTTATAGAGTTTTTTTTACAGAAAGCATCAACTCCTGCTTTCTGTTTTTTATTTTTACAATCCTGTCGTTTCCGGCAAATTCACCATCTATTGTCCACGGTACTTCTTCATCCGCCTCAAACTCTATCTCACTTATCTTAAACGAATACAAATTCTTCGACGTAAGATTTCTGTTCATAAGCGCGGAAATAATGCTGTTAAGCTCCGCAGGATTTTTGGGATTGGTTACAAGGGTTACTTCGAAAAGGCCGTCATTTAAGGTAATGTCCGGACCCGTGATATTCTTCACACCGCCGACAGAGTTTGAATTCGTCACCATTCCGTAAATAAATTCACTCTCTATGACATTTCCGTTTGCATAAACCTTCATATGATAAGGCTTTATATCGGCAAGGTATTTAAGCGCGGTAACAATATATGCACCATGACCAAGCCTGTTTTTTAAGTCCTGCGGCGTTGCATAGGAAACCTCAGTAAAGGCTCCGAAAGCAGCCACGTAGACAAAAGACTTGCCATTGTAGTCTCCGACATCGCTTGAAAAGATATGCGGACCTATCGCTACCCTTGCAGCATCAAGTACACTCGTGGGAATTCCGAGTGAAGAGGCATAATCGTTCGTACTACCCGCCGGAATATATCCGATCGGAAGTTTATGCTCTCTCTGTGCCATTCCTTCAACAACCTCGTCAAGTGTTCCGTCGCCGCCTGCACAGATTACTCTGTCATATCCGTCTTCAAGCTTCCTGATAAGCTCGGTAGCGTCACCGCGTTTAGTGGTCGCTCTTACCGTCACCGTATGATTTTTAACTGAAAAAAGCTCGATGATGTCACCGAGCCTCTGCTTGATTTTTACCTGTCCTGCTTTGGGGTTAAAAACAAAAAATAGTTTCATTTCGTCTACCTTCTCAATTTCGGGCGTATAAAAATGTTTAGCTTGAATGTTTATTTACCGCTTAAAAAATTAACAACACCCTCGAGTGCTTCCTGCTCATCACTGCCGTCTGCGCTGACTGTAAGCTCTTCTCCGTGGTCAAGTCCCAACGTCATCATTCCCATGATGCTCTTTGCATTTACATGCTTTCCGTCGGTATCGATATAAACCGATGATTCATACTGACTTGCAACCTGCACAAGCATTGCTATGGGGCGAGCCTCCAAACCGTTTTCAAGCTTTATTGTGATATCCTGCTTTTTCATCTTCTTCCCTTTCCACGCGAATTCCTTCTGCGATTTCACTAAGCCTTCGTAACCTGTGATTCACACCGGACTTTCCGACCTTGCCTTCAAGCAAGAGTCCAAGCTCCGTTATGGAGCTCTCGGGATTGGCGAGTCTTAACCTGGCCATTTCCGAAAGTGAATCCGAAAGCGAATCCAACCCCACCGTTTCATCTATAAGAAGAATATCTTCAATCTGTTTTGATGCAGCACTCACAGCCTTTGCGATATTTGCCGTATCGCAATTGTTACGTCTGTTCACGCTGTTTCGTACTTCCCTGACAATACGGGCATTTGCCATATCCATCAGAGATTTATGAGCGCCGAGTATGCTTAAAAGGTTAAAAACCGACTCAGCCTCTTTCACATATATAATGTCTGCCCTTTTCCGTTTTGAGCATTTAGCACTTATATTAAACTGAGCAATTAGGTCTGTCAACAGTTTAGTAAGCTCCGAAGAATTGGATGATAGCTCAAAATGGTATCCTTTGCTCGGATCGTTTATAAAACCCGAGGCTATAAAGGCTCCTCTTAAATAGGCTCTTTTGCAGCAGTCTCTTTTTAAAAGAGGGAGGGGATTAAATATATCAAGTTCCTTTAAAACCCAATATATATCACTGTTTTCGGAAGTCAAAATCACATCCTTACCAATGTCTTCTTCCCAAACATACGCCCCTATATTAAAGGTTTTGTTAAGTAAAGTAAAGCATTTTCTTTGTGCAAAGATATTATCGGATGGAAAGCTTACACTCAAAGGCTCCCCTTCGTCTATACGCGTATAGCACCTTAAAAGAGCTGCAAGCTCTGCCTTTCTGCAATGCATTTCTCCGAGAGAGGCCTCTTCAAGCTCTATTTTTACATCACTCGAAAAAGACATAGTCGCCTACTTTCCGTTTGAAACATCGCGGTGTGATATGTTTATTCCGAAGTTTCCGTCCTTAAGTCTTTGGAAAAGCTCTTCCGCCAGAGTAACACTTCTGTGATGGCCGCCGGTACAGCCTATGCAGACCACAAGCTGATATTTACCCTCTTTAATATAGTTCGGAATCAAAAACCTAAGCATTTCCTCGAGCATATCAAGAAACTTCCCGGACTCTTCAAAGCTCATTACATAATCCCTGACAGCCTTGTCAAGTCCCGTCTTGTTCTTGAGTTCGTCCATATAAAACGGATTTGGAAGGAAACGAACGTCAAACACGAGATCCGCATCCTGAGGGATCCCGTTCTTAAAGCCGAAAGAAACAATGTTAACGAAAAGATTGTTGTATTCCTTGTCTTCGACAAAAATCCTGTCGATTTCCTCTTTAAATTCCTTGGTGAGGAGATTTGAGGTATCTATCACGTAATCCGAAATCTTCTTGACGTCCTTAAGTACCTCTCGCTCTTTCTTGATGCCTTCGTCAACCCTGCCTTCGGGAGACAGGGGGTGCAGGCGCCTTGACTCCTTGTACCTTTTAAGAAGTGCCGCATCGGAGCATTCGCAAAAAAGAATTTCAAAACGGATACTGCTTTCCTTCAGCCTTGTAAAAATTTTCACAACCTCTTCAAAAGGTTCGTCCGCACGCGCATCTATACCGAGTGCAACCTTGGTAAACTCAGTGTTTCCTTCGGACACAAGTTCCACAAATTTATCAATCAGCTTAACCGGAAGATTGTCGACGCAATAATAGCCGACATCCTCGAGCATTTTCATTGCCGTTCTTTTTCCACTCCCGCTCATGCCGGTTACTACAACAAGCCTCATAAATCGCTCCCAAATTCACCTATTCTGATAACTTCAGGCTCCAAAGCCACGCTAAACTTGTCCCATACCCTGGACTTGACTGAATTAATCAAATCATTTATGTCTTTCGAGGTCGCATTCCGATCATTTACGATAAAGCCCGCGTGTTTGACAGACACCGAGGCTCCTCCGACCCGTAGTCCCTTACAGCCGGCATCCTCAATAAGCTTGCCCGCAAAATATCCCTCCGGCCTTTTAAAAGTGCTGCCGGCACTGGGAAATTCAAGTGGCTGCTTTTCGCGACGCCTGTTAAGAAGCTCATCCATCTTTTTAGCTATCTCGGTGCTTACGCCTCTTTCAAGTCTGAACGTCGTCTTAAGCGCTGTCAAATTCTTATGCTTTAGGATGCTGTCCCTATAGCCAAATGCCAGTTCTGAGTTCGAATAGTCCCTGACATTTCCGTCTTCTTCAAGCACCCTGATGCTTTCAACGACCATTGCCATCTCGCCGCCGTAAGCGCCGGCGTTCATGACCATCGCTCCGCCCACGGTTCCCGGAATGCCAAACGCAAACTCAAGGCCTGCAAGGGAATTGTCACGTGCAAGCATGCAGACCTTTGATAAAATAACACCTGCGCCGGCAACGAGCCTGTCACCTTCAACTAAGGTCTTAAGAAAATCTCCGGATAGCTTAATCGCGATTCCGTCAAAGCCTTCGTCGCTTACCAAAAGATTACTTCCGTTTCCGAGTATAAAGAAAGGTTCTTTTTTATCCTTACAAAGCTTTATCGTTTCCTTAAGCTTCTCTTCATCGCATACATAAACCAAGGCCTTTGCGGCTCCGCCTGTTTTGAACGTGGTATGTCTGCTCAAGTGCTCATTTAAAAGGACATTTTCACATCCCAAAAGGTCAATCAGTCTGTCAATCATCAAAGCACCAGTTTTGCGGCACCGTACATGCCTGCGTCATTGCCCAATGTTGCGAGTAAAAATTTTGCGTTTCCGGCACTCTTAAATACGAATTTTTCAAAGGAAGGCTTTATATAATCGAAAATAACCTCTCCTGCCTTGCTGACGCCTCCGCCTACCACAAAAGCTTCAGGATTGACCGTTGAAGCAATAATGGCAAGACCTTTCCCGAGATAGAAGCCAAACTCCTTCGCAATTTCAATGCAGAGAGCATCCCCTGCCTTTACGCCGTCAAAGACGGCCTTTGCGGAGGTATCCGCCTCTGTAAGAATCGTATTTTGGCTATACTGCTTTAACATTTTCTTTGCAATGTTTGAAACACCGGTAGCCGATGCATACTGCTCAAGGCAGCCGTGATTGCCGCAGCCACACGCCTTCTCCTCGTCGTCACTTATGTGAATATGACCGATTTCTCCGCCCGCACCGGTTACTCCCGCAAGAATCTTCCCGTTTATAATGATTCCTCCGCCGACTCCGGTTCCGAGGGTTACCATGACGATATTGTTTAAACCTGCACCGCCGCCCTTCCACATTTCTCCAAGAGCCGCAACGTTTGCGTCATTTCCCGCTTTTGAAGGAATGCCCGTAAGTCTTGTAAGGGTTTCGTTTACATTAAATTCACCCCAGCCTAAGTTTACGGCAACGTGAACTATACCGTTATCGTCGATAGGTCCGGGAACTCCGATTCCTATACCCACAACATTTTCTTTTGATATGCTAAATTCTTTAAGCTTTTCGTCTATTGAAGCGGCTATGTCCGGTAAAATATGGCTTCCGTTATCTTCCTTGCGGGTAACGATTTCCCACTTATTTAATAAATTTCCTTCCGTATCGAGAACTCCCAATTTAACGGTTGTTCCGCCGACATCAACACCTATCGCGTATTTACTCATGCCTCATCCTCTTCTCTCTTCTTTGCAAAATTTTCCTGAATTCTCTTGTAGAATTCCTGAGCGGCATTGTAGCCCATCTTCTTTTGTCTGAAGTTAACCGCTGCCGACTCACATATTACCGCAAGGTTACGTCCGGGACGGATCGGAATATTATGGCAGACAACCTGCTTGCCAAGGTACTCCGTATACTGTTCTTCAAGTCCCAGGCGGTCATATTCTTTATCTCGGCTCCACTCCTCAAGCCTGATTACCAAATCTATCGACTGGGTGTCCTTAACGCTTGAAACACCGAAAAGGGTCTTTACGTCAATGATTCCGATACCGCGAAGCTCGATAAAGTGCTTCGTAACGTCAGGTGCCGAACCGATTAAGGTATCGTCACTTACCTTTCTGATTTCAACCGCATCGTCCGAAACAAGTCTATGACCACGCTTGATAAGTTCAAGTGCGGCTTCTGATTTTCCAATTCCGCTTTCCCCCGTTATCAAAACACCTTCGCCGAAGACGTCAACCAATACGCCGTGAACGACGATACATGGAGCAAGCTTAACATTAAGCCATCTGATGATTTCCGCCATAAAGTTTGATGTGGACTTTCTCGTCATGAGGACCGGAATGTTTGCCTTTGTCGCCATCTCAAGCAGCAGGTCATCGGGCTGCAGCTCTCTGCAATATACAATTGCGGGAATGTCATACGACATAAGCTTTGAATAGATTTCTTTTTTCTTGGCTACGGATAGATTCTCCATATAAGTGTATTCAACGAAACCTATAATCTGTATACGCTGATCGTCAAAGTGCTCGAAATATCCGGCAATCTGAATGCCCGGTCTGTTAATATCGGGCTGCGTAATCTTTATCTTGCTGATATCCACATCCGGCGTCAAATTTTCAAGACTGAATTTTTCAATAATCTTCTCTAAATATATATATGCCATACAACCTCCTCAAACATTAAGTTTCTTTGAGTGTAGCACACAGCTATTACTTATTCCAACCCTTTACGGAAAAAATTATATACGGACTCACACGCTGCAGGGCTCATACCGTCAATTTTCATAAGGTCTTCTACCGATGCATTTTTGATATCCTCAATTGAACCAAAGCTTCTCATAAGAGCACGTCTTCTCTTCGGTCCTATGTCCTTGATATCGTCAAGCACGGAATGTGTGAGTGCCTTGCTGCGTAAGCTCTTGTGATACTCTATCGCAAAACGATGGGCTTCATCCTGAATCCTTGTAACGAGCTTAAATGCCTCGGAATTTTTATCTATATCAATTTCATTCCCTTCGACATAAAGACCCCTGGTATTGTGGTAATCGTCCTTTACCATACCGCATACCGGAATATCTATGTTCATTTCAGAAAGAACTCGTTTGCATATATTTACCTGACCCTTGCCCCCGTCCATGAGCAGGAGATCCGGAAAACGTGCGAAGCTGCTGTAAGCCTCGGACAGGTCATTGCTGTCAAGTCTTTTCTTTTCCTCAAAGCCGTGCTTGAACCGCCTTGTAAGCACCTCATACATGCAGGCATAATCATTCGGCCCTTCAACGGACTTAATCTTAAACTTACGGTAGTCACCTTTAACCGGCTTACCCTCTTCAAACACGACCATCGATCCGACATTTTCAAAGCCGTTGGTATTTGAAATATCGTAGGCCTCGATACGCCCGGCTTTTTTTAGCCCTATCAGATCTGCAAGCTCCTTTGCCGCTCCTTTTGTATGCTTTTCTTCTTTAATGATTTTTTCTTTATCCTGAGAAAGTACCAGTGCCGCATTGTTGTTTGCAAGCTCCACCAGGCGCTCCTTGGTGCCGACCTTCGGGATCAAAAGCTTAACCTTCCTGCCCTTCACGTAGGAAAGCCACTCTTCAATCACAGAAGCTTCCTCAATCTCAAAAGGCAGCATTATGACAGACGGAACGTACGGCGTGCCGGTATAGTAACGCTTTATAAATTCGGAAAGAATGTTTGATGACTCATCGCCCTCAATCTCCCCGATATGGTGATGCTCGCGCCCTATCATCTTGCCGTCACGGATAAAGAAAACCTGTACCACGGCGTCGGAACCGTCAGACGCAATTCCTATTATATCTCTGTCCTCTTCGTCGGTGTCGGTAATCTTCTGACGCTCTATGATACGAGTTGCTGAATCGTAGAGCTCTCTATATTTGATGGCCTCTTCAAAATCAAGTCTTTCGGAGGCTGCATCCATTTTTTCTTTCAGTTCCTTAAGAAGGGTCTTGTCGTTTCCGTTTAGAAAGTCAAGTGCTTTCTTTATACCCTCTGAATATTCCGCAGCAGGTACAGTTCCGCTGCAGGGACCGAGACAGCGTTTCATATGGTAGTTCAGGCAGGGTCTGTCTACTGAAGCTTTAAAAGAACATTTCTTTTGGCATGACCTAAGCTTAAACGTCGCATTTAATAGCTCGATTATGTCGTTTACTGCCTGAGCGCTCGTGAAGGGTCCGAAATACTTTGCCTTGTCACGATGAGTATTTCGAACCATAAATATGCGCGGATATTCCTCGTTTACCGAAACCTTTATGTAAGGGTAGGTCTTCGAATCTTTTAAAAGTGTATTGTATTTGGGATTGTATTCCTTGATGAGATTGTTTTCCAAAACTAAAGCTTCAAGTTCCGAATCGACTATGATGTATTCGAAATGGTCGATTAACGAAACCATGCGCTGAATCTTTAAAGTCTTCTTCGTGGACTCGCGAAAATAAGACCTTACACGATTGTAAAGGATTTTGGCTTTGCCGATGTATATTATATTGTCATCTTTGTCATGCATAAGATAAACTCCCGGCTTATGCGGGAGTTTGTCCAATTCTTCCTGTATGTTAAACATCGGTTGTATCCTGTGTGTCCACGGCATCCTTTAAGACGCCTTCAAAAGTGTTTATAGATTCACCTGCAGGAGCTTCCGAGGGTTTCTTATCTGCTTCTTGCGCAGTGCTTTCCGGTGCCTTGCCTTCAGATGCTGTTTCCTCTGAAATCGTTGCTTCCTCGGATGTCCCAGAAGTCTTTACATCATCCTTTGGCTCAGGTTCGGGAATACCTTTTTCACGCCTGTAAATTTCCATGAACTCTTTACCGGTAATGGTTTCTTTCTCTATGAGGTAAGCCGCAATCTTGTCAAGCACGCCCCTGTTTTCAAGAAGCAGGCGCTTCGCTTCTTCGTAGCTTTCCTTTAAGATTTCCATTACTTCTTTATCTATCTCGGCTGCAGTTACGTCGCTGCAATTTAAAACAGTTCGTCCGTCAAGATAACGGCTTTCGACACTTTCAAGTCCGATAAGGCCGAATTTCTTGCTCATACCGTACTGAGTCACCATACTTCTTGCAATGCCTGTAGCCTTTTCTATATCGTTTGAAGCACCCGTCGTAACCGAATCGAATACGATCTCCTCAGCTGCTCGTCCGCCGAGAAGTCCGACTAACATGGTACGAAGTTCTTTTTCCGTATTTAAATACTTTTCCTCTTCCGGAACCTGCATTACATATCCGAGAGCACCCATTGTCCTCGGAACGATTGTAATCTTCTGAACCGGCTCGGCATTTTTCTGAAGTGCGGAAAGGAGGGCATGACCGACCTCGTGGTAGGAAACAATCTTTCTTTCCTCGGCACTCATGATACGATCCTTCTTTTCCTTGCCGACAAGTACCTGTTCTACGGCTTCGTAGAGATCCTTCTGTGAAACACATTCTCTGTGTTCCTTGACAGCATTGATGGCGGCTTCGTTTATCATATTTGCAAGGTCGGAGCCTACGGCACCAGAGGTTGCAAGTGCGATTGCGTCAAGATCAACCGTTTCGTCCATCAGAACATTCTTTGAGTGAACCTTCAATATTTCGACACGGCCCTTTAGATCTGGCTTGTCAACTATGATGCGTCTGTCGAAACGTCCGGGACGAAGAAGCGCCTTATCAAGAATTTCAGGACGGTTGGTAGCCGCAAGGATGAAGATACCCTTTGAAGCATCGAAACCATCCATTTCGGACAGAAGCTGATTCAGGGTCTGTTCTCTTTCCTCGTTTCCTCCGCCGTACTTTGAGTCACGGCTTCGACCGATTGCATCAATTTCATCTATAAATACTATACAGGGAGCGTTTTTACTTGCTTCCTTAAATAAGTCCCTTACTCTGGAAGCTCCGACACCGACGAACATTTCCACGAAATCGGAACCCGTAAGTGAAAAGAACGGAACCTTTGCTTCGCCGGCAACAGCACGCGCAAGAAGAGTCTTACCTGTTCCGGGAGGGCCGACTAAGAGTGCACCCTTAGGAAGCTTTGCACCGATTTTTACGTATCTTCCGGGATTGTGCAAAAAGTCAACGACTTCGACAAGGCTTTCCTTGGCCTCGTCCTCACCCGCTACATCCTTGAAGGTAACGCCGGTTTCTTTCTGCACATAGACCTTTGCATTTGACTTGCCGACTCCGCCCATGAAGCCGCCCGATGAACCCATCTTCCTGGAAAGGAAGCTGATGAGTACAAAGAAAAGCAACACAGGAAGAATATATGTAAGAATAACTGAAATCAGCCAGCTTGAATTGTCCGGAATCTCACGGCTTACCTCAACGCCTGCTGCCAAAAGCCTTTCGCTAAGCGCGTCCCCATCTTCAAGAAGACCCGTACGGTAAGTGATTACCTGACTGCGCATGTAGTTCCCGTTGTCCGTATTCTCTGCCTTCGGGGTAATGGTAATCTGATCGTCGGTTACGTAAACGCTTTCAACGGTGCCGTTATTAAGCATTTCGACAAATTCGTTGTAAGTGATTTCTTTATTGGTCGCCGTCGTCAGCGCCTTTGAGAAATAGCTGATTATCAAAAGAATCACCAGTACTGCAATTAGCATGGGTGCTATACGCGGTCCCCTGGGATCTGTCGGTTTCTTTTGGTTGTTAGGATTATTGTCGGGCATATTGTCCTCACTTAAATAGTTTTATCTTTGGAGCATGGCTCTAAACAGTTACATTATAAATAAACCGCTTTACCTTAGCAATAAGCATAGTCTAAAAAAAATCTAAACAGATTCTTTCTTTTATCTTGAATTTCCTATGCTTTCTCTGTAAAATTTATTGGTTAACGGAGGTGTCATTCCATGAAGATAGGATTTGATAATGAAAAATATTTAAGTATGCAGTCGGAAAGGATTCTGGAAAGAATTTCTTCCTTCGGCGACAAGCTTTACCTGGAATTCGGCGGTAAGCTTTTTGACGACTACCACGCTTCGAGAGTTCTTCCGGGATTTGAGCCCGATTCCAAGCTCAAAATGCTTCTCAAGCTTAAAGATAAGGCGGAAATAGTTGTCGTAATCGGAGCCGACGCAATAGAAAAAAACAAAAAAAGAGGTGATCTCGGCATCACCTATGACCTTGATGTATTAAGACTGATTGACGCCTTCACAAGCGTAGGTCTTTATGTCGGAAGTGTCGTAATCACCAAGTATGCGGGGCAGCCTGCTGCAGACGCTTTCAGAAAGAAGCTTTCCGCTCTAAACATAAAGTCATACCTCCACTACCCTATTGAAGGATATCCGAGCAATATTCCGCTTATCGTAAGCGATGACGGCTACGGAAAGAACGATTATATAGAGACTACCCGCCCGCTTGTGGTAATAACCGCTCCGGGACCCGGTTCGGGAAAAATGGCTACCTGCCTTTCCCAGCTCTATCATGAAAACAAGCGCGGCATAAAGGCCGGATATGCAAAGTTTGAGACCTTCCCCATTTGGAATCTTCCGTTAAATCATCCGGTAAATATCGCTTATGAAGCCGCAACGGCAGATCTAAACGATGTAAACATGATTGATCCCTTCCATTTGGAAGCCTACGGAGAAACAACCGTCAACTACAACAGAGACGTTGAAATATTCCCTGTATTAAACGCCATGTTTACACAGATTTTAGGATACAGTCCCTATAAGTCTCCCACCGACATGGGTGTCAATATGGCAGGAAAATGCATCGTCGATGATGAAGCGTGCAGAGAGGCATCCAAGCAGGAAATCATCCGCCGCTACTATACTGCTTTGGTAAACGTAAAGAAGGGTAACGACTCAAAAGAAGCCCTTTACAAGCTTGAGCTTCTGATGAAGCAGATGAATCTTTCGGCAGATGACAGACCGGTTATCGCGGCAGCGCTTAACCGTGAACAGGAAACCGGACATCCGGCAGTAGCAATCGAGCTTCCGAACGGAAAGCTTATTACCGGAAAAACCACCGATTTGCTCGGTGCCAGCGCCGCCTGCCTCATAAACGCCATCAAGGAACTCGCAGGTATTGAGCACAAGCTTCACCTTGTCACAAAGGAGGCTCTTGAACCCATCCAGACCGTAAAGACGAGATACTTAGGAAGTCGAAATCCCAGACTTCATACAGACGAGGTTCTGATTGCACTTTCTGTAAGCGGAGCCACAAACGCAGCCTCGGCACTTGCCCTTGAGCAGCTTCCGAAGCTGAAAGGCTGTGAGGTTCATTCAAGTGTTATTCTTTCTCCCGTCGACGAAACGTTGTTTAAGAAGCTTAAGCTCAACGTAACCTGTGAACCGAAATACGAAACGAACAATTTGTTCCATGCATAAAATAAAAAGCCCACGGCAATTGCCATGGGCTTTTTTGTCAAAAGCTGTTCCGCGATGATGCGCTGCTAAAGTATATGAAAAATATGTCGCAATGCGACCGCGCCAAAAGCAGAAGCTCTTTTCCTATGCTTCCTCACCATACACGATTCCTCTTGAACCCGTTGCCAGGAAGAATCTTCCGAAGACGCGCTTGTCTCCGTCTATGCTGTTGATGTCCCCGAACATCTGACTGTCGTTATTTATCCGGCATATGCTCCTGCATCCGTCAGTGCTTCTGTAAAATCCGTAAACTCCGTCGAAGATACCGCACATATAAAGTGCCTTCTCCCCGCTCAAATAATCATCCGTATCGGGTCCTATTCCGAGCCCTACCCTGTATACCGTATCGTGCTCCCCCGAAATACGTTTAAGCTTCCTATCCTCAAGCTTCCATAGACCCTTTTCTCCGCAGGCTATATAGAAACAACCTTTCCTGCCGCTCTCTCCTCGTATCTCTGTCTTGTCGGCACAGTCTATCTTTCCGAAATTGACACCTTCAAGCGAAAGTCCTTCAATGCGAATAAAGCTGTTTCCTGCATCCGTGCTTTCGTATATATTTCCGTTTTCTGAAAACCCGTAAAATAACGACGAATCCATTCTGTCCGAAAAAATTTTTATGAGACGATCAAGAGCGCCGTGCTTTTCAAAGGAAACCTTCTTCCAGTTTAAGCCTCTGTCGTTTGTAACTATGCAAAGTTCCATTGGAAGCTCTGTCGCATCAGCAACACTCCATACATAAGTATTTGCATCCGCCGACATCGCTACCCACCCCGAATTGACATTCGGGCATTCTATCTGCCTGAAATGCTCGTCAAGTTCTTTTGTAATACCATATGGAAGTAAAAGTCTCTTAAAGCTCTTACAGGAATCATCTGAAACGATCAAACCACCCTTTGTCTTACCGGTCCAGTTTCCGCGAGGCGTTACAATTACATTCCTTCCGTCCTCGTCCGAAAAGTCTGCATTGATACAGGTGATATAGCGGTTACCGTCGGCATCGGCAAAGGAATTATCGCAAGGCTTGTCTATATCGGCAAAGGCAAAACCTCCGAGGTCTCCCAAAATATCTATTACCTTAACGGGACCCTTTATGGGAGCATAGACATTTAAATGCACGGTCTCCTCTATGCCTGTGGAAGCATCTTCAAAACGAGGGACCGCATCCAAAAAGTTTTTGGTCCTGAAAACTCCGGTACCAGTATTAAACCAAACCTCACCCGCGTCGTGAGGGTTAAATTCAATATCGCTCAGCCAGTGAATGAGCGAATCGTGCCCATTACATTCGGGACGCATATACGGTGTATTAAACCGAATATCTCCGACCTTTAGCCCCCAAAGCACCTCTTCCCAGGTTTCTCCGAAATCTTTTGACCGATAAACCACATCCCCATCGTCCTTAGTAATTGTAGAAAGAACCAACAGTCCCGGAGTTACCGCGGAAAAAGAAATTCCACCGTAACCGTACTTAAGCTTACGATAATTTTTGTCAGGGCTTATAATCTCGGGTTTATTAAGCTTACCCGAATCGTCAAACGAGTATCTTAGTACCACGCCGCCCATTACCTTACCGCAATCGCAGCTGTATCCCGGATCGACTGTATAGGCAGTTTCTCCGGTATGATTTGCGGTTATATAAAGAAACCGCCCGTCATAGGCATATCTGTGTCCCACAAGTCCGCTCAGCTTTGAGCCTTCTATCAAGCCTGTTTCGGGTTCTGCCATCTCTTCAAAGTTCTCGCCGTTATCATAGGATATAAACAAGGAGTGACCGCGCATTGAGTCGGAAACCTTCGTATCAACCCCTGCGGTTGCGACTATAAGCGTTGCCGAATCAGGCCTTGCAAAAACAAAGCTTAAATGATTTTCTCCGTTTATAGTTTTCTTTTTCCAGGTGCTTCCCTCATCATTTGAAATAAGAAGGCCGTCCTCGTAGGAAGCAAAATAGAGGATCCCATTTCTTTTTACAAGTCTCTTTCCCGTTCCTCTGCCGTTTAAATTGCCGTGCGAGAGTGCCGGAAGCTCTCTTTTGACAAAGGTCTTTCCGTAATCCTTTGATATGAGCAGCTCACCGGTTCTTTTTTCGTCATTTAGTCCGCATGCTATGTAAAGTGACCCCGGAACATCCTCGTCAAGGGCAAGTGCAGCAACGTAAGTCGGTGCCAAATCATCCATACTTACATAGTCCGACAGGCTTTTAAAGCTGTCAGTGTCCGACTCGTAGCGGTAAGCTCCTCCGATGTCCGTACGGATATAAAAGGCATTTTCATCGTTGCATCCAAATAAAAAGCCTGTGACATAGCCGCCTCCCGGTATCGGGCAGTTTTTGTAACGGTAGGGTATTGTATTCATTAATCCTCCAGTGATGAATAAACAATGTTTCTGATGCGCCTTGTGTATGTCGTAGTACCCGCATCTGTCTTTTGAATCAATAGAAGTATGGTAACCTTGTGTTTGGGATCGTTTATAAAGTAAGGACCGAGCCAACCATCCCAGCCGTACTCGCCTTCAACGCCGCAGGTGACCGCCGCACCTTCGTCCTTTAAAATTCTTAAAAGGTTTGAGTAAATAAAGCCGTCCACGCCGTCCCAGGTCATAAAGTCCTTTCTCGGACCCTCTTCCATGTGCCCGGTTGTCATGTATCTGACAGCGCCCGGCTCCATTACCCTTACACCGCCAAGCTCACCGTTATTGTTGAGCATGGCTGCAAACTTTGCATAGTCATCTATTGTGGTAACAAGCCCTGCTCCTCCCGATTGGAATGCCGGTTCGTGATCCATCTTCAAATTGATGGCAAGGTGATTAAAGCTAAACTCCTTAAGTCCATTCTCAGTCCCCTTATAAACCTTAACAAGTCGTGGCTGTTTGCTCTCGGGTACAAAGAAACCCGTATCCTCCATTCCGAGTGGCTCAAAAATTCTTTTGCTTAAAAACTCACCGAAGCGCATTCCGGAAACAACTTCTATGATTGCGCCGAGTACATCCGCACTGAAGCTGTACTGGAAATGTTCGCCGGGATTGAATAAAAGCGGAACTTCTCCGAGCCTACTTGCAAACTCAAGCGTACTCATCTCATGATCGGTATCAAGCCTTGAAATTGCCTCCTCCGTAATCTTAAGTGTAAGCGCCTCCGGGGTATTTAAGTCACCTCCGTAGGTAAGACCTCCGCGCATATTGAGAAGGTCGATTACCTTCATAGGACGCCTTACAGGAACCCTGTCGTACCTGTCGGCTACGACCTGATTCCTAAACGTCGGTATGTAGTCTCCGACAGGATTGTTTAAATCAAGAAGTCCGTCCTGCACAAGCAGCATGACTGCTGCGGAGGTCACAGGCTTTGACATTGAATATAGTCTGAAGATTGAATCCCTCTTTAGCGGTAATCTGCCCGAAATATCGGCATAGCCCTTTTCTCCGTAGTAAGCTTCCTCCCCGTCCTTTAATACAAGGCAGTTTGCACCTGCTACGAAGCCGTTTTCGGTCATTTCCGAAAGCACATCGTCAATCCTTTTTAAGTGATTAATGTCCATTTATTTTTCCTCCTTTGAAGGAACTATCTGTGCGATAATTACCGCAGCAAACATGGCAACACAGCCTATCAGTTCTCGCACAGTCAGGGTTTCATGTAAGATTACAAAGCCCGCAAGCACAGAAAATACCGATTCAAAGCTCATGAGCAAAGAAGCGATTGACGGCTTTATATGTCTCTGTCCTACCATCTGAAGCGTGTAGGCAACCCCGCTTGAAAAGATTCCGGCATAAAGAATGGGAATCGCACAGTCAATAAAATTACTCATAGCCGGCTTTTCCATAATCATTGGAATAATGCTTAAAACGCCTACCACGAAAAACTGAATGCAGGAAAGCTTGAGCGGATCCTTGTCCGGTGCAAACTTGGCACAGGCAAGTATTTGGAATGCAAAAAGAAACGCACACGCAAAGAGCCAGATATCTCCAGCCTGAATTGAAACGCTTCCGTCTATGCAGAGGAAATAAAGTCCCACAACCCCGAGCGCTACGCTTACCCAAACGGTCTTTGCCGGTTTCTTTTTAAGGAAGAGTGAAAACACAGGTACAAGCACGATATAAAGAGCGGTGATAAAACCTGCCTTCCCCGCTGCGGTATCTATAAGTCCTATCTGCTGAGTGCTTGATGCGAGAAATAAAAACACTCCGCACACAATGCCGCCTATCCAAAGCTTCTTGTCACTCCACGGTGTTTCGACGCCTTCTTTTTTGTCTCTTATAAAAATTAGGGGAAGCAATACTATCGAACCCATGAAATTTCTGACTCCGTTAAATGAAAAGGGGCCCAGATAATCCATGCCCGCACTCTGTGCCACAAAGGCCACGCCCCATATAAAGGCTCCGAGTAAGAGTAAAAGACTGTACTTGATATTTGATTTCATAAATAAAAAAACTCCCAAAAATTAAGATTCACACCGGCGGCAACTGCAAATTACCGTGTGCATTACACCACCGGTATCATTTTAACAAATAGGTATCGGAAAACAAGAGAAATTTACACGCAAAAATACCGACCGCGTAGCGATCGGTATTTTCATAGGAGAGACATGATAAAAGAAGAGTAATTAATTCACTACTTTTATTTTCAAGCTAAGCTTACCGCTTATCAATTAATGGGTTATTAACATAATTTTATTCAACCCCACGCACTTCAACCTGCTCTATATAGTCTTTCAGCAAATCTCTGAAGGCGCACATTTCTTCGTAACTGTATGAAGTAAAGCCGGGGCTTATAACCCTCTCGGAATCGACATACCCTTGCAGAAAATATTTCTTTGCACCCTTTAAAAGTTCGCCAATCTGTAAGAAATCTTCTTTGTCATGAAGTTCTCTCACCACAGTGGTACGAAATTCGTACTCGATTCTGGACCTCTTTATAAGGTTGACGCTCTCTTTAATCCTATCCGTATCAAGCCTGACCCCGGCTGCTTTTTCGTAAGAAGAAAGTGGTGCCTTGATATCCATCGCCACATAATCAAGCAGCCCTTTCTTTAGAAGATCATTAAGAACCTCCGGTCTGTATCCGTTTGTATCAAGCTTTACAAGCAGCCCTGTCTCCCTGCATTTAAGGATAAAGTCTTCAAGGTCCTGCTGAAGGGTCGGCTCTCCTCCGCTTATGCATATTCCCCTGGTGATACCCTTTCTTTTTCGAAGATGGGTCAGTATCTCCTCTTCCGATATAAGCGGCTGGCTATTCGGATTGAGGACAAGGTCCGCATTCTGACAGTAGGGGCACCTGAAATTACAGGAGCCCGTGAAAATCGTGCAGCCCACAATTCCCGGAAAATCAAGCAGGGTCGTCTTGTTAAAACCATGAATCTGCATTTGTATTTACCTCATGAAAAATCTATAATAAAACTTATCCGAAGTTGCGAATCAAATTCGAAGTAAAGGCACATAAAATGTGCCGTGCATTGATTATAGGAAGCGGTTTTTGCTTCCTACTAATAATTTTATCACTCAAATCAAGGAATTTACATGAAAAAAGAACTATCGGAAGATGAATCGTTTATGAAGCTCGCCCTTAAAGAGGCGATGAAAGCTTACAGGCTCGGCGAGGTGCCAATCGGAGCGGTTATAGTGAGTGAAGGAAAGGTCATCGGGCGCGGATACAACAGGCGAAACACCGACAAGACAACCCTTGCCCATGCCGAAATCTCCGCCATAAAAAAGGCTTCAAAGGCAATCGGTGACTGGCGTCTTGAAGGCTGCACTCTTTATGTAACCTTAGAACCCTGCCAAATGTGTGCAGGTGCGATCATTCAGGCCCGAATCGACAGAGTTGTCATGGGTTCCATGAATCCAAAGGCCGGCTGCGGAGGATCGATACTTAATATTTTGGAGCACGATGCCTTCAATCATCAGGCCATTGTCGAAAGAGGGGTTCTCAAAGACGAATGCTCCGCCATACTGACCCGCTTTTTCAAAGAGCTTCGCATCAGGAACAAGCTTGAAAAAGCCGTCAAGAACGGTACGTTAGACAATGGTGTGTAATTTGCAAAGGAGAAGCCGGAGGAAAAAAATCGTAATCATTGTTTATAATTAGGAAGTAAAATTGCTGCCTGTAATCGATGCACAGCGCATTAGATGCACCTTTGCTACGAATTTGCTTCGCAACTTCGGATAAGTTTTATTGTTGACACCTCTCATTCTTTAGACTTATAATATCAAGGTCGCAAAATTAATGCGTACCCGGAGATGTATCGAAGTGGTCATAACGGGCCTGACTCGAAATCAGGTAGCCCATTTATGGGCTCGTGGGTTCGAATCCCACCGTCTCCGCAACAAAAGTGCTGAAAATGCCGTGTTTTTACGAGTTTTCGGCACTTTTTCTCTATTGTGTCGTTCTCCATCAGATAATCCACCACCTGAAAAACAAATTTCGGCACCTTTTCCCTGCGAGTTTCGTTTTTATTTAATAGTCGGTATAATCTCTCCACATTATGCCTTGCGACGAAAATTAATCACATTTAAGACCCTGCTATCACATATTTTTTCTGTTCGCCTCTGCCGATTACCTGAATCATCCCCAAGTCACGCATTTGCTTTGTAATATTGAATA
>CAVCUM010000006.1:0-82210 GCA_963605385.1 Lachnospiraceae bacterium
GCTGTGCTGTGCTGTGCTGTGCTGTGCTGTGCTGTGCTGTGCTGTGCTGTGCTGTGCTTAGAGATTATCATGCTTTCAGACATAACGTTCAACTGTTTCTCCTTTTTTAGTATGAAAATTATGGCATGAACTGATTAATCTTTAATTAACGTTATCTTCTTCATAAAAATCCGAGAGATTCGGCGCTCTCAATCCGAGAGATTTGGCTATTTCAAGCTGCACGATAACCGTCTCTGCTTCGAATTTATCTATGTAAAAAAAGAACCCCCTCTCGGGAGTTCCTGATAATCTTTATAGCTATAATACTTTTGAAAGAAAATCCTTCAACCTTGGATTCTTGGGAGTAGTAAAGAACTCTTCCGGAGTTCCATCCTCCTGAATCAGACCGTCGTCGATGAATATCATCCTTGTAGCAACTTCTCTGGCAAATCCCATTTCGTGCGTTACGACCACCATTGTCATTCCTGAATGTGCAAGCTCCTTCATAAGCTCCAAGACTTCGCCTACCATTTCCGGATCAAGCGCCGAAGTCGGTTCATCGAAGAGCATTACGTCGGGATGCATGGCAAGGCTTCTTGCAATCGCAATACGCTGCTTCTGTCCGCCGGAAAGCTGGTTTGGGTAAGCTGAAGCCTTGTCGGATAAGCCTACTCTTTCAAGAAGCTCGTCCGCATTCTTTGAGGCTTCCCCGGCCGATTGCTTTAAAAGCTTTAGGGGTGCGATTTCAATGTTCCTCTTCACACTCATGTGCGGGAACAAATTAAACTGCTGAAATACCATTCCGATTCTTTCGCGAAGAGCATTTACATTTGTGCCTTTTTCATTTAATTTCTTGCCTTCGAAGAAGATTTCTCCACCGGTAGGCTCCTCAAGCAAATTGAGGCATCTCAGAAATGTCGACTTTCCCGAGCCTGATGGTCCGATTATTACAAGCACCTCTCCGGATTTAATATCAGTCGAAATACCCTTTAATACTTCAACATCTCCAAAATGCTTTTCCAGATTCCTTATCTCAAAAAGAGTTTCTCCCTTATCTATCACTCTGATGCAGCCTCCTTTCAAGTCTTCCGACAAGCGATGTGAGTATCATTACCAAAATAAGGTAAATGGCAGCAACGCTTAAAAGTGGGAAGAAGGTTTCGTAAGTAAGGCTTCTCACAATATCTCCTGCTCTCGTCAAATCGTTTAAAGCAATATAACCGGATATTGAGGTTTCCTTTAAAAGCGTGATAAATTCATTTACAAGTGCAGGAAGTACATTCTTAAAGGCCTGCGGAATAATCATATAGCACATGGTCTGAGTATAGGTAAATCCAAGACTTCTGCCTGCCTCGAACTGTCCCTTGTCGATTGACTGGATGCCCGAGCGTACAATTTCCGCAACGTATGCACCGGAATTTATGCCAAAGCTCACTATGGCTATTAGTACCTTGTTGGTGCTACCAACCATGATGATGTAGTACATGATAAGAAGCTGAACGGTTGTAGGGGTTCCCCTTATAATCGTTAAATATACCTTGGCTATAGCATTAAGAATTTCCAGTCCCACGTGCTTCTTTGGAAGTGTATCATGAGTGGTTCTGATAACCGCAATTAGGAATCCAAGAAGGATTCCTAAAACTGCGGCAAATATTGTTATAACGAGAGTATTGCCAAGTCCCGTGGTAAAGAACTTGTATCTGTCGTCCGTTATAAATGTTTCAATAAATTTTTCCTTTAAAAAGTCCAAATCAAACCTCAATGTCTAAGGTTATTTTCTAACGATAATAACCTGTGTTGCTGTTGTGTAGGAATCAGAGAAGTCAATATTTTTAAGTCTGTCTTCCGTAACTGTCATACCTGCCATACCGATATCAGCCTTTCCGGTCTGAACAGCTGCAATGATGGAATCAAATTCCATATCCTCAATCTGTAAGGTCATGCCAAGGATATCGGCAATAGCCTGAGCCATTTCTGCATCAATACCTACGATTTCGCCGCCCTCATAATATTCATAAGGAGGGAAATAAGCATTCGTAGCCATTACTAAGGTTCCGTTGGCGCCTGTATTTGAAGCATCTGCAACGTAAGGGCAGGTACCTATCGTATCATCACCAATATAGTTTGCTTCAATCTGTGCCTTTACACCATTCTCATCAAGAGTTTTCAGTGCCTCATTAATAGAAGCCGTAAGCTCAGTGTTGTCCTTTGAAACAGCAACGGCATATTCCTCAAGAGCAAATGCCTCGTCAAGGATCTCAAGCTTGTCAGAGTTCTTTGCCACAAATTCTTCTGCAGGAAGCTTGTCGATAATAACGCAGTCAAGCTTTCCCTGAAGTAAAGCCTGAACAGCGTCAGCGCCCTTTGAGTACCTCTCTATTACCGAGCCCTCGCTTTCATAATCAGATGCATAGATATCACCTGTTGTGCCAAGCTGTACACCGATTGACTTTCCAGGAAGATCGTCAACACCAAATACCGTGTTTGCCTTTGTGCTTGATCCGCATGCAGCAAGTGAAAGTGCCATAGCGGAAGCCAATAAAACAGATAAAAACTTTTTCATAACATATCCTTCCTCGGTTTATACCGAAAGTACTTTATTTACCGAAAGATTCTATCACGGAAGGATTAAATATACAAGAAAAATGTATAAAAATGCAGAAATTGTTCGTATCTGTCACCATAAAAAAGAAATGTACTCAATTCATGGACACGCAGCTAACGGATTTAACCTCTCCGATTGACTCCAAAAAGAAATTAAGCTTTTCAATGTCGATTTCCGACGAAGTACGTATAGTGAGATTGTAGGTTACGAACCCATCCTCGTCGAATTTAACCTTCGATTCAAGAGTCTGTGCCTTCTGCTCTTCTAAAAATTTAGTAACGGACTTTCTGAATTCGTCGGAATTCTTAACGGTAAACCGAAGCTGATAATTGTTGACGGCATCCGCGCCGATTTCAACCTTATGCATTATAAACTGGATCAAATAGATGACCGCGGTTACAAAGATACCGAGCGGATACATGCCCGCACCGATGGCAATTCCGACCCCGGATATTGCCCAAACTCCCGCAGCTGTTGTAAGACCCCTGGTGGTACTACCGTTATGAAAAATAACGCCTGCACCAAGAAAAGAAATACCGCTTATAATCTGAGCCGCAAGACGTGCAGGATCTGAGTTGTGAGAACCTGCCAGATATTCTACATCAAGAAAACCATACTTTGAAACAATCATAAGCATGGCAGAAGCCGCACATACGATTATGTGAGTCCTGATTCCGGCTTCCTTGAAGCGTCTCGTCCGCTCGAAGCCGACTAAGCCTCCGCACAGGCAGGAAACGATAATTCGTAAAAAAAGCTCCGCATATTGAGCCAGCGTCAGCTGGTTCATCATAATTTCACCATAAGTCATAACCCGATACCTCCAAGAGAAGAGTATCACTTTTGCATCGAAAAATAAAAGCGCTTTTTACACATTTTTTTGCAAAAGATATGCAAATTTTGCGACATTGAATCGCATGACAGGACTCACGCGTAGGTCTGCAGTGCCGGCTTTGAGTCTGCATTGACAGGCACGTTCCGGTTGAAGCTTGAGTTTTGATTAAGCTACAGGTTCTCTTTTAACACCCCTGCCAGCACATCCATCTGAATGGGTTTCGGAACAAAGCCGTTCATTCCGGCTTCCTTAAACATATCCTCCATGCCCTTTATGACGTTTGCCGTGCACGCAATAATCGGAAGATTCTTAAAGTAATCGCCTTCAAGTCCCCTGATAATCTTCGTAGCCTCAATACCGTCCATTCCGGGCATCATATGGTCCATAAATACCAGATCGTAGTGTTTTGCCTTTACCTTCTCTATGGCTTCCTCTCCCGAAAGAGCTGAATCGGCGATTATATCAAACTGCTTTAGAAAGGCAACCATCACCTTTACATTTACCTTATTGTCATCAACCACCAGAATTGCCTTATCCGAATAATTCTTCGGACTAAATACAATTTCGGATTCTTTGTGCTTTCCGGCTCCGTAAAGTGAGAAAATAGCATTCTTATTAAGCTTAAAGCTTTCCCTTTCGCGTTGCGACATAGGATTTGCATCGGCTACGTCCACGTTTATACTAAAGTAAAATTCACTGCCCTTTCCGTATTCGCTGTTTACCCCGTATTCACCGCCCATTAAGGATACAAGCTGTGCAAATATGGCAAGTCCGAGCCCGCTTCCCTCGATATGCCTGTTCTTTAGTGCATCCACCTGAGTGAATGCCGAAAAAAGCTTTTGCTGATCCTCTTCTTTGATACCAAAGCCGGTATCCTTCACCGAACCCTTAAGCTTGATTGCGCCCCCGATATGCTCAAAGTCAACCTTTAATACAATTGAACCGCTCCTCGTATACTTGTCCGCATTTGAAAGAAGGTTTAGGAATATCTGCCTGATTCTGGTATCGTCCCCGAAAAGCCTTGAAGGAATCTTAGGGTCGATATCCGCAATAAAATCTATCGGTTTGTCGCCGATTCTCATTACCGTAACATTCAATATAGAATTTAAAAATTCGGCAGTATCGAATTCAACCTTGTTAAGCTCAAGCTTTCCCGACTCAGCCTTTGAAAAATCAAGCACTTCATTGACAATGCCAAGCAAAATCCTGCTTGCGGCCTTTATCTGCCCGATATATTCGTCCTTTACGGTTTCCGAGGTTTCTTTTTCCGAAAGCTCGCTCATCCCGATAATAGCATTTAACGGAGTCCTGATTTCATGGCTCATATTTGCAAGGAACAAACTCTTAGCCTTGTTTGCCGAATCAGCCGCTTCCCTTAGGCTGCTGATTTCCTCCATCTGCTCATGTATCAGCGTAATGTCACTTATACTTATCACATAACCGATTAAGCTTCTTCTTTCGTACATGGGTGTACAGAAGCTCTTATAGTACTTGCCGTCCTTGTCAAAATAATATTCCTTGCCGTCCGCAGCAAGAGCATTTGAAATAAAAGAAAAGGTATTCCCGGGATCAAGAGTACTCAGCTCCGGAAAGATTTCTTCGGCTCTTATATTGGAATCAATATAAAGCTCATACTCATCGCAAATGACCACACCGTTTGCAATATTCTGAAAAAGATTATCCTTTGCAAGTCCAAGTGTATCTACAAATTTGCCGTTTTTAAGCGTAAGTGCAAATGCCCCGATTAAAAGGCAGAGAATCGTGGGACTTGGGTCCCAACCTTTTGTATTGATAAAAACAGTTCCGACAATGCCTATAATAGGTACGAGCGTTTCTACAAAAAGAAGTGTATATCTGCGTTTCTCGGAAATCCTGTTTTTCCTGGTGCGGCCAAGCAGCAGCAGGGCCGCTGAAAATACGAGCATAAAGATCTGATACATTGCAAAAGCATAATAAAGTGGAGTTCCCTTAACCTCAACATGCTTAAAGAAACCCGAATCCACAAGTTCAAATTCCTTGTAGTAGAGTTTTGAATGTTCACCCATGCAGACGTTTGCGAACACAAACGTATCAAAGAGTAACAGAACCGTCGTAAACCATGCCGGCCATCTTTTCAAATGACAATATTGGAATATAAAGAAAGAAAAAGAAAGTGCCGCGTACGCAAGTCCCATATACTCGAAAGCATATGCAGCTCTTGCGGCAGCTGCTGTCGGGCAAAGCATTTCCTGAATGTAGCCGACAGTATACATATCTACGCACAATGCGCTCACGAATAGATATTTATTTTCAAGTGATCCTTGAAGATGCAGGATTTGAAGCGTTATCCGCAAAGAAAGCAGAGCAACCGCTATTTGAAAAATCAAGAAAAAATAAAACATCCGGCTCCCTTCCCCCCTGCCTGAAAGCAAAATGTCCTCTGAAATGTCAAAAAGCAGATGACGGGAATCGAACCCGCCTCTCAAGCTTGGGAAGCTTGCATTCTACCGATGAACTACATCTGCATAAATATTCTAACTCTGCGAAATCTCCTTTATTGTAACCTATTGATTTGCAACCTGCAAGCACGAAAATAACAGTAGCTTATTGCAATTATCAGGACTTGCTATCAAGCCCCCTGCGCCGGATTTGCGTCTGCCCTGGCAGACTTCTACCTCTTCGAATCCATGTACATCCTCGCGGAGCGTTTCGCAAATAGTAAAAGTACTTGAAGAACTACTAAATCTTTGAATCCGTGTACATCCTCGCGGAGTGTTTCACCCAAGTCGAAATTCGAACCCTGACTTAGCAGAATTTGTCATAGCCCCGCCTTCGCTATCGCTTTGATTGGGAAATTTTTCCGACTGAGTCAAAAACGCCCCTTCCTGCAAGAGAAAGAGGCGATTATATATCAAGAAAAGAGGCGTTTTTATTTAGAGAATTTCGTCCGAAGCTATGCTTACCGATACCGGCTTTACATCCTTGCCGGTAAGAGTCTTGCTCCTTGAATCCGGGCCCTGATCTGAAACGTAAATTTCCGCCTTACCCTTTAAAATTCTGAATTTGCCCTCTGTATCGTACAGGGCGAAGGCTTCCTTGGGAATATGAAGAGTAATTTCTTTTTCCTCTCCACTCTTTAAGCTCACCTTTTTGATTCCCTTAAGCGAGCAGTTGGGAAGATGGCTAAATTCCTCGTCAGGACATATCTTAACATACGCCTGAAGAGTAGCGGTTCCGTCATAATTTCCGGTATTTTTTACCTTTGCAAGTACCTCTACCCCATCATCCGAAAGAGTATCCTTGCCTGTACTTTCAACCTCAATATCATAATTAGTGTAAGAAAGTCCGTATCCGAACGGATATAAAGGTTCTTTCTTTAAATATCTGTAGGTACGGCCTTCCATAGAATAGTCCGTAAATTCAGGTACATCCTCTGACGAATAATAAAAGGTAACAGGAAGCTTGCCTTCCGGATTTGCCTCTCCGAAGAGAATCTCTGCAAGCGCATTTCCGCCCTCAGCACCGGGATACCAACCCTGAATAATTGCATCAAGATTGTCCTCTGCATAGGAAAGATCAATAGCCGACCCTGAAAGATTGACAACTATCGTGGGCTTTCCGGATGCCTTTGCTGCCTCAAGAAGCTTACCCTGAAGTCCGGGCAGCTTTAAATCACGCTTATCGCCCGATGCGAACTGGTTACTGGTATCTCCTTCTTCGCCCTCAAGCCCTGCATCCAGTCCTACCACACATACAATGACGTCACTTAATGAACAGATTTCCTCAACCTCGGACATTCTGTCATTAGCCTTAGAAAGACCATCCACGCTGTCCTTGTACAGATGGCATCCGTCCGAAGCATACACTCTGACTTCTCCCTTAAGATAATCCTCAAGTCCTTCAAGAATCGTTACATATCTTGAAGCTGTTCCTTCATAATTTCCAACGAGAGCGCGTCTGCTGTCGGCATTAGGGCCAATTACCGCAATCGATTTAAGCTCCGATTTTTTGAGAGGTAGAAAATTATTTTTATTCTTAAGCAAGACCATGCATCTCTTCGAAGCTTCCAAATTTAGTGCACGCATCGACTTGTCATCTACAACACTGTAGGGAATAGTGTCAAATTTCGTCTCATCGCCCATTATTCCAAGCTTGTATCTCGTCGTAAAAAGATTTGTCAAGGCTTCGTCAAGTCTTGTTTCAGGCACAAGTCCTCTTTCCACAGCCTCCTTCAGATAAAGAAAGAGTTCTCCGCAATTTAAATCGCATCCATTGTTCATAGCCATAGCAACAGATTCAAGCGGTGAATTTGTTACATGATGTCCCTCATGAAAATCCTTTATAGCCCAGCAGTCGCTTGTGACATGGCCTTCAAATCCCCATTCATCACGAAGTATATCTTTAAGAAGCGTCTTCGAACCGCAGCAAGGCTCCCCATTTGTGCGGTTATACGCACCCATTACAGCCTCTACCTTTGCCTCTTTTACAAGTGCCTTAAAGGCAGGCAGATAGGTTTCCCTAAGGTCCTGTGTGGAAACCGTTGCATTAAACTCATGCCTGATATCTTCGGGACCTGAATGTACGGCATAGTGCTTTGCGCAGGCTGCTGCCTTTAAATGATCCTCGTCATGTCCCTGAATGCCTTCTACAAAGCGAACACCGAGCCTTGAGGTCAGATACGGGTCCTCTCCGTATGTTTCATGACCTCTTCCCCAGCGTGGATCTCTGAAAATATTTACATTGGGTGCCCAAAAGGTAAGCCCCTTGTATATATCCCTGTCATCACGCTTTGACTGCATGTTGTACTTAGCTCTGGCTTCTGTTGAAATAGCATCTCCTACTTCTTCCATGAAGTCCTCATCAAAAATTGCGGCAAGTCCTATTGCCTGGGGGAAAACTGTTGCAATTCCGGCTCTTGCAACTCCATGAAGAGCCTCGTTCCACCAGGTATAGGCTTTAACATTGAGCCTGTCTATTGAGCTTGCATGATGAATGACCTGAGATACCTTTTCGTCAAGAGTCATCTTCTCAACCAGGCTCTTTGCCAGCTCTCTGTATTCGGAGAGTTTCTTTTTATTGTCCTTTAATTCCATTTTCTTTATCCTTTCCTGCCTTTAATGCTCAAATCCATTCCAAAATAGCTTTCGGGAGGGGTTTCCCTGTATAAAGAAAGCTTTTCAAATACAAGTCCCGGATCCAAGAGAGAAACCGTAATCTCATTGACTCCCTGTATAAGCGGGACCTTACCCTTAACCGTATGTCTGTGATTTAAGGCTCCGTCTGCCCAGGTCTTGTCCGACCATTCGCCGGCTTTATAGCCCCTATCCACAACATCATATGTAGCAAGAACACCGTTTGCCTCAATCGAACATCTCAAAAGATTGTCGCTCGTCAAAGGATTTGTCGGTGCAAAATCCGCTTCAAAGGTGTACTCGAAGGCTTCCTTCACATACAGCCTGTAAGTAAGCGACGGTGCCTTTCCGTTATAGCCGTCCGCTATCGGGAAAGCCTTCATGCCACTTTCAAACACTCCGTAATCCTTTAATTCAATCAGTTTACTGCCCTTAGGCTCGTCCTTAAAAGCATAATCCGATGCCATTAACGAAAATCCATAGGGAGTCTCATAAAATGCGTCTTCCGAGGTTTCATTAAGGCAGGCCGTAAAGTCTATCGCAACGGTTGTTTCCCCGTCGGTTATGTAAGCGCTTGTCTTACTGATTTCTTTGGTAAGCTTTTTTTCGTCCAGGTAAAAAGAAAGTAATCTTGAATCCTCAAACTCAAGCTCAGTATCAGAAGCTTCCACGAAAGAATCTTCATCAAGCTTAACCTTCACGTTTAGTTTCCCGATTCCGTTGTTTGAAAGTCTTAGGTGGACGCTGTCAACCCCCGCGTATTCAAAATCCCTTATTTCAATTCTTTGACACGGTCCAAAGACCTTATGATAAACCTTTTCGTCATCTACCCTTGAAACATAAAGTCTCGGCTTGTCAAAAGGCTCTACATATACCATCAGCGGGTACTTTGCTCCGTCCTCATTCCAGCTCGTAAACCCGACATGCGCCTCAAGCTCATGTCCCTTCCACTTGCCATTCTTAAATGCCGCCCATTCCTCCTTCAGACGCTTGTCCTCCGAAATCATACGCTCCGTTAATGATGCATATTCATTGGCTTCCTTTAGATCAAGGCTCGCCAAGAGATGATTTTTTGCGGCATACATATGCATCTTTATAAGTGTTATCAGGGCTCTCGTCTGAAATCCCGAAAGAGAATACCAGGCCTCAAACTGCTTCGGATTAAGGTGGCCTTCAAATTTGCTCATCTTCTCTTCAAGTTCAATAGTCCTGCAGAAAATCCTGCCCGTTTCGTCAAAATGCGTTGCAGAATACGTTGAAGGATTTAGGGCCTCCGGACGCCTGAACCCTGCAAGCTGCACCGTTTCGGTAAGTATCTCCGCAGCCATCTTTACATCTTCGGAACGTAGTGTATGGAAAAAGTGTAGATCCACGACATCCTTTGTATATTCAAAGGTCTTATTCGGTGCATTTGTCCCATACTTTTCAAAGTCATAGGCAAGGCTTAAAAAGTACGAAAGCGGAAACTCATTGTGCTTTAAGTCGCCTACGTTTAACACCCAGACCTCACGCACACCCTTATCATATGCCATTGACATCTGTTCCCACATAACCGGAAGCGGGCTTGAATTTATCCACTCATATGAAATGGGAGCACCGTGATAATCCACATGATAGTACATTCCGAATCCCGCTTTATGTGCTGCAAGCTTTCCCTCCGGAAGGGTACGAAGGTATCCGTAATTGTCATCGCAGAGCATGAGTGTTACATCCTCAAGCTCTTCAAAGTCCACAAGTCCTTCGGTTTCTTTATCTCCGTAAAAGAAAGGCTCGACCTCCTTGTATAAAGCAAGAATCTTTGGAAATTTCTTGTTAAATTTCTCTTCTGCCTTTCTGATCAGCTTGTTTTGGCAGGTGATTACGTCCTTGAGCAAATCGATATTGTCCTTTAAGGTCGCCTCTTCGCCAAGGATCTTCGTATCTGCCTCGCCGCGCATGCCGACGGTCACCATCGTATCAAAACTTCCTCGCTCCATAAGGGAATCTTCCCAAAACTTCGTGATTCCTTCGCGATTTAATCTAAAATTCCAGGCATCACCGTAGATGCTGTCCTTACCGCGCACCTTCGAATATTCCTCTCCGGCACGAAGGCAGGGCTCATGATGGGAATTGCCGACTGTAATTCCGTACTCAGTCGCAAGCCTGTAATTTTCAAGGCCAGGTCCGTCAAGTGCAAAAGAACTCGACCACATTGCGGGCCACAGGTAATTTCCCTTAAGCCTCAGCAAAAGCTCGAAGACCTTGTCGTACATTTCTGCCGTAAAGCCGTTAAATTTGTCGAAGGTCCAGGTTCCGAAGCAGGGCCATTCATCGTTGATAAACAAACCTCTGTATTTGACGCTCGGTTCCTTCGAGGGTTTAAAATCTATGTCAATTTCAAGTTTGTCACATTTCGGTACATACGAGTCCGCCCAATATTTAAATGGTGATACTCCGAAGGCTTCGGAAAGTGAGAAAAGTCCGTAAATCGTACCGAGCTTGTCAGAGCCTGCAACAATCAGAGTGTTTTCAAGGAGAGTATACTTGTAAACCTCTCTCTTTCCCAAAATGCCAGCCAGATCAACAGCCCCCTCGCTTTCAAGGTTTGAAAGTACCGTGCTGCTACCCTTAATTCCGGCAAAAATCTTAAATGGTGCTGCCTCTTCCAAGGGATTTTTCGTTTCCTTAACCGTTTTTTCTGCGCCCGTAATGTCCGTATAATCCGATATGACTTTTCCGATTACACGTTTCACTCCGGGGTCCGCATTAAAATCGCAATAGAATTCAGTTGTTATTTCTTTTGAAAAAAGCTTTACAGTTACCATTTTCCTGCCCTCGTAAGCGTTGCAAACTTTAGGTTTATCTTAAACTACCTTCAAATATAAAACTTATCAGTAAATGTTTTTAAGTTATCAAATCTTGCGGTTTTTCCCCGCAGTTGCTACTATTGTGTTCATGGAAAAAGAAAAAATCATACTCCCCGTGGCATTTACCAAAGAAATGGAAGAAATCCTCGGTGATGAACTAAAAAATTTTACAGCGTCATATGACAATCCCCCGTTTACGGGGCTTAGAAGGAATCCCTTAAAATCGTCAAAAGAACACTTTGAGTGTGTCATGCCTTTTAAACTGACTCCCGTACCGTGGGCTCCTGAAGGCTATTATTATGATTCCGATGCCCGACCCGGGAAAACTATACTGCATGAGGCGGGTGCTTTTTACATTCAGGAGCCAAGCGCCATGTCTGCGGTTTCGCTTCTTGACCCTAAGCCCGGTGACTTTGTGCTTGATTTATGTGCGGCTCCGGGTGGCAAGTCCACACAAATTGCCGGCTGGCTATGCGGGAATGGGCTTTTGGTTTCAAACGAAATCATCAGGGATCGTGCAAAGATTCTTTCTTCAAATATTGAAAGACTCGGCGTCAGAAATGCCTGTGTGCTGAATGAAACGCCTGAAAGACTTTCTTTAAGCTTCCGTAACTTTTTTGACAAGGTCCTGGCAGACGCTCCCTGTTCGGGCGAGGGTATGTTTAAAAAAGAGCCTAACGCCCTTATCGAATGGAGCCCCGAAAATGTCATCAAATGTCATAAAAGGCAGCTTTCAATACTTGAAGACGCAGCCTCAATGCTTAAACCGGGCGGCATTTTGGTCTATTCAACCTGCACTTTTAATACACTTGAAAACGAAAAAACAATAGAAGATTTTTTAGAAAGTCATCACGAATTCACTTTGGAAAAGAGTCTTCGCATCTGGCCGCACAAGGACAAAGGCGAGGGTCATTTTGCTGCAAGGCTACGTAAAGCCGGCAAAAGTGATGTGCCACGCAGGCCGCAAAACGTTGCTTCCAAAATAAAATCATCGGACTTAAAGGATTTTCTTGAAAAAGAAGTCGGGATAAAAAAGGAATCCGTTGATGCCCTTTTTAGCGATAAACTCATCTTGGAATTTGGTGAAAATATTTACCTTACATCCGCATTTTTGCCTAAGCTTTCGGGCCTAAAGGTTGAAAGGGCGGGACTCCTTGTTGCAGAAAACAAAAAGAACCGTTTTGAGCCTTCTCATTCACTTGCACTTTCTTTAAATCCCGAGGATGTAAGCAGGGCATATGAATTAAGCGATGAGGAAGCATTAAGCTATATAAAGGGTGAGACCATAGCCTGCGATTCCTCGCTTAAGGGCTGGATTCTCATGACCGTTAAAGGCTTTTCGATAGGATTTGGGAAAGCCTCGAACGGAATTATTAAAAATCATTACCCGAAGGGGTTGAGGAAATAAATGCCAAGAGGCACGACTTTGTCGGCAAAGAAACCGTAATTAAGTATTATCAAAAATAATCATTGTCAAAAAAGCAGGGACTGCCAATAGCAGTCCCTGTCGATTAGATTTTGTCAATATGTCGCATGATTTAATCCATCTTTATAATATAGAAATCATCGAAGGTCCCCCACGCGCCTGCACCCAGGGAAAGTTCTACTCCCAGGGTAAGTGTTCCGTCTGTGACCTCTACGTTTAATATCTGAACCTCTCTCCAATTTGCCCAGGTCGTAACCGTAAAGTCCTTTTCATAAGTATTTGAACCGGCGGTTGCAAACAGCTTTTCGGTTTCAACCGTTCCACTGTCTCCTCCCTGTGCAAGCATTCCGACTGCATAGGTGCCGTTTTCAAGTCCTTCCACAGTTCTGTAAAACTTACCCTTCACAACACCGCTGTCCCAGTAGTGAATCGAATATTCACCGGTATATGCATCATCCGACTTTTGCTGGAAATCAAAAGGTCCTTCCAGAGTCCATGCTGCCTGATTTCCCTGCTCGAAGCTGTAATCCGGCATAAGGTTCTCACCTTCGACCATAACTGCTTCCTCGGTGTCGTCCTCCACCGGTGTAAATGTAATTTCCTGATAGGTATAGCTGCCGGGCTCTCCATAACCCGTTGATAAATACTTAAATACACTTAAAGAAGGAAGTGCCGTTCCGTCATAATCAAACATCGCCTGATTGTCCCAGGCACAGCCCCCGTAATACTTGCCGGCATCGTTCGGATCATAAACCGCTGCGTAGCTCGTAGCCCAGCCCGACCCCTGCTCCCAGGTTGACGAATCAACCGGAACCCATGCAGGCTCCCAGTAAAAATAACCGATACCGCCTGCAAGCGAAACTGCGGCACAAACGTCTCTTACCTCTGCTGCCTGTCCCTGAACGGATGCGGGATACCCTTTGCAAATATCGTCGCTTCCCGCGCTGTTAGAATTTCCGTCTCCGTCGCCTGCGTCAAACATATAGGAATTTTCGACACACATTGCATCATAGTCAAACTCTGTCTTTACCGTATTGATAACGGACATAAGATTCGTAAGCCCTCCATGCCAGTAAGGATAGTAGGAAAGACCGACAATATCGACCTTGGCATCGAGTGCCTGAAGCTTTTTAAGGTTATTGTAGATAGGTCCCGGCGTCTCAACATTTGTAAAATGAACAACCGTCTTAATGTCCGAATTAACCGATTTAACCGCTTCACATCCCTTTGCTACCAGGCTTGCGATATTATTCCAATCGGTTTCTCCTGACATTCCGTTGTTTATCTCATTGCCGACCTGCACCATTCCGACGCCTGCGCCTTCCGAAATGATATAGCTCAGTGCTTCAACCGTATAATCATAAAGTGCGGTTTCTTTTTCCGCAAGAGACATATCTTTCCAGGCCTTTGGAGCAAACTGCTTTGAAGGATCTGCCCAGAAATCCGAATAATGGAAATCAACCAGAAGTTTCATACCGTACTCAGCCGCTCTTTTTCCTATTTCAGCGGCGACTTTGTAATCACAGTTTCCCCCGCCGTAGCCGTTTCCGTCCTCATCGTAAGGATCGTTCCAAACCCTTACGCGGATGTAATTGACGCCGGCATCCGAAAGAATCTTAAAGATATCCTCTTCCTCTCCGTTTTCATTCTTGTAAACTGCGCCCGAAGCTTCCTCAACAAGGACTGTCGAAATATCAACGCCCTTTATAAAGTCATCACTCAAGCCCTCAATCCTTTCAATATAGATTGAATCAGACCCATCCGAAATTTTAGTCTCCGTACTTACGGTTTCTTTTTCCATGCTTTCGGTTTTTGTGCTTTCCGATACACTGCTTACGCTTTCTGAAACACTCCCCGTGCCGCACCCGGCCACCATGCAGGCTGCAAGTAAAACTGCCAATAGTTTCTTTTTCATATTACCTCCTGTGCAAAGTTGTACATTCTTATTATTTTAACCAATTTGAATTTCCAACGCAACTATTGACAATCATACCATGCATGTTATTATGAATATCGTTATATGTAGTTATGAATACTACATGCAAGAAAGGATATCAACCATGAAAATCATTTTAGACTCAGCTTCCAATGTGCGTACCCTTCCTTATGAGGATTACAAAATCGTACCCCTCACGATTTGCACGGATGAAAAAGAATACAAGGACGACGAAAATTTAGACGTACTCGGTATGGTTGCAGATCTTGAAAAGACGAAATCAAAATCTCATTCCGCATGTCCGAGCGTAGACGACTTTTTAAATGCCATCGGAGATTCAAGCGAAACGATTATCATCAATCTTGCAAGCGTGCTTTCAGGCTGTCATAATGCGGCTCATATCGCATGTAAACAGTACATGGAAGACCATCCCGGTTCAAAAGCGTACGCTCTTGATACACGTAAAATCGGTCCGGTTCAGCACTTAATCGCTTTAAAGGCAATTGAGCTTTCAAAAGAAGGCAAATCTACCGAAGAGGTTTTCAATGAAATTTCAGAGTACTCAGCCAAGCACCTGGGAATCGGCTTCTGCTTAGGCTCTCTTAAGAATCTTGCAAACAACGGGCGCATCAATCCCGCTGTTGCAAAAATAGCCGATGTAATCAATTTAAGAATCACCGGAATCTTTGATGCCGACGGAAAGCTTGCTCCCACTGATAAATGCAGGGGTGACAAGAAGAACATCGAAGCCCTGGTTAAGAATATGAAAAATGACGGCTACCACGGTGGAAAGGTGATCATCGATCACTGTGACGGACTTAACTTTGCGGAAAGCATAAAGTCAAGGATACTTACCGAATGGCCCGATGCAGATGTTACGATAGGCACTACCACCGGTCTTTGCAGCTTTTATGCAGAAAGAACCGGAATCGTAATGGGATACGAAACAAATTAATCGATAGGCTGACACAAAAGGGAGCTTCTTTTTAAGCTCCCTATCTTTCTGCAAATAAACGAAGTTCCCTATACACCAAAACCACCGATGCACCGGTGTCTTTAAATCATCCGTAACCCGCAAGCTAAACTCCGAGGCTTTCTTTCTGATACTGAATCTTGTAAAGCTCGTAGTAAGTGCCCTTCTTTTCAAGAAGTTCGAAATGATTTCCTTCTTCTATAATCTGTCCCTTCGAAATTACAATAATCTTGTCGGCATGCTGAATGGTTGAAAGCCTGTGGGCAACCATCAGCATCGTGCCGATATTCATAAGCTTTTCAAGCGAATCCTGAATCAGACTTTCCGTTTCTGTATCGATATTTGCCGTCGCCTCATCGAGTATCATGACATCGGGCTTATGAATGATGGTGCGGGCAAAGGAAAGTAACTGCCTCTGTCCCTGTGAAAAGTTGTTTCCGCGCTCCCTCACCTCTTCATTTAGACCACCCGAAAGCTTATCGATAAACCGGTCCGCATTTACATATCTGCAGGCTCTGTTAATTTCCTCATCCGTAAAGTCAGCCTCAGAAAGTACGATATTACTCCTAACCGTTCCCGAAAAAAGGAAAACATCCTGAAGCATCTGTCCGAAGTGCTTACGGAGTGAGGAAACCTTATAATCCCTGATGTCGCGTCCGTCAATCAAGATTTGACCCCTTTGAATGTCGTAGTTACGACAGACAAGTGACAGAATCGTTGTTTTTCCCGAACCCGTCTGACCTACAAAGGCTACGGTTTCTTTGGGCATTACATGGAAGGAAACATCCCTTAACACCCAGTCTTTACCCTCATAAGCAAACCAAACGTTTTTAAATTCGATTTCGCCCTCAAGGTGATCTATTTCGATTGCACCTTCTTTATCCTTTATTTCAGGCTCCATATCCATAATTGTAAAGACCTTCTCTGCAGAGGCGAAGGCCGACTGCAGCGTATTAAACTGCTCCGCAAGGTTCTGAATAGGGGTAAAGAATTTGTTAATGTACATTGAAAAGCTTACAAGAATTCCGCTTGTGATGGTCTGCCCGAAAAACACGGTGTCCTTGATGTATCCCTTGCCGCAAAGATAGAAAAGGCACAGAGTTGAAGCCATATAAAGCATGTACATTGAAGGTCTGAATATGGAAAATACATATATTTCTCTGGCACGTGCAACCTTTAATTCATTATTCTTTTTCTCAAACTCCGAAAGCTTCTTGTCCTCACAGTTGAAAATCTGGGTCACCTTTATACCCGAAAGATTTTCTGAAAGGAATGTATTAATGTCTGTTGTCGCATCCTTCACGCGCCTGTAAGCACGACGCGAAAACTTTCTGAAAATCACGGAAAAGATTACGATAAAAGGCACAAAGCAAAGCACCATCAGTGCAAGTTCAATATTAAGTGCAAACATTGCGCCCAAAACCCCTATGAGTATAAATACGTTCTTTATAAGGTTTACGATTATTTCCGTAAACATCCTCGAAATATGGTTTGTATCATTGGTAACCCGTGTCACAAGCTTTCCTACAGGAATATGGTTTAGCTGATTATGCGAGAGGCTTTCAATGTGAGTAAAAACGTCCTCCCTCAGCTTTGAGAGAATCTTCTGCCCGGTGACCTGTAAAATCATTGCCTGCGAGTAAGTGCAGACTATGGTCACAATCAAAATTCCCACATATACCGTAAGCTGCCTATAAAGCTCCTTCATTTCAAAATCGTTTTTTATAAGCTCCACGATATTTCCAAATATCAGAGGAGAAAAAATGTCATACGAAATGGATAAAAGCAGTATAATGAGTACTAAAATAAAATTCTTCCAATACGGCTTTGCATACTTAAGGATTCTTTTTGTAATCTCCGAATCCTTCATGTTCCTGTCAAAGCCGATTGCAGCACGCTTATCCTTCATAAACACAAAGGCAACTAAGAAAGCCACTGTTGCCACACCTATAATTGCACCAACAATCAAAAGTGGATAATATTCACGCATCTAAACCCTCCGCCTTTCTCTCGTCTTCGAGACGTTGCATTTCAACCATCTTCGCATACTCCGGTGAGGTTTTAAGCAACTCCTCATGAGTTCCGACCGCCTTTACCCTTCCCTCGTCTATGAAGATGATCTTGTCCATTCCCTCAACCGTCGTAATACGATGAGCTATCAGAATGGTCGTCTTTCCCTTACGCCTCGTCTTTAAATTGTCAAGAATCAGCCTTTCAGTCTTTGTATCGACTGCCGAAACCGAATCGTCGAGAATCATAATTTCGGCATTCTTCATAAAGGCTCTGGCAATAGAGATGCGCTGCTTCTGTCCTCCAGAAACCGTGACTCCACGTTCACCCAAAACCGTTTCGTAGCCGTCCTTAAATTCCATGATATTGTCGTGTACTCCGGCGAATTTTCCGGCATCGTAAATGCTTTCTTTTTCCGTTTCTTCACACATGGAAAAAGAAATATTGTTTGAAATCGTGTCGCTAAACAGGAAATTATCCTGAGGCACGTAAGCCAAGTGATTTCTCAATTCCTTAATCGGAATCTCGTTTATGTCCTCACCATCGATGAAAATTGAGCCGTTTGGAATATTGTAGATATGCGACATCAGATCGACTATTGTAGTTTTTCCGGCGCCTGTCCTTCCTATAAGCCCGACGTTTTCACCTGCGTTTATCTTAAACGAAACATCCCAAAGGATGGTTCTGTCGCTACCGGGATATGAGAAAGTAAGGTTTCTAAACTCAATCGCACCCTTTATGTCTCTTTTAACCGTCGAAATTCCTTCTTTGTCCGTTACATCAATCTTAGCATCCATGAATCTGTCTACACGCTTGCAGGACGCGCTCGCCCTGGCCGTCATGTCTATCAGCATAGAAACTGCCTCGATGGGCCAGATAATCGTCGTAAAGTAACTGATGAATTCAACAAGTTCGCCTGCGCTGAATGAACCCGTATATACGAGATACCCGCCGTAGCCGATTATTACGCAAATTACCGACTCTACGAAAAAGATAAAGCAGATATTTAACAGGGTCGAAGTCTTTGTGAAGGAAACATTTGTTTTTTCATTTTCCCTGTTGAGTTTCTTAAAGGACATAAGGTCCTTAAGTTCTTTTGCAAAGGCTTTTGTGACGGCAATTCCCGAAAATGCTTCCTGCGTAAAATCGGAAAGCCCGGAAAATGCTTCCTGCCTCTTTTCCCATTTGTTCATCATAGATTTGCCGACAAAAGTCGCAAGCACGAAGAGTATGACCATCGGAAGCATTGAAAAAAGAGTCATCGTAGCGCTCATACGTGCCATTTTCACTATCGACATGATTCCAAGTACCGCCGCATCAGCAAAAAACAGAATTCCGCTTCCGAAGCAGTCCTGAATGGTATCAAGGTCATTTGTGTACAGTGACATCAAGTCTCCGACCTTGTTGACCTGATAATACTGCTGCGACAAATCCTTGCCGTGATCAAACATCTTAAAGCGAAGATCTGCCTCCATCTTTACGGACGTGCCGAAGAAACAGATTCTCCAAAGAAACCTTCCGACACAGATAAGCAACACGACTATCAAAAGCGGACGGCAAATCTCATCAAGCAGGAAGTCCATGTCAAAGGGTATTGACATTCCGTCATACTCTACCACACCGGTATTCATACCGTTTACCACCATACGTGAAAGCTCAGGTACCTTCAGCTGTCCTATATCCACGACGATAAGCGAAAGGATTCCTATGAGGAGCCATCCGCCGTACTTTATATAATAGTGATTGTATCTCTTTCCAAATACCATATTTCCTCCAAGTGCCAATAGTTCCTACAGACTTAAAATAATCTGCTTTAGCTCGTCAAAGGTCTCCATCTCGTTTATTTCCCTGCGCATTTTGGCCGCGCCTTCAAAGCCCTTCAAATACCATGAAAGATGCTTTCGCATTTCAAGAACGCCGAGATGCTCGCCTTTATATTTTAGCTGCATTTCACTATGGGCAAGAATCGTTTCCTTAAGCTCTTCCTTTGTAGGCGGAATGTATTCTTTCCCTAAGAGCGCACAGCTTATCTCCCTAAAAATAAAAGGATTTCCCTCGGCTGCTCTTCCCACCATGACTCCGTCACAGCCCGTTTCTTTAAGCATTTTAAGAGCATCCGCTCCGGAGGCAATGTCTCCGTTTCCTATAACCGGAATATTAACGTTTGCCTTTACCTTGCCGATAATGTCCCAGTCTGCGTGCCCTGAATAATATTCCTCACGGGTGCGCCCATGTACCGCAATTGCCTTTGCACCGGCTGATTCGCAGGCCCTCGCTATTTCAACGGCATTGACATGTGCCGCATCAAAGCCCCTCCGAATCTTTACCGTGACGGGCTTTTTTATAGCTTTCGAAACCTTGTCGACGATCTTGTAAACCGTATCCGGCTCCTTTAACAGGTATGAGCCCTCATGGTTATTTACTATCTTTGGCACGGGGCAACCCATATTTATATCAAGAAAGGTAAACGGCCTATCCTCTATCTTCAAAGCCGCCTCTTTAAGGATTTCCGGGTCATTTCCAAACAGCTGCAGGGAAACAGGTCCCTCATTAGGATGAATTTCCATGAGTGTTTCGGTATTTTTATTATTATAAAGAATGGCCTTTGCGCTTACCATTTCCATATAGGTAAGGCCTGCGCCCTCTTTTTGGCACAGCAAACGAAAAGGCAGGTCTGAAACGCCTGCCATCGGAGCCAATACTATGTTGTTTTTAAGCTCTGTATCCGCTATTTTCATAAAGAAGCTTAATCCTCTAATGAAACATCTTCCTTGAGAACAACTATTCTGTAAAAAAGATTCAGTGATTCAAACATTTCCTGACGGGTGTTGCGAATCTTTGAAACCAAGAGTCCGGCCGCAACTTCATCATAAAGATAATCCTCGGGTGCCGCTTCCGTTGTAATCACAAGCTCACCCTCCTCATCAAATCCAATCGTGATAATTCCTCCGACCTCATTTGTAAAAAGAACGCAGATGATGTTTAGCTCTTTCTTTATCGAGTCCGGAATCTTTTCAAATATAGGATTTAAATAATATTTCTGTTCATATGCGTTTGCACCGCAAATTATAGTTTTCTTCATCAAAACTCATACCCCAGTGTTGCAGCCATCACAGCCTTTATGGTATGCATGCGGTTTTCGGCTTCATCAAATACAAGCGACTGTTTTGATTCAAAGACTTCATCCGTAACCTCCATTTCGGTACGGTTAAAACGCTCACCCATTTCTTTGCCGATGGTTGTCTTATGATCGTGAAAGGCAGGAAGACAGTGAAGGAAGATAGCCTTTTTCCCGGCATTTTCCATAATAGCCTTATTTACCTGGTAGGGTGAAAGCTCTTTTATGCGCTCTTCCCATACTTCGACAGGCTCTCCCATCGATACCCAGACATCGGTATAAACAACATCCGCGCCCTTTGTGCCCTTAAATGCATCCGTGGTAAGAGTAATTGACCCGCCGTTTTCTTTGGCTATTGCTTCGCAGGTCCTTACAAGTTCTTTATCAGGGAAGTACTTTTCCGAAGCGCAGGCCGTAAAATGCATGCCCATTTTGGCTGAGGTCACCATTAAAGAGTTTGCCATATTGTAACGGGAGTCTCCCATATATGTAAGCTTAATGCCCTTTAAATATCCGAAGTGCTCACGGATAGTGAGAAGATCTGCAAGCATCTGGGTCGGATGGAATTCATTGGTAAGACCGTTCCAAACGGGAACAGAAGAATATTTTGCAAGCTCTTCCACGATTTCCTGACCATACCCTCTGTACTCGATTCCGTCAAACATACGACAAAGAACTCTTGCCGTATCGGCAATACTCTCCTTCTTGCCAATCTGAGAGCCTGACGGATCAAGGTAGGTAACACCCATGCCCAAATCGTGTGCAGCTACTTCAAAAGAACAGCGTGTACGTGTGCTGGTCTTTTCAAATATTAAGGCAATATTCTTTCCCTTAAGTCTGTCATGCGCAATGCCTGCCTTTTTCTTTGCCTTAAGGTCGGCCGCCAAATCCACGAGGTAAGTAATCTCCTCCGGTGTATAGTCAAGAAGCTTCAAAAAATCTCTGCCCTTTAAATCCATATGCTGTATCTCCTAAAGTTATATGCTTTTGATAAGCTTTAGTGGAACTAAACAAAAATAAAATCTCCTCAAGGATGCTTTGTCCTTGAGGAGCAATGCAGTACGATTATAATACTTCCTTTATGGACTTCGCAAGCCCTGCGACGCCCTGGATTTCCGAAGGAATGATGATCTTCGTAGCCTGACCGTTTGCAGCAGCCTCGAAGGCATCAAGGCTTCTTAATTTGATGACGGCATCATCGGCGCCTGCATCCTTCAACATGCGGATACCGTCTGCCGTTGCCTGCTGAACCTTAAGGATTGCTTCGGCTTCACCTTCGGCCTCGCGAATTCTTTTTTCTTTTTCCGCCTCTGCACGTAAGACTGTCGATTCCTTCTCGGCCTGCGCTTCAAGAATTGCGGATTCCTTCTTACCTTCAGCAACAAGAATGGTGGACTTCTTCTCACCTTCCGCGATAAGGATTGCCTCACGTCTTTCACGCTCTGCCTTCATCTGCTTCTCCATCGCATCACGGATTGCCGCAGGGGGCATGATGTTCTTAAGCTCGACACGGTTTATCTTGATACCCCAGGGGTCTGTTGCCTCATCAAGAGTTGCACGCATTTTTGTGTTGATGGTTTCTCTTGAAGTAAGGGTTTCATCGAGTTCAAGGTCACCGATTATGTTACGAAGCGTGGTTGCGGTGAGATTTTCAATGGCAACCATGGGTGCTTCAACGCCGTATGCGTAAAGCTTGGGGTCCGTTATCTGGAAATAAACAACAGTATCAATCTGCATCGTAACGTTATCCTTTGTGATAACCGGCTGAGGCGGAAAGTCAACGACCTGTTCCTTTAAGATGACCCTCTTTGCCACCTTGTCAATGATGGGCATCTTAAAATGTAAGCCCACCGACCAGGTTGCCTGATAGGCTCCGAGTCTCTCAACCACAAATGCCTGTGCCTGAGGCACGATTTTAATACACGAGATAATGATTAAAAGTAAAAGTACAAAAATTATAATAATTGCTACTGTCATAATTAACCCTCCTTATTTAAATCAGTTTCTACAATAAGCTTGACACCCTCTACGGATGTAATCTTTACAACACTTCCGGCCGGTATCATGCTTCCGTCCTTTGAACGCGCACTCCAGTCCATTCCGTTAACCTTGACCTGACCTATGCCCTCAAGATTATTAATTTCGCTGATGACTATCGCGTCAAGTCCTATCATGCTTTCCACGTTTGTACGGGTACGGCTCTTATTGAAATACTTTACCGCTATCGGTCTCGTAAAGTACAAAAGCAATACCGAAGCACCCAGGAATATGATGATTTGAAGCCATATCGGCGCATGCAGCGCAGCTGAAAGACAAGCCACTAGCGATCCTCCCGCAAACCAGATTGTCGTAAGTCCCATCGTCAAAAGCTCAACGATCAGGAAAGCCGCAAAGAGTAACAGCCAGACAATCGTCATTGAATAATTCATATCTCCCCTCCTTTGTAGCTAAATGCACACCTGTTTATTTATTTAAGAGAAAGTCCTTTAATCCTGGATTTTATTTTTCTCTTTCACCTCGTACATTTCTTTGTCGGCACGTTCAACCGACCATTCGATAGGCATTTCCGGATCCGTATAAGCGTATCCTACCGAAACCGCCGTAAACCTCGGTTCCTCCAAGTGAATGCTTCTTACTTCCTGCTCAAATTTTGAAATCAAAGCCTTAATACGTTCCTCTGCATTTTTATCGGCATATTTGCTTTTTCTCTTGATGATGACGCAAAATTCATCGCCGCCTATTCTATAAATATGTCCTTCCCTTGAAAAGACTTTCGTCAAGAGATTTGAGGTAAGGAGCAGGCATTTGTCACCGACCTGATGACCGAAGGTATCATTGATGGACTTAAACGAATCTATGTCAAAAATCAGTAGGCAGGTTTCGTAATTGATCTCATTCAGCTTCTTTTCATAGCACCAACGGTTAAGAAGTCCGGTAATCTTGTCCGTCTGAAGTATCATGTTGTTCGCATAGGAATATGCTATTATCATGGCAATTTCGCCAGCCAGAAAGCCTATCTTGACATCGCTTAGAAAGACCTGTACCAAAACCCCATAGGAAACAAACAGAATGGAAACTATGATGACAAGCAGATTTCTGCTCTGATACTTCTTCCCGACAGTCACAAATTCGAGAACAATAATTAATACTTCAATCATATAGACAGCTACATATATGAAATAATAACTACCGCGTACATAGACGTTGTTCGAATCAATAGTAAAAATCAAGCCGAAAAAGGCTGCCACTACTTCAAAGATTGCATGAGCGAGTACAAAGGCCCATAAAAGCTTTTTCTTTGTAAAGTTCCGAAATATGCCTATTCCTACCGCAATCGCTGCGGGAACAAGGCAAAATTCCATAGTCTTTACGACGTAGTGAAGCAAAATATACTCTTTCGGTGCTCCGTTTAAGTAAACGTTGAGCCAGGAAAGCAAAGAAACGATGCCTAAAAGCACGAAAGATGAGATAAATCCGCGTTTAACGTCTTCGCTCACAATCGGATTGGGTGCGATGAGCACCACCATCAGAATTGCGGCAAGTATTTGAATTGAAATTATTGCAGTAAAAAAACTCATATGCACAACACCTTTAAGAGCACAAACATATATTTATTATATCTCACCATAAGAGATTTTCACAGTGCTTCTTTACATTGGCCAAGACTTGCCCGTAAATCTATGGCGTCAAATTTGAGTAAGCGTGTAAACATTACATCTTCAAATCCGCGTTTAAGCCTCGCATTTAACTTAAGTCAAACAGGCTTAGTTAAAGCCGGCATATCAGCTCTTCGCCGTTATCCTTAAGCCACTTTCTTTGTTCTTTATAATCAGGCATGTATAAAGAAACCTCGTTCCAGAAGTCACGTGAGTGGTTCATATATTTTCTGTGGCAAAGTTCATGCACCACCACATATCTCATGACTCCCTCAGGACAAAGCGCCAAAAGGCAGTTGAAATTAAGGTTACCCTTTCCCGAACAGCTACCCCATCTCGTCTTCTGAGCTCTTATCGAAACGGTTTCGTATGAAACTCCGATAATTTCGGCATATTCGGTTATCAACGGGAGTAAGAGCTTCCTTGCCTCACTTTTAAGCTTTTTAAGCTCGCTATCGGTAAATTTTGTTATTTTTGTTTCTTTCGCCCGCTCTAAGGCAGCCTTTTCAAGGGCATTTTTAATCCATTCTTCTTTTTCTGCCACAAATTTTTTAATGGCCTTGTCAGAAAGAAAGAGAGGTGCCTTTACATTAACCTCTCCCTCCTTTGTCACCGATATTGAAAGCGATTTTCGTCTGCTTTTAATAATCCTAAAATCCATTGCTTAGAAAAATACTCCCTTAATAAAAATCTCAAGTCCGATTCCTATCAGTATTATACCACCAAGTATTGTTGCTTTGTTTGAAAGCTTTGTACCGAACTTCTTTCCGATTTCAAGTCCGCAAAAGCAAACCGCAAAGGTTACTGCCGCAATGATGACACCTGCTATAAACGCCATCAGGAAATTATACTCTGCAATTGTAAAGCCTACGGAAAGAGCGTCGATTGAGGTCGCAACACCCTGAATGACAAGTGCCTTGAAGGTCAGGCTCTTGGGTTCTTTTTCCTCAGTGTCGTTCTTTGCCTTTATACCTTCAAGGAGCATTCCTCCTCCGATATAAAGAAGAAGCGCCAGGGCAATCCATGGAATAAGTTTTTCAAATACTTTAAAATATTCAAGAATTGTGTGAACGCATACCCAGCCGGCAAGTGGCATAAACCATTGGAAGAATGCGTAAACACCCGCAATGCCGCATTCTCTTTTCTTTTTCATGGTTGGCTCGTTTAGGCCGTTGGCAAGCGATACCGAAAAAGCGTCCATCGCAAGTCCAAAGCCAAGTAAGACGTTGTTAAAGACAAACAAAAAATTGAAATTCATTTCTTCTTCCTCCAAAAAAACTAAAAATAGTTTCGCTTGTGAAACTCTCGCGCCAAGTGTAGTCGCGTTAGCGACATATGCGATTTGTGCGAATGTGCATCAGTGGCACGTAGTGGCTTTTTTCTATATATAAAATTGCAAAGCAGTTTCCTATATAGTAAAAAAGATATGGCTTAAGGCCATATCTGTCGAAATCCATATTTCGAAACCTGTACAGCCTTTCCGCCATACATGAGTCTCGTAAATTAAAGTAAGCCAGGTTTACACCAGCATGTTGACTTACTGCGTCGGGCGCTTACTACTCCCTCATGAGTCTTTAAATGATATCATAGAATTTTGGACTTGTAAACATGAAATTTGTACCTTTTAAGCCCGCCATTTTCGAACAAAGAATCCTGTTTTGCAGGATTCTCTGCCTGCGGTGTGTGCTTTAAGTGACATCTGCCTTTCCGCCGCAGTGCGATTCTGCCCTGTATGGCTTTTAAAGTAGTAGAAAATCCCTATTACATTAAAGACTACCCTTTTGGGTAGTAGTAAAGAGCGAGTCTTTCACGTAAACTTATCTTAAAGGGAGTGTAAAAGGTTAAATATAAGAGGATCTTCGCATTGAGCGGGGGTTCTCTTTTTCCTGTTAAATGTAAATTTTTTCGAAAGTTGCATAGGGCTAACTTGAAAAAAGATTATGAATGATGTTTAATGATTCTAAGGAATAAAGAAGCTTTTTTCAATACATTCGGAGGTTAATTCATGGCAATGCAGGAATCGGGGGAAATGTACCTTGAAACGATTTTAGTCCTTTCCGAGGAGCGAAAGGTCGTAAGAAGCATAGATATATGCGAATATATGGGTTTTTCAAAGCCTTCCGTTTCGAGAGCAATGAGCAAGCTAAAGGAAGATCATTACATCGAGATGGACAAGGACAACTATATCACCCTTACCGCCGAAGGCCTTAGGATTGCTGCAAAGATATACGAGCGTCACACCTACCTTAGTCAATTTTTTAAATCAATAGGTGTCAGTGACGAGACTGCTGCCGCCGATGCCTGCAAGATTGAACACGACATAAGCGATGAGACCTTTGATGCTATTAAAAAAATCGTTACAGACGGCAAATTGTCAAATAAGGCCGTCGGTGCCATGACAGAGGCAGAGCTTGAGAAGTTTGCGCTCTCTTAATCCGGGTTCCGGTTAGATTGCTTTACTGCCACATCATGATACCTGATTGTTGCACGCTCTTATAACCCTATGAACGTACAAAAAGCCGTCGAGACCTTCGACGGCTTTAAGATTTCCATAAACCTATATCTACTTGGAAATACGCTTTTTATTTGCAGGTTCGGGAATATATTCAACGATATCGCCAAAATCGGTTCCGAGAATTTCGCAAATTCTGCAGAGCACATCCATTGACACAAGTTCCTCTTTGCGGAACTTCGTCATGGTATTGGGGGAGATGTCCGCCGCCTGTCTGAGCTGAGTAGCGCTCATCTTCTCATCAATCAGCTTCTTCCAAAGTTTGTTATATGAAACTGCCATATGTGTCCTCCTAACTGTGTAATGTTTAGCCCCTCTTACAGACGCCTCGCATGTATGGTAACAATTGTCTAATAACGTTCAATTAAACTAGTGTGAGAACAGCTTATCTTGTGAGCAATTTCAAGATTAGTAAGATAAATTCCGCAATTATTACGAATAAAAATCAACAATCTTATAAAGGATATAATTATGACCATTGAAGAAATCAGAGCCTTGGTTGCCGACCCCGGCAAGACACTTTCAAAAAAAGAACTCGAAGAATGCCTTCTTTTCTTTGACACGGATTCCGAAGGACCCGCCGAATGCATCCCGGAATTTATGAACTTTTACTTTATTTTGATGCATTCCGATGAAGACTTCTTAATAGATGCCGTTCACATATGCAACCAAAAATACATTGCAAACATACAGTCAAAGTCCGCCCTCAGGGCAGTGCATCTTCCTTATCTCTATCTCAAAGAAATCGACTATTACACGGCGGTCGATTCGTATTCTGAATGTATCCGTTATGTTGACAAGATTGCCGACCTTGAAAGCGCACCTTCGTTCTGCATGGCTGCGGCCTTCTCTCGAGCCATCGATATCTTCATCTCCTGCGGTCTGGCAGGGAAGGCGGAATATTATGTGGAAAGGATGCGCATACTTTCAAACGTTTCGGGAGATATTTCCCCAAATCACCTGATGGTTCTTGATTGTAACCTCATGCACGCTTATGCCTGTATGGGAAAAAGAAAGGAATACGAGGCAGAAAGAAAAAATGTTTCATTATTCGACTCTTCAATTTTCGATCCTTCGTTTAAAAGCCTTTCACGTCTGTATGTGCTCGGCTCAGAGGCAATCATAGATGCCAAATCTCTCCCAAGCCTTGAATACTTAAGAGAATTCAGTGACCTTATGGAAAACGGGTGCTTTTCGGCTTCTCTAACCGCAGCTTATTCAGAAGTCGTCGTTCCGATTCTCAAATGGGTCAAGGGGCAGATTCCGATTGAAAAGCTGATTCGCTACACTCTGCATATGATAGAGGTTGCGGAAACTTTTTCCGATAAGCTTGACATGTACAAGGTGCTGATTGAGGATTTCAAAGTTGAAAGGCCCAAATACGGCTTTGTCTATGATGATTATCACAAAGCCCTCGAAGCTTATTATAACAAGAGCTGCAATATTCACAGGCATGAAGTCATCGACGAGCTCATGAGTATTAAAATGGAAAAAGAATACAAGAAGAAAGCCCTCACGGATGAACTCACTGGGCTTGGAAATCGTGCCGCCTACGAAGCTGATCTTAACGGCATCATGGCAGAATGTGGTGAGGACAAGATTCCTCCTTCAAATGTGACCATTCTCGCAATGGACGTAAACGGTTTGAAATATGTAAATGACACCTTCGGGCACAGTGCGGGCGACGGATACATAACCGGTGCCGCTTCATGTCTTAAACAAACAGTGGGAAACTACGGTCGCATCTACAGAACCGGTGGTGACGAATTCATGGCCATAGTCAGGCAGACCATCTTTCCCGCAGATGACGTCATCATGTTCTTAAGAAAAAATTTATCCGATTGGACAGACAATTTTGGAAATCACCTGTCCATGGCTATCGGCTATGCAAAGGCAAATACCAACAAGACACTCGCAATCGACGAGCTGGTTCACCTTGCGGACACCAATATGTACAAGGATAAAGAAAAATACTATATAGAATCCGGCCGCGACAGAAGAAGGAGATAGGATTTAAAGATGTAAATGTCCGTCAATTGAGATTCAAATCCTGTACCAGGGACTTTCGAATGAATCTTGACTGTTGACATTTTCATTATCCTTTGTATAATGTAATTAAAGTTAGCCGAGGCTAACTGAGACAAATTGCAAAGGAGGGATAAATTATGTCAGATCTTATAATCTCCGTAATTCTTGTTTTGATAATCGCAATGCTTACAAAACTTCTTGGCTCCCTAAAGAAGAAGCTTCGTGATTATTTGATTCAAAGACTTGCACACGCATGATTATTATCCTAAATAGACTTAAAAGGACAGGCAATTTGCCTGTCCTTTTCATTTACGTTTCTGTCCTCAAAATTCAAGCACGAGCCGTGTTTGCACGCACCTACATTTGAATCACCAATCAAGTTTGGAAGTTTATTTCAAGCTTATCCTTTACTACTTTGTAAGTATCATCCTGTCGTTGTCCATCTCCGAACCTGAAGCGGTCGCAAATCTCTCAAGTAAATCCTCAACCGTGAGACGTTTCTTTTCCTCTCCGTTTATATCAAGGATGATTTTACCGTTGTCCATCATAATCAGGCGATTTCCGTGTGCTATTGCATCCTTCATATTATGGGTAATCATAAGAGTGGTAAGATTGTGTGACTCTACGATTTCATCCGTCTTTGCAAGAACCTTTGCCGCAGTCTTCGGATCAAGAGCCGCCGTGTGCTCGTCAAGCAATAATACCTTCGGCTTTTTAAGAGTAGCCATCAAGAGTGTCAAAGCCTGACGCTGACCCCCGGAAAGAAGTCCTACTTTAGACGTAAGTCTGTTTTCAAGTCCCAAATCAAGTGACTTAAGAAGCTCTTTATAGCCCTCACGCTCAACAGCGGTAATTCCGCTTCCGAGTCCGCGCACCTTACCCCTCCTGTTTGCAAGTGCAAGATTTTCATCGATTCTCATCGTTGCTGCAGTTCCGAGCATAGGATCCTGGAACACACGTCCGAGAAGCTTTGCTCTCTTATATTCCGGCATTTTCGTTACGTCCACCCCATCTATTGAGATAGAACCGCTGTCCACAAACCAAGTCCCTGCCACAGCATTTAAGAGTGTTGACTTTCCGGCGCCGTTTCCGCCGATAACCGTTACAAAATCGCCCTCATTTAAAGTAAGGGAAAGATTTCGAAGTGCTGTTTTCTGATTAACCGTACCTATATTGAAGGTTTTCGAAATGTTCTTTATCTCTAACATTATTGTTCCTCCTCAGGTTTGATGACAGGTGCCTTGGTAAAGTATTTCTTTTTGATATAAGGAATTGCAAGGAAGATGGCAACCACAACGGCTGACAAAAGCTTGAGTAAATCCGTATCAAAGCCAAGCCACATAACTATCTGAAGAACTATGTAGTAAATGATTGCGCCAAGTGCAACTCCCAGGAGCTTAAGTGCAAAATTCTTAAATATCTTATCAAAAATAACGCCGCCGATGATTACAGCCGCAAGACCGATTACGATTGCACCACGTCCCATGTTGATGTCGGCAAAGCCCTGGTACTGAGCCAAAAGAGCGCTTGAAAAAGCAACAAGTCCGTTAGAAATCATAAGACCGAGTACCTTGTTTACGTCTGTATTGATTCCCTGAGCGCGGCTCATATTGCCGTTACAACCCGTAGCTCTCAGGGAGCAGCCAAGCTCAGTTCCGAAGAACCAGTAAAGAATCGCAATTACAACTATTACGCAAACCGCAACAATAAAGATCGTATTCTTGTAAAAAGGCACACCTGATACATAAAGAAGTGATACGAAAAGGTCGTACTTCTGATTGGAGATAGGCACGTTTGCCTTTCCCATGACCTTTAAGTTAATCGAATAGAGACCCAACTGTGTAAGAATACCTGCAAGTATTGCCGGTATTCCCATTGCTGTATGTAAAATTCCGGTAGCAAAGCCTGCCAGGATTCCGGCTCCTACTGCCGCAAGCAGGGCAAGCCACATCGGCTGTCCGTTTGAAAGCATTACTATGCAGACCGCACCGCCGGTACACATGGTTCCGTCAACGGACAAATCCGCAATATCCAAAATTTTGTAGGTGATGTAAACACCGATGGCCATTATGGCCCAAATTAGTCCCTGTGCGACCGCACCGGGAAGCGCATTAAACAAATGTGATATTTCCAAGGCTTATACCCCCAAATAAACGATTGAAGGCCGGGCATGTCAATACACGCCCGGCACGACTTTTCAATTATAATTTACTTAACCTTCGATTGCAACATAATCTGAAGGAACGGTTACCCCGAGAATATCGCAAATTTCTGTGTTGTACTCCTTTGTTACATTGGGTGCATACTCGATTTCCATCGTGCTTACATCCTTGCCGTCCCTTAAAATTTCAACTGCCATTTCACCGGTCTTGTATCCAAGATCATAGTAGCTGATTGAAAGTGTTGCAACACCGCATCCTACGCAAATTCCTTCTTCACCTGCAATTACGGGTGTCTTTGTGGATGTGACAATGTTTCCGATGATACCCGTATTTGAAGCTGCCGTATTATCCGTGGGAATATAGATTACATCAGAATTATCTGCTGCCGACTGAGCAACGGTCTGAACATCGTTGGTATCTACAAAGGTAAAGAACGTTACCGTCTTTCCCAAAGCTTCAAGCTCGGTCTTGATGGCATCTGCCTGATACTGCGAATTTGCCTCGGCCGAGCAGTAAAGAACGCCGATATTCTTGGAATCGGGGAAGAGTTCATTCAACATTGCAGCCTGTTCTGAAAGAGGCGCAAGATCTGAGGTACCCGAAATATTTCTGCCGGTAAGTCCCGTCCAGTCATCAATGTCAAGTGCGGTAGCATAATCGGTAACACTGGTTCCAAGAATCGGAATCGAAAGTGTTCCTGCAGCAGCTGCCTGAAGAGGTGCCGTAGCGTTTGCCAATATCAAATCAACGCCTGATGAAACAAAGGAGTTAACGATTGTGGAACAGGTTGCCGAATCACCCTGCGCGTTCTGCTCGTCAAACTTAACATTTTCCTCGCCGAGTGCTTCCACAACGGCATCCTTAAAGCCCTGTGTTGCGGCATCGAGTGCGTCATGCTGTACGAGCTGGCAGATTCCGATATTATAAACCTTGTTCTTCGACTCTCCGCATCCGGTAAAGGTGAGCACAAGAGTAAGTGCCAGCATTAGTGCCGTAATCTTCTTTTTCATAGTAAAAATCCTCCAAAATTCTTTGACACATTAACGCTTTTATGCGTTAAAGCGTTGTAGATGAACTAAAATATACTCTACATCCTTATAAAAGTCAACAGCATACTCAAAGTAATTATGGATTTTTTTACCAACACTGTGGTAGAATAATTTTCTAAGGAGTAAAAAGGAGTCATTATGAAACTTTTATGGTTAGGTATGTGTGCGTTGGTCAGCTACTTTGTCGGTACGATAAACCCTTCCTACCTTATATCCAAGCGTAAGAATTTTGATATCAGAGAGGCAGGTTCAGGAAATGCGGGTGGTTCAAACGCACTGATTACAATGGGCAAGAAAATCGGCACTCTCTGCATGATATTTGATATTATAAAAGCCTTCGTGGTTGTAAAGGCATCAATGCTTTTGCTTCCGGCAGAGCCTTTGGCAGGCGCCATTTCATCTACGGCAGTAATTCTCGGTCATATTTTTCCTATATGGCTGAACTTCAGAGGCGGCAAAGGGCTTGCTTGTTTGGGCGGTTCCCTGCTTGCATACTCGCCCCTTGTACTGCTTATTTTCCTGTTGATTGAGCTTATTCTGGTATTTATCGTCGACTATATCTGTATCGTCCCGATTACCGCTTCGATTGCATTTCCAATTGTTTATTATGCTCAGGGCGGTCCCGGATTCGGTGCCCTTATACTTCTTATTGCCACTATTGCCATACTGTTCAGGCATATGGAAAATATCGTTCGTATCAGGGAAGGCAAGGAAGCTCACTTTTCCTACCTATGGAAACGTGAAAAAGAGGAAGACCGTATCCGTTCAAACATGAGCGAAGAAGAATACAATCGTATCAAAAAAATCAATTAAGTATTTATAGAGGGGAACATGAACTTAAAAGAGTTAACGACCGGCACCCCGGTGAAGCTTGAAATCATTAGGGATTCACAGGGTTTCGAAGTTGCTACCGTTGTGGTTGGTGTTTCGACTATAGACTTCGGCCCCGGTTCTGCTTTATTAAAGCCCTTATCTTTAAACGGTGATACACTCGATCTGGGTTCTTCAAAATACGGAGATGTAAGATACAACCTTTATACCAACAACACAGACGGTGACCGCATTTGTTGGAACGATGTCTCAATCTCAAAAAAAGAATTTAAAGGAACGGAATTCTACATTGCAACGGCTAAGGCGCATCTTGCAGCTTCAATAGTAAATGATAGGCGTGCAAACAAACGTGTTGTACTTCATGCCCCCTGCACCGTCTTAAATCGTATAAACGGCAAAGAAAATCCCGCCATTATATATGACATATCCGATTCAGGCATTGCGGTCTTCTGTGACGATTCATTAAGGGTTGACACTCCGTACCAGATTAAATTCACCGAGCAGGTTAACGGAACCGACTATCACCTCATAATCGACTGCATCTGCGTACGCATCGGAACAGCCGAAGACAAGAAGCTCTACGGTTGTAAGATGACCAATGCATCAAGAGATGTTGTATCCTATATCTACATTAAAAAGCTTCTTTTAAAGGCTCCCATGTAAACTGTCTATACTAAATTTCCGATAGTCGACTACCTCGTAGGTGTCATTGCTTTAATTTCATTAATAAGCTCTATATCCGACGGCTGAACCTTCATGTTTGCCGTCGTTTTTGTTCCGTCGGGTCTTACAATATTAATTTCAATCACTTCGCCTTCATTTATTCCTTCGTGAAGAAGATTCTTTATAAAGCTTGCGAATTTAGGATGGACATTTTCAAAGGTATTCTTCATCCCTGCTATTTTCATGATATCTGACATATTTGGCATAATGGTTCCTCCTCTATAAAAGTCCTGCAAATAACCTTAAAAGCAGCTGTCCCAAACGCATAAATCTTGAGCGTCCTGTCAAATATTCTTCGGTTACATCGCGGCAATTTGCAAATGTATTTTTGAAATCCGCATTAATTTCCCTTATTACATTGTCTAAGTAAATAACGCAGCCGTTCTCAAAGTGATGATAAAGACTTCTATAGTCTAAATTTATAGTCCCAACCGTCGCTATACGATCGTCTGATATGCACATCTTTGCGTGTGCAAAACCGGGTGTCCACTCGTATATCTTAACCCCGTTTCGTACAAGCTCGTTGTAAAAAGAACGCGTTACACTGTATATTATTTTCTTATCCGGTATTCCCGGAGTAATAATTCTGACATCAACGCCCCTCTTTGCGGCAAGGCTCAGGGCGTGGCTCATTTCATCGGTAATGATGAGATAAGGCGTTATGAAATAACAATAGTCGGTCGAGGCGTTAATAATATTTATGTAAACCTCTTCTCCGACATGCTCATCATCCATCGGGCTGTCTGCATAAGGCTGTACAAAGCCGTTGCTTGCCGCCGTGTAGTCGTAATCAGCAAGATACTTATCCACGTTCTCATCGTCCTTGTCTCCGTTCCTTACCGCATTCCACATTTCAAGGAACGATATCGTAAGGCTCTTCACAGCGTCACCCTCCAGACGAATGCCTGTATCCTTCCAGGCTCCGTAAGGATGAGTAACATTGAAATACTCGTTTGCAAGATTGTATCCGCCCACGAAGCCCACCTTGCCGTCCACAACCGTTATTTTTCTATGGTCTCTGTTGTTTAGAAAAAGGTTAAAGAACATGCCCACAGGATTGAACACTCTAACCTTTATACCCTTACTTTCAAGACGTTTTGCAAATTCCCAGTTGATAAAGGTAATACTGCCGACATCATCATAGAAAACTCTTACCTCAACGCCTTCACTCACTTTCCTTTCAAGTACATTTTCTATGCGCGCCCAGGACTCTGCATCCTCTATGGCATGATACTCCATGAAAATAAAGTTCTTTGCCTTCCCTATATCCTCAAGCTGTGCTTCCAAGCCCTTCTCACCCATATCGTAAAAGGTTATGTCTGTATTTTCATATATGGGATATGATGCCTTTAAATAAATGTACTTTGAAACACCCTCCAGGCCTTTGTCTCTTATATGAAGCTTATGAAACGTTTCCTCGTTCTCAGGCAGCTTAGGTAAAAGCTTCTCGTCAACCTCCTTGTACCGAAGGCTCATCTTTTTAGTGGATCCCGCAAGACCGGTCAACAAGTAAAAGGTAATTCCGGCCGCAGGAAAGGCAAGTATGAAAATAATCCATGGCATCTTCATGGAGGATGTTTTGCGCTGGGCATATATGCCCATTACAAGTACGGTCTCAAGAAGTCTTGTTGCAATACTGATCCATTCATACTCCTTGTTAAGCTTTGTAAATAGTGCAACCAGTAAAACCATTTCAATGATGATTGAAATACCGACAAAGATTGCTCTCTTCAGTCCGTTTTTGTTTGCCGCCTTTTTTTCGTAAGTCCTTTGTTTCTTCATGCTTTCAATAATCCTCAAGAAAATTATGCACGCATCCGTCCTTTTTGTATGCTACGACGGTGCTTAAATTTACATTTTCAACGCTCTTAAATATATTGCTTTCGACATATGGATTTGTTTCTTTAAGCTTCCTTATGAGATTTTTAATTTCAAGTCTCTTAGACTCCGCTATATCATCATCGGAAAGCCTTGCATTTGCTTCCGTAAATCTGCAGGCACATTGCAAAAACTTTAACCCGTTATAGTCGCGCCAATGTATGATATCATCCTCGCGTATCAGATACATCGGTCTGATGAGCTCCATGCCTTCAAAGTTCGTGCTGTGAAGTTTGGGCATCATGGTCTGAACCTGACCTCCGTAAAGCATTCCCATCAAAATGGTCTCAATAACGTCATCATAATGATGACCGAGAGCAATCTTGTTGCACCCAAGTTCCTTTGCCTTACTGTAAAGATACCCGCGCCTCATGCGAGCGCAGAGATAACATGGCGATTTCTCTATTTCAAACACGGCATTGAAAATATCGGATTCAAAGATTCTGATCGGGATTTCAAGTGCTGCGGCATTTTTTTCTATTTGGAGACGATTTTCCCTGTTGTATCCGGGGTCCATTACCAAAAATTCCAGTTCAAAAGGAAACTTGTTGTGTCTCTTTAATTCCTGAAAAAGCTTTGCGCAAAGCATTGAATCCTTTCCGCCCGAGATACAGACGCATACCCTGTCTTGTGGCGCAAGCAATTCGTACTTATTAATAGCCTTTGCAAATGGTGTAAAAAGTGCTTTATGAAATTTTTTACGGATGCTTAACTCCACATCCCTGCAATAATTATTTTCATCCATAATAATTCAATTAATTCCGATGTGCCTATTTGACTGCACAGGAGGCCGCGGAGCAATTTCCTGTATAGTCAAAAAGGGTCGGCTCTTAGCCGACCCCAATATACTCAGATTTCATAATCGAAGCAATTCCTTGAAGCTGTAAACGGTCTAACCTTTTCATTGGCTACCGCCACGTGCATGGGATGCTCCGAATATCCCTTTAATGCATCTTCATTTTCAAAAACGGAGTCAAGCATCAAATCGACATTTGCGCTCTTAAGGCCTTCTGTGTATACCTTGATGTCCACAAGTCCCGGAATCTTTCCCTTTAAGCTCTCAAGTCCTCTCTTTATGCCGTCCTTAATCTCCGCAATTTGCGCTCCGGAATACTCATCCTTTAATGTCCATAGAATTATATGCTTAACCATTAAAATACCTCTGCTTCGCTTATTACATTCAAATATCTTACCACTTTTTGAATGATAATTCCACATTTACATCGATATAATTCCGAAAGCATTCAGTACGGAACTGATCAATATAATTGCTGCAAACAAGGGGCAAAGAAAACGAATCATCAAAACAAATATTTTCTTTCTCTTAAAGGTACCGCCATTTAAAAGCATCTCTTCTTCAATCGCATCAATTCCGATTACATATGAAACAAGAACGCAGGTTGCTATTGCCGCAATTGGCATCATAACCGAGTTTGTAATGAAATCGAAGAAATCCAGAAATTGCATTCCAAGAATCTTAACATTTCCAAGCGGCCCATATCCGAGTGATGAAAGTGTGCCTAGTATAAGCATTACCACGCCGACGAGAATTGTGGACTTTCTGCGGCTCATCTTAAACTCATCCTGGAAGGTGGAAGCCGCACTTTCCGCAAGCGCTATTGAGCTTGTGAGTGCTGCAAAAAGAACAAGCAGGAAGAAAAGTATTCCGATTGGTGTCCCAAACCCCATGGAATCAAAGACCTTCGGAATCGTAATAAACATAAGTGAAGGTCCTGCGTTGAGTGCCTCAGGATTGCCCGATGAAAATGCAAAGACCGCAGGAATTATCATAAGACCTGCCATAAAGGCAATCGCAGTATCGAAAAATTCAACGTTTCTGGTGGAGCTCTCAATGCAAACGTCTTTTTTCATATATGAGCCGTAGGTAACGAGAATACCCATGGCAATTGAAAGTGAATAAAACATCTGACTCATCGCGGAAACTACAGTAATAAGCGAGAAATTCTTAAAATTGGGAATCAGGAAATATTTCACTCCCTCAAAAGCTCCGGGTCTTGTCACCGAATAAACGGTTACGATAATCGACAAAACAACAAGAATCGGCATCATGATTTTTGAAACGCGCTCGACACCGTTTTCAATCCCGGCAAAAACTATTAATAGTGTAAGAAGTGCATATATCAGGAAACAGACTTCAACGGAAACGCCGTTTGCCGTAAAGGTTGAAAAATAATTGTCCTTTGCAAGAGCACTGCCCTCTCCGGTAAGGTAGCCCCAGAGGTATCTGATAACCCAGCCGCCGATTACCGAATAATACGGAACTATCAAAAAGGGGACGATAGCGTTAATCCAGCCGCCTACGCGAAGTATTTTTGACTTGGTAAGTGTATTGAAAGCACCGACGGGGCTTTTCTTGGACATACGTCCGATGGCTGTTTCAGCAACTATCATGGTGTAACCGAAGGTAAGCGCCAGAATAATATAAACAAGTAAAAAGATTCCCCCTCCGTACTTAGCTGCAAGATATGGGAATCTCCAAATATTTCCAAGGCCTACAGAAGCGCCTGCGGCCGCAAGCACAAACCCTACTTTGCCGGAGAATGTGCCTCTTTTATTTTCCTTCATAATCAACCCTCCAATGTATCGTATCTCGTCTAATTTACCACATTAACGCAGTAAAAACAAGGCAGGAAAGGCAGATTAAAACCCCGCACACGGGTTTTAATCCATGTGCGGGGTAAATTTACTTATTGGAACTATTTAATTTTAGTTCTGGCTGTCATAGTATGCAGCTCTTGCATCTAAGATTTTCTGAAGTCCGGCATTTACAAGCTTAGTATATTCAGATTCGTATGTTGATTCGAATTCATCCGCAGGAGCACAGATAACTTTATATACAAACTCAATCATCTTTGTCTGAACGTCAGTGCCATAGGTCTGCTCGTCTTTTGAAATGTAACCGTATGTAGGATATCTGAACTTACCAACCTCACTTACTTCATAGAAGTTTTCAAACCACTCTAAGCTTTCCCATTCTGTTTCCTGTTTGTTGTAGTCAATCTTTGCAAGTGTGTCACGGTTGCTAACCCACGAGAAGTTAAGGTTCATGATGCAAAGGTCATCACAGGTTCCGGGATATCCCTTCTCGTCCTTTTCAGCCTGTGTAGGCTCGTATGCTACTCCATTCTCATCTGTTGTATGATCGGGAGTGTAACGTACATTTACAGCATTTTCAGGATCTGCAAGCCAGTTCAGATACTTCATGCAGGCAACAATCTTGTTCTCATCGGTCGTAGTGCTGGGAATCATTACAAACATTGCATATCTATACTCGAAAGGATTTCTGTAAGAGCCATCAGCAAGATCAAAGCACTGTACAGGAACAAAGGTTGTGGAACCTGTTGAAGCATTCAATACTTCGATTGATTCCCAAGGCTGTGTCATATCGTCAAGCACAAAACCTGTACGTCCGTTTGCAATATCAGCCTTCATACCGTCTTCGGTGGTATCTGTAGGGAAGTCCATTGTGATGAGACCGTCATTGTACCACTTATTAAGGGTCTGTAAGCCGTCCTTAGATCCGGGTGCAACTGCCATATAAGCTTCGCTGTATACATATGCATCCTTGTCACTTTCAAGTGTTACATATGAACCTACAAAGTTAAGATAGTTCTTCTCTGTGTCTGTTCTTCCACTCATAGCCCACGGAACAGTATTCTCACCGCCGAGATTTGCTTCCTTTACAGCGTAAAGGTACTCTTCAAGTTCTGCTTTTGTGGTAGGAAGTTCCATTTTGAGCTCATCAAGCCAGTCCTGACGGATGTATGCCTGATGACGGTTGCATTCTGCGCCACGCTGTTTCATAACAGCATATCTGGTGCCGTCAACACTGCCGATTCCCTGAGCTTCTGCGCAGTAGGTATCGATATTTGAACCATACTGATCATATACTGCCGTCAAATCGTTTAATGCACCGTTTGCCGCATAGTTGTAGAAAAGGTTCTGGCTGTAAGTGAATACAATGTCAGGAGCCGTTCCACCGGTCATCATGATGTTCAAGCTGTCATCGGATCCGGAACGGGGTACGGAAACATATTCAACATTAATATTGTAAAGTTCCTTCATTTGTTCCTGAATCCACTGTGTCAATGCATTGTCTTCAGTTGTGGTGTTGGGTGCAGCATTTCCTCTGTCCCATAACATTACACGAATGGAAACCTCTTCATCAAACTTATCAACAGCATCGGCTGAAGCGGTTGTTTCTGTTGATGTTTCGGTGCTTGCACTTGTTTCAGTGCTTGAAGATGTTTCTGTGCTTGTGGCTGTCCCGCCACATGCAGTGGTCAGTGCTGTTGCTACAGTAAGACCGAGAGCTGTAAGTTTTTTTAGTAAGCCCTTTTTCATTTGTTTTCCTCCATATATCTTAAAATCTCTGTCAGAGATCCCTGACCTGACTTAACCCTTAACTCCCTTACCATTATTCCCATTTTTAAACGTATTTGTACCAAGCTTAACCCTTAACCGCACCCACCATGATACCCTTGGTAAAGAACTTCTGTACAAAAGGATAAACCAAAAGCATCGGCAGCATGGAAATTACTATACTTGCAGATTTAACATTGTCAGCCACCAGGTTTGTCCGGATTCCTTCCTCAGCTGCAATCTTGATTGATTCAACAAACTGCTTAAGAACCATCTGTACCGTGTAAAGTGACGATGTGTTGATATAGTACATGACGTCGCTGATACCGTTCCAACGACCTACTGCATAGAACAATCCAAGTGTTGCAATCGTAGGATAAACAAGCGGAAGTGAAACAAGGGTTAATGTCTTAAGCTCGGAGCATCCGTCAATCTTCGCTGCATCGTATATAGCCGAATCTATGCCCTTAAATGCATTACACATGATAATCATATTATATGCGCTTAAGGCTCCCGGAATAACAAGTGCCCAAACCGTATTTATAAGTCCAAAGTCCTTTACATTTAAGTACTCCGGAATAATACCGGGGTTGAGATACATAGTCAGTACGAACAGTGTCATTATCATCTTGCCGCCGACAAGCCCCTTCTTCGAGAGCGGATATGCGGCAAGTACAGTAAGTAAAAGGCTCAATGCCGTCGAACCGAACATCAAAAGAATCGAATAGCCAAAGGCGTGCACGAAGCTTCCGCTGCTGATTGCCTTTGAATAAGCATCAAAGTTAATGCCTATCGGCCAAATCAAAACCCTTCCTGCGGTTATGGCATCCTTGGAGCTTAACGAAACCGCTATTACTCGTAAGATAGGAACCATTGCAATACAGGTAATCAGTATAAAGAAGAATGTCCAAAAGAACTGGAAAAGTTTTTCGGTTTTACTGTTTATAGCACTTTCCATCAGACGATTCCCTCCTGTCCCATTTTCTTAATTGCAGCATTGGCACAAAGAACAAGTATAACGCCTACTACAGTCTGGAATAACCCGACGGCTGTTGCGAAGTCAAAACGACCCGCAGCCAAACCTACCGAATAAACGTAAGTGCTGATAACATCGGAAGCATCTTTTACCAAAGTATTTCCCATCATATACGGACGATCGAAACTGATTGTTACAAGTTTGCCGACCTGCATTATCAAAAGAACCGTTATCGTTGAAGAAATCTGAGGTATGGTAACATGCCATATTCTCTGAAGTCTTGTAGCTCCGTCGATGTAGGCAGCTTCGCCAAGTGATGCATCCGCCGCCATGAGGGCTGCAAGGTAAACAATAAGCGAATATCCGGCTCCCTGCCAGATTCCGAAGAACCAATATATAAATCGCCAAAGGAATGAATTACTAAGGAAAGAAACTGCCTCAAAACCCATTGCCTTTATCACAGTATTGACAAGTCCGCTTGAAGAAAATAGCTGGTTAACGATACCCGAGATAATAACCCATGAAAGGAAGTTAGGCAGATATAAAAGAGTCTGGGTAATCTTCCTTACTTTGCTACTTCTTAACTCATTTAAGAAAACTGCCAGAAAGATAGGGAAGGGGAAGCCCAAAATCAAGTCGCCCATATTCAGAACGATTGTATTCTTAAGAGCACTCCAAAACTCTACGGAAGTAAATGCCTCCTGAAAGTTCTTAAGTCCAGCCCAGGGGCTCTTCCAAATTCCTCCGAATACATTAAACTCCTTAAATGCAACTACAACACCGAGCATCGGCTTATATCTAAAGCAAATCATATAAATAACCGGTATGAGTAGCATCAGATATAGCTGCCAGTTGTTTCTTAAATACAAGCGCACTTTCTGTCGTTTTGTCTTTTTATTATCCATTGACTTTACTGTACCTTTCAAATCACTGTTAAATATAAAAAGCTCTTTTTTCTTTTACTGAATTATATCCCCATGCAAAAGCAACAGCTACACTATTTTTGTTGTTAAAGGCGAAATATATTGCATTTTTTTGCTTAAACGTTTTAGATAGCAAACAACAATTGGCATAAGTGCAACGATTGCAAAGATCTTGTAATATGGAAGCTTCGTCTATACAGTCCGCTCCTATGAGTTCATTCGGTAACTGTTAAAAAAACTGTCATGATATAAATCGTTACGGGAAGAAAAAAGGTAACATATGGAATAATCTGACCGATGAGATTATTTAAAAGACCCATCTTTGCAAACTAAGCTCCTCTGTGCTATTCTTTCGTAGGTGTTTCCATGCAGAGTAAAGAAACCTGCTTAGCAGGATTCTCCGTGCTTAAGCGGAATGCACAGCATTATTTTCCATGCCCTAAGCTGCGCATCAACGGCATGAAGTGCCTATATATAGTAAAGAACCCCGGAGGAATATATGAAATCAAAAATTACATCACTTATATTAACTGTATCCCTGATCATCGTCTTTCTTTTTGCAGGCTGCGGGCAAAAAATTTCCGACACCGATATTAAGGTGGCCGCACTTAAGGGGCCTACCGCAATGGGCATGGTGAAGCTGATGAGCGACTCCGATAATGGCGATACAGGTAATAACCGGTATTCTTTTTCCATTCTTGGCAGTGCCGATGAAATCACTCCTTCCTTAATACAGGGTGAAATCGATATTGCCTGCGTCCCCGCAAATCTTGCGGCCGTCCTTTACGGTAAGACAAACGGCGGTATCAAGGTTCTTGCCGTAAACACCTTAGGTGTCCTTTATATCGTTGAAAAAGGAACATCAATCGAAAATGTTTCCGATTTAAAAGGTAAAACTATCTATGCAGCCGGCAAGGGTGCAACCCCCGAATATGCCCTGAACTACATGCTTTTATCAAACGGGATTGACCCGGATAAAGACGTAACTGTAGAATACAAATCCGAGCATACCGAGTGTGTAAGTGCTCTGGAATCTGATCCCGACGGTGTTGCGATGCTCCCCGAACCCTTTGTCACCACTGTAAAGCTTGCAAGTGAAAATACACGTGTTGCAATTGACATGACTGAAGAATGGGAAAAATGTGCAAAGAACGACGGAAGCGATGCAACGCTTATTACAGGCGTAGTTGTTGCAAGAACCGACTTTATAAGTGAGCACAGGGATGCCGTCGATTTATTCCTTAAACAGTATAAAGAATCCGTTAACTTCACGAACGAAAACATCGACGAAGCCTCTGCCTTGATTGAAAATTATGGTATCATTAAAGAAGCCGTAGCAAAAATCGCAATTCCGAATTGCAACATAACCTTTATTGACGGTGCGGATATGCAATCAAAGCTTGGCGGATACTTAGAGACACTTTTCAAGCAAAATCCCGACTCTGTAGGCGGTGAACTTCCGGATGACGACTTCTACTACACAGAAAAATAAAATTCCTTTTTGGTCAATACTAATCTGGCTCTTACTATGGCAGCTTGCCGCAATGAGTCTGAAATCGGATATCCTTCTTGTTTCCCCCGTTAAAACCATCCTGAGCCTTACTCATCTAATCTTTAAATTCGACTTTTGGCAGGCAGTTTGGTTTACCTTTTTCAGAATATGCATAGGCTTCGTAAGCGCGATTTTACTCGGTATTTTTCTCGGAGCCCTCTCCTATAAATCAAAAGCGGCACGCGGATTTCTTTCTCTTCCCGTAGCCGTTATAAAATCGACCCCTGTTGCTTGTTTTATAATTTTGATACTTATTTGGGTTTCATCAAAAAACCTGTCGATAATCATTTCTTTTCTCATGGCATTCCCGATTATATACACAAACGTTTACGAGGGCCTAACTTCCATGGACCAAAAGCTTCTCTCCATGGCAAAGGTTTTTAGAGTGCCGTTCAAGGGGCGCCTTCGATACATTTATATTTCCGAGGTAATTCCCTTTTTCCTGCCCTCCTGTTCTTTGGCCTTGGGACTATCCTTCAAATCAGGAATTGCCGCTGAAATCATAGGTCTTCCGAGAGGTTCGATTGGTGAAAGGCTTTATGAAGCCAAGATTTATTTAAACACGCCCGAACTTTTTGCCTGGACGGTCGTAATTATTGCAATAAGTATTCTGTTCGAAAGAGCGGTTATGTTCCTGATAAACAGGCTATTACGTAAGGCAGAGGGGCATTAAATGGATATTGAGGTCAAGAATCTTTGTAAAGCTTATGATAAAGAACCTGTCCTAAAAGATTTTTCACATACCTTTAAGACAGGAAGCAAAACGGCGATAATCGGAAGCTCAGGTATCGGAAAAACCACGCTTCTGTCGATTTTATCAAGAGAGGTAACTGCCGATTCCGGGACTGTTTCCGGTTTGGAAGGTTTGCAAGTAGGCATGGTATTTCAGGAAGACAGGCTTTGTGAGAACCTGTCGGGACTTTTGAATGTAAAGATGGTTACGGATATTTTGAAAAAATATTCTTTTAATGATATTTCTTTTTACTTTGAAAGGGTTGGGCTTGATGCATCAAGCAAAAAGCCCGTAAGTGAATACAGTGGCGGAATGAAGCGCAGGGTTGCCATCCTCCGCGCTCTCCTTTCCGATTTTGACGTACTGATAATGGATGAGCCTTTAAAAGGGCTTGATAAAGAAAACAAGGATAAGGTAATTTCCCTTATCCTTGAATTTGCCGATAAAAAAACTCTTATTGTGGCTACGCATGATTTGAATGAGGTTAAAGAGCTTCAAATACACGATGTAATAAATCTGTCAGACGCTCCAAAAGCTTATGATTCCTGAATGTTTGCCCGGGCAAATGCTTCAAATTCATCCTTTACCTGTCTGAAGGCTTCCATTATCCTTGGGGAGAACATTCCACATTCGCCCCGAAGTATCATATAATATGCCTCGTTCTTGTCATAAGCATCCTTGTAACAGCGTTCGCTTACAAGCGCATCATAAACATCAGTCAGGGAAACGAGCTGCGCCGAAAGTGGGATTTCTTCTTCCTTTAAATGATCCGGATATCCTTTTCCGTCGTAACGCTCATGATGGTGACGGACGATTTCATAAATTGTTTTTTTGTGCTTGGGGTCCCAGTCAATGTGAATGGCTTCAAGCAGCTCGCAGCCGCGAAGCGTATGGGACTTCATGTATTCATATTCTTCCTTGGTAAGCTTTCCAGGCTTTGTGAGGATACGGTCCGGAATTGAAACCTTACCGAGATCGTGAAGGGCGCTTGCCGAAACAATTTCTTCAATCCGTGCATCATCCAGGAGGTATTCCGGGTAAAGCTCTGCCAGTTTCTTTGCCAAAATCCTTGTATAACCCTTCACTCGTTGAATATGCTCGCCGCTTTCCAAATTTCGAAACTCTACAATTGTACCGAGCATTTCAATGATGTCATTGTTCCTTCTTTCAAGATGTTCTGCCTGCGCTTTTACGGTGCGAAGCGCCCTGCGAAGTGTCTGTGTCTGCTCCAAGACCTTCTCTTCAAGTAAATTCCTGTAAGAATAATGATCGATGATATTGGCAATTCTCTTACGTACCAAAATATTCGAAAAGGGCCTGCCTATTACATCAACCGCACCGCTGTCATAGATCTTTTCTATGCTCTCGGCTTCACTGTCGGCACTTATGACAATAACCGGAATTTTTTTTTGTATTCCGTCCAATTTACGAAATTTCTCAAGAAATTCATATCCGTCCATTACCGGCATGACAATGTCAAGCAGTATTGCCTTGATTTCGTCGCGCTCTTTCTCTATGATTTCCAAGGCAATCTGCCCATTTTCCGCCTCCAACAGTTCATAGTCTTCGCCAAGAATTTCACCTAAGATGTTTCGGTTTAGTTCCGTATCGTCGACTACTAACAGTTTTTGCTTTACCGAGTTTTCTCCTTCCGACATATCCCTCTCCCCTAACTGTTTTGATTAATTATTACAATATTTTTTCCGCTCTGTTTGAGTGTTACACATTCCAATTGGTCCGCATGCAAAGGTACATCGTTAATACGTATCGTCACGCCGGGGTACAATATTCCGTTTACAGTTACGCATGCCTTTCTTGCCCTTATCTCTCTTAATTTAAGCTCCGTCTGTTTTTTCCTGAGTTCTTCCTCTTCAAGCCTCTTAGTGTAAATAGCACTTTCAAGCTTCGAAAAAAGCGGATTTGCATTTCGAACCTCGGGACTGTATTTCTTCTTAAATTGTTGATAGCTTGCGTATAAAAGCTTCTGTTCCTCTTTAAGAGCGCGCATCTGAGCGTTTAGCTTTCTGTCTTCGAAAAGGACTTCATTCAGTTTGCCCACCGTGACGGTCGTTAAGTTTTCTTTTTCATTACCTATTTCGTAAGCACTCACATAGTCTCCCGCAGTGGTGCAACCACCGATAATGCGTCCGACCTTTTCATCCATCTCCACTGCATTTTCCGCCCTGAGGCTGCTGTTTAAGCTGTAGCCTGCCTTTATCATATTTTCCGCATAAACAACAGCTCTTTCACAGAAACAGGTGATCACGCTTCCACCCGCTTTGATAGACCCCTTTGCGAAAGCTCCAGCATTGATTCCTTCTCTTACGAAGACATTTCCCTTTGCTTCAATCACCGCATCCTCGACAAAGCCGTCTATCAGAATATCTCTTTCGGCATACAGGCAGGCTCCGTCCTTTACGTCGCTCAAAACATGTACAAAGCCGTCGAAACGCATATCCTGATCAAACGAAGTGACCTCATCAAGCACCAGCAGATTGGTAATTTCGATACGATTTTCAGTAAACTCCACGACACCTGACTTTGAAGCCACATAGGTCTTTCCGTCTTGCGCGAGAGTAAAGCACGTACCCTCAAGGGGCGGAAGTTCTTTTCCCTTGGTGCCAAGTATCACTGAGCCATCTTTAGCCACTCCTGCCCTACCTATAGTTGCTTCGTGGTAAACAGCCAATACATCTCCCTCTTTGACTGCGGAAAAGCCCTTGTGATTTAAAATCTTCACAGGTTCTTCGTCTTTCTTTTGCCCTCTTAGACCTTTTTTATAGCGCCCTTTAATCTTTTCCCTGCATTCTGAAGATATGAATTTTTCGAAATCATCCATTTCAAAGAAGAATTCGTAATAGCCATCCTTCCCATTCTCAGGTTCTCTTGCCTCAATCTCGCCGGCTTCTTCCCCTGTTTGTTGCGAAATCTCAAGAAGCTCTTCTCTGTGCTTTTTAAAAAGTTCCCTTCTAAGCTTCATCTCACGTGCCGTGTACATAAAGCTTGCATAGTCGTCAACCGGAATTCCTTCTTCCAGCCCCAAACGGATTTCCCTCATTTGTCCGGGTGCATAAAGCACATTCTTATACAAAGAAATGTCAACACGATGCTCAAGTCCAAGCCTTATTTCGCGCATCTGCTGCCAATTCATTTGTTTGTCAAGGTACAAAGAAAGATTTAAATTTTCCTTTAATGCAAGCGCAATTTCATGGATAAACGCAGCACGAAGTGAGGTATCTATCCAGTCTTTTATCGGGAGATTCTGTTTCAGAGCCTTACGAATTTCCCGAAGTTGCTCTTTGTCATATCCCTCATGCAAATAAGCGGTTAAGTCGATTCCGTCGGCATGAGCCATGCGGAGCTGATAAAGAATTCCCGGAGGATAGGTCCTGTACTCAGACAAGTCTATGCCTTCTTTAAGTCCTTCCCTGATTTCCTCCATCTGAAACAAGTCGCACGCAATTGTTGCATACTTTTCAACCGGCAGCCCCTCTTCAAGCCCCAGTCGAATCTGCATCATCTGTATGGGCAAGAATTCCGGATTTTCATAAATTTCCGTCTGAAGTCCGGCTTCTTTACCTTTTTTTATTTCCTCCAACTGTTCGTCAGAATACTTTCGTATACCTTCCTCTTTCACACCCGTTCCTCATCTTCGCAATAATTACGTTAGATATCTTCCCCGATTCATTTTATCAAATGATCTGAAACGTTTAGTTACATTAAAAACCTCCGTTCTACCAAGCGTAGTCCGGAGGTTTTGTTCAGTCCAAGGTATTAAATTTACTTCATCATGGGTCCTGAAGTCTTTTCCATCTGCTTATTATTTTCCTTTACCGTTTTAAGCGGTTCTTTATCCTTCGCGCAAATTATTTTTTTGAAATTGTTCAAAGCAGTTTGATAGTTACGCATAATGTGTCCTGAGCCGCCGGAAATATATGTCTTTCCTTTTACCTCTTTCTGTTCTTCATTTTTCTCGCGAGCAAGAAGCTCCTTAAAGGTCTTTTCAATCTCAGGATTTCTATCTCTTAATTTTTCCGCTGTTTGCTCCCAAGACCACTCGGGGGAGGCTTTCTGAAATCCGTCAACCATACCTATTACAGCATTCATACCACCATTGAATGATTTAAAGTACGAATATCCAAGAATTGTATTAAGCTCAGCACCGGTCGTAGGAGTTTTCATCAAAGCATTATATTCCTGATTTGTGTATTCCCTCTTTGCATTGGGATTTCCTTTAAGGGAACCGATCAGCTTTCCTCTTTCCTCCAAGGACAAAGCTTTCTTTAAAAAGTCGGTTGTTGCAATTACTGCCTCGACATACCGGGTATTTTCATCAATTGCAGACCTGAATTTTTCGGAAAGCTCAATATCCTTTATCGTCTCCAAATCTTCATTGAGTACCTTTACCATCTCACCTAAGATTACCATATCAGTATCTGGAGCCTTCTTTTCCATAATCTTGTCAATTAAGCCCTTGATGGCGTAGGAAACACCTACATAACGGTACCCGAGAGCTTTTTCGTCATTGGTGAAATCTTCGATTTTTGCATCCTTGATAGGCTTATAATTGTTCTTTGTCACTTCAACACGATCGATTAATGCAGTGGCTTCATCAGGATGCTTTAAGTAATCAAGTACAAGGTCAATACGATTTTCCCTTGCAAAAACGTAGTCTCTGTCGAAATCTTCGTCAAACATGTAAAAAGCCTTGTAACGTTCCATGTCCGTTCCGCTGCAGGGAGCAATATATCCGGCAATTTTGCGCGATGCCTCGGAAAGGTTAAGATTCATGTTCTCCTGATTGGCAGGTTTGGATGCTCCGAATATTTTCCTGATATTTGCGCTGCAGTCGTTCATAATCTTGTCTTTTTTAACAGCAGGACGTAAGCTGCGAATTGCTTCGCGAATGCTTTTTGCAGCGGCAAATCTTGATGCACCAAAGAGTCCGGTGGGACCATTTTCCTTGTATAAGAGGTAGGCATTGGTCTTTTCGGATACTAAATCCAATTTATCCTTAATCTTTTTACGAATTTCGGCAACATCAACCGGTGTGAAATCAGCTTTCTTTATGCCTCGAAGGTCTTTTATTGCGATTTCAAGCGCATCCTTCATATCCTTAAATTCCTGAGAACTCTTCTGGAAGAAATGATCCGATGCAAGCAATTCCTCCCTGCATCTATAAAGCTTTAAAAGCGCATCGTTTTTAAACTCAATTAGATTTTTAGGAACCGTAAAACGCTTTTCCATCATCTTCTCAAGATTTTCTTCCGTAGGGTGGGCTGCCAGCCAAAACTCACGTATTGAATCCAGGCGTTCCCTTAGGATGTCATCCATATCTGCGCCGTTGGTTGAAAAATAATATTCCTCATCAAAGGGTGCGTCTTCACCTTCTGTAAGACCCGGAGTAAGAATTTTATCCAGTTCCTTCAAATCTTCCCTAAATTTCCTACGATTATTCTTGTATCGATTCCAGACTTCCTCTGACGGAAATTCCTTAAATCCGTTCGCCTGACGCTTTACGTCATTCTTTAATGAAAGCAACAGCTCCCTTACCTTACCTTGGGAAACCCCCTCAGGAAGAACAAGTTTCTTTTGCCCAATCAAGTCCGTTATGGCAGACATAGTTTCATTTACTTCCTCATCTTCGGGAAGCTCAATAGAGAGTTCCTCTTTAAAGCCTGCAAATGACTCATTAAATTCCTCGGGATATTTCGTCTGAAATTTTTCCCAAAGCTTTTCGCAAAGATGTATGTACAATTTCTTCATGAAGGAGTAAAACCCTTCCTGATCGGTGAAGTAGGGGCCATTTGCGTGCTCTTCGTCAAATTCCTCTACACACTCTTTTACGAGCCTGTCATTTTCATACAAACGGCTCATCTCGCCGTAAAAGCTTCTGGCTTCGGAATTTTCCATGGTGCCCAAATTAAAATCAAGCGGAATGTAGTTCTCATCATCACTCAGATTACGGAGCGCATCGGTTACGAATTCAAAAGAGTTACTGCTTGTAAAAGAGTTTACATATTTTTCATAAAAGGCTTTTTTTGTTTTTATATTACTGGGTAATGGCATTGTTTTTCTCCTCTTTTTCTTGATTTTTTTAAAGTATATCACGTTTTCAAGGACAAAAGGTGGACAAACTATCGTATGTTCCGGATTTCTATGAAGAAAATTAAGTGCTATAATACTTCCATATCTTTAAAGGTTGATTAATAATGAAAGAAAAGCTTCGTCAGATAAAAAACAATTATCATAAAGAAACCTTGAAAATCACGCTTAACATGGCTTGGCCCGCTATCGTGGAGTCATTCTTCGTGGCCTTTGCAGGGCTTATAGACTCATTGATGGTAAGTTCTTTGGGCTCAGCCGCGGTTGCCGCGGTAGGGCTCACCACGCAGCCAAAGCTTTTGGGACTTGCCTTGTTTTTTGCCTTAAACGTATCTATTTCAGCTCTTGTCGCACGAAGAAGAGGAGAAAAAAGAAAAAACTCGGCAAATGAGATACTTCTTACTTCACTTATTTTTGTTGCCCTTGCCGCAATGATATTCAGTATTGTTTTTGTAGCCTTTTCAAGCCCGATTATGAAAATGTGCGGTTCTACCGTTGAAACCCATAAGGGAGCTGTCCAATATTTTCGAATCATCATGGGCGGTATGATATTTAACTGTATTCAGATGGGAATCAATTCGGCACAACGCGGAGCGGGCAATACTAAAATTACAATGCGCACCAACGTGACCTCAAATACGGTAAACATTGTTTTCAACTATTTGCTGATTAACGGTCATTTCGGCTTCCCTGCACTTGGAATTCAGGGTGCGGCAATCGCAACCATCCTCGGAACGATTGTGGCCTGCATTATGAGCGTGGCTTCACTTTTCAAAAAAGACAATTTTATCAGTATACCTTACATTATCACTGAGAAGATCAAGCCGAACCTCACCGCATTTGTACAGCTTGTACGTGTCGGCTACAGCGTGTTCTTCGAGCAGGTTCTTATGAGAATCGGCTTTATGCTCACCGCAATAATGGCTGCCGACCAGGGCACAAATGCCATGGCAGCTCATCAGGTCGGTATGAATATAATGAGTCTTTCTTTTTCCTTCGGAGACGGGCTACAGTCAACGGCGGTAGCTTTAATAGGAAGGAGTTTAGGCGAAAAGAATCCGGATCTTGCCAAGGAGTACGGGCGAACCTGCAGATTAATCGGAGCAATCATAGCGGTATGTCTTGTCTGCATATACTTTTTCGGTGCAAGATGGCTCTTTAGTCTCTTCTTTGAGGAAGAAGAAATTGTGAAAATCGGCGTTGGAATCTCACGCGTCATCATCTTTGTCGTAGTCTTCCAGATCTGCCAGGTTATTTATATGGGATGCTTAAGAGGTGCAGGAGATACTCTTTACACCGCGATTGCATCCACGATTAGCGTTACGATTATTCGTACAGTTGTGTCTTACCTTTTCGGTTACACTTTGGGTTTAGGTATCACCGGCATCTGGCTTGGCGTACTCGGAGACCAGTTGTCGAGATTTATCTTTGCAACTGTCAGATTTAAACAGGGCAAGTGGGTACAGATTAAGATTTAGAGGTTTATTTACTATGGATATAAAGAAGATATATTTCGACATGGACGGAGTTCTTGCCGATTTCAACAGAGGGATAAAAGAGTTCTGCGGAATTAACCCTCTTAAGCAGGAATTAAAATCTCAGGCCCAGGATGATGAAATGTGGCTGAAGGTTAAAGAAGTAGACCATTTCTACGACAAGCTCAAGCCTATGCCCGGTGCCTTGGAAATGTTTGAGATTCTTTGGAAAGAATACGGCGAAAAATGTGAGATACTAACCGGCATTCCAAAGCCGCACAGAGGAATAGCACATTCCGGTGAGGACAAGACAGCCTGGGCACACAGACTGCTTTCAAAAGATTTGAAGGTTAATATTGTCTATCGTGAAGAAAAGAAAAATTACTGCAACGGTCCAGAATATATACTTATAGACGATCTTTCAAAGAACATTAAGGAGTGGACCGATAACGGAGGGACCGGAATCTTGTTTACATCCGCAAAGGACGTGCTTACAAGGATTGATGAGATTAAAGAGCTTTAAGAATTGTCTACCTTTTGTCTCTTTCGGTCTGTATAATGATAGCATAAGCTTATAAAAAAGTTCGAAATTGAACACATTCAGGCAATAAACTCGTTTTCTGCCAAGCAAGGAGGACATCCATGGTATTTTACGCTAATTTAGATATAACACCGGAACAATATTTTACGCATATTGAAAAAACCATCAAACGCTATTTTGGTAACCATATTCATCAAAAAGATGCGGAAGAAGGTTTTATGGATACCTACGACTCATCCATTGCCCCTTTCGCACGTGTTTCCGGCTACAACCCGGAAAGTTATGAAATTGACAAGACCAATATAGTTCCTGAGGAGATGTCTGCTTACCTCTCATTTCTGCAGATTTTTAATAATCCTCCTACAGATTATCTTCCCGATATGACAGAAGAGAATATTAAAAAAGTTTCCCCGGAAACCAAAGCAAAATTTGATGAGCTTGTATTTCAATACGTCATGCCCAACTCCGCTTTTGTAGTCACAAACGGTATATTCGGAGATGAAGTTCGTTACATATGCGACACCGAACCATTTAGCAAAGCGCGTGATATTACCAAGAACGTAATCCTTATGGATGATACAAACGATGACGCGCGTGCTCTGAAAGAGGATGCAATTGCAAAGCTTTGTACTGACGGTTTAAGAAATATTACAAATTTTATGAGTATAGCATCAGCGTATAGTCTGCGCGATTATTATGTGGAATTTCTAACCGTATCCAAAATGCTTGATTGGATTGATAATAACAAATGGCTTAAGGATAAGATTCAATTAAGTGAAGATGAATGGTCTTATTTAAAAGGTCTCAGAGCGTTAGGTGAAATCGTATGTGCTGGAGAAGTAGAATACGACAATTCTCTCAAAAGCAACCATGGCAGGAACGATGAAGCAGCCGAGGAATACAGAAAATTTACATATGCTTTATTTCTTGAAAGAAAATCAACACTTAGCAAAAATACCCCTGCACTTTGCAAAAAACTTGATTCGATACAGCAAGTCCTTAAAAATGACGATACATTTTGCAAGATTAATTGCCTGAACCAATACAAGAAAAACTACAAAAAAGCGAGGGTGAACAGGGTATATTCAACTTGCGAAGAGCTAATAGAGATTCAAAAGGCAAGTTTTAATCTCTTACCTACTGCATCCGAGATTGTCAAAAAGCTTGGAAAATGTACATCCAAAGAGCAAATCAATGCCATAGTCAAGGAAGAAGCAGCTAAAGTGGGAGAAATTCCCCAGAATTACGAAGACTTGAGTTCATTCGAATGCTGCTTTAGGAAGCATCACACTCCCGCAAAAAAAATAGTTGAACCCGAAAAAATCGCACCTTTCTCGAACGAGGAAATTAATAAAAATAAAGCTTCAAGAAATGGAGAGTTACACAGCTTCGTAATGTCATTCTTCAAAGACGAGATAAAACCCGAAGCCGAAGCAATATATTCCGAAATTGATCTTTTCAAAAATGACAACTGGTTAAGAGGTTCGTCCGACGAATACCGTAATACGAAGGAATTGCTCGGTAAACTTGTTGAGCTTTCGAGCAAGGACTCAATCAGCAGAATGCAATTCAGGCCAATACTTGAAGCTCTCAAGGAAAAAACCGAAAAGTACTTAAATTCGAAGGATGCCGCATCGGGCCAAAAAAGAACCCAACGTAACGATGACAGTTATGCAAACCGCCGATACAACCTCATGTTGCGCTGTTCCAAAATGGTTACGCGAATGTTGGAAGAAGAAGATAAAATTGAATACTCCAATTTTATTATCAACCTACACAAGGACGTTCAAGACCGGATATTACTTCCTCACCCGGAAGCGAATGCTGTTGTGATGCGAAAAGGGATTGAATATGTGCTCTGCAAGAATTCCGAAAAGACCTCGGAAGGCTTAAAAAAAGACCTGCTTAAAAAGTATTACGACGGAACCTTAAATACAGATCAGCTAATTGTGGACAACAAGACAGATCTCAAGGCAGTTAATAATTATGTTAACAGTTCGATTCTTAACATTCGAAAATCCTGTGCCCAGGCAGGCATGTCTGTAGGGGAGTCGGAGGATTTACTCGTTAAGGAGCTTAATACCGTTTTCGACACTGCAATTGAAAAAGAAGACGAAGAGGTAATACAGAGAAACGAGGCCTTTAAGAATGCGAAGGCAGCTGTAAAGAAGGAGTCTGCGGAAAATACGATAAAAAGAAGTAATTCCTTCTAAATCCGCTTCGAGGTTTGTAAAGAAGTATTAACATTAAAAAAGATATAAAAAACATTTCCTATAATCGGATAAAAGGGGCATTTCATGCCCCTTTTATCCGAAGTTGCATTATGGCGGCAGCAACTTTACTGAGGCAAAACATGAAGAACAAGCATTTCTTTAATCTCGACAAAAAATCGGAATATTTCAGATGCAACGGTGTGGACGTCATGGCTTTTGCAGACATCTATCCTGTCGGACACCAGGCCGGCGTCAGCATGATAATGCATGGAAACCGAATCGCGACAAACGGGGATTTGCGTTTCGAACCGACTCCCGGTCAATGGCAGGCGGTTCCAAAGCAGCTTGAACGCACTCTAAGTGAAAAAGAAAACTCTATTGTAACAAAGCTTTGCTACCCCGACGAAGATCAGCACCTTACAGGCTTCAATCCGCTCATTTATCCGGACTTCAAGTTTAACTATGAAGTAAAGGTGCGCGGCGAGGAGGGACACGTGGTAATATCCGTGGATTTAGACCGTCCCGTGCCTGAAGAGTTTTTAGGCAAGCTTTGCTTTAACCTTGAACTTGTACCACATATTTTATTTGGCAAGCCTTGGATCATGGATGATAAGTCCGGCATCTTCCCGCCTCAGCCAAACGGGCCTACAAAAGCAAACAATGGTAACCATATGTACCCGTACAAACAGCCCGACTCTTTACCCCGTATGCCGTTTGATAAATTGTCAGAGTCGTCCGCCTACAATCCGGCAACAGCCGATACGATAATCGCAAAGCCTTACGCTGTCGGAAGGTGTTTTACATCCTGCCCGGATGACCCTTACAGGCGCTTTACTCTTAAAAGCATTGGAACCGATATAAGTCTTTATGACGGCCGTATGAATCACAATAACGGCTGGTTTGTGTTAAGCAGCGCCATACCCGCAGGAAAGACTAAGGACGCAATTTACTGGATTTTAACTCCGAATGTTGTCGATGACTGGCTATACTCTCCCGTGGTACAGGTTTCACAGGTAGGCTATCATCCCATTGCATCAAAAACAGCAATAATTGAACTTGATAAAAGCGATAAAAATTGCGAGGATGCGATTCTTTATAAGATCACCGAAGAAGGGGCTCGTGAAATAAAACGCAGTCATCCTACCGAATGGGGTATTTTTTTACGCTACCGCTATCTGAAGTTTGATTTTTCGGATATATACGAAGAAGGATTATATAAGGTTACCTACAAAGACAGTGTCTCTGCTATTTTTAGGATAGCCCGGGACATTTACGACCGCGGCGTGTGGCAACCGGTACTTGAATATTTCCTTCCGGTCCAGATGTGTCACATGCGCGTCAGCGAAAAATACAGAGTTTGGCACAACTACTGCCACTGTGACGACGGACGTATGGCACCCATTAATTACAATCATTTCGACGGATATGTGCAGGGTGCTTCAACACTCACCAAATACAAACCCGGAGATTTTATAGGTGGGCTGAATGTTGGCGGATGGCACGATGCCGGAGACTTTGATCTGCGTGTTGAATCCCAGACCGGAGAAGCCTACAATCTCACACTTGCATTTGAAGAATTTCATGTTGATTATGATGCAACCACTATCGATCAAAGCCTCAGGATTACAGAGATTCATGAACCCGACGGGAAGAACGATATACTTCAGCAGATAGAGCACGGAGTGCTGAGCGTAGTTTCGGGGTATCGTGCTTTGGGACGCCTTTATCGCGGAATCATCTGCAATGATCTGCGCCAATACGTTCTTCTTGGTGACCCTTCCGCAATGACCGACAATGTTCCCGGAAATGGTGATGACAGACTTGTGTTTACCGAAGAGAATTCCCCGAGGCAGCTTATGGTCGCTGCTCATTTAGCCGCAGCATCACGTGCTTTGACAGGTTTCAATGATGAATTGAGTACGGACGCTCTTAACATTGCCGTTAAGCTTTACAAGGATACTGTCGGAGAAAGCTTGGTAAATGAGAACTTTGCTTCATTTCATGCCGTAACCGACGGAAGTGACAAGACCGACAACGCAAGAATTCATGCAGCAGTGGAATTATTCCTGACAACAGGTGAGGATTGCTATAAACAATATCTCTTGAGTAAGTGTGACTTTATTGCAGCCAATGCAAGAACCCTTGGCTGGATTATTTCCCGCGTCATTCATAAGCTTGACGACGCAGCTTTTACCGCAAAAATCAAGAAATCAATGTACGGACTCAAGGCATCTCTAGATAAAGAAAGTAAAGAAACTCCCTATGGCATACCGTACCGCCCGTTAATATGGGGTGCAGGCTGGGCAATTCAGCGCATGGGGTTTGAATACTACTTCCTGCACGAAGCTTTTCCCGATATCTTTGACACGAGTCTTATTCTTGATTCCCTGAATTTCGTGCTCGGATGCCATCCAGGTTCAAATACCGAGTCCTTTGCTTCGGGTGTGGGTGCAAACTCCGCCACCGTTGCCTATGGAATGAACCGTGCGGATTATTCGTATATACCGGGCGGTATTATCTCAGGGACTGCCCTTATTCGGCCTGATTTCCCGGAGCTTTTAAAGTTTCCTTATCTCTGGCAGCAAGGTGAATATGTAATCGGAGGTGGCTCCTCAAACTATATGTTTTTGGTGCTGGCGGCGCGTAAGGTACTTGACGAAAATTCATAACCGCTTATTATCATGACCTGCTTTTTAGTCCCGACACCAGATTCAAGCCTGCCGTTTCGATTCTGCGTACATCGAAGCGTCGCTCTTTTCGTGATATTTTACTTTCTTACTTAAAATATAAAGCCCCTGCGATTTTCCCGCAGGGGCTTTTGCTGATTTTAAGTGAGAACGCGCAAGATTTACAAAGTCGATACTTATTACCACAAGGCGGTTTCTTTCCCCTTTTTCGGGTATAAATTCGTTCTGATTTGGGTTTTATTTGACGCGCGTCAAATAATGAGCTAATGTTTTGATATTAGTATTGTCTGTCAAAAAGATTTCGCACTTGACTTAATGCTTACTTTCTTTCCTGAAAAAGCAATTCCGAATTTTATGATATTTGTAATGTCGAGTTCCTTCATCTCAGCATCATATCTATTCATATCAATCTGAACCAGTGCTTCATCCGCAAGTCCCGGTAGCTTGTCTTCACCCAGGTTCTTTTTCCATTTAAGTTCCATGATAATTCCTGGGTATTTTTCCTCTCTCGGAATCATTTCAATATCATATCTTTCGTCTCCGGATTCTCTGTTTGACTTAATTCGATATTGATTATCCATTAGTGCAATCAATCCAAGCATTAATCCATGGTAGAAGCCCTCTGTTCCAGCATCATAGAAGCTAATGGATTTATCCATATATTCAGTGATGGCTTTCTGAAGATTTTTATAATTGTTTCCATAAAGGCTCTCCGCAATCTTATTCACAGTCGTTCTTGTAATTGCGCCAACCATCAGCAAGTGTGACAAGATTTCACTCTTGTATACCGCTGCAATCTCCCTGTTCGGAATGGACACCTCGCATAGATAAGAGCCGTCTTCCTGAAGTTCTTTCTTCAGTGCATTCAAATAACCTGCCACTAACAGCAGGCTGTAGATATTTGCCGGTTCATCCGAAAGAGACCTGTAAACAACATTCTGATCAATTCTTGCAATAACCGTTTCGCCTTGCAGTAATGAATAAAGTCTTTCCGTAATATCATCTGTTGCCGACGCAAGAACATCTTCCAAAATTTCGTTCTTGCCGGTATTTACCCAGTAAGCCTGCAGAATGCAACCCCTTGAAATATAATTTATTACAGACCACGGGTTATAAATTTCCGTAGATCCGAACAAATATCCGTCATACCAACCTTTAAGCTCTTTTTCTTTATCAAGTGCACCGTAATACATCAGTAGCTCTCTGGCTTCTGAAGCAGTGAAACCGAAAAAGCAATCATACTCTTCATCCATCACGGAATTTACGGTCAAGTTGTTGAGTCCGCTGAAAATACTCTCCTGAGCAATCCTGAGAATACCCGTCAAAAATCCATAAGTGAGATTTTTGTTATCCTTGTGTCTCCCAAACTCCTCCTGTAAGAGATCTCGGATTTTATCCAGAGTTGCCTCCCAGGAATCAAACTTAACATCTTTGAACGTAAGAAAAACAACCGGATATTGTCCTTGTTGTTTGCGGTATTCTTCCCCACATTTCCAAATTGCTTTATTTCTGTCACATAGCTTGCACATTTTTCCGAAATTTATCAACTTGAATTTGATATATTGCGGAAAAATATTGCTGTAATTTGTCTTTTTGCGAAGCTAATAGCATTTAAAGCTGTAACAGTATGTCTTGGCAGGTGCATCGGACATAGCCTCAGAAGTGTCGTGTATCAATCACAACATCCCCGGGATCTGTCAAAAGAATCTCGCACGTAGGATTTGCCCTTCGAAGGTTTTCGTAAACATCACTGTTTTCGCTAAGATATGCATCCTCGTTTGTGATAATTGCCGTTTTGGGTCTGAAAATTTCAAGAGCCTCGTCACATGCCGTATCTATAGTTCCGTGGTGAGGTGCCTTATATATGTCGATTGGCTTACCTATAAGCTTTGCAACCTGACTGCAGACATAATTTGCCATTGGATGCGTCGAGGGTTTATCCATGATATCCCCGCCGAGAAAGATATTCTTTCCGTCTGCCTCTACGAATATTCCCAGACTGTTCTGGTTCTCACTGAATAGGATTTTATGATATGTCTCGGGGTAAGCCTCATCCTCATAAATCTCACGAATTGAGTTCTTTACAGAAAACAATTTTAATTCATATTCACCGAATGGAATCGAAGACAATTCCTCAACGCGGATTAATCGGCTGTAATCAGTCACGGCATCTGTTATCTTCCCGTACTTTTCAATTTCAGACTGCCTGTATGCATCATCCGCCGGCGTTCCCCACGCTGTGAAAGCATCCAACCCGCTGTATTCTTTCATATATACTTTTTCAACATCAAAATTTTTAACAATTTCAGATATGTTGTCGTAATGATCTCTATGAAAATGTGTAAGCAGGATGAAATCGATTCTACTTGCTCCAAGCTTTCTTAAATATTTATCAAGATAATCATACTGTTCTTTAATTCCCGTATCTACAAGTGCTATCCTACCATCACTTTCGAGAACAATCATGTCACTCCATTTAGTCTTAAGAAAATGTAATTTCATCTATTCCTCCGCCTCAAGATAGCTTTGAAGTCTTACCGCTACATTCTCCTGAAGATTTCTGAAAAAAAACTGGTAATCGTAAACATGGTATTCGCCTTCGGGCAAATTCGGAACCACCGGAGGATAATCCGCTGCGGAAATATCCGTAACCTTAAGCGTTCCTCTCGTCTTATCTGTATATGCTCCGCAAAGTCCCACTACCTCGGACTTGATGCCTCCTTCGTAATTGGTAAAACAAGCGCCTTTATTTTCTTCCTTTGTAGCCGGTGTACCATCTGTCGTCCAATTCAAAGGATTGATGGAAAGCATCTTCGTATCGGCAGGGACTATAAAGCTTTCATTTACATCCTCAGATTCACACTCAAAGCTTACAATTACACCCGTGTCCTTTTCACCCTGTGCTGCCACAAGCTGAGGATACTTCTCCGTCATTTCTTTCGTAAGTGGCCAGCCGATTGCATATACCGCAACAAGCTGTTCCATTAACTCATCGTCATCAAAGTATTCTTCCATGAGGCGATAGCACATATCCGCACCCTGTGAAAAGCCTGCCAAAATGATAGGACGACCGTCATTTTCTTTTTCCAGATAATAGGAAAAAGAAGCGCTGACATCTTCGTATGCATACTCAAGGTACTGTTCCTGCTCTGCCGCATCCAGACCATATATCTTCATGGCAGCCTGCTCGTAGTAGGGTGCAAAGAGCCTTGCCGAGTCCTCATAGATGCCGCGCTCCATATTCAGAGCTCCGAGAAAGGAGGCCTTTGTATCTTCATCATCCAAAGACATATTGTATTCATCCTTCATGTCAACCGTCGGACAGACTAAAAACAAATCCGCTTCCTTGTCATCTCCCTCTCCAAAATAAGCCCAGTTTTCCAAAAGGCTGTAGTCGACTCTTGCCTCTTTTGTGCATCCTGACGCAAGCAAAGTCCCGATGCACAAGGTTAAGACTATAATCCATGATTTTATTTTTTTCATTATCCGGTTTCCTCCGATAAAATTTGTTCGTTACGATAGTGACCCTTACCAAACGGATTATATAACGATTTTAGTAACCTTTAATTACCGTTTGTCATGCGATATCTTTTTTGCTAAAATAGGTTGATTTAAGTAGCTTATTAATTGCAAAGAAGGATTACTATGGAAAATAAATTTTGGCCTTACGAAAGTGTTTTTTATCAAATATACCCATTGGGTTTTTGCGGAGCCCCCTTTGAAAACGACGGTGTTCAGACTCACAGGATTAAAAAGGTTGAGGATTGGATTCCTCACATGAAGAAGCTCGGAATCAATGCGATTTATTTCTCACCCGTTTTCGAATCCGATACGCATGGCTACAATACACGTGATTACAAAAAGATTGACGTCCGTCTCGGCACCAACGAAGACTTTAAAGAGGTTTGCGGTAAGCTTCACGAAAACGGAATCCGTGTAGTACTTGACGGCGTGTTCAACCATGTCGGAAGAGGCTTTTATCAATTTCAGGACGTTTTAAAGAACCGCGAAAACTCACCTTTCCTAAACTGGTTTCATATCAACCTTTACGGAAATTCAAACTACAATGACGGCCTATGGTATGAAGGCTGGGAAGGAAATTACGATCTGGTAAAGTTGAATCTTCAAAATCCTGAGGTCGTAAGCCACATCTTAGATGCCGTAAATTACTGGATTGACGAGTTTGACATAGACGGCCTGCGTCTTGACGTCGCATACTGTTTGGATGAAAACTTTATACGAACTCTTCGAAGCAATACCTCCGGTAGAAAAACAGATTTCTTTTTACTCGGTGAAATGCTTCATGGCGACTATAACCGTCTGATGAACGACGCCATGCTTCATTCCGTTACGAATTACGAGTGCTACAAGGGGCTCTATTCAAGCTTCAACAGTATGAATATGTTTGAAATCAATCATTCGCTGCTGCGCCAGTTTGGACCTGAAAACTGGACCCTTTACAAGGGTAAGCACCTTTTATCCTTTGTAGACAACCATGACGTGACAAGGGTTGCAAGCATTCTTTCAAATGAGCGGCACCTTCCGCTTATTTACGCCATCTGCTTTGGTATGCCAGGAATTCCATGTGTATACTACGGAAGCGAATGGGGTGCAAAGGGAGACAAGGGTCAGGGTGATCCGGCTCTTCGTCCCTGTTTTGAAAGCCCTGAATGGAACTCGCTTTCCGATTTCATCGGCAGGCTTTCAGAGATAAAGAAAAACAGTGAAGCATTAAACTATGGTGCCTTCCGCTCTGTCTTACTTACAAACCGCCAGTGCATTTTTGAACGTGCAAGCGAACATGAAAGAATACTCGTTGCGATCAATGCAGATGAAAGCTCCTTTATGGCTCACTTCGATGCAGGATGCGGTCAGGCTCTTAACCTAATCACAGGGCAAATGCATGACTTTGGCGGGGGAAGTGAGTTGCCTCCCTACAGTGCGGCTTTTTGGAAAATGGAACGATAAAAGTAAGTCTCGCCTATAGTAATTACGGCTGCCAATCCATGTCGTAATAAGAATCCTCTGTTTCCTCTGTGTTCAAATAAGGGACGTTGTCCACCTGCTTTACTATATCCTTAACCGCATCCCCGTACCCCGTGAGTGCCGCAAAGGGCGCAAACTGCGCTGCCCTGTCTCTCATGGGCATACGCGGGTGCGTAGGTGAAGTCGGATGTTCAAGATTAATAATGTCGTCATATTTATGGCCGTCCGAATAGTTCATTTCTATGCCTTGTGTCCGCCTATCTGGCCGTTTCGGTCTCTGGCGGTTGCCCCCTCTTCAAGGTTCATTCCCTTTAAAATAGCGTTTTTCCCGTATTTCTTCTTTATACTGAGCATTGCTTTCTGCATGCGCTTTTCACGCTCTAAATTTGCCTCTTCCTCGGCTTCCTTCCTTGCTCTTGCCGTATAATCGACCAAGAAACTTAATTGCTCATACTCGGAAGGTTTATTTGCTCTTGCTTCATCTAAAAGCCTGTTGGCACAGATATTAATCCTGCGGATGAGCAGGTTTCTGTCAACAATTCTGTCGTAAAGTTCAAGAGTTGCTTCAATAATGAGATTTGCGGATGAGGTCTGTCTCCTAAGATTTGCCGTACCGTGAGCATGCTTCGGAACCCTTCTGCCGTAGCGGTCAATCGTCACCTCCCCCTTATAATTCTTACTCCTATTTGAATCGGTGATATTCTCCACATCATATCCTATATCCAGGACAATCTGATCCGTCACAAGACCTTTATCCACCAAATCAAGCGCAGTCTGGTCTGCCATTTCCTTTACGATAAGCCTTGCCTTATCAAAATCGTAGGGGCAATGAAGCACCTGACCGGTACTAGTACTGTTGGTCTCGGGCTTATATGCCTTGACAAGGTCCATGGTGCACGGCTCGTATCCCCATGCATGGTCGATCAACAGCTCCGCATTCACACCGAACATTTTATAAAGAAGCTCCTCGTTGTAAAAATCAGTCGGCTTTCCGACAGAGCACCTTGCCACATCCCCCATCGTAAAGAGACCATGCTCCTCAAGCTTCCTGGCATAGCCCCTTCCGACCCGCCAAAAATCAGTAAGCGGTCTGTGGTCCCAAAGCTTAATCCTATAGCTCTTTTCATCAAGCTCGGCGATGCGCACTCCGTCACTGTCCGGGGGTATATGCTTTGCTACAATATCCATTGCGATCTTGCAAAGGTACATATTGGTCCCGATACCTGCCGTAGCCGTAATCCCGGTAGTCTTCAAAACATCCCGAATCATCGTCATGACAAGCTCTCTTGCCGTCATACGGTATGTCTTTAAATAATCCGTCACATCTATGAACACTTCATCTATCGAATATGGAAAAATATCCTCCGACGCAACATATTTAAGATAGACGCCGTAAACCGTGGTGCTGTAATTCATATAGTATGACATTCGCGGCGGGGCGACGATGTAATCAATCTCAAGCGAAGGATCCGCATTAAGCCTTGTGCTGTCATCGGAAGAGCCGGCAAACGTCCTTCCCGGTGCCTTACTCCTTCTAAAAGCATTTGCCTCCTTGACCTTCTGTACGACTTCAAACAGCCTCGGCCTTCCCGGAATTCCAAAACTTTTCAGGGAAGGAGAAACTGCAAGACAGATAGTCTTCTCCGTGCGGCTCTTGTCCGCCACGACGAGATTTGTCGTAAGCGGATCGCGCCCCCGCTCCACACACTCAACGGAGGCAAAGAAGGATTTAAGATCTATTGCTGCATAGATTCGATTATCGGACATATGTTCGCCTCCCTTTCTAATATAATAGCATAAAAATTGGGAATGGCAAGATGCCATTCCCTTTTTTTGCATCGATTTAACTCAGTCGGGGATTCAAGCGACGGCATAAACTAAACGCGAAGCTTAAACGCCGGATTCGAAGATGAAGTTATCTGCCAGGGTAGACTCGAATCCGGTGCTTAGGGCTTGTGAACGAGTCTTGACAATTGCAAAATTCGGTAAAATTGATATTTTTTGCATTTTTACTCCAGATATGAGATAACTGTATTTAGCTTTTTAAAGGAGATTTTTATTTATGATTTTTGCAATTGTTCTGTTTGCCATTACCTACGTATTGATGCTGACATTCAGTAAGTACAGACCCTACATTGCCATGGGATCCGCATTGATATTCATTATTTCGGGCATGCTCCCGGTTACTAAAATCATCGGATCAATTGATTTTAACGTCTTACTCATGATTGCGGGAACGATGGGATTGGTCCAGCTGTTCATTGACAGTAAAATGCCCGCTCTTCTTGCGGACCTCATCATGGAACGTACGAAGACCGTGCAGATTGCCGCCGTTGCGCTTGCTCTCTTTGCCGGAATTATTTCCGCATTCATAGACAATGTCGCAACAGTTTTAATGATTGCGCCCGTTGCAATGGAAATCTGCAAAAAGTTAAAAACAAACCCTGTACCGTTCATTATCTCAATTGCCGTTGCTTCAAACCTTCAGGGTGCTGCTACCCTGGTCGGTGATACCACTGCAATTATGCTTGGCTCCTATGCCGATATGAGTTTCCTCGATTTCTTTTTCTACGAAGGCAGACTCAGCATTTTCTTTGCCGTCGAGCTTGGGGCAATCCTCTCAGCTTTTATACTCGCGTGGATATTCCGCAAAGAAAAAAAGCCCATCCCCAAAGCGGGTTCAAGGACGGTTGTTACCGATTATGTACCGACGGTGCTGCTTTGCGGAGTCATCGTGCTGTTAATCGGAGCTTCCTTTATATCCAATAAGCCCGATATCACAAACGGTCTGATTTGCATAACACTTCTTGTAATCGGACTCATCTACAGAGCCATAAAGGACCGCGACAAGGCTGTTGTGATAGAAACCATAAAAGCAATCGACTTTCAGACTATCGGGCTGCTGTTCGGATTGTTCTTAATGATCGGTGGTATTACAAACATGGGTGTAATTGATGCGGCTGCGAACCTTTTGGCAAAGTTAGGCGGAGGAAACGTATTCGTTCTTTATACCGTAATCGTCTGGGCATCAGTTCTCATCTCGGCCTTTATAGACAATATTCCTTATGTGGCTACCATGCTTCCGGTTGTAACGGGACTTGCGGCTACGCTTGGAATCAATCCGACGCTTCTTTACTTTGGGCTTCTCTCAGGTGCCACGCTCGGCGGAAACCTAACACCCGTCGGTGCTTCGGCAAACATCGCCGGCATCGGCATTCTGCGTAAAGCAGGCTACGAAGTCAAAACCTCGGATTTCATGCGTATCGGTGTTCCTTTTACACTTGCGGCCATCATTCCGTCATATATCTATCTGTGGTTAATGTATTCGTAAAGACTACTTGAAATATATAGACTCATCGTTTATATTGTTGTGTAGGGCAAATTTCGAAATGAAGTTTACAGGAAAATGACTTAAAGTCTACCGAAGGAGTAACACTCTCAGGTGCCGATTATATCGGTGCAACTGTAAATGGATCGACTCTCTGGAGACACCTGCTTTTGCAGGGGCCGAAGGTGCAACGTACTTTTGTACGAATCTCTCAGGCAAACGGACAGAGAAGATACCTACAATGAATCGACAGGTTTTCGTGTCGCTATATTCTGTGTATCTTCCATCCCATATCTGCTTTTGCGAGGTATGGGATTTTTCATGTCAAAGATGCGTCTTTGGATGCATTTTGTTTTCTTTTTCACCGGATTGTGAAATACGCTCTGAAAAATTCTCAGTAAAAAGAAAGGTAATTAAATTATGTTGACATTCAGTGATTTTCTGTCAAAGGTAGACGACATAGTATGGGGCGTGCCGCTTATGGTGCTTATTATGGCAGGCGGTCTGCTGCTTACCGTTCGTCTCGGACTTTTACAGGTTCGCAAGCTTCCACTGGCTTTAAAGTGGATGATAAAGAACGAGGAAGACGGAGAGGGTGAGATTTCCAGCTTTTCAGCACTCTGCACCGCATTAAGCGCTACAATAGGAACCGGAAACATTGTAGGTGTAGCGACCGCTGTTTGCGCGGGCGGACCCGGTGCTCTCTTCTGGATGATTGTTGCGGCTTTCCTCGGAATGGCTACCAAGTATTCCGAAGGTCTTCTTGCCGTAAAGTACCGCGTCGTAGGCGAAGACGGGCACAGCCTCGGCGGTCCCTTCTATTATATCGAGCAGGGCATGGGCAAGAAATGGACCTGGCTTGCAAAGCTTTTTGCTTTCTTCGGTGTCTGCGTAGGACTTTTCGGTATAGGAACCTTCAGTCAGGTAAACGGTATCGCATCTGCAGTAAACGGATTCTTCGATCCGAACAATGAGCATTGTGTGAAGGTTTTGCCCTTCCTCGGAGAATACTCCTGGTCTGTTGTAATTGCTTCCCTTGTGCTTGCTTTACTGGTTGCCCTAATCCTAATCGGCGGATTAAAGCGTATCGCAAACGTCAGTCAGGTTATTGTTCCTTTCATGGCAATTTTGTATTTCGTATTTGCAATTGTCCTTGTTATTTGTAACATTACAGAAGTTCCCGCAGCGATTGTTACCATCGTAAAGGGTGCCTTCAACCCGCAGGCCGTTACCGGCGGCGTGGTCGGCAGCATGCTTGTTGCCATGCAGAAGGGTGTTGCAAGGGGTATCTTTTCAAACGAGGCAGGTCTCGGAAGTGCACCTATCGCTGCTGCAGCAGCTCAGACAAAGGAGCCTGTTCGTCAGGGCCTTGTCAGCATGACAGGTACCTTCATCGATACCATCATCATCTGCGCCCTGACCGGTATTTCAATCGTTGTAACCGGTGCCTGGGAAGTTGAGGGTTTGGAAGGAGTCAACGTAACGTCCTATGCTTTCCAGAACGGTCTCCCCTTCCCCAAGGAAATCTCCGCATTCGTGCTCATGCTCTGCCTTGTGTTCTTTGCTTTCACGACCATCTTAGGCTGGGACTACTACAGTGAGCGTTGCCTTGAATATTTAAGTCACGGAAATATGAAGCCCGTCAAGGTATTTCGCTGGCTTTACATCCTTGCCGTATTTATCGGGCCTTACATGACGGTTTCCGAGGTATGGACCATTGCCGATATCTTCAACGGTCTCATGGCCATCCCGAATATGATTGCATTGTTTGCATTAAGCGGTGTGGTTGTCGCAGAAACGAAAAAGTTCTTCAGTAAAAAGGACATTAAGTAATTTCAAGATGATAAAGGGGCATATGTTCAAACCATATGCCTCTTTTTTTCTATATATAAGTAATTGCATTGCAATCTCCCATATGGCAAAAGAGCACTTCGTGTCAGTGATACGCACCCGCGTGGAAGGTAAATGTCGCCAGGATGACCACGCTCTGCGCAAGAGTTTCGTGCGCGAAGCTCTTTTTTATTTCATCAAATATGCTATAATACCGTGGTATTTTTGAAAAAATAACCTGGTGGAGGTAACCATGGAATTAGCCACAATAACAGCAAAACAGGTAGCCGTTTTGTTTATACTGATACTGGCAGGATTTGTGTCGGCAAAGACAGGTATCATAAAGGAAGGAGCAAAGAAAGCCTTCACCGACCTTCTTATTTGTCTCGTCATGCCGGCAATGGTGGTTAACTCCTATATGTCGGAATTTGACTCCGAAATCTTTCACGACCTTATTCGGACTTTTATATTAAGTACAATTCTGCTCCTTATGGGTCTTTTGATTACCATGCTTCTGACACTTCGCATCAAGGGAGAAAGAAACACCTCCATCGTCCGATTCGCATGTATTTTTTCAAATGCGGCATACATGGGTTTCCCTTTGATACAGGCCCTCTTCGGCGACGAAGGCCTCATGTACGCAAGTTCCTTTGTAACAATGTTCAACATCCTCCTATGGACTGTAGGCTATGCCCTTGTAAGCGGAAAAGTCGCTCCGAAGGAAGTTGCAAAGAGCATCGCTACAACTCCGGTTCTCTGGTCGGTTGCAATCGGTCTTGTTATTTATCTGTGCAGACTTAGTATTCCGGATTTGATTGCAGAGCCGATAGAGTTGATCGGAAATATGAACACTCCTCTTTCAATGATCATTACAGGTATGCTCGTTGCCGAAATTAACCCTCGCAAACTCTTTAAGAATTTTGACATCTTCAGAATTCTTCTGATTCGTATGCTTATAATTCCCGCAGCAGGTTTTCTGTTATTCGGTCTTTTAGGTATAAGCGGAATGCCGGCGAAGATTGCCCTTCTTTTGGAAGCCTGTCCCTGTGCCGCCATCACTTCCGTCTTTGCGGTACGCTTCAACCACGACGAAGAACTCGCCGCCGGATCAGTCGTGCTTTCAACCTTCCTAAGCATTCTGACGCTTCCGATTTGTGCAATGATTATTACCAAAATAATGTAAGGCCTGTTTACCAGCTTCATAACGCAAATCTCCACCTTTGCAATCAATTTCCTGCTTATTTTAGCTGCATTATGAGGCAAATCCCCGACACCCGAGTCTTTATGAAAATCCACATGCGAAATATCATGCGGAATCGCCGCTGTTTTGTTATAATTTCAGATATCAAAAAAGTAAAGAAGCATATCAGGAAAGAAGAAAAAGGATATTAATTACTGATGACCACGCGAGAAGAAGCACTAAAATACGGGCTTTCATTTCCGAATACCTATCAGGAGGCACCGTTTCACGACCCGAATTGGCAGCTTATAAGGGTTAAAGAAAGCAAAAAAGCTTTTTTGTGGACCTATGAAAGAAACGGCCTTATTAATTTAAACGTCAAGGCAGATCCATATTGGAGAGATTTTTGGCGCAGCACCTATGCTTCCGTGATTCCCGGGTATCACCAGGATAAAGAACACTGGAATACCATTATTTTAGACGGCACCATACCTGATGAAGAGGTTAAGCGAATGATTGCCGAAAGTTACGACCTCGTGACATATAATCCGACAAAGCTTATCTATGAAGCGGTAAAGACCATACCCAAGGGACACGTTGCTACCTACAGTCAGATAGCCATGCTTGCCGGAAACAAAAAAATGGCGCGTGCCGTCGGTAACGCACTTCATAAGAATCCTGATCCGGATAATATTCCATGCTTTAGAGTCGTAAACGCCAAGGGAGAGCTTGCCTCCGAATTTGCCTTCGGAAAGTCAGAAGCACAAGCCAGGCTCCTCATTGCTGATGGTGTTGAGGTCATAAACGGTAAGGTTGATTTGGCAAAATATCAAATGAAAATGCCAAAAAACGACTTGTAATTTGAATAACCGAAGAACAAAAATCCCGAGGAATTTCACTTCCCCGGGATATTTCCGTGGCCAACGCACTGGTTGCGGACTCCCCTGTGCTTGTACGTCAGATTTGCCTTAAATTTTTCTTTCTCTCTAAAGAAGAATAACCGCTAAATCCAATTATAATCCCCGCCCGTTATAGCAAGAGAAAGCAATGTATCCATCTTCTCAACTTCCCCTGTGTGTTAGGATAGATGTCAGCATCTAACATAGCTTCTGCCCTTCAATTTATGTCAAACTCTGTTATAATTTATAAAAAAAAGAGGTTTGAATATGATAATTAGGAAAATGAGCCAAAACGATGCTGACGAAGTCTATAAGATGATGCGGGAATTTTATGATTCACCCGCTGTTTTTCATACTTCAAGCGATTCGGTCTTGAAAAAGGACATTGAAGACTGCATCAGTGAAAATCCATTTGTGGAAGGCTTTGTATTTGAGGAGCAGGGAGAACTTTTGGGCTATGCAATGACGGCGCCAAGCTACACGACAGAATACGGCGGAACCTGTATATGGCTTGAGGATCTTTATATCAAACCGGCACACAGACATGAGGGACTAGGATCCCTGTTCTTTTCATATCTTGAAAAGCAGTATCCGAATGCCGTTCGTTTTAAGCTTGAAGTGGAACAGGAAAATAAGCATGCCATCGACGCATACCGAAAAAACGGTTATGCTGTTTCACCGTATTTTGAAATGACAAAGGAAATGACGCAAGGCTAAATTAAGCCTTGCCATCTTGGCGCGGTGAATCCAAAATATCCTGTTTAATCGTAATTGCTAAAAACTGGGTGAAATTCTTATCATTTTGGGTAAACGCGCTTGTGCTTCTATATTTATTACGAAGCAACCACGTTAATTAACAATTTTTGGTCATAAATCATAACAGGTATATCCTGTTCAAAGCAAAAAATACTGATTTGCATTGGCTCTCCATTAACGCATACCGTGACCATTTGCCTGTCGATATCCACAATCCAGTATTCTCTGACCCCGGCATCCATGTACTTGTGAAGCTTTTTATGATAATCAATTTTCCTGGTACTTGCCGATACAACTTCAATAATCCAGTCAGGTGCTCCCTGAATCCCCCTGTCATTTATCATGGATGAGTCACATACGACAACAATATCGGGAATGACCAAAGTTAAATCATCTTCGTCCAAGAACACATTTACTCCGGCATCAAATACCTCACAGCTGCCACCATTGTCTAAAATAAACTTTTCGATTTGCCTTCCAATATGACGGACCATATGCTGATGTTTGACTCCCGCCATCTCAGCCACAATCATGTGACCGTCTATCAGCTGATACCCTTTCTGCTCACCCAAATCTGCCAAATCGGATACCGTCATGTTCCTATACTGTAATGCCAAATGACCGCTTGTCTCAAAGGTGCCTTCTACAGGCACTGCATACGGAATGGGTGCACTGTCCAAATGATGCTCTCTGCGATAGATTGCTTCAAACTTGGATTGATTGCCTTCATCCTCGGGATGCTCCGAAAAATACTGTTTCATGGCCTGCTCATATGCACGCATTCTGGCCAGCATTTCCTCTTTTCTAAGACACGCATCTATTTTTTCTATAGTGAGATATGAAGGTTTTTTCGTCTCACCGGTAAAAATCTTACTTACGGTTCCTAGTGGCAGCTCAGCTAAATATGCCAATTCTTTTGTGGAGAGATTTAGTCGTTTTTTTCTTGCCTTAAGCTCTTCAATCGTCATGATGTCATCTTCTTTCTTTATCCATGTTTAAGAAGATGATAAAACAAAGTCGCTTATATTTCAATATCGTTTTACCCGTATTCGGGTAAAATGTAGATGCGTTTTTTAATAATTGGCTCTAAAATCGTCGGCTGCTTTTTGCATTTGCTCGACCACTTCCCCGGGGCCTGTCACCTTTACATCCTTTCCCAAGCTAAAGATCCATCCAAAAAACTGCGGACTGACATTTACATCTGTCATAAGTACACTGTGTTCATCATCCACAGGGAAAAAAGAAATGTCCTTGCCAAACCGGTCTATGAAAACACCACACATATAATTGGCAAATTCAATTTTCACCTTGGTCTTTCGACCGTTGTACATACCAAAGGTTGCCTTAGAATACTCGCCTATGTCAAAGTTTTTGAATTCTTCCTTGCCGTCACGCATTTCCTCTTCGATGGAAATGCGCATCATCTTGTCAACACGGTAATGCTTGATCTTGCGATCCAGATTATCAAAGGCTACCATGTAATAGTTTTCGTCATCCCAGACCAGCCCCCACGGACTTGTGACGAACCAATCGCCGTTATGACGCGGGATAAGTTTCTTGCTTATGTCCCACTTGTAATACTTGAAACGAATCTTTTTATTCTGACCGATGGCCGTATGGATATCATCCACATTGTAGTAAACGGACTCATTCATGGTCTTCACGCGGTCGTTTATGTAAATCTGTCGCTGCAGCTGCCTGGCTTGGTATTCACTGACAAAGCGACGAAGCTTTGTAATAAGCTCGCGCGATTTGGTCTGCGTAATAAATTTGGAAGACTGTATTGCGTCAATCAGAAGCTTCACCTCGGCAAGCTCAAATTCTCGGCTTCCGACATGATAGTAGGTCTCACGGCCAATCTGCTCTTTAATGATTTCGATGCCAAACCGCTCGGTCATATCCTGAAAATCCGCATAGATGCTTTTTCTTTCTGCGGTAACGTCATACTTCGCAAGCTCATTCATAATCTGCGGCATGGTGAGCGCATGCTCATCATCTGTCTTTTCCAGCATCATTTTCATCAGACAGATAAATTTAAACTTCTGATTTGTTCCTCGTGACATGGGTCACCTCCGTAATCATCTTTATCTTTACTATCCGATTAATTTAAGGTCAAATCCACAGTTTTTCAATCCGTCTCAACGCTTTCTTTGGCAATCTTAACATTATGAAATGGCTCATAGATGACCTTTATGAACTCATTGATAATGGCGATAATCAAATCAATCAAGGCCCAAACGACATTCGTCAGTCAAATGTAAATCGGTCGAATTCAGCTACTGCACCAGGTTCATCGGATATAAATTCAAAATAAACCGCATGTTTTCCGATTATTCCTGTTGTAAGTCTTAATGTTTTTTCTTTTTCTTTTTCTAAGAAAGGCAAAGAAGCAACAATTCGGCCGTTATATGAATCAAGCCTAACATTTATATTGAGGTTACGATGAGCATTCAGCACTACGCTGACAGTTTCCGGTGTGTTGCATCCGAACTGCAAATATCGGAAGCCTACTGTCGTACCCGAAGAAATATTCACGACAGGTGTTGATATATCGTCCTTAATATCGTACTCCGGGCGAATATAAGCGTTTAAAGTGCCTCCGTAAATATGGCATGCATACCCCGCTGAGATCCACTTGTATGCATCAAGACCGTTTATATGCGGCCCCTGAGAAGTCATTTCAATCGCCTTTGAAGAGACAGGCTCTCCTTTTAAGAATTTGACATCTCCGATATAAAGAAGGCCGTCCTTTCCCATGGCAACTTCTATGGGCTCAAGCATTGCCTGCCTTGAAAATTCATTCAAACCGGTCTGACGGTGATAAAATACATACCACTTTCCGTTTACTTCCATAATGGAGCCATGATTATTGCCCCATTTATAAGTCATGGTGCCCACACCGTCTTCACTCTTCAAAATTTCTCCGCCGTTGAAGCTGATATCCCCGCCATCATGGAACGGGCCATAAGGAGAGTCCGCAAAACGATACGACAAAAAGCCATTATTCTCTGTATATACCCCGTATTCCGGCATTGGCTTTTCGTATCGCTTTGAATAAATATAGACATACTTTCCCATTACTTTTCTGGGACTTGAAGCTTCAAAGAATCCATCGATTAATGATATATGGCCGTCATCTTCAGGATTCCAGGGGCATGTAGAATGTCCAAGGGGATTGGAAACGAGCGTGCCCTCCCTGATAGTTGCCATATCATCTTCAAGCTCTGCGATGTAACATGGTGCCGCGCATCCGCCCCAGTATGCATATACTTTGCCGTCATCGTCCACCAGTACACCCGGATCAAAGCCAAGCTTTGTTTCAACAGGATTTTCAAAAGGGCCAAACGGATTTTTGGAGCTTGCCACCACAATAAGCGAGCCACACCTCTCTGCAGCATATAAATAATAGGTATCGCCTTTTTTTACTACATCAGGTGCATAAAGAACGGAATCGTAATGTGTTTCATATATGATTCCGTGATATGTCCAATCAGTCAAATCATTCACAGGTGCCGACCATACGACATAATTACGGCCGCAATACTGTGTTTTTTCGATATCATGCGATCCGTAAACATAAACACGCTTCTCACCGTTGTGTTCAAATACTCGTGGCTCGCCGTCCGGTACATGCTCCCATAGTGGCATGTAAGGATTTGCGCCTTTCACATACTCTTTCATTGTGATTCCCTCCGATTCGCATCTATTTCTTCACGCTATACCCAAATTTACCCTTGGGATTTGTCAGGCCAAAATACACTCCGTGAGAATATGCCATCAAATGAGCATCCTCAAGACAGAACTTGCCATTCTCGTCTATGTAGCTATCATCAACGTGGACTGCTGCCACATCCGCCACAAACATGGTATGGCTGCCATACTCACGTACTTCACGAACCTTGCATTCTATATTGACGGGAGCTTCCTTTATCATGGGACAGTTAATTTCATCTGCTTCTACCTTGTGAAGACCGCATTTTTCCCACTTGTCTGTTTTGCTGCCCGATGTAACGCCACAGTAGTCCGTGGCATAAGCCAAATCCTCCGTGGTAAGATTAATGACAAACACCCCGGACTCTTTTATCATCTTGTATGAATATCGCTCCGGTCTCACGGATATATATGTCATTGGCGGATTGGTGCAGACCGTTCCAGTCCAGGCAATCGTCAGTATATTGTCTTCACCTTTCAATCCTCTGCAGCTGACCATCACTGCAGGCAGAGGATATATCATATTACCGGGTTTCCATTTTTGTTTACTCATTTATCTTTCCTTAAAAATTTAACGTGTGCATTTTTGATTTTTTACATTATCGCACACGTTAACCGTTAAAAACAGAATATCTATTTTACTATTTCCTCATTATTCGAAATCGTAGTGCTGCCTACGACATTTTCTTCATTTTCTTTATACTCAGGCGTTTAAAGCATATATAGGCCAAAAAGTTATTGTCAGTTCCTGCAAGTGTACCGGCATTAAAGAAACGACCGTCTCTTTCTTCCACCCGGACTATGCGAAGCTTTAACTTCAGATTGAATTCCCGTTCACTTACGGTGTCTGCAAAGTTCACCGTTACTTGATTTCCGGGGCCGGCTATTCTTTCAGATGTGTAAAAAGAAAAACCACTCTCACTAATGTCCACTGCCTCCATATTGGCGCTTACGCCATTGATAGCGACAACCCCCGACGCTTTTATGATCATGCGGTTGTTTCCGCGACGTTCGCTCGATTTGGCGTAGCTTTCGAAGGACTTTACCCTCACTCCGTAATACTGCCTGCCCATGTGTTCAATAAGCTTCACGTTAACGTTCTTCCATCCGATTCGACTGCCGGTCTCAGTATCCATGCAGTTTAAGTCAATCGTTATATCGTCAAAACCAGCGTTTGAAAAGTCAACCACCGAGCCCTTATATGAATAAGGCTCCAGCAAAATGGCACCTTTTGTTTTTCCAATCACCACGGTCGGAATTGAAGAAGAAACCCTTCCGACCCATACATCAAGCTGAACTCTCTGTCCGGTTTGAAGCATATCAAATGTCATCGCAGCTATACCTCTTTACCCTTTGGAATATCAGTCTCCCGGTTTTCTTTTTCCAAAGATAATATCCGTGAATAATGACTGCGCAAATCTTTTGAAGGTCCAATCAAAATTACCCCTACCATAGGACGCCCCTTCCATTTCTCTGCGACCCTATTGTATTCCTGTTTAATCGCTCACGTCAAGGAAACATCTTGTCATGGATATTTTGGGTTTCTGTAAGTATTTTAACTTTCAAAGCATAACCGCACCGTAGCCAAAAATTGAACTCAAATTCAGTCGACCCACTTTGGCCGGTGTTCTTATAAAAGCAGTCACTAACGGCCTCTGTCAAATATATATGCCAAAACCTATTATGATACCTTCTCTTTGTCCACCTCCGTTGCAAGCTTCTTCACCTGCCCGGACAGTAAGAGCAAAGCAATGAGGTTCGGTACTGCCATGAATCCGTTAAAAGTATCTGCGATATCCCACAACAGTCCAAGATTCAGTGTTGCACCGACAATAGAAACAAAAGAATAAATGACCAAAAAAGGTCTCACAAGTTTTTGTCCGCCCAAAAATTCAACGCATCTGGAACCATATAGCCCCCAACTGATAATCGTACTGAAGGCAAAGCAGCACATGGAAATCGCCGTAAAAATGGTCACCCATTTTCCGTAAGCAGCAGTAAATCCGGAAATCGTAAGCTCTGCGCCTGCAGCCTGACCGTAATTAATTTCCGGTGCCGCAAGCAAAATAACCAGTCCCGTCATCGTGCAGATGATGATGGTATCCACGAATACTTCAAAAATACCAAACAGCCCCTGATGTGCCGCATTGTCTGTATCTGCGCATGCGTGTGCGATAGAACCGGTTCCGAGACCTGCTTCATTGGAAAAAATCCCTCTGGAAAATCCTTTTTTCATACTGAGGAACATTGTTCCGACCACACCGCCCGTAACCGCTCTCGGAGAAAAGGCTCCCTCAATTATTTGTGCAAACACACCCGGCACACGATCAATTCTCATTACAATAACACCAAGCGAAAGAACAATGTATAAAATCGCCATAAACGGAACCAGTTTCTCCGTCACCTGACCGATTCTCTTGATGCCGCCGAGCAGCACCATGGCAACAACCGCTGCAATTACAATTCCGAAAATCAAATTTATCGTCTCATTTGAAGATCCTTCGATGACATTGAAGCTGGACAATGCCGAATTAACGGCTGCGACAATCGTATTGACCTGCGCCGCATTTCCGGTTCCGAACACGGTTAATACCCCGAATACCGCATAGAGTACTGCCAAAAATTGCCATTTTTTCCCTAATCCGTTTTTGATGTAATACATCGGGCCGCCGACATATTCACCGTTTGCATTTTTCTCCCGATAATGAAGCGCCAGTGTTACCTCTGAAAATTTTGTACACATTCCAAGAAATGCAGAGCACCACATCCAAAAAATAGCTCCCGGTCCTCCAAGTGCAACCGCACCTGCCACGCCGGCAATATTTCCTGTTCCGACAGTTCCCGCAAGTGCTGTACAAACTGCCTGAAATGGACTGATAGCACCTTCCTTGGACTTCGTTTTTTCAAACACCTTTCCAATGGTTCTTTTCATAGACAGGCCAAAACGACGAACCTGAATAAATCTCGTGCGAACAGACAGCAAGATTCCGACGCCGATTATGCACGCCATTGCCGGCACACCCCATATAAAGCCGTTCACCGCACTGTTGATATTCGTGATTGTTTCTAACATTTCTCTTCTCTCCGGTTTACTTGTTCTCTGATGACGGTTGCATGTTCTTTTCTTTCACGAAAAGCTTTTCGTTTGAATTTGCATTAATGAAAGCACTCGTTTTATGTACTTCGTTCGCACCGTGCATCTACACGCTTTCTATTATTGCACGAGATGTGTGTATGGTCAAAAAACATTTTTTAAAAAGGCGGCCGATTTAAGCATGGCAGCTTCCTGATTTGAAACTCCAAAATGTTCTATCGCAAGATAACCGTTATACCCTGATTCCTTAAGCCTTTTAACGATATCCGCCACCGGAATGTTGCCTTCACCTACAGGTATCGGCTCAGTACTTCTGTCCTTGCAGTGAACGTGAACTATCTCGTCCCTAAGGGTATCAAAAGCCTTAAAAATATCCTCTCCATGTATAATAAAATTGCCGGTATCAAAGGCAACTCTTAATTCCCTAACCTCTCCCAAAAGCCACTTCATACCATTCACGCACGAAATTGGAGAATTGACATCATCAAAATCCTCAATTACCGCCTGTATACCGTTCTTAGCTGCAAGCTTTGTCAGACGCCTTACGCCTTTAGCCATTTTTCGGGCTTTTTTACTCTCCGAAAGAAATTTCGAAGCCTTATCGTAATCATCATAAACCTTGCAAAGCTCATCCGTTTCTTCCTTAAAGAAACCCGGCACGATTAATATAAACCCTGCACCTGCAATTTTAGCCATTTCAACGTGTCTGTAAGCTTTCAAAATTTCATAGTGCGTGTCCATCTTATAAAATTCATACAGGCAGCTGACCTTAAGATCATACTTTTTTAAAAGGTCAAGCGTATCTTTGTGTTCTTTTAGGTAAGTTGAATTGATTTCTACTGCCTCAATGCCTGCCTGTCTGACCTCAAAAAGAATTTCATCCAAAGGCTTGCCTGTTTTTTCAGAAGCTTCGATTATGTGATCATAAAAAACGGATATTCTCAATTGACTTCCTCACATTTAAGTTCTTTTCTTTCTGCTTGCGGTGTTACAAATCTTACGGCATTTGTAATAATCTTCTGAATGTTTTCATCGAAGTAAATCGGATATTCCTCATGCCCCGGCTGGAAATAAAAGATTTTGCCCAATCCCCTTGTAAAGGTCACTCCGCTTCTGAATACATAGCCGTTTGAAAACCACCCCGCAAAGACTACATCATCGGGCTTAGGAATATCAAAGGGTTCTCCGTACATTTCTTCTTTCGGAAGTTCAATGACCTCAGGCACACCCTTTGCAATCGGATGGGATGGGTTTACGCGCCAAAGCTTTTCACTTTCTCCATGTTTCCATTTTAATGTCATACTTGTGCCGAGAAGCAATTTCGCAACCTTTGAAAAATGCGCAGAATGAAGCAGTATCAGCCCCATTCCGGACAGGACGTGCCTTTGCACACGCAAAGCCACCTCATCTGAAAATCTGTCATGAAGTGCGTGACACCACATGATCAACACGTCCGTATTATTTAAAGTCTCCTCGGTAAGGCCATGCTCAGGCATATCAAACGTGGCCGTCTTCACGGATAAGTCCGCATTTGTACAAAGAAATTTCTTTATACATTCATGAATTCCGTCGGGATAAACCCTGTGTATCTCCTCAAGCTCCCTTTCATGTTTAAATTCATTCCATACCAAAACTCTGATCATAATTTCTCCCGTGCCTTCTATTTATGAACAATTATATATTTAAAATCAAAAATAAGCTATGCTGCCGGCACAAAAGCGAATTATGTATCGTCTACACTTTCATGCCTCTCCTTACAATAGTACACAAGCTTTAATGTTCACGATTACTCATCGTCCTTTTTCTTTTTTCTGCAAAGGATAAAGAAAACAAATCCGCCAACTGCAAGTACTCCCAAAGCTATCCAGGGCCAAATAAGCTTGTCGTTTTCGGGTTCTTCAAAGATTCCGCCGTTTGAAACAAAAGCGGCAAGAGGCGTTTCCCCATCTTCAAAGACTAATTGGTAAACGGTACCTGCCTCGCCCATAGTTTCAAATTTCCCCTCTTCCGCACTTTCATTTTGAAGAATAATGATACTCTCTTCGTCATCTGCTGTCATAAGGTAGAATGTTCTTTTATCCGCTTTAAATTCATCGGGAATGTCAAAAGAAATCTCATCCGTATCAGACAGTATATAAGGCCCGGTCTGAATGTTTTCATCGACTTTTCTTATTTTTTCAACCGCATCATTTAATTTGGCTTTATCCTCTTCAAGTATTTCGGATGCTTCCTTGATGATATTATTAGTGGTCTCTTCTTTTGTTTGATTTTCTTTTACTTCGGTATCATCTTTCTTACTATCCTGCTTTGTTTCTTTATCGTCCTTACTTGAAGATTCTTCTTTTTCCTTACCAGTCTCTGTGGTCGTATCAGTTTTAGCAGTCTTCTTACTGTTGTTTCTCTTAGGACTTAGTGTGTTATTGCCTGTATCTGTGCTGCCGGTAGTTGTGCTGCCGGTATTCGTATCGGATGAAGAACTGTTTGAATCATCCGTATCAGTCTTAGAAGATGTGGTTGACTTAGTCACGATAGCTTTGATCTCTGCCGGCTCGCTTGCATAATCGGTTACTTTTTCTCCCGAAATGTGTTCTGCAAGAATATATAAATGATAATCGGTTCCAAGAGTTTTGCTGCTTAGATCACATGGAAGACCGAATATACCGGTACCTGTACTTAAGGTTGTATCGAGTTTCCCGTAGTACAGGATTTTGGCACTGTCTGCATTGTAAGCCAAGTCCGTAATCATTACGGAAATCTGATTTACCGTCTCATTTAAGGACGTAGAACTGTCTGAGTAAGTATACGGAACTGTAATTGTTCCGTCAGATTTCTTCGTAACGATTTCTCCTTCAGTCACACTGACAGACTTCCCGCTATCCTTTAATGTTAATTTCCATTCCGTCACCTGGTCTGTGCCTATTTTGCTACTGGTTGTCGAAAGGATCGAAGATTTACTTGTATCATCAGCTTTGGACGAGAAGAGTATTGATGACAGGTTGATATTCAATGCCGGGCTTGCACTATAAGATGAATCATCAGTAGGTAGGAATTCCATAACCCCATTCTCATGAACCACACCATTGCCAGATTTTGCTATTAAATACACATACGAACGAAGCCACCAATCCTTTCCTTTCCCCCTATTGGCTGCCTGGTTGCACGTTTTACTGTATCCGTAATTTGTATTGGTTGCTTCTTTTGCATCAAGTATAAAAATATAATTGTCGTTCCAAAGTGGAAAATATGCTAAGTCTTCCTTGCCGGGCCCATCATTTTCATCAGGCTTAAGTTTGACGCTTACTGCAATGGAGTTCCGCTCTATTGTAGAAAAGCTGCTTTTTAAAAACGTATCATTTAAATATTTTTTTATATCACTATTTTTCCAAATAATTTCTTCCCCAGAACCCTTCTCTGGAAATTCCCAATATTGATTATCATTAGCGTTAAAAGCGCATTGTCCTAATGTACTGTCGCAGTCGAGGAGCATGGTCTTTGTCGTACTGTCTTTGCTGAAAACTGTCGTTTCCGAATCAAGGACTCTATATTTTAAAGAGCTTCCATTATAGGTGCCAAAATAGACATAGTTTCCTGTCCATGCCGTGTTTACATCTCCATCAGATACCGGCTGAAATGGATTGGCAATTGCGTTTGTTCCGATATTTATGGTATTTACTGTCGGAGCTTCCCACGGTTTTGAAGGAATATCAATCCGACAAGGTTCACTCGCATAATCTGTTTCATATGTCCCGTTTACATCCTCTGCAACTATATAGGCATAATAATCCTTGCCGCAAACCTTATCGGATAGATCCAAGGTCGAGTCTGCAGGGAGTGAAAATGTGCCCTTATTTCCTGAAAGCGACAATGCAGCGTAGTAAAGTTTCTTAACTTCGTTTACGTTGCCGGATTCATATTTATTCTCTGTTATAAGTACCGAAACCTGATTGACATTACCCGCCTCATCTCCGCTTAATTTGTAAGGAATCGTTACCTCGTTATTTTCCCTTGTAACGTTTCCTTCTAAAGCAATATTCAGCTTATCATCTATAAGTGTAAGCTTGTACTCTCCCGAACCTGCTGATATTTCAGATGAGAAAAGTACAGATGACAGCTTGATATTTAAAGCAGGGCTCACACCGAGATAGGTTTCGTTGACATTATAGTTACTAATGTCACCACCATTACCAACTCCGCCAACCTCACCATTAGAATACGCGGATCGCAGCCACCAAAGGGCGTTTACAGGTGTTTTTTTCCTGCTATCTGCACTGCCGTATCCATAACTTGTATTGGTCGCTTCTTTTGCATCAAGTAAAAAAATTTGTTCCCCACTGAGCGAAGTCCAGGTCATATCTTCTGCTCCCGATCCGTCTCCATCTGTTGCCGTAGTCTTGTTGCTTTTTGCTATAGCATTTTGCTCTGTTTTTGAAAATGACGTTGTCAGAAAGCCTGTTAAAGAATAATCATAAGCAGTCTCGTTATTTTGATCTTTTTCACTGTTGAGAAATCTCTTTATATCACTAATTGACCAATCATTTTTCGCTCCACCTTCTTTATTTGGTTGGTCATCTTTGTCAAATTTTTTATCATCACCTTCCGTAATCAATACGCTGTCACAGTCAAGAAGCATGGTCTTAGCCACATTTTCATCAGACCCGCTAAAGACAGTCGTTTCGTTATCAAGAACCCTGTATTTTACAACATTATCATTGTATCCGCCAAAGTAGACATAGCTTCCTGTCCATGCACCGGTCGTTGACGTCGGATTTGCAATCTTACTTGTTCCGAGCTCTACATTAGTCTTAGTCGCAGCGCCTTCCGCCTGTACTTTGGTCGCTTCATTTGGCACATATGATACAAGCCCTATTGATAGCACTACCGTAAATATAAACGCAAGTTTTTTCTTTATCATGCCCTTCTTCATAACTTTCTCCTCCAATCTGCGGTACCTTTGTGAACCAAACTTCTCTAAATCTACATGTATAAACGTTTCATTTTTTTAATGCCAAAAACACATATAAGGCTCTTTGAATCACTTCAAAAAGTCTTATATGTGTTTTTTAAGCACCCAAAAGCAGCCCCGAAACACGCGGCTGTTTTTGCATTAGCTGAACTGAACTGAACTGAACTGAACTGAACTGAACTGAACTGAACTGAACTGAA
>CAVCUM010000007.1:0-73904 GCA_963605385.1 Lachnospiraceae bacterium
TATTACTTTCCCACATTGTTATAGGCATACCCCCCTGATTAAGGGATTGCTGAAAAAAGCAATTTACGGCATCCGTCATGGTCAAACCGCATTTACCATACAATTCCTCTAATCTGCTTTTTACCTCTGAATTTATTCTCATTTGAAATGTTGTATCTTTCTGTAAATCTACAATGATCTGTTCTGACATAATCTTTTCTGCCTCCCAATACCTTTTCCAGTTACTATAAAAATATAATAACAAATTATTCTCCGGTGCGTCAATACATTGTCATTACGTTTTGTCCTTAATTCGGACACAAGTTTGACAATTTTGAATTTTACTCATGAATAAATTTCAAACAAATTGCTAGCTTAACAAAAGATATCAAAAAGGTATCACGAGGGCATAAAAAAAGCTCAAAGCCCTGCATTTTCGCAAGATTTTGAGCCTTGTGGATTACTCAAGCTCCGTGGTTCTAAAAGGAAATAAAATAGAACCGCCCAACCCAACATTCGCTATTCTTTTAAAAAAAAGCTTCCGAGGAAACCTCGGAAGCCTTATAAATACTAGGTTAATTTCGCAGTAGTCGACTACTAAATTCGCGCAAGAGTGCTCATTAAGGGTGTCGACAGGACAACGACAAGATTCGGACTTCGCCTAACGGCTCGTTCTCGTCAAGTTCTCTGCTCCTACTCGATAACTGTAGCAACACGGCCTGAACCTACAGTACGTCCACCTTCACGGTTGTACGGTCCATAAACCACGTTGAAAAACCTTGATTTTACGTTGCTTTATTCTTCTATTTCGCCTGTATTTTGCGAAATCAGATAGGTTTTTAAAATTTTTAGAGCCATTTTAGAACCAGAGGGTTATTTTTGTATGTTGCCTTTTTTAATTAAAGGTGTCATCTTTGCCATGAGTTCATCTGCAATACGTCTATTTTTATCATCCATGATTTTTTTCTTTTGCTCGCGTGCCCATTCAATTGCCTTAAGTTGGTCTTCTGGTCGTTCGCTTAGGATTACATGTTCCTCATACATTCTGTACACCTCCTATCATTTTTAGATAATCTTAAAATCTCCATACTTACCGTATTTCATAGTTTATGCCAACATTATAACAACTTTTCAAAAAATATTCTGCCGCTTCTTGTAAGTCATTTATATTTTTTGCTTTGTTATTCAAATCTATGGCTTCATTAAACAAAACAACGGCTTTTTCGAAATCGTATTTATCATTTTTTACCAAATATGATATATTTCCTAAATTTGTGACAACCACCATTAACTTGACCGTAGAATATCTTAGTAAAAACTGGATATCTGACAATGAAAAAGCTGATAAAGAAGGATGGTTATGTAAAACTAATACCACGCAATCTTTTGTGGCATGTATCAAATGATACGATGTAGAATCACTCAATGGATCCACATCATGCTCTGCTCCCAAAGCAATTCCTAAATAACGTTTCCCTTCTTCAATCAATTTTTTGCTCTCTAGACTATAGGTTAGGGCAACCTCATTGGAATCATTTTCATCCTTTGATATTTGTAAAACTTGCCTTGCCAGCTCTCGAATATTATCATATTCAGTTTCCGAAATTTCCTTATACTGAACTCGCGGTACTTTTGTTATTGCCTCATCCGTAATCATTATTTTATGATTACGTTTTTTTGCCATCTCAAGATTATTTAAATTGTTCTCCATAATCACACCCTGTTTATACCACCAACAAACTTGAGAGAATCAAAATATAAGAAGCATATTTATCTCTGTTTTGGCAACTACCGGTCAATGGTGACCGTAAGTTTAAAGTCTTCCACTATATGATAGTCTTCTGAAGATAGTTGATTTCTATAAAAAGTATAACATCATTTTAGTGAAGAACAACCTAATAAATTGTGTCGTTTTAATATATTGAAATCCGCATTGCTAAGCGTACAGCATGAATATCGCGATTATCGAAGTCACCCTCCGTCACGCTACCGCGTGACTCCTTCCCCAGGGAATGGAGATTGCGCCTTTGGCGCAGAGCGTATGAGTTCTTTTCACTTATTTCGTAATACAAAAAGGGCTTCCCTATTCTTAGGAAAGCCCCACAAAATCTAGCTTTTTGATACAATATCAAAGATTACTCGATAATTGTAGCAACACGTCCTGAACCTACAGTACGTCCACCTTCACGGATAGCGAAGGTAAGTCCCTGCTCCATAGCGATGGGATGAATAAGTTCGATAGTCATCTCAACGTTATCACCAGGCATGCACATTTCTGTACCTGCGGGAAGGTTGCAGACACCTGTTACGTCAGTTGTTCTGAAATAGAACTGAGGACGATAGTTGTTGAAGAAAGGAGTATGACGTCCACCTTCATCCTTTGTAAGAACGTATACCTGAGCGGTAAACTTCTTGTGGCACTTTACTGTGCCGGGCTTTGCAAGAACCTGACCTCTTTCGATATCGGTTCTGTTGATACCTCTAAGAAGAACACCGATGTTGTCGCCTGCCATAGCCTCATCAAGAAGCTTACGGAACATTTCAATACCGGTTACAACTGACTTCTGAGTCTCTTCCTTGATACCGATGATTTCAACTTCATCAGACATATGCAATGTACCACGCTCTACACGGCCGGTAGCAACTGTACCACGTCCGGTGATGGTGAATACATCTTCGACAGGCATAAGGAAAGGCTTATCGGTTTCACGCTGAGGATCAGGAATGTATGAATCAACTGTATCCATAAGTTCCATGATCTTGTCGCCCCATTCGCTTGAAGGATCTTCAAGAGCCTTGAGAGCTGAACCCTTAACGATAGGGCAATCCTTGAAGTCGTACTCTTCGAGCTGCTCGGTGATTTCCATCTCAACAAGCTCAAGAAGCTCTTCATCATCAACCATATCGCACTTGTTCATGAATACTACGATGTAAGGTACACCAACCTGTCTGGAAAGAAGGATGTGTTCCTTTGTCTGAGCCATAACGCCATCGGTAGCAGCTACAACGAGGATAGCACCATCCATCTGTGCAGCACCGGTGATCATGTTCTTTACATAGTCAGCGTGGCCAGGGCAGTCAACGTGAGCGTAGTGACGCTTCTCTGTCTGATACTCAACGTGAGCTGTTGAAATTGTGATACCACGTTCTCTTTCTTCGGGAGCCTTATCGATGTTCTCGAAGTCAACCTTTTCGTTACCTGCAACTCTTTCAGCAAGAACCTTTGTGATTGCTGCGGTTAAGGTTGTTTTACCATGGTCAACGTGACCGATGGTACCAATGTTACAATGGGGCTTAGATCTGTCGAAATGAGCTTTTGCCATTTTTAATTCCTCCTAAAATTGAATAGTTAATAGTTTCTTTGTAAAAATACTCAACTAACGCTAATTATATTAGAATCAGCGAGCCTTTTCAAGCCTTTTAAAGTTTTTTATTTCTTTGCTGCGAGAACCTTCTCCGATACGTTCTTCGGAACGGGCTCATACTTTTCAAAGAACATAGAATAGTTACCACGACCCTGAGTCTTGGAACGTAAGTCTGTTGAATACCCGAACATTTCGGCAAGAGGTACGAATCCACGTACAATCTTTCCGCCGCCAAGGTCATCCATACCTTCGATACGTCCGCGACGTGAGTTGATATCTCCGATTACATCACCCATGTATTCTTCAGGCATTGTTACCTCAACCTTCATGATGGGCTCAAGCAATACGGGAGCACCCTTCTGCATAGCTTCCTTCATGGCAAGCGAACCTGCGATATGGAAGGCCATTTCTGAAGAGTCGACTTCGTGATAAGAACCGTCATATACATTGGCATATACGCCGAGTACGGGGAATCCGCCAAGGATACCTGCCTTTGTAGCTTCTTCGATACCTTCTCCGACAGCGGGGATGTATTCCTTCGGAATAGCACCGCCGACAACGGTGGACTCAAACTTGAAGGTTTCTTCGGAGTTGTAGTCCATGGGCTCGAATTTAACTTTACAGTGACCGTACTGACCACGACCACCGGACTGCTTTGCGTACTTTGAATCAACTTCAACAGGCTTTGTAATTGCTTCCTTGTATGCAACCTGAGGTGCACCGACGTTAGCCTCTACCTTAAATTCTCTTAAGAGTCTGTCTACAATGATTTCAAGGTGAAGCTCACCCATACCTGCGATGATAGTCTGACCGGTTTCCTGGTCGGTATGTGCACGGAAGGTGGGATCTTCTTCAGCAAGCTTTGCCAAAGCTTCACCAAGCTTACCCTGACCTGCTTTTGTCTTGGGCTCGATAGCAAGCTCAATAACGGGTTCAGGGAATACCATGGATTCAAGAATAACGGGATGCTGCTCATCACAGATGGTATCACCTGTTGTAGTGAACTTAAAGCCTACAGCTGCCGCAATATCACCGGAGTAAACCTTATCAAGTTCGGCTCTCTTGTTTGCGTGCATCTGAAGGATACGTCCTACACGTTCCTTTTTATCCTTGGTAGCATTTAATACATAGGAACCTGCGTTCATGGTACCTGAGTAAACTCTGAAGAATGCAAGCTTTCCTACGAAGGGGTCAGCCATAATCTTGAATGCAAGTGCTGCGAAAGGTTCATCATCCGAAGAATGTCTTTCAACCTCGTTGCCTTCCAAGTCAACACCCTTAATAGCAGGAATGTCTGTAGGTGCAGGCATATATTCGATAATTGCATCAAGGAGCTTCTGAACGCCCTTGTTTCTGTAAGCAGAACCGCAGCATACAGGAATTGCGGTTCCTTCGCAGGTACCCTTTCTGAGAGCTGCCTTTAACTGCTCGTTTGAAGGAACTTCTCCTTCAAGATACATTTCAAGAAGATCGTCATCAAGTTCGCAAATCTTCTCGACGAGCTCATCATGATACTTGTTTGCGAGCTCTTCCATATCTGCAGGAACGGGTCCTACAGTAATATCGTCACCCTTATCATCATTGTAGATGTAAGACTGCATTTCAAATAAGTCGATAATTCCCTTGAACTCGTCTTCCTTACCAATAGGAAGCTGAAGAACGATAGCGTTCTTGCCGAGTCTGGTTCTTATCTGATCAACTGCTCCGTAGAAGTTTGCACCCAAGATATCCATCTTGTTGATGAAAGCCATACGGGGAACGTTGTATGTATCAGCCTGACGCCATACATTTTCGGACTGAGGTTCAACACCGCCCTTTGCACAGAAAACGCCGACTGCACCATCAAGTACTCTCAAGGATCTTTCAACTTCAACTGTGAAGTCTACGTGACCAGGAGTATCAATGATGTTGATACGATGCTCCAAAGCGCCGGGCATAACCTTTGTTTCTTTTTCAAGTGTCCAGTGACATGTAGTAGCGGCTGATGTAATCGTGATACCTCTTTCCTGCTCCTGTTCCATCCAGTCCATGGTAGCAGTACCTTCGTGAGTATCACCAATCTTGTAGTTTACACCGGTATAATAAAGTATACGCTCTGTCAATGTCGTCTTACCGGCATCGATATGAGCCATAATACCGATGTTTCTGGTCCGCTCAAGCGGATATTCTCTTCCTGCCAAGATTATTTCCTCCTGCTAAAATTAGAAACGATAGTGAGCAAACGCCTTGTTTGCTTCTGCCATCTTGTGCATGTCTTCTTTTCTCTTTACAGCTGAACCTGTATTGTTAGCTGCGTCCATAATTTCATTGGCAAGACGCTCTTCCATGGTCTTTTCTCCACGCTTACGTGAAAACATGGTAAGCCATCTTAATGCCAATGCCTGACGTCTTTCAGGCTTTACTTCGATAGGTACCTGATAGGTAGCACCACCGATACGTCTTGCTTTAACTTCCAAGAGAGGCATCATATTGTTCATTGCTTCCTGGAATACTTCGAGAGCAGGCTTGCCGCTCTTCTCTTCAACGGTGGCAAATGCGCCGTAAACGATCTTCTGGGCTACGCTCTTCTTACCATCAAGCATGATGTTGTTGATAAGCTTCGTAACTACCTTGTCGTTGTACAAAGGATCTGCCAATACGTCTCTTTTTTGAATATGTCCTTTACGTGGCACGGTTCTTCCCTCCTTATTCATTAAGAAATAAATCATCGGTACTCACAACGTGTACTAACCTCACATCTTGTGTACGTGCAGGTATATCTGAATAAATAACAGAAATCCAACACTAATTAGTCTATGGAGTACTTACAAACTGCGGCAAATTACTTGCCAGCCTTAGGTCTCTTAGCGCCGTACTTGGAACGGGCCTGCTTTCTGTTAGCTACACCTGCAGTATCAAGGGTACCACGAATAATGTGATATCTTGTACCGGGTAAGTCTTTAACACGTCCGCCTCTGATAAGTACTACACTGTGCTCCTGAAGGTTGTGGCCTTCACCGGGAATGTAAGAGGTAACTTCGATTCCGTTTGAAAGACGTACTCTGGCAATCTTTCTGAGAGCTGAGTTAGGCTTCTTGGGGGTCTTTGTCTTAACTGAGGTGCAGACACCACGCTTCTGAGGTGAGCTTAAATCCGTTGCCTTCTTGTGAAGAGAGTTAAAGCCCTTCTGAAGAGCAGGTGCTGTAGACTTGGAAACCTTAGTTTCACGACCCTTTCTTACTAACTGGTTAAATGTAGGCATTCTGTTATCGTCCTTTCTGATAGAGTCATGCATTTAGGCGCAAAAAGAAAAATGCACTTTCACGCACGCCCAATCATTGTACATACGTAAAAGTGCTTTGTCAAGGAAAATCAATTCTTTCCCTGCATAAAATTCCGGATATTTTATCAATCCTTCACTTTTTTTACAATACTTAAAATATTCTTACCGTCTCTGTATTCGTATATCACATCATCCATGGTTTTTTTGACCATGTAAATTCCAAGCCCACCGATCTGTCTTTCGTCTGCGGAAAGTGTTACATCCGGGTCTTTTTTCTTAAGAGGATTGTATGGAATCCCTGAGTCTTCAAAGGTAACGGTTACCGTTTTGCCGTCATCCGAAATGTCAAGAATGACCGCAGCTTCTCCGGTTTTTGGCGCATAGGCATAATGTGCAATGTTGCTAAACAATTCGTCGACCGCAACGTTTATTTGAGTAATCACTCGCATAGAACAGCCGATTTCATTTAAAAAATCTTCGACAAAGCCCGTGACAGTTTCGGTATTAGCTACAGTGGCCTCAAGCGTCAGTTCCCTGTTCACCTTTTCCCTCCTTCATATACATATTGTACTCAAGGCAGAGCATTGTAATGTCGTCAAACTGCGGTGCCTCACCCACAAACGTATCAATATCTTCCTTTACCGCAGTCAAAATTTCCTTCGGCGCCTTGTTCTTAACCTTATTTAGGCTCCCCGACAGACGGTCCATGCCAAACAGCTGATTGTTAATGTCCGTTGCCTCCGTGACACCGTCCGTGTATTGGAATATCTTGTCACCGGGCTTAATGGTCAGGCTGCCACACTTGTACTTCATATCTTCCATGCCGGCAAGCACAAAGCCGGGTTTGATCTTATGAGGTTTAAACTCTCCGTCCTGCAGTATGAAAGGCATCTCGTGGCCCGCGTTTACGTAGTTGAATTCACCTGTTACAAGGTCAAGCACGCCTTCGAAAGCAGTTATGAACAAGCCCTCGCTGTTTGATTCGCAAAGGAGATTGTTAACTTCCGTAAATACGTCTCCTAAGGACTTACCCATCTGGGTATGATCCTTGATGAGTGTCTTGCCTATTACCATGAAGAGTGCTGCCGGAACGCCCTTTCCGGAAACATCTGCAACTACAATCGCAAGGTGACGCTTGTCAATCATAAAGAAATCGTAGAAGTCCCCTCCGACTTCCTTGGCGGGAGTCATGGTTGCGAAAATGTTAAACTCTTCTCTCGTCGGGAAAGCAGGGAAAATACATGGGAGCATCGATGCCTGGATATGCGTTGCGATATCAAGCTCCGCACCGATTCTTTCTTTTTCCGCAGTTACCTTTGAAAGGTTTGCGATATAGTTTTCAAGCTCAGAGAGCATGAAGTTAACCGAGTCGCTTAAGGTCTCTATCTCGTCATTAGTCTTTAAATCGATATGCTGGTTTTCAAAAACGCCCGTGTCAGTGATGTTCTGCGTAAACTTCGCAAGCTTTCCGATCGGAGTAATCAGGATATGCTTTGCAAAGAAGAAATATGCAACCACACCTATTGTGATGATAACAAAGGAAATTACGAGCATATAAGTCAGGTACGAATTCAGATACGCCTTTACTGCTGCCATATCGAGAATGTATTGAATCTCGGCAATTGCCGTACCGTTTTCGTCAAGGATTACCGAAATGCCAGTGTAGTTGTAGCCATAGCTGTTGTCGGTAAGAGTCGGCGTGTCAAGCCCCTTGTTTAAGGAAAAGTTTTCATATATCTCGTAATACCTTAAAAGGTCGGCTTCCGTCTGTTTTTCACTCTTTCCTTCCACATACACCGCATCTGTATAAAGAACATCATCACCATACTGCATCTGATTTTGAGCATCATCACCCATTTCGGGGACGCAGGCATCTATATAGAAGTGAACGCTGTCTTCATCGGGAACCGTAAGAGACAGATATGTCACATTTCCTTCTTTTTTTAGCTCATCGAAAAGCTCTGCCATTTCCCGGTACTCTTTTGTCTCATTGCCACCCTCCGATATAACGGTCTTAACAGCCTCAGGTGACAGCATTGTGGCAATGGCATTTGCATTTGTCACAACCCTTTCCGCGTAAAGTTCCTCTAAGTATGCCTTGTTGTTTCCGTAGCTGAAGAGAGAAATAACAACCGTCAGAGCCACTCCCATCACACAAAGTGAAAATGTGAGCTTCGGAAGTAATTTCTTACGCTTCTTTTTCTTTTCGTCCATGACTAATCCACCTTCTTAAAATAGATTTCCGCATCGCAACTGCATCTTCCCTTGCAATACGAACAATATAGTCCTTCGTGATCATACCAGACCTTTTTCGAAATGCTCAAAAATTCAAATTTACATTCTTCCATCGTCTTTTTCAAGGGCACAAAGTCACCCTTCTTCCAGCAAACGATGAACACGTATTCCGCTTGAATTTCATGCAGCTTTGCCACCGCAAAGTCTATCAGCTTCTCTGAAAGCCCTTCTCCGCGGTATTTTTCTTTTATTGCTATCGACTGGATTCTTCCGATTTTGCCTTTGTGTCTGCCAAGTACCCGAAGAAGGATTTCTTTATCAATCTTTGCGTCCTTGCAAAGGGAAGCAATATCCGTAAGGAAAAAGAAAACGTATCCTGCGATTTCGCCTTCCGGGCTCTTTAACGCATACACAAACCTTGAGCAGGAGCCGATAGTTTCCATGATTTCCGAGGCTGTATAAAGCCCTTTGCCGACGCATTCGTCGCAAATCAAAATAACCTCATCGACATCGCAGGGTTTTAGCGGATTCAATGTGAAATTTCCTATATTCATGCTTTTTTGCCTTTTTGACAGGAAAGTATAGTTGTTCCCATGAATATCTCCGTCTTGTCACTAAGGACGGTTGCTTTTAGTTCCGAATAATTTATATCAAGCCATTTTTTCCAGTTTAAGTACTTTTCATTATCCGGTTCTTCTTTTAAGAGAAGCCAAACGTCCTCCGGGAAAAAGGAAAAATACGTCTGAAAGATTCTTTCTTTTTTGTCACGCTCCGTCTTTTCAGCACCGACACCGTCCGCCCAAAGTAAGAAGCTTGCATGTCCGCTTTCCTTGAGCAAAGCCTTAAGTTTCCCGCCACCGCTTCGAACGCCCGCAAATTTATCCTCTTTAAGCATGGAAAGAAACTCTTTTACAAGCCCTTCCGGGTCAGGATTCATGTACGAAATCTCATCGTTCATCTCGATTATCACAAATGAACCGGTATCTTTCAGAAAATATGAAAGTCTGTTGAGTAAGTTCTTCGGATCATTTAAATGCATGAGCACGCATGACATATAAATGATGTCAAAAGCGTCTATATTTCTTTCCCGCATCGCGCTCTTCAAATGCCTGGGAAATTCCTCGTCCTCTGCATTTGCATGGATAAAGAAAAACCTATCATCTCCGTGATACTTTGAAGCCTTCATGGCCAAATCAAGATTATACTCAACCCCGATTACCTGCGACACCGACTCGTTTAAAAACCGGTCAACGGTTTTTTCCCCATCGTTGCACCCTATATCGAGAACATTTAAATGATGTCCTGCTTCGAACAGTTTCCTAAGCCCCGGCATCTCATATTCTTTCAGCAAAGTATTCTGGACCCTTAAGCGATTTATCTCCTTTAAGTCCTTAAAAACCGCCTGTTTACGCATACGTTTTTCCGCCTAAACAACTATATAAAGATAATTAAAGATAAGCTTGCGCTGATATTCACACGTCTTTGCTTTCTTTTTGATTACATTTAAAACTCCGTTATCAACCTCGTCGCCCTCAGACTCAAAGGGATTGTAGAGGCTGATATTGTCTCTTACACAAAGGACATAATCCTCGCCCTTTGCTATCAGCTTAAGGGAGATAAAGTATCTCTTTTTTTCATCCTTACCCTCAAGAGCGAATTTCATGATATTAAGTAGTATTTCCTCGCAGATGAAATTTATGAGGTACGCCTGCTTGATGCCGATTTCCCATTCATCACAGAGTTTCTCGATATCTTTCGAAATCCTGCTCAAGCTCTCCTGCTCAATCGGATAGTCGCTTTCAAAGCATTTTTCATGCAGGCTGTAATTTTTTTCCACATATTTGTCGGAAGAAGAAACCATTTCCGTCACAAATACAAACAGTGAGCAAAGTCCCTCGCTTATCAGGTAAGCAAGAGCCACGCCCTTTATGTCAAGCATCGGAATAATAATCGTTCCGGCAAGCATCAAAAGTACAAAGTTTCTAAGTATTGACAGTGCATTCGCAAGCTTCGTGCGACCGATTGACTGCCAAAAAGAAGTCATGACCGTATTGATACCCATAAAAACAAAGCACAAAGCATAAATTCTAAGTGCAAGGCTTGAACTTGAGTCGTCAAGTCCAAAGAAACCGACGATGACACCCGGCAGTAGTACGCAGATAAGTGCAATCACACCGCCCGAAACAACCGAAACGAGGATAGCTCTTTTCTTTATAAACATAATACCTTTGCGGTCGGATTCGCCGACGAGGAAGGGAATTACCGTTGCAAGTGCATTTGAGGTTCCGTCAATGATTCCCGAAGGAATGGTGCTTACTGTGTAAAGCACTCCGTAAATAGCAACGTAAAGCGTGCCCTTAGCACCTTCAAAATTAAACAAAAGATTGTTGAAGGAAAGCATTACAACGGCCGAAAAGATAAATGCCGAACCGGCGCTGAAGCCGTCCCAGACAAATTTTCCCGCATCCTTGAAATTTGGAACGCAAAGACCTAACTTTAGCATTCTGTGCTTTTTTAATACAAAATGAGAAAGAAGAATCAACGTTCCCAAAACCTCAGCGGTGCAAAGTGACGCGGAAGCACCGAGAACGCCCATATTCAGGCCTTTCATAAACAAAAAGTCCAGGGATACGTTGGCGGTGATGACCGCTGCAGAGGATATTGCGACAATCTTAGGATTGCCATCGGTTTTTACCGAAGCCGCCAGAATATGATACATTACAAAAATCGGAGCCGTCCAAAGCACGATACGAAGATATCTGTCCGCAAGGTCGTAAAGCTCAGATGTAACGCCGAGGAAAGAATAATAAGTATCTTTAAAAAGCAATGGAGTAAGACAGATAAGTGCAAGTATGAGGCCTACGGTCAGCTGTGACCTAAAGACCTTGTTTGCCTCTTCCTCCTTGGATTCGCCAAGGAGTCTTCCTATTCTGACATTCGCTCCGATTCCTATCGTAACTCCGCAAAGCGCATAGAATAAATAAACGGGAGTTGCGATATTTACGACCGCAAGTCCGTCACTGCCAGCAAGATTTCCGACAAGCAGAGAATCCACTATGGTGCATATGGTCGTGGAAAGTGAAGCGAGTATTCCCCAAATCAAGAAGCTGTTATAGGCGCTTTCCGCGAAATTAATTTTCTTTTTTGCAGTACCCGGCATTTTTGTAAATTCCTTATAGCACTCGGGGCGAACTTTTATGTCCGCCCCAATCAATCTCATAAATTAAACGTAAAACAAATTAAAGCATAATGCTCTTATAGTCTACTACTCGACTGTTAAAATATCCGAAAAACCGGTTATTTCAAATACTTCCATAACCTCGTCATTAACATGGATAAGCTTCATGCCGCCCTTCTTGGCCATTTCCTTCTGCGCCTTAAGTAAAAGTCTTAAGCCCGCCGAAGAAACATACTCAAGCTTCTCCATATCGATTACAAGGCTTTCTGCCGCCGGCAGAATTTCGTCAAATTTCACCTCGAGAGAAGGAGCTGTTACCGTATCAAGTCTTCCGGTTAATTCGACCGTTACTCCATTTTCATTTTTGGTTTCAATGCTTAAACTCATTTTTTCGTCCTCCGATATTTAATCTTCTCTGATATGCTCTTTATCAAGATGCCAAAGCCAGGCGTTCCTGTCCTCCGCCCATGAATATCTACGCATATATTCTTCATTATACTTTAAAAGCGGTTCTTTTTCACCCGCCAAAATGCGATAAAGATCGCAGTCTACCAACTTTGTATCAATGTAGCGGCGTCTTCCGTCCGTACAGAGAATATCCGAAATTCCCCAGCTTTTTAATGTCTTTATAAGTCTGCTTGCCGTCGTCCTGTAAAGTGCGGTTGTGCTCTCATCACTTTCTTTATCAGGCCATAGATAGGAAATTGCCTCGCCTGCAGTAAGTCCCGCGTCTCCCTGATTGACCAAAAGAGCGAAGAGCTCTTCAACCTTCGGACGACTGAATACCGCAACATGGCCTCTTACCTTTACCACAAAGTCGGGAATGGTCTCTATCTTTACGTCGATCGTCCTCTTAGGCTGCATGCGAACAGCCTTATCGAATTCCCTTCGGATGTCCTCTGTCGTAAAAGGCTTTAAAATATAGCCAATTGCGTTAAGCTTAAAAGCCTGCATCGCATACCTGGTATGCTCGCTGATGAAGATAATGCGTACATTTTCGTCAAGTGAATAAAGAAATTCGGCAAGCTTGAGTCCGTTTCCGTCCTGAAGCTTTATATCAAGGAAGGCTATGTCAATCTTATTGTCCTTTGCAAATTCCTCTGCTTCCTTTTGATTAAGGAACAGCTGATAATCGTCGACATCTGGAAATTCCTTTACGATGTTTTCAAAGCCCTCCAATTGCGTAGGTTCATCATCTACGTAGATAACTCTCATTGCATTCCCCCATAAGTTTAGTCGTTTGTATCAACCCTCTGACGTTCTACGAGTTCGGCAAAGAATCCGCCTGCCTTTATCAGCTCGTCATAGGTACCGTCCTCGATAATCCTTCCGCCGTCAAGAACGATGATGCGATCACATTGCCTTATCGTAGACAAACGGTGAGCAACGACTATTCTCGTGCACTTAAGTGCCGCAAGTGCATCGGAGACCTGCTTCTGAGTGATATTGTCAAGCGCACTTGTCGCTTCGTCAAAAATCAAAACTCTGGGCTTAGGTGCAATTGCACGGGCAATCATGATTCTCTGCTTCTGACCTCCGGAGATTCCGCCGGCTCCTTCCGAAATCATAGTCTGCATGCCCATCGGCATTGCCTTTATATCGTCCGCAATTCCGGCAATCTCTGCTGCCTCCCAGGCTTCATCCATTGTTAACTGCGGCGCGGAAATCGTAATATTTGAGAAAATATCGCCTCTTAACAGCTTACCGTCCTGGGTAACAACACCCATCTTCTTACGAAGCGACTGAACGTCGAGTGTGTTCAAATCCTTGCCGTCGTAGTAAACAGCACCTTTGTTTGGCTTTTCAAAGCCAAGCAGCAGACGAATAAGCGTTGATTTACCGCAGCCCGTCTTACCTACGATTGCAACATATTGACCTGCCTTAATCTTGAAAGAAAGGTTGTCAAAAATCACAGGCATATTCTCGTCATAACGGAAGGAAATATTATTTAATTCAATGGCACCCGAAAGCTTTTCGACAGGCTTAAAGCTTTCCGTTATTTCCGGTGCGGTTTCCATGATAGGCTTTGCCATATCAAGGATAGGACGAATCTGAGCTATTGCTGTGGCAATCGAGACAAGGGATAAAAACGCTCCCGATACCATGCCATAGGCTGAGTTGAATGCATAGTAGTTGGCAACCGAAACTTTACTTTGAACAGCCGCATAGTACATCACGATTGCACCTACAGAAGAAATCAAAAGTGAAAAAACCGAGCTAAGCTTAAGAATAATCGGAGGATTATAGGAAAGTTCGGCCTGACGTGCATAAAGGTTTCCCCATTTTGCAAAGGCTCTTTTTTCTGCACCTGAAAGCTTAATCTTTTGGATGCCGTCAACAAGTGCATGGGTGAGTCCGGAATCCTTTGAACTAATCTCCATCGATTTCCTTGAAACTTTCATCTGTGTGAAGGTCGTAAGAAGCAAAAAAGCAACTGTAACAAGGATTATGACAAGTGCAGGAGCAACGAGTGCCGGAGCATATGTGAAAATCTGTGCGATATATACAAGTGAAAATACCGAGGTGAGTCCGGTCATAAACAATGAGTTCGTAATCATCTGGCAAAGCGATCCGATGTACTGTGAACGACTTGTAATTTCACCGGAGGTGTACTTTTTAAAGAAGCTTGCCGGAAGCGAAAGTATTCTCATCATTGTAGCCGACTGAACCGAAACGGACATCTTCGTCGTAATACGTGTATTAAGCAGGCTCTTTATTACTCCAAAAAGCGCCGTGGAAAGCGATACACAGATACTGAATATCGCTATCGAAATTAAAAGTCTTACACTTTCCGATTCTATTACCGTCGAGAAGAGGAGCTGATTGATCTTCGGTGAAATCATGCCAATAAGAGTTACAATAACTGTAACCAACACCACCGAAAGAATGTCCATTACATTGAGTGAACCAAAGGCATACTTCATCAGTGAAACAATGGTCAGCTTCTTTTGCGGAAGCGGATTGTAGAAAGCAATCGCCATGCTTTCGAAAAGCTGTTCCGTCTTTGAATTTAATTTCTTTTTGTTTCCGTCCGAATCAAAAAAATAATATTTCCCGAATCGATCCGGGAGAATTGCCGTAACTCCGCCTTCCTTTTTCGTGGCAAGCATTACGCTTACAGCATCCTTGTACCAGCCCTTATCAAGCTTTACGGTTCTGTACATAATGCCGTGAGGACGGATTGCATATTCGATTTGATCTTCAAGCTTTGTAATCTTTTCGGGAACTTCCGCCGGTTTTCTCCCGAAATACCCGAGTATCTGATTTATGGCATCAAGTGAACGTAGTCTTTCGTCCTTGACCGCGGAGGAAATTCTTTTTCCCGTGACGGAACCCGTAATCAGTTCAAGTGATTCGGAAATGACGGACTCATCGTTTAATTTTCTTACTTTAAGCTGTTCTTCAAATAAACTCATAGCGTCACCTCATCAATCACTCGATACAAGCTTCGTGTAAAGCCCGCCCTTAGCAAACAGTTCATCATGTGTTCCGCGTTCAACGACCTTACCGTGCTCCATAACGATTATTTCGTCACAGTCTCGAATAGTGGACAAACGGTGTGCAACTACAATATTCGTGATTCCGCGTTCCTTGATGGACTTAACAACCTCATACTCGGTCTTTGCATCGAGAGCGCTCGTTGCCTCATCCATGATGATGATGGTGGGATCCTGAGCCAGGACTCTTGCAATTTCAAGGCGCTGACGCTGTCCTCCGGAAAGGTCGCGCCCGCCTTCGGTAAGTCTGCACTGATATCCGCCCTCTCTCTGCATGATATCCTCATGAATATGCGCATCCCTTGCCGCAAGAATCATTTCAAAATCCTCGATTGAGTTGTCCCACATCTTTATGTTGTTTGCGATTGTATCGGCAAAAAGAATAATATCCTGATCCACAACAGCAAGTGAACTGGTGAATACGTTTCGTCCAATTTCCTTGGCCGGCTTTCCGTCAAACAGAATTTCACCGCTCCAAGGCTGATAAAGCCCGGAGATAAGCTTTGAAAGTGTTGATTTGCCGCAGCCCGAGGTTCCGACGAAAGCAACGCTCTTTCCAGGCTTGAGCTCAAGGTTGAAATCCTTTATCAAAGGCTCTTCAAGCTTTGAGTAGCCAAAGGTAACGTTCTTCATGACCACATTGCCGGTAAGCTTGTTTGATGCCGTATCGTCAACATTCTCGCAGTCAAAAATAACATCCTCGGGATATTCCATAACGTCTTCGATGCGCTCCATCTGGGAACGCATCTCCTGTATGGTCTGTCCCGCATTTATAAGGCTCATGGCAGGAGCAGTAAAGGATGAAAGGAAACCCTGAAAGGCCGTAATCATACCTACCGTAAAGTCACCCTTCATTGCAAACCATACGCCGAACATGAGTACAAGCGTATTGCAAAGGTTTGAAATCATCGTGGGAATTATTCCGAGATACTGATTTAACTTCTGTGTCTTAACCTCGGCTGCATTAACGTTTGCCTGATATCCTGCCCATTTCTGGAAGAACCCGTTCTCCGCGCCGCTTGCCTTGATAGTTTCAACCATTCCGATGCCCGCAACGGTAGCGCCCGACAAGAGTCCTCTGTCGCGCATCTGAACCCTGGTCAGGTTGATACGTTTATTTGATATATATCTTGAAACCCAAAGGTTTAAGAATATCGACGCAACACCTATAAGAGTCAAAAACCAGCTATATCGAAGCATTACCACGAGGTAAAAAATCATCATGCCGGTATTTAACAAAAGCGGTGCAAATGTGTTTACCAAAGTATTGGCAATATTGGCGTTTGCGGACTGTCTGTCCGTTATATCACCTGTCATCCTCTGTGAGAAGAAATCCATAGGTAAATGCAGTACATGCCAGAAATACGAAGAATTTCCGACTGCCGAAAGCTTACCGTTAATCTTAAGCGTATAAACGGCCTTAAGCCATTCCACCAAAATCCGAACCAACGTGAATATGGTGACCGCAACTATAAAAGGCATAAACCAATCGGGGTTCTTTCCCGTTAAAAGCCTGTCGTAGAATATTCTGTTAAATGCTGGTGAAATCATCGCGATAAGAGAAGCGATTACACCCGTAAGCATGGTAAACGCCACCTGTGCTCCGGCGCCCTTTAATCTCTTCTTTGCAAAGGCGATTACGGATTTCTGTTTTCCGCCCGGCTCAAACTCCTCGGTCGGAGCAAACATCATGCAGATTCCGGAAAAAGAATTGTCAAAGGTTTCTATCGGAACAGCCAACCTTCCCTTTGCGGGATCATTTAAAATAGCCTTGTTTCCTTTAAACCCGTCAAGCACCACAAAGTGGCTGAAATTCCAGTGAATAATGCAAGGGAAGGTTCCTTCTTTCCTAAGCGTCTCTGTTTCATAACGATAGCCTTTGGCTTCTAAACCATAAGCCCTTGCTGTTTTAAGAACGTTCTTTGCCTTTGATCCGTCTCTTGAGACACCGCAGTCCGAGCGAATCTGTTCAAGTGGGATCCACTTACCGTAATATGCAAGCACCATGGTAAGGCAGGCAGCACCGCATTCAAGCGCCTCCATCTGCATCACTACGGGAACTTTTGCAACACCCTTTTTAAGGGGTTGTTTTATCTCTTTTACTTTCCCCATGGCTCACCTCAGTTAAAAATAAATGACATGGGTGAAATGCTCTCTGTCACTATCTTTGCATCATACTCACCTGCAGGAACCTGACCTGAAATCGCAATTTCGTAAACCCAGTCCTCATCGGAAAGTAAACCCACATGCTTAGCGTAGTCATTTCCGTTTATGAATTCGCAATCCTTTACCTGCTTTACTTCCGATATGGATGCAACAGTGTAAGATACGTCTCCGATCTCAACAGTCTGGCCTTCGGTAATTGAAGAAACACTGTCCGCATCCTTTAAATAACAAACAGCTTCACTTCCATCTGAAATTGCAAATGCGACGACAGTTGATTCAATTTTACCGAGCACGCCCCAAACGCACACACCGACAAGGAAAATAATAACGGCAAAAAGTGCTGTCCAAACACCCGGATTCGTAACTCTGATATACTCGTTCAACTGCTCCGGAGAGGACATTTTTTTGAGTGCTTTCTCACGAAAAAGCTCATTTTTCATAAATTTCGTGCTCCTTTATGCTTTCGTGCATTGTGACATAGGAAAATAATCAAATTATTTATTTCTGATCTTATTTTCGTCGTACCACTGTCTGGTTTGAATGGCACCGCAATGTGAGCAAATCACATCGGTTGACGAAATAACCCACAGAGAGTCGGTTAGGCATCCTTCGCAGGGGCATCTGTTTGCATAATCCATCTGCCAATCCTTAAGATCGTCGATACAGGTACCGCCAGCAACCGCGTTAAGATCATCATCGTTAAGTTCAATTTTTTTTCTTTCTTCGTCTTTCATAAATGCCTCCATATCTAAATATTTATCAGCGAACAGTTCTGATATCCGGGAAGTGCTTTTGTTATTTTATCATAATATCCATTCTCGAAAAAGAAACATTTTGATGGGTCCGAGCCGAGCTTGTCGCCCGTTACCGCAAGTGCCAAAGCTCTACAGCCTCCGCAGCAATATTCAAAATATTTGCACTTTCTGCACTTTTCGTTGGACTCTCTTAATGTTCCGACCGTTGTACAGACATCATCCATATACTTTCCGTCGTTCATGAGGTCCTTAAGCTTTCCAGTTTTGACGTTTCCAAGATGCTCATTCATGCTCTTGTAAACTCCCGATACCTGATGGCATGGGAACACCTCTCCGCTTGCGTCAATTGCAATCATCCCCCGGTTACCCCTGCATACGGGAATATCGTCACGATACCTGCCTTCATCACACTCTACCGGAGAGAGCTTGAAGGCCTTGTAATTAGGCCACATGGTTCCTATCTGCCAGGCGGTTAGCTGCATCCTGTGATCTTCCTCGGAATAAGTCTTCCAAAGGTCGACCATTGAATCCATATAATCCTTAAGTGTAAGCATCGCTCCATCCGCGTTTTGTACCCATCTGGGAGCTTCACTCGTCCTGATAATACGAGTTTCCCGAACTCCCATTTTGTCAAGCATTCTGACGGTTTCAAGCATGCACCCAATATTCTTGTTGTGAACGTTCGTCTGAACCTTTACGGGAAATCCGTTCTTTATACACAGTTCCATTGCCTTTAGGGCATCCTCTTCGGCGCCCTTTCTGTTTCTGAGCCAGTCGTGCCAGCCAATTCCGTCAAAGGAAATCTTCATAAGCGGTATACAGCCGATTTCCTTTAGCCTTTCAAGACCCTCCTGCGTGATAAAATGACCGTTTGTGTTTAATTCGTAGACGTACATATCGCGGTCGTATATGGCTTTAATGATCTCATAGAAATTCTTATGAAGCATCGGCTCGCCACCTGTAATGGTAAAGCCGTTTATCCCGCAGTCTCTTGCCTGATTGAGTAAATCACAGGCTTCTTCAAGCGTCCACTCACTCTGAAGCGGAGCATTGTCTGCTGCGTTAAAACAATGCAGACAGTTGTAGTTGCATTTCCCGGTAATCATCCAGTTGATGGCAGGAAAATAACGGTTATCGAAGGTCTTATCCTGCCAGTCAGTAAGAGCAAACTCACCTTCTTTACAAGGAATTACAAGTTTCCTTTCGACAAGTTCCATTAAGGTATCCGTTTCTTCAATGTCATGCCTTGCATCGCAGAGCTTCATGGTTTCGTACTCAGTCTTTGTGAGTCTCTTTGCGTCTCTTATGCCCTTTTCGTAATATGCATAAGGGGATCTTATCCATGAGCGTAATCCTATGTTTTTTGCTACTATACAATACAATCTCATTTACTCCTTTATATAAATTTGTCAAGACTCGCTTGCGAGTCGCCGGTGTCAGATTCGAGTCTGTCTTTGCAGGCATCTACCCTCTTTAATTCCGGCGGATAAGCTTTGCGTTTAGCTTAAGTCAGCGTTTAAAGCCCACGCTTAGGCTAAGCACATTGTACCCGTATAAAAATAACCAAACCGTAACCGCATACTGATGCTGCAGACTTACTATTATAGAAAGAAAAGAGCTTTTATAGACTATTACTGTACAGCTTTTTACAAAAAGGCCCTCAGGTATCGTATTAAGTAGTTTGCGAGGTTCTTATTTTTGACCGAAAAAATCAAATTTTTGTCTACCTTTTGTCCCTGTCCCCAAGTATAATCATCTTGTAATCTAAAAACACGAAAGTGAGGATCAAATATGCCCAAATACACATTCGAAGATATCAATAAAGAAGAATATGTTTCTTCGGTCTTAAAGGATATGACAGACCATTTTGAAGAGTACACAATTCCTCTTGATAGCAAAGCACAGAAAGGTTTTATAGACAAATATGCCGAAGCTTTTGATAGTCAGGCAGCTGAATTTACCGAGCACAGTGGCAGCAGGCAATGCCTTGGCGAGCTTCTTGCTGACTACAACAGGGTAATAAGTGACCCCAATTCAATAACACCGGAAGTCATGAAAGGCATGTACGCAAATATCTATAAGCTTTTCGACATACTTGACATGCGTGACAGTAACTTACCATTCGGTCTTGACAATCATTTTCCGCCCGAAACCAGATCTATCGAAAACTATAAAGAGCATGCTCAGAAAATCTGGGTATTTCTGAGTTCTTTTGCGAAAAGGATCGATGATGCCGGAAATACTGTAAATGCCTCCTGGTATAAATATGTATTCTTTGACCGCTTCGACTTTAAAACACCTTACACAGCCTACGCTCTTAAAGAAAATGAAGCGCTTAATAAAAGGCGTGAAAGAGATGAAATTATCATTCCCGAGGAAGTTAAGGCAGAATGGAATGACATAAAAGACACAATCTCAATATACAGTAAATCTGCCAGATCCGTGAACCTAATCGGACGTTTTTGGGAGTTTGCATCTCCGACCTTCGGCTACGACCTAAACGCATACTTCCATGTGCGCAAAACAGGTGAATTTGCCGATGTAGCGGACAGAGACAGATGCTTTAGAATTTTAGGGAATGCCCTTTTACCGATTCTTCATATGGCAAGCGACGATAATTTTCCTTCATGGGAAACACAGTTCCCTGAGCAGGAAAGAACTCCGGAGCTCTTCTTAAAGAAAATGGAAGAAGTATGGAACTTCTTAAAATTCATATATGCCAAAGCCGGCAAGGACAATTTCATAACGATAGCCGATCCCGGACTTCTTAACCAATATTACAATGAATTCAGTAAGAACTATAAGGCTACTCCCATCGATGCCCTGCAGCAGGAAAATGAAAATGCAAATGCCGACAAGGATGAGCTCATAAACAATGAAGCCCCCGCAGACAAAGAAGACGTCATAGACGAAAAAGATCCGATTGATGACAATATCATCGACGTGCAGGAGCCCATGGAGGAGAGCATTGCCGACAAGATGTCAAAGGAAGACTACATCGAAGCATCCCTTAGGGAAATGAGAGAGCATTTTATTGACATAATGATTCCTTATGGAGAAATTCTCCAGAACGAATTTTTAGACTCTTTTTCACAAAATTATTATGAAAGAGGAAGCTTTACTCCCGATGTTCCAGGCTACTTAAAGCGCTTGGCAGAAGATTTTAACAAGGTAAAAGACTCAACTAAGGAGCCTTCAAAGGACGAATTGGATAAGCTTTACCATACCCTTGCAAAATTAAATTATGAGCTTGGCGTAGCTGAAAGCAGCAGTGTAGACAGCCAGTTTAGTGCCGAAGAGAGGACTTTGAAAAATTACATTGAGAACGCCCATAAGGCCTGGGCATTAGTGACCGGTTTCTGCAAGAAGATCAAGGATGCAGGCGACAGTTACCTTCCCGGTCCGGCCTGGTACAATGAAAAGTTCTTTCAAAGGTTCAACTTCAAGGCATCCTATGATGCATACATGACAGAAAAGGCCAAGATCAAAAGAGGTCCAAGTCCTCTCGATATAAAAATTGCCGAGATGATGGCTGAGATGGATGATAAGGATCAAAAAGACCCCTTGAAAAAACCCTTAAATGACTTTGAAGTAGCCGCAAATGCACATATATGGGGCAGTGGCGGACATCCTACCGAATTCAATGAAATCAAAAAATGGGCAAAGGCTTACAAAAAATCGCAGGATGACAATGAAAAGAGTGAAAACGCAAAACGTCTTTACAGTGCCTGCAGGGTTTATCTGAATGCACACACCGACGATGGCAACACAAGCAACATCGGCGGACAGGCAACCATCGGCGGAAGAATGCGTAAGCAGGCCGTTGTACAGCTTTTAAAAACCATGGAGCTTTCGGACAAGCCGTATCATAAAAATGTTACTGACGCTTATTCCAAGATGTGCGCCGCCAATAACAAGCCGTATCTCATCCTTAACTATGGAGCTTTAGAGGCCTCACTCGCAAGTCATAGCAAGGCAAGCCTTGAAAAAGGAGACGAAAACACCGATAAAGTAAAGGCCTACAAGGAATTAAAGCTTGCTGCCAAGGCCTTTAAGGCAAAAGCAAAGAAAAATCCGCCTAAGCCGGCAAAGGAACCCGGTTTAGCTAAGAACATTAACAACCCTCAGATAAAGATTTGATTTAAACAAAGAATCCTGCTTTAATCTGCGGCGGGTCACTTCAAACGTCATCTGCCTTTCCGCCGCAGTGTGATTCTGCCTGGTAGGGATTTTATGTAATAGGAAATTCCAACCAGATTTCCTATTATACAAAAAAGCTAAGACCCTTTCGGGTCTTAGCTTATTTTATGTCCTCACCTGTGAGCATTTTATATGCCTGAAGGTACTTCTCAATTGTCTTGTCGACTATTTCCTTAGGAAGAGTCCAATTATGTCCTTCATGCGACTTAAGCCAGTCTCTTGCAAACTGCTTGTCAAAAGAAGGCTCCGAATGTCCTGCCTCATATTCATCCAAGGGCCAGAAACGCGAACTGTCGGGAGTGAGCATTTCATCTCCGAGCACGATGTTTCCTTCTTCGTCAAGTCCGAACTCAAACTTCGTATCAGCTATGATGATGCCCTTCGTAAGTGCGTAATCCGCACACCTTTTGTATAATGCAATCGTAAGCTCTTTAAGCCTTGAGGCGTACTCTTTTCCTTTTCCCGGGAAACGCTTTTCAAGATAATCTATACTCTCTTCAAAAGAAATATTCTCGTCGTGATCGCCGATTTCAGCCTTTGTGGAAGGTGTATAGATGGGTTTAGGAAGCTTTTCGCTCTCCTTTAATCCTTCCGGAAGCTTTATGCCGCAAACGGTTCCGTTCTTCACATAGCTTGCATAGCCTGACCCGGTGATATAGCCTCTCACTATGCATTCTACCGGAAGCATGTTTAGCTTCCTTACCATCATGCTCTTTCCTTTAAATTTCTCGTTTCTGAAAAATTCGGGCATATCAGCAGTATCCGTTGAGAGCATATGATTCGGGACAAGGTCCTTTGTCATGTCAAACCAGAACTTTGACATTTGGGTAAGCACCGTTCCCTTCTTTGTAACCGTGTTGTTCAGAATATAGTCAAAACAACTGATGCGGTCCGTCGCAACGAGTATCAGACTGTCTCCGATATCGTATATTTCACGTACCTTGCCTTCTTTTACGGGTTTAAATTCCTCCATGTCTTCCTCCTTTAAGTGGTTACACCGCAGTGTCGGTTCGAAGTTCGATTACCGGTCCGCCCGTACCCTCTATATATTCGCGGGTAATGGTCACGCTGCCGATATTCTTGTCCTTTGGAATTTCGTACATTATATCAAGCATAAATTCCTCAATGATGGCACGAAGCGCTCTTGCACCGGTATCTCTTTCCATTGCCTTTTCAGCAATAGCCTGAAGGGCATCGTCTGAGAAGTCCAGCTTTACCTCATCAAGCTCCAAAAGCTTCCGATACTGTTTCAAAATCGCATTCTTCGGCTCCTTAAGTATCTGAATGAGCATATCCTTGTCAAGCATTTCCATCGGACAAAGAACGGGAAGACGACCCACGAACTCCGGAATCATGCCGAACTTCTTGATATCTTCAATTGAGACATGAGAAAGAATGTCCTTTTCTTTGTCCCATTTGTCCTTAAGCTCAGCGGTATAGCCAATTGAGGAACGCTTGTTCAAACGCTGCCTGATGATTTCCTCAAGGTCGGGGAAAGCACCGCCGCAGATAAACAAAATGTTTCTCGTATTGACAGTTGCAAGCGGAACCATTGCATTCTTTGAATTTGCGCCGACCGGAACCTCGATTTCCGCGCCTTCCAAAAGCTTTAACATTCCCTGCTGAACGGATTCGCCCGAAACGTCACGGGAGGTGGTTTCTTTCTTTTTCGCTATCTTGTCTATCTCATCGATGAAGATGATGCCGCGCTCCGCACGCTCGATGTTGTTGTCTGCTGCCGCAAGGAGCTTTGAAACAACGGACTCGATGTCGTCGCCGATGTAGCCTGCCTCTGTCAAAGAGGTGGCATCCGCAATCGCAAGCGGAACATCTAAAAGCTTTGCAAGGGTTCTTACAAGGTAAGTCTTGCCGCAGCCGGTAGGTCCTATCATCAGGATGTTGGACTTTTCAATCTCGATTTCGTCCATGGTGCCGGTCGCAACACGCTTGTAGTGGTTGTAGACGGCAACGGAAATGATCTTCTTTGCCTGCTCCTGCCCGATTACATATTCGTCGAGCTTCTCCTTTATCTTGTGAGGAGGCAGAATGCTCTTTAGGTCAATTGGCTCGATTGGCTTGTCGCTCTTCTTTATATGCTTGCGCATGGGGAAATCGCCGCCAAAGTCCGAAAGATTGAGGAAGCTTATATTCGGAAAGCCCTGCTTCTTTGTCTCGGAAGTCTTTTCTTCTTTGTCTTCAGAATCCTTTCCTTCGCTTGATGCCTCAGATTCTGTTCTACTGATTTCTGCGGTATCGGTTGTAGTCACGTTCGGCATCATCTGTCCGGGAAACGGCATACCGAAAGCTTCCGGGCTTATATTCAAGGCCTCTGCCGTGTCGATCGTCTTTTGGAGACAATCCACGCACACGGTCACATTACCCGGGAGCATCAGCAGCTTTCCCGCCTTCGACTCTGGCCGCATGCACATGAGGCAGACTTTTTCAATATCTTCTGACATGTTAAATTTCCTTTCAGTAATCTCAAATAGTTATTATACTCGAATATATGCAAGAGATACAAGTTGGCAAAAAGAAAAAATTAGCACAGCCAAACAAGGTACTTAAGATGGCTGTGTAAAGTCACTGTATGCAAAACTCCCTCGGATTTTTCCGAGGGAGCTTTTTACTGATTTACTGGTTGCTTGTAATGACGTCCTGAGTGCCGAGCGTTACTAAAATCTCAAGCTCGGTAAGTGAACCCTGAACGTTACGTGTTATCGTGAGTGTAACGGTTTCGCCTGCGGAGTAGTAGCTTAGAAGCTCCTGGAGCGCCGTGATGTCTGAAACCGACTGACCTTCGCACTTTGTAATGATGTCGCCCATGTAGACGCCGGCTTTTTCTGCAGGTGAGCCTTCATAGACCGTTGCTACATAAACGCCTTCCGGATAGCCGTAAGCGGTTAAGTCGTACTGTGTGCCGCTTCCGATTCCAAGATAACCTCTCTTTGAATCATCAACCCTGGCACGTGTCTCACGCGAGGAAAACTCTGAAATAATATCCTTTACTTCGTCAATCGGAATTGCAAAGCCCATGCCTTCAACCGTGCTTCCGCCAATCTTTGAAGAGTTGATACCGATTACCTGACCTTCGATGTTCAAAAGAGCGCCGCCCGAGTTACCGGGGTTAATGGCTGCACTTGTCTGGATGAGGTTCTCATAGGTAACGGAGTCAATCGTCATATCCCTTCCGAGTGCACTGACGACACCTGTTGTAACCGACTGACCGTATCCCAAAGCATTACCGATTGCAATTGCGGGCTCACCAATCTTTAGGCTGTCGGAATCTCCGAGCTCTGCTACGGTTATTGCGTTCTTTGTCTCAGCTGAAAGATTCTCTTTGAGTACTGCAATTACCGCAATATCCATGCTTGAATCGTAACCCTTTACGTATGCCTCCGCAGTAGACTCATCATTAAAGGTAACCGTAAGCGACTTTGCATCTTCGATTACATGGTGGTTGGTTGCTATAAAGTATTCCGTGTCGCTCTCACCGACGATGATTCCGGAACCTGCCGATTCGGAAGTGTCTGTATAGGAACGACCCCAGATATCATAGGTCTTGGTTTCTGCGGTATTGGTAACCGCAACCATCGAAGGCATTACCTTGTCGACTACGCTTGTTACATCCGTTACAACCGTTGTGGTAGTCGTGGTTGAAACAGTTGAAGTGCTTGCGCCGTATACCGACTGTTCAAGCTTTGCAACCGTTGCCTCAAGCTCCGACAAATCCGTGCTTTCGGCTTCGGTGTTTACATCATCCTTTATCACATAGGTATCAACCGCGTAAAAAGAACCTGCAGCGCATGCCCCGAATACCGCTCCCAGGCAGATGGCTGCGACGAACTTCTTTCCAAAGCCTGCTGAGCTCTTGGCTTTCTTTTCTTTTTTCTTTTTGGGCTTTTCAGGTTCCGGAGTGCTTCCGCTGCTGCCCGTGCTTCCGCCGTAAGAGTATCCGTTGTATGAATTATATGTATTCTGATAGGATTCGCTCTGCGTCGTTCCCTGTCCGTATGTACTTCCATTAGATGTTTCGTTTGTTTCGTTGTTGTAGAAATTGTTTCCGTCCATTGTTGTTTCCTCCTTCTCTGAACTTATGGTCTTAGTTTAAATCAGGTTTGTGTAGGAGATGTGTACAAAAAATAATAAAATTATGAAATCTTAGTTTGTTTCTTTCTTTTTCATAACAGGCGGAGTTGAAAGCATTTCAAGCTCTGAAGCGCTCCTCCCGTACCCGGAGTGCACGTCGACTGCCGTCCTGTCACGTAAGATCTCATCCATCCTCCAATATTCCTTGTTATAGGAATACTTGGCGACGTCAAAGCTTGCAATCTTCTTGAATTTGAAGCCCTTTTGAAGTCCGGCGCGACGCGCGTGCACAATCCGCTTAAACTCAATGAATTCCTTTGTGTACCCGTTTCTTTTTAAATGATCCAAGGTAAGCTTGTCGACTTTCCTAAGCCTTTCCTTTACATCGTCTATGTCAAATGCATCCGAGTGCTTTGAAAAAGAAACAGCGATGTCGAAGTATCTTTCTTTTTCCTCTTCAAGGGTGTAGGTCCGATTGCTGCAGGCAACGGCATCCGCCACGTAAGCGACCTTGTAGCCGGAATTTATTGCCTTTGATGCATAAAGAACATCCTCGTTTGCTATTACATGATTCAGGAATCCGCCAAGCTCGTCAAAGGTACTGCGCTTGTAGAGGGCGCAGCTGCTTGATGACTGGTAGGTATCGGATTTTAAATTGCTCAAATCCTTTTCCGAATGTGTAAAGGAATCCAGGGGGAAACGATACTTAAGCGCATACTTTACGTACTCGGGAGCATTTTCCGGTGCCGTCTTGCGGGCATAGGAAACGGCGACCTTATCATCCTTTGAAAAGGGTTTTAAAAGCTTTTCTATCGCATCGGGGGTCTCTATAAAAGTATCAGAATCCATCATCAGGAAGTAATCGGCCGTTGAATACTTAACTCCCGTATTTCGCCACTTCCCGATATCTGCCTCACGCTTTGCAATGTGGTGAAGCTCGAGATTTTTGTGCTTGTCGGATATCTTGTACGAATAAAGAAGCCTGTCGAAAAACTTCTGCTCGACATTCATGATGATAATCCTGTCTACGGAAACTGTCTGCTCCGAAATGCTGTCAAGGAGCTTCAAAAAGGTTTCCCCGGGCTTGTAGGAATAAATGATTAAATCAACAGACATTTATAAATGCCTCCGTTTATTACATTATTAAAGGGTCGGAAAAACCGACCCTTGTATTATAGCACTTTTATATTAAGAAATGTATTACTCCGTTGCAGTTCCGGTAAGATAACTGTTAGTTCTTTGATAAACTTCCTGACTGTATTCCTTTACGTTTGAAGAAGGATCGTAATCAACTTCGTCGAACAGGAACTCATGAAGCCAGGTAACATTGGAAGCTAAGTCAAGCGGAATTACGCAGCTTCCGGCAGAACCGATGGTCCCGGTTGTAACCTGAGTTGCGGTAGGGAAACCGCCCTCATCTACGATTGAATACTCTGCAATATGCTCAAGAAGAGTAAGAATCTCGGATAAATCCAAGGATGTGTATGTCTCGTTAAATACACCCTCGCAGATGCTCTTAAGTGTCGATACATTTGCGGTCTTTGCAACATCGAGACAGGCCTTTATAACCTCTCTCTGACGCTCGGTACGCTTGAAATCGTTGCCTGCTGTATAACGGATACGGCAGTATGCTGTAGCCTGAAGTCCGTTTAAGAGCTGGTAGCCTGTTTCTTTAACGGGCTCATAGGTGTCTATATCGTCCATGGTCTCGACCATGGCAATCTGGTAGTTATTTAAGTGCTTGATCTCGTCCTCGTCAACATCGATGTAAACACCGCCAAGAGCATCAACTACATCTCTCAAGCCTTCAAAACCGATGGTGATGAAATCCGAAATATCCATATCAAGGTTTGCGTTAAGCATCTTGATAGCCTGCTCGGCTCCGCCGTATGCATAGGCTGCATTACATTTTCCGTAGGATTGTGACGAACCCATCTGATTCAAATAAGTATCTCTGTATACCGATACGAGCTTAACCTCCTGGGTGTCGTTGTTTACGGATGCAATAATAATTGTATCTGTACGGGTCTTGCTTGCAAGGTCACCTGTACGCGAGTCAACACCGAACAGTGCATAGTTGGTGTAGCCCTTCATGGCCTCGTTTGTAAGGACCTCTTCGTTCATTTCAACTTTGATTTCTTCCTCATTGATATCCAGACGCTTTACGCCGGTCTCTGAGTCGGTAGCTTTTGTTACAAACACCATTACGACAATGAGTGCAACAAGTGCAATCAGCTCCACTATGAAAAGAATAATCTTTCCGGTAGAAGCCTTTTTCCTGGGTTTCTTCTGTGATGCCATATTTCCTCCAAAAGTATTGGGCCAAGCCCCTTTTTTATTGCATATACCTCTCATACGCTTAAAAAGATCCGCCGGACCTTCTTAATTTTAAGCATGAAAAACACGCTTAAACCAAAGCAATAAGGTAACTATAGTACAAAAGTACCAATGAAACAATTTAAGATTTGCTTAATAAAGTGATACAAGGGTTGAGAAATAGTTTTGGAAATTTTGTCGCTTTGATGATTTAATCATTCGTATGTTCATTCTTTCCTAAAAAGGCAATATATGGTAAAGTAATATGCAAGAGAAATACCAAAAATAACAAAAAGGGAGATTGTAATATGAGCTTTATGGACAGCTACAATTCCTGGCTTCAGGATGACTATTTTGACGAAGCCACAAAGGACGAGCTTCGCTTGATTGCCGGGAATGAAAAAGAAATCGAAGATCGTTTTTATAAGGACCTTGAATTCGGTACAGGCGGATTAAGAGGCGTTATCGGAGCCGGCACGAACCGCATGAATGTATACACGGTCAGAAAGGCAACCCAGGGACTTGCAAACTACATCATCAAACAGGGAACCGAAGCTAAGGGCGTAGCCATTGCATACGATTCAAGACGTATGTCGCCCGAGTTTGCCGATGTTGCAGCTCTTTGTCTGAATGCAAATGGCATAAAGGCTTATGTTTTTGATGCATTAAGACCCACTCCCGAGCTTTCCTTCGCACTTCGCACTAAGGGCTGCACGGCAGGTATTGTCGTTACGGCAAGCCACAATCCTCCGGAATACAACGGCTACAAGGTTTACTGGGAAGACGGTGCTCAGGTCACTTCTCCCAGGGATAAAGAAATTATTGCAGAAGTAAATGCGGTTTCAAGCTACGACCTTGTAAAGACCATGGATAAAGAAAAAGCCGTTGAAGCAGGTCTCTACAACGTAATCGGCAAAGAGATAGACGACCTTTACATGGCAGAGCTTAAGAAGCAGATTATTCATCCCGAAATCATCAAGCAGGTAGCAAAGGATATAAAGATTGTTTATTCGCCCTTCCACGGCACCGGAAATGTACCGGTTCGCCGCATCTTAAAGGAGCTTGGCTTTGAGAACGTATATGTAGTAAAGGAACAGGAGCTTCCGGATCCCGATTTCACAACTCTTGAGTATCCTAACCCCGAAGATCCCAAGGCCTTCACTCTTGCGCTTAAGCTTGCACGTGAGGTTAAAGCTGACATTGTCCTTGCAACCGACCCCGATGCAGACAGACTCGGTGTTTATTCTTATGATACGGCTACCGGCGATTACGTTTCTTTCACCGGTAATATGTCTGGTATGCTCATCTGTGAATACATATTAAGGGAAAGAACAAAGCTCAACCTTATGCCTGAAAATCCGGCAATGGTTAAGACCATTGTTTCTACCAACATGGCAGATCCGATTGCTGCAAAGTACGGCATCAAGCTTATCGAGGTACTTACAGGATTTAAGTATATCGGCGAACAGATTAAATTCTTCGAGCAGACACATTCAAACAATTATGTGTTCGGCTTTGAAGAGAGCTACGGTTGTCTTGCAGGTACTCATGCACGTGACAAGGATGCAATCGTTGCCGTTATGTGCCTCTGCGAGGTTGCCGCATGGTGCAAGCTTAACGGCATCACCCTTTGGGACCAGATGCTCAATATCTACAAGGAATTCGGATATTACAAAGAAGATATTTACACGATTACTCTTAAGGGAATTGACGGGGCAAAGCAGATTCAGGATATCATGAACAAGCTTCGTTTAAATCCTCCCAAGAGCCTCGGCGATTTAAAGGTTCTCTCCTTCAGAGACTATGACAATGACGTAATCATCAATATGGAAACCGGAGCAAAAACACCTACCGGACTTCCCAAGTCAAATGTACTCTACTTTGATTTAAGTGACGGAGCATGGTGCTGTGCTCGTCCTTCGGGAACCGAACCCAAGATTAAATTCTACATGGGTGTTAAGGGAACAAGCCTCGATGATGCAAAGGCAAAGGTAGCAGAGCTTACGAAGAACTTGAAGGCACTTATCTGATAATGGGAAATCTCAAAAAAACCATCCGTTATTTTAAAAGAAACGGATTCGTGAATACGTATTATGCCGTAAAGGAACGTCTTTTTTACAAAGACGTTCCCTTTATGCTTGCAAATGATGCAAAGATCTATGACGGTCCCCTGGATGAAAGCATTAAATTCTCTGTTCTTGTACCGGTTTACGAGACAAAAGAAAAGTATTTAAGGGAAATGATTGAGTCCTGCCTTTCTCAGCTCTACACAAACTTCGAGCTGATACTTGCAGATGCCTCCGTAAGCGATGAGCCGCAGAAAATCATAGCTTCCTATGACGATAATCGCATCAGATATATAAGACTTTCGGAAAATAAGGGGATTTCAGAAAACACCAACGAAGCACTTAAACTTGCCGATGGCGACTATTGTGGGCTCTTGGATCATGACGATCTGCTCACGGAGGATGCGCTTTATGAAATGGCAATTCATATTTCAAGTGCGCTTAAGAATGGCATTAAGCCCAAGCTTCTTTATTCCAATGAAGATAAATGCACTTCCGATACCAGCAAATTCTACGGAACCCATGTCAAGCAAGAATTAAATTTGGATTTGCTTTTGTCAAATAACTATATCTGCCATTTTTCCGTTCTTGAAACAGAACTTTTAAAGAAATTAAAGCTGCGTAGTGAGTACAACGGTTCTCAGGATTATGATCTTTTCTTAAGGGCAGTCGGTGAAGCAGATTCCCACGAGGTAATATTTATAAATCGTGTTCTTTATCATTGGCGATGTCACGAAAATTCCACCGCGTTTGACCCTGCGGCAAAGAATTACGCCTATGAAGCAGGCAGAAAGGCAATAGCCGATTTTATTAAAGCTAAATTTAACGCTCGCCTCACGATTAAAGATTCGTTTCATTTAGGCTTTTATGAAGTTGAATGGGGCGACAGGCTCTTTGAAATAAGATCTGATGTCGGTGCCGTAGGCGGCAGGATACTTAAAGGAAGCAAGGTCACAAGCGCCATTATCAATAAGGACGAAACTGAAAGCTTTGCAAACATCAACAAACATTATTCGGGCTATATGCACAGGGCGGATTTGTATCAGGATGTATATGCCTGTGACATAAGAACCGTAAAGGTGTGTTCCTCGCTTGAGGACGAGCTTAAAGATGCGCTTGATAAGCTTGATAAGTACAAAGCCTCGGGGCGGCATACCTCCAAAGAAATTACTTCCTATTCCAAATATTTAGGTTATGAGCTTGGTAAAGAGGTTGAAAGAAAAGGTCTGAAGTTCCTTTACGATCCGAATATTAGATTAATTTAGCCACGAGTTTGCACGAATCGCCCTTGCGGGCGCTGCCTATCCTGTGTGTGAGACAGGATAGGCATTTTTTGTGCTTATTTTTATTTCACCTTCACCGAAAAATCACTTCTGTCCAAAGAAAAATTGGGATTATAATAGGGGTCGCCTTTCTTTAAAGCTTCGGCCCACTTCTTGCGGAAAAGCTCGGATTCCCTATTGTAACGCTCGGCCTTCTCTCCCGAATCGTCAAGGCCGCGGGAGGCTGACTCATAGTGGAAGAGCTCGGCAAAAGGTGTGAATACGTTTAGATAGCCTTTTTTAAGTAATTTAAGGCAGAAATCGACGTCATTTAGCGAAATTTCAAAGGTCTCATCAAGGCCGTTTACCTCATCCCACAGCGTTCTTTTTACAAGGAGGCAGGCCCCGGTTACGGCAGAAACATCCTGAGCATAGCAAAGACGTCCCATGTAGCCAAGGTTCTCCTTGGGAAGCTTGTAGTGGGTGTGACCGGCGGTTCTATGCGCGCCAAGGCCAATTACGACACCCGCATGCTGAATGGTCATATCGGGATAGTAAAGCTTCGCTCCGACTGCACCGACGTCGCTCCTCTGCGCATACATGAGCATCTCCTCAAGCCAGTTTACAGTGATGACCTCCGTATCGTTGTTAAGTAACAGCACGTATTCCCCGTTTGACTTGCTTACACCGAAATTGTTTACCTTTGAATAGTTAAAGGTGCCTTCGTACTTGATGACCTTTATTCTTTCGTCGAGAGACTTCAAATCCTCGTATAAAGAGAAGATATCGTCCGTTATTGAATTGTTTTCTACGATTATGATCTCATAATTCTTGTAGGTGGACTTCTCAATTATTGAGGTCACGCACCTCTTTAAATCCGCTGCATGGTCCTTGTTCGGAATGATGATTGAAATAAGAGGTGTACCCTCAAGCTTGTAGCGTATCTTAAATATCGTCTCAAAGGCTCTGGTGCTCGTAATCTTAAAGTCTTTAAAGCCATGCTTTCTCAAGTGATCCGCGACAGCTCCCTTTGCGGCATCGATGGCATAGGTCTTTGCGCCTATGTTGCTCGCAACGGAAAGCGCGTGACAGCGCCAGTAATACAAAAGTCTCGGAACATGCACAATTTTCTCGGCTTTATCGGTAAGTCTCAAAATCATGTCATGATCCTGACTTCCGTCAAACTTTGAACGAAACAATTCATCTCCATCAAGAAGTGAGCGCTTAAACACACTGAAATGACAAATGTAGTTGTTCGCACGGAGATTGTCTATCGCATAATCCGGCTTAAAATGCATCGTGAGCATGTGATCTATATTGCCGCTCTTAAACGTAGTCTCATCACAGTAGATATAATCCGCATCCTGCTCGTTTATAACCTTTACGTACTCAAACAAAGCCTCGGGATGAAGGATATCGTCATGATCGAATAGTCCGATAAACTCTCCAGTTGCCATCTTTAAGCACTCGTTCGTATTACCGGAAATGCCCTCATTTTTAGCTAACTTCATGTACTTGATACGGGCATCCTTGTAAGAAGAAACAACCGTTCCCACATAGGCATGCAAATCATCCGAGCCGTCCGCAAGGCACAGCTCCCAGTTTGAATAGGTCTGCCAGATGACCGAACCTATCATTTCCTTTAGCATCGTCTCGTCGGTGTTGTACAAAGGAACGAGAATACTGATTAAAGGTCTCCTTTCAAACTCAAAGCTCTCTTCAAATTTCCTTGTTTCAGGTGAAGGGAAAGACTTTGTGCCATAATACTGCTTAGCTTCTTTTTCACGCTTTTTATAATCAAGCTTTAACTTTAAGCCGCGAAGTCCGCCGATGTTCTTTACTTTCCTTGAAAAGTTGACAGTCTTGTTAATGCAGCGTCTGGCGGGCGCACTCGCCTTCCAGAGAGGATTATTTTTAATCCTGTTAAGCTTGTATTCAGTTTCTTCTTTTTCGGCAATTGCCTCGGACAAGCGCTCCGAAAGAATTACATTTCTTTCAAGCTCCTCGTCGTAAAGTTTCTTGAAATCCTCTTCCATCAATCATTCCACCGTTAAGTATTTATTGGAAAAAGAAAAAATCTTTTCCTTTGAAAACCGTTTAACAGACAGCATACCTACCCTGTACTTTCCGGGCTTAAGCACTCCTTTTGAAAGCTTAACCGAAAATCCGGACATTTCAAGATTTTGTTCAGAAGGGCAGCTTTCCGCCACGTCTAATCTTAATCGTCCCGTCAAATCAAAGCCGTAACATTTATCCTTTGATTCAAGAATCAGCTTGCGCTTAAAAAGCGAGTTGTCGCTTCCCTGCACGTAGGAAAACCCTTGTATGTAATAAAAATCCCTGTCGGCTTCGTCATAGGAGAAGGAATCCATCTTGCCCGAATATTCAACAGAAAGCTTTGAAACGCCATCCTCCCTTGCCTTCTTTAAGCCAAGAGGCTTTGCGTAGTCCATCAGTTCAACCTGCGTCCCATACTCATACTGCTCAGCGTCTGCAATACGGGTATCCAGGCAATCGCTTATCAAGTACTTTGAATAAAAAGGATCGAAGGCTCTTAAGTCCTTATGAATTTCATAAAGCCTCTTCTTTTCCTTTTCAAGCCTCTCAAGAGAAGAACAGTCGGTATCGTGACCTCTTGTAACGGACTCTGCATGATAAAGAAAAATATCATTGCAGACTGCATTGTAATAGCCCTTTTCAAGTGCCCTGAAGCAAAGGTCAACATCATTAAAGGCAACCTTAAGTTCCTCATCCATGCCGAGAAGCTCTTCAAAAAGCTTTCTCTTTATCATAAGGCAGGCGCCTGTAACGGCTGATACATTGTTCACGGTTTTATTAAATCCAAGATAATATTCTTTCGAGTCATCGCCAAACTGAAGCTTATGCACCGGGCCTAAACGATTATTGAAAACACCGGCATGCTGAATCATGTGAGAGTCCGGGTAAAGAAGCTTTGCACCCACGCAGCCTGTGAAAGGCAGGCTGCACTCGTGTGCCAATTTTGAAAGCGTGCCCTTCTCTGTGAATGTTATATCGTCATTTAATATAAGAAGATAATCGCCGTTTGTATTTTCAAATCCACGGTTAATCATCTTTGAAAAATTAAACTCCGAAGGTTCATAGATATAGGTAAAGCCGTACTTTGATGATAATTCCTCAATGATAGCCTTATTGTCAAGACTGCTTCCGTTGTCCACGACGACAAGCTCGCACAACTCATTTAAAAGACGTGTTTCAACAAGGCTGTCCATACACTTTTTCAAAAGGTGAGGATTATCTTTCGAGGGAATAATTATCGATATTTTATATTCTGTGTCTGATTCCGACCGTATCTTTTCGGGTGTAAGGCGGGTAAGCTCATAATCCTTTACATGAATCAGTACCTCATCGATATGGCTGACCCTGCATTTTAGGCTCAGGTTTCTGTCAAAAATATTTCTAAGAAGCATATCATACAGAGCCTTTGCTCCCGTCATACCCTCTTTGAAAATCGCATCTCTGAAGGTGCTCCTCCTGATTGCCACTATGTTTCCGAAATAGAAGTGATTTAAAAACGCATTCGGGGACCAGCCGGGCTTAAAGAAGGGATCGCGTCTTGAGCCTTCCTCTATCCCATCCAAAGTCTCTTCGTCAAAATCCGCAATATCCTCATTTCCGTAGGCTACGTCTATAGTCTTGTTTGTTTCGAACAATTCCTCAAGAAGTGGAATCGCCGTGTCCGAGAGCACACCGTTTGTGAAGACAATGATATCGTCAATGCAGTTTGATACCTTAAATGAAGCATCAAGCTTCTTCATAGGATAAATAAGCGCAGTGAAAGCCTTATCCTTGGCGGTAAATGCAAGACTCTGATTGAAAGGCTCACCATCCTCAAGGCTCATATCAAAGTGCTTAAGACCTTCTTCCTTCTTTGAAATCCAGTCGGAATAGTTTGTTTTTGATGTCTCAAGCTTCTTTTGATAAGTTAAATCAAGATATGAACTTATTAAACCTTTTACTTTTTCCTTCACATTCATAATTTTTTATGGTTTTCCTAAACAAAGTCGACTTAAGCTTTAAGTACTCTTGCCTTCACATTCATAATTTTTTATGGTTTTCCTAAACCCCTATAGCTTTAAAAGAATCTTTTCAAGTTGGCTTCGATTGCCTTTGCAGTGTCCTCTGAGAGCAGAGTTATATTAAGATCTAAATAAAGAAAAGTATCTTCATCATGTATAAATCCATCTATATTGAAGTATAGATTGGGGTCATTTGTTGAAAATAAAAATGTATCCTTACTAAGTCTTTTTCCGTTCGACGCAAGATATTTCTTTGAGTCAACGGGAAAATCAAGCTCCGAAAGCTTTGCCTCATTGAACTTGACAAGACATGGAGCGTTTACGGGATCCGCCCTTAAAAGCTTATCATCCTTTGAAACAAAAATCGTTGCCTTTGCATTTTTTTCGGAAGTGTAGGGATTGTCAATGTCAAAGGCTGTATTCTCAGACATTTCTCCCGTTTGGCCACCCGGATAAATCCTGAATTGATAAATCTGCTTATCAAGGGAATCGGAAAATTTACTCTTTATTGGATTGATAATCTTAAATCCAAGACGCTTTCGAAGCTCAGAAAGGGACAAAGCCTTCCCCGTAACCTTCTTTTGAAAGTTCATCTCATCAAGCTCTATCTCGTCCGCTGCTTCCCTTGAAAGCACAAGTTTATCAAGCACTAAATCGACATTAAACTTTTTACGCGACTCGTCCTCCAGGAGATAACAGTAGATTGCTCTATAGGCCGTTTCCTTGACAGGAAGCTTAGTCTCAAGACACCACTCGTAATCTATCAAAGTCCAGGTATCTCCATCCACTAAAATGTTTGAAAATACCATGTCCTGGTCCGCAAAGGGGTAAGTATCATTAAAGCCCGTAAGGGATACATATTTATCAAAAAGCTTTGTAAAGGTATCAAGATCGTCTGATGCAAGTGCATCATCCAAAAGCCTTGAAAGTTCAACACCCTTTACATATTCAAACACAGCTTCCGGACCGGTTAAATTCTCATTTAACGAACAGGCATTTATTTTAAGCTCCGATCCCTCATACTTCTTTAAAAGCCTGTTATAATAATCCTTTAAATTACATATGTGATTAAAAGCTGCTTCAGAAATCGGGAGCTTCTTAACCCTCTTACCGTCCTTGTCTGCGGATATTACTGTGAAAATACGATATTCAGGCGCTCTGTCATTTGAAAACCTTGCATATTCGACATCCAGAGGCTCCCCTATTACCGTCAAATAAGAGTTTGAATAATATTTAAAGCTTCCGTCATTGCAGGCAGCATCAAAAGCTTCTTTTTCCGAGAAAAGCCTTAATCGATCGGAGGAAAAGCAATAATCATTGTTTACAAGCTCGCCGGTCTTTGGCATATGAGCGTTTGAATAAAGATTCTTCATAAACAAAGAATCAGGATACGGAAAATAAAGCTGTGCCTTTTTAAATTTAAGGCTTTCCAAAAGCTTAAAGAGTCCGGAATACGTAAACCCTGTTCCGGTCTTCCCTTCTATTCCGGTAAAGTAGTCGTCCTCTCCTTCAGCCTTGACCCCCGCAAGATTTCTAAGACCCATGCGGTTGTCGGTAATGAAGATAATACGGCCCTTCTTTGAAAGGACCTTGGAAGCGGCTTTTAGAAATCTGTCATCACGGACGATTATCCAGTCAAAGGTCTTTTCCTCTTCTGAAAGGATCTTTAATATTTCATCGCAGTCTCCGCCATAGACGTTTAAACCTTCAACGTCCGAAAAGCGCTCACAGACGATTTCGGCATCAAAATTATCCTTAGTAAAAGCAGTAACATTATGTGTCTTCTTTATAAGCCCAACCGTAACTGCACCGCACTCGCATTCGCACTCAAGTACGGTGTCGGATGCCTTTATCGGAAGCCAGGAAACTATATTTGCCCTTATCTCGCTTAAATGATAAAGATACTGATATCCGACCTCACCCGAAACATTAGCCTTTTCCTCGATGATTCCCTGATACTCGATTACATTTAAATCACGGACTATCCTAAGAATATCCGCCTTAATCGCGGTCGGCTCTTCCGTGGATTCGTTTATTAAATTTAAATTTACTTTTCCGATTTTCTTTTTAAGCATCTAAGGGTGCCTCTCTTATTTAGAGTTTCTCCACGACATGTGCAAGACAAGCCGGCTTCTCCGTCTTAAGCTGCTTCACAGCTCTACGTTTTGCTTATGCCAGGTAGGCTCCTTATTCAGGAGTCTGATTAACATTCATAATTCTGCTTGCAAGTTAATTTGAATCAGAATATGAACATTATCGAAAACTCTTAATAGTAACCTTTGAATTCATGTCGTAGTACCCAACCGTATCCTTATCCGAAATAACCGAAATAGCAAGAGCGTAATACATACGATGGTAAACTACGAAGGTGTCGCGATGGTAACCGGTGCAGCCAAAGCTCATGATGTAATCTCCGCCCTGCAGGTTCATTTCCTGGGTAAAGGTGATATCAAGAGTCTCGCCTGCCTTACCGTCACGCAAGAAGGCTTTTTCATACATGGTATTGGTGCCTGTGATTTCCACTCCCTTGGGGTTTACAAACTTGTATGCAAAAATAGGCTTCTCAACATCCTGTTCAAAATGCACGCGCATATGAATCGTAAATACGCTACCCTTTATGATTGCCTGCGTCCTCGTGCCGTTCTCATCCGTCACGTAATAATCTACGATACGTGCTTCCATCGAACCGTACTCAAGCAGCTCATGGTGTTCGCCCTCTTCCGAGAGAATGTCCTTTTTATCCTCGGCATACTGGCCGACCAGTATCTGCTTGTAAACGTCTATCATTTCCTTGGGGCGCCCCTCAGCGACCTTGGTGCCTTTATTTAACACCATTACCCTGTCACAGTACTTTGAAATTGAGCTTAAATCATGAGAAACAAAAATAATGGTCTTGCCGTTTTTCTTAAATTCCTCAAATTTATGATAGCACTTTGACTGAAAGAAAACGTCTCCTACACTCAAAGCCTCATCCACTATCAAAATTTCCGGATCTATGTTTATTGCAACCGCAAAGGCAAGTCGCACAAACATACCCGACGAATAGGTCTTTACCGGCTGGTAGACATAATCCCCGATATCGGCAAATTCCAAAATAGATGGAAGCTTTTCCTTTATCTCCTTTTCGGAAAATCCCATCATGGTGCCGTTTAAATAAACATTTTCTATGCCGTTATATTCCTGATTAAAGCCGGCACCGAGCTCAAGCAGAGCCGAAATACGCCCGTTTACTGTTACAGAGCCTTCCGTAGGATTAAGAACGCCTGTTATTATTTTGAGGATGGTAGACTTCCCCGAACCGTTTGTGCCTATTATACCTACCGTCTCGCCCTTATAAATATCAAGGTCGACTCCCTTAAGGGCATAATTTGTCGCATAGCCGTTCTTCTTAAGCCCCAAAGCATCCTTTAGTCTGTCTGAAGGCTTGTTGTAAAGCTTATACATTTTCTTAAGACCCTTAACGGATATTACTGCTTCGGAATCCATCTCTACCTCATTGTTAAATCAGAATTTTATATTTGCATTTGCAGATCTTGTACTTAAATTAAGGCTTTATAAGCAGACAAACGTCTCTTTAAATCCATGCCACGCTAACTTTTCTTTTCAAATACAGACAAATACATCTTTATTTCCGTGTACATTAAAGCACATCTGCAAAATGTTCTTTTAGCTTGTTAAATATCTTCCTACCGATCAGGAAGAGGAGCAAAGTAATCGCCCAAAAGTAAAGCGTATACTTCCAATCCGATATGATAAGTCTTTTCTCGCACACCGTGGCTCTGTAGCCAAGCACTATGTATGCTACAGGATTTAGCTTCATAATAAGCTGCCAGGTCCGTGGAAGACTGTCTATGTTCCAAAGAATCGGTGTTGCCCACATCCCGATTTGCAGTAAAATCTGAATAATCTGACTTAAGTCTCTAAAAAATACCACTACGGACGAGGTGAAGTACGATAATCCCACCAGCAGCACAAACATACACAGGCTGTAATAAACAAGCTGAAATGTAATCATGCTTGGGTAATACCCATATATCGCAGCGATTATTAATAGCACGAAAAGGAAAAATACATGAATAAAGGAAGCCGAAATTACCTTTATAATCGGCAGAACATCTATGTTGAAGACAACCTTTTTTACCAGGTAATTGTACTGAAGAAGTGCATTCGTACCGTTTGAAAGACCCTCGGAAAAATAAAACCACGGCACCAGACCAAGGGTCAGGAAGAGCACATAAGGAATCTCTATTCCTCCCGCAACGGCCTGCGCACGCGATTTGAAAATTTTATCAAAAACAATATAGTACATGAGGACCGTAATCACCGGCTGTACCATTGCCCAAAGAGCACCAAGATAAGAGCCCGCAAACCTTGCTTTAAAGTCATTTCGGGCAAGCTTCCATATGAGTCCCTTTGTTTTTTTATCTGTTAGCTTTAACATAGTCAGATAAACCGCCCCATTTCGTGTCCTTGTCGCTCATAATAAGCTCTAAGCCGTCCTCAATAGGCCATTTAACGCCGATTTCAGGGTCATTGTAAATGATCCCACCCTCATCGCCGGGATGATAGAAATCGGAACATTTATAAACGAACTCTGCATAGTCGGAAAGCACTAAAAAGCCATGTGCAAAGCCCTTCGGGATAAAGAACTGTTTTTTATTTTCCTCGGAAAGCTCTACTCCGATCCATTTTCCGAAGGTCTTTGAGCCTGCGCGTAAATCAACGGCCACATCGTAAACTGCTCCTCTTATGACACGTACAAGCTTGTCCTGAGGATACTGCTTCTGAAAATGAAGTCCTCTCAAAACACCCTTCTTTGAGGCCGACTGATTGTCCTGCACAAAATCAAGGTCAATTCCTGCCTTTATGAAATCCTCTTTCTGATAGGTCTCCATAAAGTAACCACGCTCATCAGGAAATACCCTTGGAGTTATTATCTTTATTCCTTCAATTTCACAGGTTTCAACCGTGATCTTACCAAACTGTTCTGTCATATATCTGCCTCTTTAACTTTAAATTTACGCGATTAGCATCAACGTTCCATATACGAAACGTTCAAGCAAACCGGTTCGTTAATGCCGTCAACTGTTCCTGCATCCGTATACTGCCAAAGATCATAGTAATAATCCTTGCCTGACTGGTTTTTCCGGTACTCGGAAAGCCAGATGTGTTCTTTTTCCAAGCTCCCGGTATCAAGATTTGTGTTAAACCAGGCTGCCGAAGAGTAAACGCCCGTCTCGTATCCCGCATTCTTAATGGTTTCTTCAAAGGCAAGAGCAATCTCCGTGCGTGTATCACTGTCAAGCGAATCGGCGCGTCCGTCGCCACCCGCCAAATCAAGCCTTATATATACAGGATAGGTGATATTTAGCTCACGCATCAGATAAATCACAAGGCTTGCTTCCTCGATTGCCTCTTTTCTATTTACTGCCTGGGAGTCAAAATAAACACCTACGGCAAGCCCGTTTCTGTTTGCCGCGTGAGCATACTCCGTAAATGCTTCGTCAGCCACAAGGTCTCCGGAAAGTGCTCCTCTGTAGCCGGCTCTGAGCATCGCAAAACGGATACCGGAGCCGTAAACCTTTTTAAAATCAACATCTTCATTCTTATCGGACAAATCAACGCCATAAAGAAGATCTGTATCTGTCCCGTAAGAAGTGTTTTGTTTTTTATCCGCATCCGAGGAGGCAACGTGCGTAAGGACATCCTCATACTGCGCCTGAGCCCCAGTCTTCTCTTTGATGAGGAGGTTTATATCCTCTATGTAAGTACACTCGGCTTTGTCAGGTACCTTAACCTTCAAGGGCTCGTCCGGCATTTCGTAATCTCCAAAAGCTTCAAGACTCACCGTGTAATCTCCGGGTTCAAGACCGTCTGTGTAAATGATGCCGTCCTTGTCGGAGTCCTCGTAGGTACTTGTCTTTCCGTCTAAAGAAACCTTTACCTTGAAGGCTTCACCTGTTTTTAGCTCGCCTTGGTAATCTAAGATTTGGATGCGAAGGTCCCGTTCAATTGAAACTGCTGAAGCGGTGAGCCTGTTCATTTCCTCCATGATCTGCATGGCAAGCGTGTCTGCCTTCGTATCAAAGAAGGTTTCGTCATTCTTCCAGGCATAAAGGTCGTTGCCAAGTCTAAGTGTAGAGCTTTCAGTAGCTTCTTCGGCCGATTCTTTTAAAATACTTACTCGCCCATTAATACGTCTTGAAACAGTCTTCCAATTTGCCGCGGCAACTATCGCAATAACCGAAACACACATGAAAACAGAAAGGAAAATCACCGTCCGTTTCAGTTTAGAGTCCATTTGCAACCTCTGTAAGGTATTTGCCGTATGCGGTCTTCATAAGGGGCTCGGCAAGCTTCAAAAGCTCGTCCTTTGTGATAAAGCCTCTCTTGTAGGCAATCTCTTCGATGCAGGAAACGTAAAGTCCCTGGCGTTTTTGGAAGGTTGCCACAAAGTTTGCTGCGTCAAGCAGGGCATCGTGATTGCCCGTATCGAGCCATGCGAAGCCTCTTCCCATGGTTTCCACATGAAGAGTTCCGCGATTTAAATATTCGTTGTTTATACTTGTAATCTCTATTTCGCCACGTGCTGAGGGCTTTACGTTCTTGGCGATTTCAACTACATCATTGTCGTAAAAATAAAGGCCGGGAACGGCGTAGTTTGACTTAGGATTGGCAGGCTTTTCTTCAATCGAGATTGCCTTTCCGTCCTTGTCAAATTCAACCACTCCGTATTCCTTGGGGTCTCTTACGTAGTAGCCGAAGATTGTCGCGCCCTTTTCCTGCTCCGTGCGGGCGGCAACCTGAAGAAGGAGCTTTGAAAAGCTCTGTCCGTAAAAAATATTGTCGCCGAGCACCAGGGCTGCAGCGTCGTTTCCTATAAATTTATCGCCTATTATGAAGGCATCGGCAAGTCCGCGGGGCTTTTCCTGAACTGCATACTCAAAACGCATGCCAAGCTGGCTTCCGTCTCCGAACAACTCCTTAAAGGTCGGAAGGTCGCGGGGAGTCGAGATGATGAGCACCTCGCGAATTCCCGCAAGCATGAGGGTTGAAAGCGGATAGTAAATCATCGGCTTGTCATATACGGGCATAATCTGCTTTGAAATTGCGCGTGTCAAGGGGTAAAGCCTTGTGCCGGAGCCTCCGGCAAGAATAATACCTTTCATGGAACCGCCTTTCTTAGGTACGAAGTTTAGTTTCGCAGTCGATATGCTTTTACCTGCGTATCAAAGTGTCTTACTGTTTTTATTTATCCTTGTACATTTCTTTGTAATAATTTACGTAATCGCCGTTAGTGACATTCTTCATCCAGTCTTCATGCTCAAAGTACCACTTGATGGTGAGCTTGATGCCGTCCTTGAACATGGTCTCCGGCTCCCAGCCGATTTCGGACTTTATCTTGTCGGGAGCGATCGCATAACGACGGTCGTGACCCTTTCTGTCCTCCACATAGGTAATCAAATCACTGTTGATATGAGCCTTCCTCGGGTCAGAATCGGGAAGCATCTCGTTTAAGGTATCAAGAATGATGTGGATGATCTCGATGTTTTGTTTTTCATTGTGACCGCCGACATTGTAGGTCTCGAAGAGCCTGCCCTTGTTGATGACCATATCGATAGCCTTTGCATGATCCATTACATAGAGCCAGTCGCGGACGTTCTTGCCGTCGCCGTAGACAGGAAGCTTCTTTCCCGAAAGTGCATTGTTGATGATAAGGGGGATGAGCTTCTCGGGGAATTGGTAAGGGCCGTAGTTATTCGAGCAGTTGGTAATGTTTGCCGGAAAGTGATAGGTATCCATATAGGCCTTAACAAGCATATCCGAGCTTGCCTTGGAAGCCGAGTAGGGGCTGTGCGGTTGGTAAGGGGTCGTCTCATAAAAGAAACCGCCGTCCTCAGTCAAAGAACCATATACCTCGTCGGTTGAAACATGGAGGAATCTCTTCCCCTCCTTGAAGCTACCGTCCGGAAGCTCCCAGGCTGCCTTTGCGTTGTTGAGCATTACGAGGGTTCCGAGCACATTTGTCTTTACGAACACCTCAGGATTTTTAATCGATCTGTCTACATGGCTTTCTGCTGCAAAGTGAACGACCACATCAATGTCGTGATCCTCAAACACCTTTCCGATAGCCTCGCTATCGCAAATATCAGCCTTTACAAAGGTATAATTTGTACGCTTCTCTACGTCCTTAAGATTTTCAAGGTTGCCGGCATAGGTAAGCTTGTCAACATTTACAATCTTAATATCGTCCCCGTACTTGTTAAACATATAGTGAATGAAATTGGAGCCTATAAAGCCGGCACCGCCGGTCACAAGGTATGTCCTCATAGAAACTCTCCTTTAATATCTAAGATTCAGCTAAGGGCTTTGCCTTAGCCGAAAATAATGATTTCTTTTTAATAGCCCAAATAGCTTAAATCAAGGTCTACGCTTCCGCTTATACCGCTAAGAGAACCCGAATCCGAATACTGCCATATATCGTAGCGTGTTGCGGTATATGTAGGCGAGGATGCGTACTGGGCAAGCCAGATTACATAGCCTGTAAGCTCAGAAGCATTGATCTTTGTCGTGAGCCAGCTCTTGTTTGCATAAACGCCTGCTTTGTAGCCTGCATTTGAAATAGTCTTACAGAACGCCTTTATGACTGCGGTTCGCTCATCCTTGGTAAGTCCGTTTGCACGTCCGCCCGAAGCACTCTCCACGTCTATGAAAATAGGATAGGCTAACTTGTAGCCTTCTACCATGGTCAGACACATTGAAGCTTCCTCGACTGCCTCGACTTCATTTACCGCCTGGGTAAAGAAATAAACTCCGACCTTAATGCCGTTGTCCGTGGCATTCCTGATATTGGTGGCAAACTTGGCATCCTCAACCAAGCCTCCGATTGTCGAGCCTCTGAACCCGCAACGAAGGATAGCATAGCTGACTCCCGATTTTGCAACCTTGCTCCAGTCTATTGTCCCGTTCCACTTCGAAACGTCAATACCAAAGGTTCCGGTTCCGCTCTTTAAAGCTCCGTTTGAGTCGAAGGAATACTTGGCTCCTAAAATGACCTGATCGCCCGTAACCTTGTTTCCGTTCTTGTCAAAGTAGTAGGTCTTTCCGTCTATCGTCCACCAGCCCTGGTACTTGTAGGTGGTGGTTCCCGATACTATGTAGAGATTGGTGCCGGAATAGTAGTCTGCGTAAGTAGCCTCGACGTATTTTCCGTTTGAATCCTTTTTGTATACCTGATTGTTTGACGCATCAACAAGCTTTGTAACCGTATCCTTTGCAGGGTGAACAGATACTACAACGGTAAGCGACTGCTTAATACTTGTATCCTCATCGCTTGTAGCGGTAATCGTAACCGTACCTGCCTTCAGGGCCCTAACGGTACACTTCGATACACCCTTTTCCGTCGTAACAGTTTCTGACTCATCAACCGTTGCAATGGAGGTATCGGATGAAGACCAGGTTACACGATTGCCCTTTGTAGCATCGGAAGAGTTTCCGCCTGTCGTAGTGGCGGTAAGCACGAACTTGTCACTTCCGTCCGAGGTATATCCTGCAAACAGGGCTTTCTTTGAGGTCCTGTCAAGTGAAATCTTCAATTCATTAACCTTTATTGCAAAGGTCTGGGTAACAGTCTTTGACGATTCTCCGTCAACAGTAGCTATACACTGAATCGTAACGCTTCCCGACTTTACACCCTTAACCGTTAAGACATTTTCCGAAGCGGATAAAGAAACCGACTCAGAGCCAGCAGTTACACTCCAAGAGTAGCTGTAACTATGTGTTGTGCTATCCGAAGCTGTGACATTAGCCTTAAGTGTAGCCGTTCCGTTAACTGCTATGGCTGTCTTCGAATTTGACTCGGTAATTGCCATGGAGTAGGTGGTTGCTTCTTTGATGGTGCCGCCGCATTCCTTGCATACGCCGCTGCCACTATCGGTGCAGGCTACATTTGCAATTTCATATCCGCATGCACTACATTTGCCGGAATGAGTCTTGTCTGCGGCAGTGCCTTTCTTCGTATATGTGTAAGAACAGGTTGCGTTCTTATCTGTATCTGCCGTATACCCACAGATGCTGCAGGCAATATTGTGAGTTCCGTTATTGTTTGAATTATACTGAGTTTTGTTACAGGTTTCAGTTTTTGTCGCATCGCAGCCCGAAACATTGCACTTTAAAGTATGATTTCCATTGCCAACATTCCTATCCCATACATAGCTGTGCTCATGAGACTGACTACCTGAACTGCCGCCTGATTCACTGCCCGAGCCTCCGCCCGATTCACTGCCCGAGCCTCCGCCTGATTCACTACCCGAGCCTCCGCTCGATTCACCGCCTTCATTGCCCGATACATTGCCGGTACTCGTAAGCCTTCTAAACCTTGCAAGTCCCGCCTCGTTCTTTGATGTAAGCATCTTGACAGGATCCGTAATCTGAGTCTTTGCTATTACAGTATATCCGTCGGAAGCCGCAGTCTTTGAAGAAATCACATAAGCAACCGTATCGGTAAGCTTTGATTCCTCTGTGGTATCATTCTCAGCAGCATCTTCGGTCTCGGAAACCTGAGAAGCGGACTTTATCTCGTTCTTTACATCAACCTTCTGATAATCAAGGGTTGACTTAACAGATACGGACTGTGACGAACTGTTTGTCGTAAAATCGTAATATTCGGAAAGACCCGAAAGAGTCACAAGCTTTACGCTGTACGTTCCCGAAAGATCGGTCTTGTAAATGATTCCGTCCTTGTCATCGTCGGTCCAGGTCTCGGTATTTCCCTTGGAATCCGTTACCTCTACCTCGAAGGGAACATTTCCGATAAGCTTGCCCTTCGAATTTACGAATTTAACCTTTAAATCTTTAAGTATGGAGGTCAGTGTAACCGAAACGGTCGTGATCCCCGTTTCCTCATCAGCCTCGTCATAGTCATAATTTTTCACAACATCATAGAGTGCATCCAGAAGCTCGCCTCGAGCCGAGGTAATCGCCACAATATTGTCGCGCCCTATAGCTCCGATTTCGGCTACATTAACTCCGACTTCGGAAAAATCAACGCTCTTGGAGCCCCCGCCACGCTTTGCAAAACAGGTAACTCCCACGATAATGGCTATAAGAGCTATTGTCACGCCAAGCACCAGCATAAGCCTGTTGGCGATAAGTCCCATAATACCGGACCCCTCTTCTGAATCATATTCTTCGTCCGCATAGTCATCTTCGTATGCTTCGTAAGAATCCGGATCGTTTAACGAGCCGTCAACCCTTAGCCCATATTCTTCTTTAAGGATCACTTCGTCTCCGAGTCCTGCTTCAATCAGAGCTTCATCGTCGAGCTCTTCCTGAAGTTCCTCTGAGCTTCTTTCAAATTCACTGTCATCAACAAGAATTTCATTGCCGTCTTCGTCTACAAAGACATAATTCTCATTTTCAGCATCGTTTGTATTGTTCATACAACCCTCCGTAACATCAGGCAAAAAGCTTGTATTAAGCATTACTGCCTTTAGGCAATAACCTTTTTGATTATAGCATTACTATGCCCTTTTAGCAATTTTTAAGGGCTCTTCTTTTTTGAATATTTCCTTAAACTTTTTTGTTTTTATGGATTTATGCGACCTTTCGCATTATAATGTGCACACCTAAGCATTGAAAAGGAAAAAGAAATGAACGAAAAAAAGAAATTTAAGATTAATCTGCACCTTCTTGCATTGATACCGATTATTTTGATTGTTGCCTTTGTGATCACAAGGCTGAACCTTTGGAACAAGCAGTCGACTTCGGTGGACCTTTCCGACATTTCGGAAGGTGATTATGACATGGAATGCAATGACTGTTATTTTTACCCCGATCCTGATGCGGGACCTTACGAGGATCACGTGGATAATGGAGTGAACGATATCCTCCTCATCGGCGACCATATCCTCAACAATTACGGCAAGGAGCACTCGATTCTCAACATTTTAAAAGAGAATCTCGATGCAAACATCATTGATCTGACCTGTGAAAAAGTAAAGCTCACCGCCACCTACGGAGATCCGGACGTCGGGACAAATGCATTTTCGCTTTACAGTGTTGTTTCCGCACTTGCAGACAAAGACTTTAAAAATTTGAAGCTTACCGCTGCCGAAGAAGGCTTTACAAGTAATGAGCGCTACGAAGCATACATAGATACGATTGAAAATCTTGATTTAAATAAAATCGATACAGTCATCATCATGTATTCGATGCACGATTATATGGCAGGTATTCCCGAAATGCTCTTCGATGAAGAAAATGTATACGGTTACCACGGAGCCCTGCTTTCCTCCATCAAGCTTCTTCAGGAGAAGTACCCGCATCTGCAGATCATCCTTTCTTCGCCTACACCGATTTACCTAACGGACGATGAAGGAAACATCGAGCTTGGTTCGACCACCGACTACGGAATGGGACTCGAAACGGTTTACACAGTTCACCAGTATGCCATTGCCAATGAACTCTACATTTCATACATTGACAACTACTATTACAAGATTAACGAATCCAATATCACAGAATATGTCGATGGAGTCTATTTGGGCGATGCCGGAATCGATCTGACAGCAGAGCATATGCTCGAGTTTTTAAATACTTTGATGAAGTAAGTAACATTATAAAGGCTTTCGATTATGCAAAAGCGTTTTGCACAGTCGAAAGCCTATTCTTTATCTTTATCTTTCTCTTTCAATCTTCCCATTCTGAACCCTATATACCATGTCACATTTTTCGATGGTCTGAAGCCTGTGAGCCACGATAACAAGTGTTTTTTTACCATGAAGAGCGTTAATGGACTCCATTATCTGGGCTTCGGTGTCATTGTCGAGGGCTGAGGTTGCTTCATCTAAGATGAGGACCTCAGGATCGTTGTAGAGGGCTCTGGCGATACCGATTCTCTGTCGCTGTCCGCCTGAAATACGGACTCCTCGTTCACCGATCTGGGTATCAAGGCCTGCGGGAAGGCTCTTTACGAATTCATCAAGATGCGCTTCTCTGAGTGCTTCCCATACCTTCTCTTCGTCAATATCATTGCCCGTTATGCCAAAGGCAACATTCTCCCTGATGGAGCCGTCAAGCATATAAATCATCTGCGGAATGTAGCCTACGTTTTTAAGCCAGTTTCTGTAGCAGGTCCTGGTGTCGACGTCGTCTGCGTAGACTGCACCGCCTTCAAGTGTTAAAAGCCCTAAGAGCACATCCACGATTGTTGTTTTTCCAGAGCCGGATTCTCCGACTATGCCGACGGACGAGCCAATTGGAATGTCCATCTCGGCATTCCTAAATATATACTTTTCCGTCTGAGGGTACCTGTAGGTAATGTCCTTTAGGTAAATCCCTTTCTTTATCGAAAGCTTTTCATAATTCTCATAAGCAAAGCTTAAATCCGTGTTCTTTGCACTCGTTTCGTCTATCAGATTGTCCGAAACGTGCATCAGGAAGGGTTCAAAGTAGGAAATCGCATTAAGCTGGTTGTTTATCTTGTTTGCACTCGGCATGAGCTTCATCGCCGCAACCGCTATCGTTCCAAGCGTCGGAATGGAAGAAGAAACATCACTACCCCGAAGCACTCCCACCAACAGATACCCTATCATACCGGCCACACAGACCGTTTCTATTAAAAGTTTCGGGGTATTATTGTATAAAGAATATCTCTCGACGGCATTTACGTAGCCGTTTCCGCACTTTCCGTACTCGGATACAAAAAAACTTTCCTTTCCGCTTACCTTTACTTCCTTTATGCCCTGCACTATCTCGGAAATCCACTTAAAAAGTGCCGAGTAAAAGTCCTGATTTTCCTTGCCGGAGCGTCTCATAACAGGCTTTAAAAGCTTTGTGATAAAAAGCATTGTGAGAAGCAAAAGTGCCGCAATTACAAGGCAAAGCACCGGATCGATTAAGAATATCACAACTACGAGGGCAATAAATACAATTCCCTCAGATACGATTGTAAGAAGTGACAAAATCAAGCCATACATGTTGTTTACGTCGGCGGTAATGCTTCTTTGTACGACCGCGGTATCCGCAAAGAGAAAATATTCATAATCGCGTCTTAAGTAGCTCTTGAGCATCCTTTCGGAAGTCCTGAACTGATTCCTGTATACAAAGGCATACTGAACCTTCCACTGGACAAACAAATATACATTCTTCAGCACATACGCAGCAATCAGGAGTGCCATTACCGTGACGGTAAAGGAGGTCATGTTCGTAAAATGAAAGGCGTTGTATACAAAGGCCACGTACTTGTTCGTCTCTACCGCATCCGGTGTTGCGATTGCCGTGATGACGGAAAGAACAAGGGCGATGCTCGCAGTTTCAAGGATTGCGCCGATTAGCATCATTGGCACCAGTAAGAGCATCTGACGTTTTTGTTTTTTATCCAGCAGTATGTTTAACTTTTTTAAAATTCTTCTCATTCAATCTCATCCTTGGTGAAATGAATATTTATAAGTGTCTGTTCGAAATCCCTGCGGTTCTTGTTTGCCATCGTCGAAAGGATGAGCCCGGCAAAGAAGGCCTGAATCGCCGCAACCATCACAAAGCCGCACACTATGAGGGTGGGGAAGCGTTCAACAAGACCGGTCTTAAAGTAATCAGCAAAAACAGGGATCACAAAGCCGATTGCAAGAGCCATCAGGATAATTGCTATCGTATTGAAAAAAGCAAAAGGCTTATAATTCTTAAAGAGCTTTACGATGGTCATGATGACCTTAGCACCGTCTGAATACGTCGAAAGCTTTGATACAGACCCTTCGGGGCGATCCCTGTACTCGACGATTACATTCTGCACGTCCATGTTGTTGTAAACCGCATGAATGGTCATCTCGGTCTCGATTTCAAAGCCCTTTGAAAGGACGGGGAAGGTCTTTGCAAAGTTGAAGCCGAAGGCTCTGTAGCCCGTCATGATGTCCTTGATGTTTGACTTAAAGATGTGATTTATCAAAAACCTGACCAAGCTGTTTCCGAAGTTGTGGAAGGGACGTTTATTTTCCGTAAAATAGGTACTCGAAAGCCTGTCTCCGACCACCATGTCTGCCTGCCTGTCAAGCACGAGTGAGCACATCTTTGGTGCAAACTCTAAAGGATAGGTATCGTCTCCGTCAATCATCAGATAGCACTCGGCGTCGATATCACGAAACATGCGTCTGATTACGTTTCCTTTTCCCTGAAGGTATTCGTGCCGCACAATGGCTCCGGCCTCTGCCGCAATACGTGCCGTATCATCCGATGAATTATTGTCATAGACATATATAACAGCATCGGGCAGGTATTTCCTTGCATCCGAAACTACCTTTCCGATGGTCTGAGCCTCGTTGTAACAGGGTATCAAAACCGCAATTTTATCCATAAAAGCCTCCGTCACTCTAAATCAGAATAATCGTCCTTGTAGACGAGATAATCACCTACCGTAAAGGATAAAGAAAAATCATAGTCGCAAATATCCTCGCTAAGCTCGGTGTCCTTAGCAACCACAAAATAGGGTGTGTCAGAACGCCTAAGCTCATTTGCAAGGTCTTCAGTATTCACAACCTCTTCATCGAGTATCGCGCCTATCGTGCTGTAGGCGTCATAATCGCTGCCCCAGAGAAGCGTGTCTCGCCCGTAAGGCTGACATATATAAGGGCTGTATTGACGCACATACTGAACCATCTCTATCGGAAAGCACACCCTTACCTCGCGTCCCGGTATTTTAAGCTCATCACATATTTTAACAATTTCGCTCGGAATATGATAGATGTTTTCCGCCTTCGAAAACTGCGGATTCGAATAAACGTATGTGCCGCCCGAAATTATTAGTAAAACAGCCGCGCAAAAAGAAACAAACCTTGCCTTTTGGGGCAGCATAAAGATAGCCTCGACCATTGCATAGGAAACAGTAAGCCCCATCGGAATCAGCCACAGGATTCTATAAAGGATTTCCACATCGTCGCGAAGATTTTTGTAAATAATCCACATCGGGCAAAAGTATATGCACATTACGAATACAGGAAACCAGACAAGGAGGGTCTTATTTACCGATGCTTTGAGCTTTATCCCCAGAAATAAGCATCCAATTAATAGCAGCAGGAATAAAAAGCCCTTACCTGAGAAGCTTATTAAGTTGTCAGCATAAAAGGTAAAATCCATTTCATCTCCAAGTTCAATAACTCTTATTGTAAGAGCATACCAAGGTCAAAATTTCTCGTGTCGCAAGCTCTCACAGCACATAGGATACCGGAGGCAAATTTCTTCCGATGTAAGTTTCTCACAGCATAGAGGATACCGGGGGCAAATCTCTCCCGCCGGAAGCTTCTCACAGCACATAGTAAATCAGACACATACACGCATTCGGAATCACAAGTGCAGCAATCCCCGGAAGAAGCTTAAATTTCTTTTTAATAATTGAAATGATAAACAAAAACAAAATCATTAACGGTGCAAGTATGTTTCCAAGAACGCTTGTGAGTGACGCAGCAATAAGGGTTATTAAAAGCATGAGCCAGTCCGAAGCTTTAATCTGCAAATCCGCTTTTAAAAGCTTCAAAATCATCAGAAAAAGAAACGGCAGGATAATATCTGCCAGTGCTTCCTTCCCCTGACGTGCTCTCGTAAGCAGGAAGGTTCCTTCCGTAGAGGTCGAAACATTTTCAAACATGAAAAAGACTGAAATAAGGGTCAAGAGCATATACTGCTTTTCTTTGGACTCCTTAAACAAAAGCTTTGAAATTTCTATGTATATGACATAGGTTACAAGAAGTAAAAATGCCGGAAGAAGGGCATGCGCTATGAAGGCAGTATTTAGACCCGAAAGCCTTGTAAGGCAGGCTATCCAGATAGGAAAGGGGGCAAGGGCATAGCGGTAATTGACGCTCGTAGGAATCCCCATGTAGGCATCAAGCTTATACATCGTGTCCGAAGATGCCGCCGAAGCCGCTACGGAAATATAGTATGCATCATCTCCGTCTTCATAAGCATAAAAAATTGCCTTGTAAAGCTGAAACAATACTACACCGATGAAAAGTGCCAGAAACAGCATTTCATTCTTTGATAACAGTTGTTTTTTTATGAAATAAAGCTTGATGTCGCTCTTGCGGCAAAGAACCATCAGACGAATAATCCCAATAACGGAAAGGGCTAGGCTTATCGCAACCGTCCGTACAAGTACAAAGGTTAAAGTCGTTTCCTTAATGATGCACGGAATTGAAACGCAGGCCACTATAGCCCACTCGGTAATGAGGCCGCGAACGAAGGTTTTAAAAACCGATTCGGTTTTTTCCATGGTTAACAGTCCCAGAAAAAACGGGATTATCAAAAGCGATGCAATTAAAGTGACAATCCCAACAATCATCAGCCCTCGTCTCCTTCAAGGTTTAAAATCGGAAGCAATATAAATGCCGCCATTACGAAAAGTGCATTCCTGTAGTCATAGCCCCGCAGGCATATAAAGGTGGCGTACAGGGTATTTATAAGCATCAGCCAGAAAATATAAATATTTAGTCCCATATACGGCAGGCGCTTTTTGACGTTAGTTCGCCTGATAAGGCAAATAAATGTCAAAATCACCATCAGTGCCAGCATTATCAGGTGAAACAGGATATAAATTTTTGCAAAATTTAAATTCATCCCCTCGCAGAAAGAATAAAGTGGATTGAAAATAAGCGTTCCCGATACATTTCGAAGGCACAGATAAGCAACCGAAAAGGGGGTAAAAAGATAAAGCAGGAAATCCTTTATGATGTCCCATGCGTAAAATCCCGGGCCCTTGGCAAGCGAAAGCTTTGCCAAATATTCATATAAGGATTTTGCTGAGTCTAAGCCGAAGGTCTGTTCAAAATTGTAGGCAAAAACCTTAAACAAATTCTCCGGGACCTTGTCGGCGCTCAGCATATCTCCGTACCAATCGCCTCCGTAGTAGACTAAGATCACGTCCGCCACCTCATTTAAATGTCCGACCGAAAGCCTTTGAAGAGCCATCAGACTTAAGCTCTTCTCGGCATTTCCGTATAAATACGGTACCGAAATAAGCCCGTTGACTTCATACGTGATTACGAAGGCCGCAACCACCGAAAGGATAAAGAAAAGAGCATGCCTTTTCTTTTTAATGAGGTAAATAACTCCTAATGGGATCAGGGCAATTAAACTTAAATAAGCATAATCGGGATTTAAAAATCCAAGAATGAGATTCAGTACAAAGAAAGTCTTAAGCTTCCAAAGTCTGACGGAAGCAAGCATAAAGAAAATATCCGCAAGCAAAAAAGCATGAGGAAGCACCATACAGGTACACTGAAGCACAAAGGGACTTGTAAGCATAAACAAAGAAACCCATGCGCATATACCTTTTGAAAGCGGAATGGATTTGCAAAAGACATACACTGCGGCAAAGATTGCGGCGGCCTGTACTATATAAAGTAAGGTTCCATGTCCCAATACACGCACGAAAAGGGCATAAAGTATGCCCATATAATCGTCTACCGTAAGTGTCTTTGCGGCCTCTATATAGTTGTTTGACAAAGCTTCTTCAGAATAGGTAAAAAGATGCCTTAAAAGCCAAAAGCAGGCAAAAAACGTCTGCACCAGGGCCGTCAGCTTAAAAAGGCTTAAGAAGAGCTTTTTTAAACCGTTTTCTTTAGACATGATAGAAATCTTTGATTACCTTTATTACGAGATCAACTTCCTCTTCTTTAAGACCATAATACATGGGAAGGCGGGTCAAGCGTTCACTTTCCCGGGTGGTGTAAACATCCTCACCGTGGAAGCGACCAAAGCGCTTTCCTGCAGGCGAACTATGAAGCGGAATGTAATGGAAAGCTGAGTATATACCCTGCTGCTTTAAGTACTCTATTAAATCGGTACGCTCTTTTAAGTCCTTACACTTTATGTAGAACATGTGGGCGTTGTGCTTGCAATACTTTGGAATATAGGGAAGCTCCAAGATTCCGCGCTCTTTAAGAGGAGATAGACCTTCTTTGTACTGCTCCCAAATCTTAAGGCGCGCATCATTAATCTCGTCAGCCATTTCAAGCTGGGCATAGAGGTAAGCCGCATTCATGTCCGAGGGAAGATAGGATGAGCCAAAGTTCTGCCAGGTATACTTGTCGATCTGTCCGCGGATATACTTCGAGCGGTCCGTTCCCTTTTCACGAAGGATTTCTGCTTCCTCAATATCCTTGGAATCTCTTATGAGGAGTGCTCCGCCTTCTCCCATCGAATAGTTCTTGGTCTCGTGGAAGGAAAGACAGCCATAGTCTCCGAAGGTACCGAGTGCCTTGCCTTTGTATTCCGACATAATTCCCTGAGCCGCATCCTCTACCACCTTTAGGTGATGGCGGTTTGCGATGTCCATGATTTTGTCCATTTCACAGCCAACACCTGCATAATGAACGGGAGCTATTGCACGGGTTCTGTCCGTAATGGCATCCTCAATCTTATTTTCATCAATGTTCATGGTATCCGGTCTGATATCCACGAACACGACCTTTGCTCCGCGCAGTACAAAAGCATCCGCAGTGGACACAAAGGTAAAGGACGGCATTATTACTTCATCGCCCTCATTGAGGTCGCAAAGCAGGGCGCCCATCTCAAGCGCATGCGTGCAGGAGGTCGTAAGGAGTGCCTTTGCGCAGCCGGTCTTTGCCTCAAGCCATGCATGGTCTTTCTTTGTAAAGGCTCCGTCTCCGCAGATCTTCATATTCGAAACCGCCTCGCGGATATATTCCATTTCTTTCCCGGTAAAGGGAGGTACGTTAAAGTTAATCTTGTACTGCATAAGCATCTCCTAATTAATATTTACTCTGTATATATTAAGGCTGTCACAAGTATACAGCAAGGTAAGCCCATATTTATCTAAGAAAGTTTTAAGAATTTCTTGTTTCCTGCCAGGTGTCTTAGAAAGCATGCCCTCTTCTTCGACCGACGAGATTACGAGTGTTAGCTTATCAGGCAATCCCTTTTCGTCTATCAAGCCTTCAAGGTTCTTTATTTCGGTCTCAAACTTTTTCACGGAAAAAGAATCAAGGCTCGGCCAGGAGCTGCTGAGTGCAGATGGCGTATCCATGTAAAAAGAAAGCCCGCAGACCTCACCGTAGTAAATAGCCTCACCGCAGGAGAGCTCATTTTCAGTCCAGACATCTGTAATCTCGGTAAGCATCTTTGCATTTTCACTCGTGGTAAGCATGCCTTTTAGGGCCGAATTATTGGTGACAGGGGTATCCATCCTACCGTCAAGTCCGTCCCTGAACACATAGAGTAAGCCAAACTTAAGCGAAAAAAGAATCCAGACACCGGTAAGTGTGAGGAGTGCAAACCTTATCCCATTAAAGGCAAAGTGTTCTCTTTTAGCAAATCCGCATACGAAATAAAGAAACGTAGGAAGCACAAGGAAAAGGTTATTTAAATTTGAATATATGTCATTGTTGCTTCCAAGCGGTGTAATAAGGATTACAAAAATCGAAAGAAGTGCGAGCATTTTGTCGCTTCCGCTTCGTGTCTTATTAAACAATACGAGCAGGAAGGACAAAAGCGCAAATATCAGTATGAGAGCCCCGAACCTGTAAACCGGTTCAAACCAGTGAAAGTTTAGGTTAAAAAGCCCCTGTTTGTATAGTAAAAGTGTAAATACGGCAGTATTCAAAACCGAAAGCAAAAGCTTTAGACATAGGAATCTGTCTTTAAAAAGCTTAAAAATCAAAGCCGAAATCAAAAGGGTTGTAAGCGCAAGAGGCAGATACTTGGCGGTTTCAATATACTGACGGATAATACTTATCACCATCGAAATGCTGCTGTACCCGGAAGCCTCATCGGCCATTTCAAAAAGTTCTAAAATCCCCGTAAAGTACGCATCGAAACCACGCGTCACAAATATCAGCAGTGCCGCAGGTATAAAGGAAATTATGTATCCTAAAATACATAAAAGGGTTTCTTTAAGCCATTCTTTATCCTTGACAATAAGAGCGTAAATCCACAGTGCAACAATCAGCGCACATTCACAGACATTCGGAAGGCGCACAAAGAAGTTGCACCCCAATATGAAGCCCGCAAATATGAGGCTAACCTTATTCTTTAAGATGATGCCTATATACAGAAAGGCACATCCAAGGAAAAAGAAAAGGTAGGTTAAATAATTGTAAAGTATCGTGGACGGGCACCAGCAAAGTGCTGTCGACGCAAGAACTCCTATGAAGGCAAGCTCCTTCGGAATCTTAGTAATAATCGTAAAGAAGTAATATGCAAAAAGTGCGAGTGACAGCTTGATAAGCCCTGTATAAATGTTTAGGCCAAGTAACGTCTCTCCGTAAGGCAGCTTCGTAAAAAGCTTTCCTAAGAGATTGGCATAAAAGGTCGAGTAATACCACATCCCGTCAAGGCTGTTTAGATTTACAAAGTTCCCGGGGCTGTAGGCGGAATCGGAGATGTCTATGCCCTTGTTTACCTTTACGAAAGCAAAGAAAATGATTGCAAGTGGAAAGATAACGCTTGTTATTGCTGCGTATGCCTTGCTCTCACGTATTCTGTTTATGGAGTTTTGTGCTGTGCTTTGCTTAGTGTTCATGTTTACAGTTTGCCAATATCAGTGTCAAGACTCGCTTTAAAGACCCATCTCCGGATTTAAGTATGCACATCAAAGTGTCGTACTCACTAAGGTCGGGTTTTTAGTCCTGATCAAGTTAAAACCTTCCCTTAAGATTGTCGGTTGATTCCCTGATGATGTAACGGGGTCGGGTTTTAAGCCCTGACCAAGTTAAAACCTTCCCTTAAGATTGTCGGTTGACTCCCTGATGATGTAACGGGGTCTGCCCTTTACCTCATCATAAATGCGCGCAATATAATGTCCTATGATGCCAAGGCTTACCATGATTGCTCCGCCTATTAACAGCTGCAAAAGTATAACGGTCGGAAAGCCTTCCTTGGCAGTTCCGCAAAAGTACTTGACCAAAGTTTCTATGCCAAGCACAATTCCGAAAATAATTGAAAAGGCTCCTAAAAAAGTAACTATCTGAAGAGGAGCTGTCGAAAATCCGGTGGCATTATTAACAGCATAGCGCATGAGGCTTCCAAGCGACCATTTGGAAGTACCGAAACGTCTCTCTTCTACCTGATACTCAAGCTTTGTCGATTTAAATCCCACCCAGAAGGTAAGTGCCCTAAAGAAGGTATTGTGCTCAGAAAGTGTCAGCAGCACGTCAATTACCTTTCTGTCAAGGAGCTTATAATCCGAGGTCGAGCGCATATCGACCTTTATGAGCTTGCTCATGATCTTGTAGAAAAGCCCTGCCGAAAGCTTGTGAAAGATACTTTCTTTGCCCCTGTCGGACTTAACACCTTCCACCACTTCAAAGCCCTCGCGCCAAAGACCCACCATCTTCGGAATAAGCGTCGGCGGATGCTGAAGATCGCAGTCAATCACTATTGCAGCATCACCGGAGGCCGCACTTAAGCCTGCAAAAATGGCAGCTTCCTTACCGAAATTACGGCTGAAGGAAATGCCCTTTACGTGCGCATCTTCCTTTGATGCCTTCAGTATTTCATCATAAGTAGAGTCCTTTGAGCCATCGTTTATAAATAAAAGCTCATAGTCAAAGTCCTCTTTTGAAAGGATATCAGATAAGGTTTTAATAGTATTCGGAATGTTTTCCTGTTCGTTAAAGGATGGAATTATTAAAGAAATAAGCTCCATAGTTAACCTTTCTATAGGGATTGATATTCACAGCTATACCTCAGGCCGTCCGAAAAATCGAATAGGCTTAATTTAATGCATATTCTCCGTTTTTACGTAAAGCACACCGTCTACGACCTTAGTACAGCCTTCAAGCGGGAAGCTTGAAAGTGCTGTGTATTCATCGGTATCGTAATAGTTTGCTTCGTCGGGGCTTAGGAAATTAAAGGTAATCCCCATGTAATATTTGTAAAACAGTTCGTAATTTTCACTCGTATATAAGAGCCAGTCGCCGTTTATGCCAATCAAATGATCCGTAACATCTTCCGTAATATCCGTACTCGGAAAATTGTCCGTCCCCACCACGCCTATCATGTAAATCGGTATGCCCTCGTAGTAGCCCTCGGTCTGCTCTATCCTGTCAGCAAGGCGCAGGCAGTAAGCGTAGGTCTTTTCGTATTTTTTTGTAAGGTTTGAATACGCCACATTGCAGGTAAGCATGTATGTAAAAATCAGAACCGAACCTGAAATAACGGATATCCACGCAAGCGTCTTTAAATTCGAATATTCCTTAAGCACCTTTCCTATAAAGGCTATCGCAAGGATTCCAAAAAGTCCGTACTGATACCTCATAATCGCATGGTAGGTAACTCCCGGAGAGACGATTAAGATGACATTTGACGCTACCGGGATGATTAAAAGGATAATAAACAGACCAATGTAAAAATAAAGTTTCTTTAATAGCCCTTTCTTTATCGCCAAATAGATAAACGAAGCCATAAAGGCTGTCAAAAGTGCAATTACCGCCAGTAAGCCTGAGACGTTATTAAAAATAACATTACCCTTTAGCAGGAAGGATACAAAATCGGCATAGATTTCCTTAACGTTTATCTGTGAAACACCTGCCATCCCGTTTATGCCCTGGTAGGTGTCAAGCTCCTTGCCCTGGATAAATAAAAGCACTCTCAGTATCACGTAATAAAGAACGGCGCCCGTGATGCCCATGAGGAGGTAGTTTAAGGCGTTTTTAAGCTTTTCCTTAAGGCTTGAAGCATCAAAGAGGGACAATAAGATTTCATAGAGGCAAAGGAGAATCGCTACGGACAGATATGCCTGGTATGTGCCCATGCTGAAGGCAAGGGCGAGCCCGCCTAAAATAAAGCCTTTCCTGCTCTTTATAAGGTAAACTGAGAGAACAGACAGGAATAAGCCTATCATGTAGCCGTCCATCGTGAAGACGTAGGCAAAATTCGAGGTAAGTGTCGGAAAGGTGACCAAGAGTCCTGCAATTAGTGCTGCAAGGATTGAGTCATTTACATCCAAAAGCTTTACAAGCAGTACTGCAGTCATGCTCAAATAAACGATAGATAAAAGCCCTGAAAGCCACGGAAGCAGGTAAAAGCTTGAGATGCCGCAGGCAACCTCAAGAAACCATCGGCCGGAGGTAATCATATTCTGGTCAAAGTACATGCTGTCAAGCCCGTCGTGGTTGGGAATGTCCGAAAGGAGCATGACGGCATGGGTAAGAAGCCCCAGCACGAATGCCGTGCAAAAAGCCGTTCTTCCCTCTTTTGAAAGCCAAGAATAAAGTTTTTCAATTGGTTTCTTAACTGAATCCATGTAACTGTCCCATAAATGTCGTTTGTAATCGTGAATATCCTGTAGGTCCTGACCGCCGATTTCAGGCTGACTCCTAAAGCCTACCCGTTTCAAATCCGTGCGTTTACCAGTTGTCCAGACTTGCCTTTAAGTCTCGCGTCTCATTTGAAGCTTCGTTAGCTGACATCACAGCATCTAATTCGTGAGTTTAGGTATTTTATCAGTCAGAGAAATCCCCTCCTCTAAGCGATAGCGAAGGTATAGGTAAGTCGGAGCAAGTTCCGACTAAGTTAAATACTCTGCGAGGATGCGCGTGCAAGTCTTGAGATCACTTAATTTATTCCAACGTATCAAGGAATTTCTTTACCTCATCTGCTATCAGATACATTCCCTCTGTATTCGGATGAAGACCGCCAGGGATATAATCCTCATAATTAGTCGCATTAATATCAAGGTTTGTAAAATTGTCGATTATGTAAATGCCGTATTCGGAAGCAATTTCTTTTTCTTTGTCCACGTAGTCCTTTAAAAGGCCGCCGCCGTGATCGGCGGTGTTTGAATCGCCCTCCAAGCCGTCGGGATTATTGTACATGGGCGTCATGACGATAATCTTTGCATCCGGAAGGGCTTTTTTAAGGTTCTCAATTGAAACTCTGAGTGCTCCGCCAAAGGTCTCCGTGTTGTATAAATTGCTCTCATCGTCAAGCTCTACACCCTGCAGGTAATCGTTCGCGCCGTGCTCGATGATCACATATCTGACACTGTCCCAATTTACACGGTCAAGCTCCTGCGAGGTCGTGTAAAAATAGTCCATAATGTAGAAATTGTCCTTTTGAGACGCCAATATCTGAAGCGTAAAATCCTTATTCCTCACAGCCTTGGAAAGTCTTGCCATGGTATAGGCCCGCGAAGAATCGCTTATAAGGTGGTCTTCACTATAATCGGACATCGTGAGTCCGCCGAAGCCGGCATTTAATATCTTAAGTCCTGTTTTTTCTTCAATCTTGGGAACCAGGCCAAACTCATTGTGTTCGCCAGCAACTATGCTGTCACCGAAGATGACGCAGTCGTAAGAATCTTCTTTAGTCGGCTTTATGAGCAAGCCCGCCGTAAGCATTGAGAGTGCGACAATTATCAGGCTTATAAAAAAATATTTATGTTTCTTCATGCTTTATTTTTTCTTTGATGACGTACTGTGGTGAGGCATTCATGCTTAAATACATGCGGCCGATATACTCACCTATCATACCAAGCATCACCATTATCATGCCTCCGACAAATAAAATCGCCGTCATAAGGGCAGAGTATCCAAGCGGCACATCAGGTACCACAAATTTCTTGATAATCGTATAAATTCCATAAAGGAAACCTATAGCGGCGCAGGCTACTCCGAGTCCGGTTGCAATACGTAAGGGTTTTACCGAAAAAGCAGTGAACCCATTTATCCAAAGGTTAAAAAGCTTTGAAAAGGTATAACCCGAAGCCCCTACCTGACGCTCCCTGTGATTGACCGGAACATTTGCGATATTCTTGGTAGCTCTGAGTACGAGACCTATTACATAAGGGTAAGCGTTCTCATAGCGAACCATATCGTCCACCACAAATTTCTTAACTGCGAAATAGCTTGAAACGTAGAGCTCCTTGGGCTTTCCCAAAAGCTTCTCCGTCATCTTTTCATTCATGAGTGTGCCAAAGTTTCTGAAAGCCGAATGCTGCTTGTGAGCATAGCTTGCATAAACCGCATCATAACCTTCGTCAAGCTTTCGAAGGAGCTTTCCGACCTCATCAGCCGGCGTCTGTCCGTCATCATCAAGGCAGACCACGTAGTCGCCCTTCGCCTCCCTGAGCCCTGCCATGAGTCCAGAGTGCTGGCCGAAGTTCTTTGAAAAGTTGATGCCCGTGATGTTCTTATTGTCACAAACAAGTTTCTTTATCGTCTCCCACGTTCCGTCAGGCGACGAGTCGTTTACGAGGACGATTTCAAACTCATATTTATCTAAGCCCTCCATGGTTGTCTTAATCTCAGATACGACCTTCGGAAGGGTTATCTCCGATCTGTAGCACGGAATTACAAACGATACTAGCATGTATGCCTCCGATTTAGCATTCATTTTTTATTTCATCAGGTATTACTGCGACAATTTTCTTTACGCTTCCTTCGGTTTTATAATATTCGGGAAGTCGAGATTTGCTGTATTGAGTGATCTTATTTCTGGTCTCATCCGTTAAATATGAAGTATAAAATTCTTCCCAGCTCATGAAACGAGTGCTGTCCGCATAAAGGTACGTTTCTGTCAAAACCTCTTTAGGAACATCGATTATCCCGGAACTTAAGATCAGATATTCAAAGGATTCGGGAGCATAAACAGTACATTGAATCTGTAATCCACTCGTCCTCATACGTGTTGTTAAAGAAAACGTCCGGATTGAATATATAGTTTTCTGCTTCAAGATTTCCGTAATATATTCGAAGCATATTTTTCTCCCGTAACTATAACTGCTCAATTTAACGGCATAAATACCCTGTTCATTATACCCCCTCAGGTGATGTGGGTAAAGAAACAAAATACAAGGGAAGAGCCGCATAGATAAAGAAAATGTACCGAACCTGAGCAATCGGCCCCAGGAAAACAGTAAGCAGAGAATTTCTTTTTAAACATCATTGGCTCTTGCTCCTTTTTTAAACACATACGCTCCCCATACAGGCACTAAGAAGAATAGGTATAGGGCATACCTTGGCATAGCGACAGGGCCGAGCAGGAAGGTACACCAGAAAAGAGCTGTAAAAAGAACGGAAATGGTCTTTGAATATTCTTTGTTTCTCAGTAGATAAAATCCTACCAATAAGGCGAGGTACATGTAGGTCGCCGGGGCAAAGAGCCAGGAAATCCATGTGTCGGACATGACGATGTCTCCGGTTTCGAAGTTTCTCATAATAGAAAGCAGTCTCGGGAGCTTTGAATTTGCCACACCGGGTTCCATGATGTGCATGTTGGTATAGGCTTCGTCTCCGTAAGGATAGATTACATATTTAGGCCAAGGATAATAAAAGCCGTAAGTGTTTTCAAGAAAGGAATTTATATATTCTTCCGGATATTCCTTAAAAAGTTGAAGCCATAGCTTCCAAAAGCCCTCAGTGTCTGCTTCGTAGACGTCATTCCTAAGGCACCCCTTCGCGGCATCCGCAATTTCGGGCACATAATAGTTGTAGGTCAGTTCATTATCAAAGTACCTTTCTTCCTCACTCTTTTCAAAGTCTGAGAGTTCATCATAGTGATAAGCGTAAACCCTCTTTATCTGTTGGCATGGCACGGAAAGCTTCTCCGCTACACTTGTCCCGGTTGTTGTAAGAGCATTTGTAATCGGATATTTGTAAGCAATAAAAATAACAGCTGTTGCAAATAGCATTATAAGCGACTTTGCCAATATTTTCCTGTTTTTAATGATAAATATGCAAAAGAACGGAAGTGTTGGAATAACCGCGTAGATTGCATTGTTTCTAAAGATGCATACTGTAAGTGCAAGAATCACCCACATGACTACATTTGATTTCTTTTTAAAAAAGCCGGCAGAATCCTCGTAATAAGACAAATTCAAAAGCAGGAAGCAGGCAAGTGCCACCGCGAAAATACTATCCTTGATCGATGTAAATACAAAGATGACAATTGTCGGAAAGAAAGCAAAAAAAGCAAAAGTGAATATATAAAGAGATGTGCGTACCCTTCGTCTGTGCAGTAGGTCGAAGATATAGCCACAGCCTAAGAGCATCAGGATTTCCTGAAATATCGTGTAGGCGGCTATTCCCTTATTGATGCTCCCCGTAAGCGTGTAAACCTTGTTTACGATAAACCCGAGCATATAGGTATGAAGTACCGGTTGGTGCTCTGAAACCGTACCGCCTGCGTACATAAAGTACTGCCACTGTGCATCATATGCAAACAGTCCGGGATAAAATGCAAGAAAGTACGGAAACCAGCAGATAAACAAAAATGCCATGGAAAGAAGTGAAAAAAGAAATGAGCTTTTAATTTTTTTATCAAAAAAAGAAAGCTTGCCAGGTCTTCTATTCGCTTTATCCAACCCCCTAAACAGGAAAAAGATTCCAGCAGTAAGTATCAAGGCAAGCATCAAAAGAAAAAGCACACGTAAAAGAGTAAAGTGCATCCCCTGCTCATGCTTTGTAAAGAATCCAACCTCAATGAAAAGAGCAATAAAGCAGGCAGGAATCACAGCACAAACAAGGTTTCTTTTAAAATTGCCGTCTTTAATGACATTTATCATAATAATCCTCAAGCTAAACAAATTTTCTGATATATCTCACATCAGAAACCCTGATAAATAAAGCTTTGCGAATCAAAGCCGACTCCATAGCAGCCGTAGACCACTATCGAATAAATCAAAAGTATTATCAATGCCCACTGAAACAATAGGTTCTGGTGCGAGAAAAGCTCTGAAATGGTTTGTTTTTTGTAAAAGCTCAAAAGCCCCGTGATTGCGACGATACTTAAAAAGACTGCTAATATATGCCAGTCCGTCACATCGAGTCCAAGCTCGTAGAGAGAACCGTCAAATAAAATCCAGGGATTAAACGTACTAACTGAGAGCTTAATCGTCAAAAGAGCATTTTTAAAGCCCTGAGCCCTAAAGAAGAGCATTCCCGTATCGAAAAAGAACCAGGTACGTACTATTCTGAACAGTTTCCAGCTGAAAGCCTCAGTGTTTATATGAAGTACCGCAATAAGCTTTTTAAAGAAGGGCTCAAGGATTTCGCCCATCACGATTATAAAGCCAAACCAGATACCGACTCCGAAGGTATAGTTAAAGTACCCGCCATGCCAGTACCCGACAAGTGTCCAGGAAATCATGAGGCCAAGCCAGACAGGAATCTTCTTGCCTATCTTCTTTCCGAAATGCTTTTTGGAAAAATTGCCAAGTGCCTGAAAAGGCCCGGATTTAAGTATCGGATAAAGGATATAATCCCTCAGAAATCCGCCGAGGGTAATGTGCCATCTGCGCCAGAACTCAGAAAGAGTCTGGGAAATAAAGGGATAGTTAAAGTTTTCGGGAAGCGTGATTCCAAAAAGCTTCGCGCCTCCGAGCACTATGTCAATACAGCCCGAAAAATCGGCATAAAGCTGAATTGCAAAGGCCAATGTTGCAAGCCATATATAAAGGCCATTATAGGCGTACGGCAACGTGTATACCGTATCTACAAAAACCGCAATTCTGTCAGCTATTATCAGCTTCTTCATAAAGCCCCAGAGTATACGCTCAAGGCCGAAGATTATATTCTTAAAGTCAAACTTCTTTTGTGAGGTGATTTCATCTGAATCGGCAGCCTTAAGCACCGGACCGGAAGTAAGCATCAAAAAGAAACCGGCAAATGTAAAAAACTTAAAAGGATTTTTTTCGGGCTCATGCGTACCATAGTAGCACTCGAGTATGTACGAAATATAGAAAAGGGAATAATAGGAAATGCCCGTAGGAGCCGCATTTAAGCCTTGAAGCAGTCCTCCGTTTCGAAGCAGTATCATGAGAGCCGCGACAAGCGCTACGGAAACATATGCAATCGCACGTTTACATCCGGATTCTTTAGCCTTACGTATAAGAATTGCGGAAGCATAGGTAAAAGCCGCCGTAAAAAGCCACACGCAAAGCTTACGGTGACTGTCACACCTATAGAGAAAGTAAGCGTTTGCAAGAAGCGGAGCTATGAACCTTACCTTCATGGGAAGCAGATAGTAAAGGAGCACAGCCGCAAGTAATGTAATTAAAAAAGAAAATGAGGTTAAGCTCAATTGTGCCTCCGGTAAAGGTTTGTCGTGTAGCAAAAATCGTAGCCTTGCGTTTAACTTAAGTCAGAGCTTGAATTCCGACTGAGTATAGCTTGTTATATCCCACCTTCGCTATCGCTTAGAGGAAGGAGATTTCCCGACTGAGTTAAAAATATTTGGTATACAACGTCTTAGTCACCATGTCATATATTAACAGAACCGGTCCTGTCACAGATGCATCAAGCACGCATCCGTCACTGCCAAAGTAAACCGTAGCCTTTAAGGAATCGTTTTCTTTGTCCGCTTTTATCAGGAAATATTCGCCGTCATCAAGTTCATATACATACCGAGGTGCTGCCTCGGTAGTTTCAAAGACCGTTTCTCCGTTTATGGTTACATTCGCCAAATCGGTAAATGCACTGACCGTAAGCATATCCCCCAAAGAATTCGCAAGCTCCTTTGAGGTCTCAGCCGACTCCTCGTTTACAAGCTGATGCCCGATTACGTTGTGCCTGTACTCTTTAAGGCACAAATCCCATCGGGAATAGTTTGCGTCACTTCTATGATCATCTAACGGGAAATTGTTCTTTAAATATGTAGCAAGCCACGCTGAAACCTTGCTCGCTCCGCTGTCATTTAAATGATTCCAATCGCAAAAGTCCGTGCTGTCGTCAAAATTAAGCTCTGCCTTGCAAAGATTAAGATCAATCGTCCTAACTCCAAGCTCATTTAAGTATTCAAACGCTCCGAGGACCTTGCTGTAGCTTCCCGCGTTTTCATTTGTAGGGCAATCATAGAATACAAGCGTAAAATTTTCTTCCTCGGAAAGCGACATGAGCCTTGCTATCCACGCCTTTGTATCCTCGTCAGGCTCCGTAGGGGAAGTACCCGTAAATACAGCCTCGTCAATATCCTGCGGTTCCGCCGTGAAACCTGCGTTAAATCCCAGGCGGTACTTATCTGTGTTTGAAAAAACAAAATCTTCTTTTTCCAGTTCTTTGTAACGCGTATGAATAATGGGAAATCTCAAGAGATAGTCCGATGTGTCCTTTATATCCGTAACCTCGGCAATCAGGTCGTAATTATTTTTTGAAGGCTTTGCTACGATGGTGTTACGGTATTCGTTGGCATCCGACCTATAGCCCACGGTATATATCAAAGATGCTTCTATGAATACGACCTTCGGAGACTGGGTCTTTAATAGCTCCTTTATGTGGTAATAGGAAGCCCTTTGGTCCATTCCGGAAACAGCCATGCAAAAAGAAGCAATACCTTCCCGCTCCCAAAGAATTGCAGGGTTAAAGGAATTGTATACGCGCGACGGTCCGACCGCTATTACATCCACGGTGTCATCAGGCAGGGTGCCAAGCTCTGAAAAGGTCGAATAATAGTCTCCGCTTGTGTCCTTCCAGGAAAACACTCTGTACAGTAATAATAAGCCGGCAGTCAATATCAATATGAAAATAATTGAAAGGATTATTCTTTTTACCGTTTTGCTCATAGGCTATTTACTGTACCAGGCCGCAACCTTTTTGACTGCCTTTATCGTGTCCTCAATTTCTTCCTCCGTAAGTGCCGGATAGAAAGGAATGCTCAAAACGTCCTCATAGAAGGCTTCAGCGTTAGGACATAATCCCTTTTTATAGCCAAGACCTTCATAATAGGAATGCCTGTATACCGGGATATAGTGAACCTGAGACGTGATACCCTCAGCACAGAGTGCATCGTAAAACTTGCGCCTATCGCAGGATAAATGCTCCCTGTTAAGCCTTATCACATAAAGGTGCCAGGTGGTGTCAGACTCAGGAATTACCTCCTGAAGAATGATTTCCGGCATATCCTTAAAGGCTTCATCGTAACGCGCACGAAGAGCCTTCCTCATATTTGAGAATTTATCAAGCTTGTTTAACTGGGAAAGCAGCAGGGAAGCCTGAAATTCCGTGATGCGGTAATTGTAGCCAAGCAGTATCTGCTCATTGTAATAGCCTGCATCGTTTGCATTTACCATCTCGTCCAAGTCATGGGTAATTCCGTGGGAAGAAAAGAGCTTAAGCCTTTTATAAAGCTTTTCGTCATTCGTAAGACAGGCTCCGCCTTCACCCGCAGTCACCGTCTTAACCGGATGGAAGGAAAAAGTCGTAATATCGGCAATCGATCCGATGGGACGACCGTTATATTTGGTACCGATCGAATGAGCTGCATCCTCAATCAGGTAAAGGTTGTGCTCACGACATATCTTTAAAATTCTGTCAAGTTCAACTGCCTGACCGGTAAAATCAACCGCAATAACCGCCTTTGTGCGAGGTGTTATTTTTCTTTCTACATCGTCGGGATCAAGGTTGTAGGTGTCGGGTCTGATGTCTGCAAATACAGGAGTTCCACCACAATAAAGCACACAGTTTGAGCTTGCTGCAAAGGTGATTGACGAAACGATGACCTCGTCGCCGGGCTTTATGCCTATCGCCATACAAGCCGTGTGAAGTGCCGCAGTGCCGTTTGAGACAGCCGCACAGTATTTTGCAGTTGTAATCCTGCAAAGCCTCTCTTCAAGCTCCTTTACCTTCGGTCCGCAGGTCAGATAAGGGCTTACAAGCGTCTCGCTGACCGCCTTTACATCTTCCTCATCTATCCACTGATGTCCATATGAAAGTCTCTCCGTACGAACCGGAGTGCCTCCTAATATTGCAAGTTTTTCCATTGCCTTAACTCCTATTTAAATATTGCAGAAAGCAAAAATCGCTTCTTGTAATCGATGTACGGCGCATTTCATGCGCCTTTAACCAAAGTCACACTATGCAATCCATCCAAGCTGGAACTGCAAACTGCCTTAGCGTTCATGCCGTTTAAGATGCCGAAGTCACACTATACGATCCATTCAAGCTGGAATCCTATCCGCTCGGCGACAAAAAACATCCCGCGTAACCAGATAAAGAAGCTGCCTATCATAAAGTACTTAAAGCTGTCAGGCACTTTCTTTATCACCTTTAACGCCATTGCCACAATTGCAACAATCAATAGAATAATCGTCCCGTATGCGCTTCTTGCAGGATAATGTGGTGAGAGTACGAAGGCACCCCAGGAAAGGACGGCGCCAACGATAAAGAGCGTCATTTCGATTCCGATTTTCGAGCGAAGCATGAGCCTTGCAATTATGTACATTGCTACGGTCGCAAGACACGCAACGCCTAAGTATCTGGCATACCCGTTAAAGAGGTAATAGCATCTTAAATATATGGTCCAAATAATTCCGTGCTCCGAAACGGTGCTCTCACGCACGAAGTTTCCGGGAGCAAGGATGCAGGCGCAGGTGCCGATCAATGACCCGATAACACCTTCGACCATCCAACCCGTTATTTTTCTATCGGTTTTCTTTATGTATATGACCGCGGCAAGTGCAATGACAAAGGCGACCGGGCCCATATTCTCGTTGCTCCAGCCTGCCATCAGAGAAAGCGGAATGATCCAAACATATATGCCCCAAGGCTCTTCTTCAGGCTTTAAGCAGTCAAACGGAAGCCTTCGCACATAAGCCCACAGAAAAAGAAGGATAATGTTCGTCATGTAGAGATAGTTGCAGGCTCCGCTCTGCCAGACCATTGAATAAAAAACATCCTCATTGAGTCCAAGAATCAGACCACAAACCACGGTCACGCTTAAGAATCTGCCGGCACGCGACATCTCCATAAGTGCCATGCCTTCTGCCATATGCGTAACTATAATACCGGTAAAAATAAGCATCAAACAGTTCAGCACATCCGTCACATGCTCAGGAAGCAGTAAAACCGCCTGCAGAATTGTGTGAGCTATGCTCCTACCACCCCAATTCATATAATGCCACTTTTGTGCCTTGAAAATATCAAAGATATTCTTAATATTATCATCGGAATAAAGAAGAGTCTGATACCAGGCATCATCCATCATGTAGGGAATGATGTACTGAAGCCAGGCAAACATGCCAATAGTAACGATGAAAAACATTATCGTCACGAAAACAAGCAGATTCTTTTTTCCTTTGCTTAACCTTTGAAATTCCATAAAATCTCCGTATAGATACGCGTAAGCAAGAAGCAGAAACGCTTCCTATAATCGATGCACGGCGCATTTCATGCACCTTTTATCCGAATGCGCTTCGTGGCTTCGGACAAAAGGCATTATAGCACAATATCGGCTGATTTACAGCCTACTCGCGCCCTATACACAAAAATGCCGGAAGTGCAGTCATTGCAGGATAGATGTATCTTAAATGCATAGTCGGTCCCAGGAGAAGTGTTCCAAAGAAGGCAAGCATCATTAGCTCCGGGAAAAGACCCGAAAGCTTTCTTTTTTCAATCACTCTCACAAGGATGTAAAGATAGATCCACAAATAAATGCCGGGTATATAGAATATCTTAATGAAAGGCTTCATGAAGCCGTCATTAAGTGCAAAGTCGTCAAGCTGTTCTTTAAGTGCCGGCCACAACGAGCACTCAGTTTCAATACCCTCAAATCCATCTGCTGTACAGGCATACTGGATATAATTTCTGGTGACAGTCTGCCCGTCAACTTCCATCATTCTGAATGTATCATCAAGCGGCGATACATAGCCTCCTATCAGGGCTAAAGCGGCATTTATAAAATCTCCCGGATATTTCTTTAATAGTTCAAGATAAACCTTAACGAAACGCGAGGTCTCATATCTGACGATATAGGTGTTGGTGTTTCCTTTTACAGGATCTGAAATAACTGGGTTGTAGTTTTCATATGCCTCGTACAGGATAAAATCATCAATCAGCGCCTGTTCCTCTGCGGTTAAATTACCTTTTTCATAAACCGCCGTGCGGGCAAGCTGCTGAATAGGTACGCTTAACATTTCACGTTTGTCTAAAGAATCGGCGTCTGTGATCGCGAATACCGTCTTAAGCATGGCCAAAGAAACTATAAGTGAGCAGGCTGTCCCAATAAAGAGCTTCAGATAGAACTTTCTTTTTCTTTTTCCGAATATGCAGGCAAGGAAAAGTGCGAATACACACACCGAATAGGCAAATTTCCCGTTGTTTCTGAAAATACATACTCCGATTCCGCTAAGTAGTAGCAGCACTAACCGCCGCACCTTCCATTCTTTCACCAGTAAAAAGAACGCGCATATAAAAAGCATGAGGAAACCAGCAAATACAGTATCCTTCGTAATGCTTACCGACATATATCCGTTAAAAAGATTGAGACAAAAATGCAGGCACACGATTGCCTCCGCCCACAGAGGCAAGCCGTGTACATCAAGCGTGTAAATGATGAATGCAAGCGAAAAAGCTAAGAGCAAAAGTTGTATAAGGGTGTACAGCCACAGTCCTCCGGTAAGCGACAGGCTCAGCCTTATCAGGAGAGTATGGAAGATCGGATGATGATCGTTATAGGAGTTTTCCGTTATCTGCTCTAACTGAATGGACAAATCATAGGCGCAGATTCCGGGGAAATAGGCCAAAAAGAAGGGAATGAAAGAGGCCGTAATCAAGGCAAACGAAACAAGCAAGACGATTCCTGACTTTGGCCGTTTGCGAGATTTCCCTGCTGTAAAATTCAGCTTTTTAAAAAAGCTTCTTACTGCGAAAATCAGAAGCACTAAGGCTATGGCACCAAATATTCCGAGCGCAAACAGTTTTAGTACATATCCAGCATTCCAACTAATATTTCCGTTTCTGCTAAGATCCCATTCGCTTTTTACAAGAAACGCAAAAAGAAACCCTATGAGCCCATACAGGGCAATGCTTATTTTACTTGAAAATGTTGTGATTATGCTCTTCATACAAGGTTTCCTTATTAATTTTCCCAAAGTCAGATATTTTAAGTCAGGGTTCATGCTCCGGCTAAATCAAGCTTAAAGCTTCAGTGCCGGATTATAAGGGGTAGATGTCTGCCAAGGCAGACTTAAATCCGGCGTCGTGGACTTGCAAGCGGGTTCCCAGCAATTTTCTTTCTTAACTGAGTTTCAGGTATTTTTGTTTCTTTTTCAAGTCTAAAACAAATATTTCACGTCGCTTGATTTCATTCAAGGCAATTGAATATTGTTTCTTTAAGCTGTAAACTTAAGGAAATAAAATTTTAAGGACGCATATGAAAAAGAAACCAAATACCAGAATATACATCTGTCACACTTATTATCACGCTTATATATCATTTTTAAAAGAGCTTGCTCTTCCCAAGGAGCAGCAGGGAACCGCCCACATAATGCTTTCAAAGATGTCAAATAACTTTGAAACTCTTGGAGAAAGAATCCTTAAGACAGGCATATTCAGCGAGGTTTACGAATTTGACGAAAAGCGGGAGGATTTCTTTCCCGAACTTCTACAGTATAAAAAGGACCGTGGAAACATAGTGCTCAACATGTTTTCAAGGATAAAATTCTGTAAAAAGTTTTCAAAGGCTTTGGAGCCCTTTGTACCTGTTGATTTAACAAGCTACGAGGACATTTATGTCTACTGTGACTGTGATCCGATAGGTTACTATTTGAGCGGTCACAAGATTTACTATCATTCGGTTGAAGACGGACTTGATACTCTTAAGCCCTACGTGCCTGCTGTATACGATAACCGCGGAGCGCTCAAGCTTAAGCTTTTCATGAGCGACAAGCTCAATCTGATATTCATACGCGACGGCTTTAATAAATACTGCCTCGATATGGAAGTTAACGATATTTCCGTAATCGGCTACCCTTGCAAGAAGTACAAGGAAGTTCCGAGACGTGACCTGTTTAACCGTCTGACACGTGAGGACAAGGATATCCTCTTAAGAGCCTTTGTAGACAATTTGGACGATTTAAAAAAGCGTATCGCTTCACTTGATAAGTCTAAAGACAATATACTGATCCTTACCGATCCGCTTTGTGACCTTGCCACGAGGAAGAGAATTTTCACAGACCTTTATGAAGAATATTCCCAGGAAGGCAATGTATTCTTCAAGCCTCATCCGCGTGACGAACTTGACTATGAAAAGGAATTTCCGAATGTTCCTCAGTTTAAGAAGACCGTTCCGATGGAAATTCTAAATTTCTTTGATGATGCACACTTTAAGAAAGTGGTCGGCGTATTCACCAACATGGGCGGCATCAACTTTGCCGATGAGAAAGTCTCCCTCGGTGCCGACTTCATGGATCGCTACGAGGACCCGGAGATACACAGTCAGGCAAAGAAGTGTAAGAATGCGTAGGAAAGAACACTTCGGTATCAATTGAGTTTAAAATTCCTTTAAAATTCACCAACACAATTTTTGTCGTACATATAACTTTTCAAGGCATCTGTTACACTCAGATGCCTTTTTTGCGCTTACAATCTCGCATATTTACCTGACATCCTCGATTTTGTATACCACTAATTTTTCTCTTAAGCTCTCTTGTTTGTCAGATTCACTAAGTGCTATATTTCTTCCATAGCTTTCAGAGAGCTTCTCAAGCCACTCGAGGCTCTCGCCCTCTGTCGCAATGAAATAAAGATTGTCGCTTGT